>DDFO01000026.1:61694-88616 GCA_002337215.1 Phycisphaerales bacterium UBA1926 | reverse complement strand
CGACCTCTGTGTGCCACGGCCGTGCCGGCCGTGTGTCGCAGCTTCGGACACCCGCACGGCCGACACGGCCGTGGCACACAAGGCTTCGCACGGATCGGGAACGCACCGATCGAGGACCATCGCATGAAACTGATCATCGCCTACTTCAAACCCGAGGTCTTCACCGACGTGAAGCAGGCCCTGCTGCGCGCCGACATCACGAAGATGAGCGTGACCAACGCGCTGGGGTGCGGCGCCGAGCGGGGGTACCACGAGACCTACCGCGGGGCTGATATCGAGATCGACATGCTCAAGAAGGTCCGCCTGGAACTCGCCGTCAACGACGAATTCCTCCAGCCCGCGATCGACGCGATCATGGAGCACGCCCAGACCGACGGCCCCGACCACTCGGGCGACCACGGCGACGGCAAAATCTTCGTCATCCCGCTCGAAGACTGCATCCGGGTGCGGACGGGCATGCGGGGCAAAGACGCGATCGGCTGAGCGCCGAGCCGAAACCCGGGCGAGTACTCGCAACACGCACCCGATCACGCGCACCCGCCTGCGGGGCCGATGCTGTTCTCGGACCACGCGAACGATTCGCGGGCCAGTTTGGCATGGTCGAGTGGCCGAATAGACGATACGCTCCGCCTCCGAAACGGCCGGGTGAGAGCCCGACCGGCAACAGTTCAGGAGAAGAGCGATGCGAATCAAATCACTCGGCGTGATCATGACTCTGGTCACCGGCGCGGCGCTGTCCGGCTGCGCAACGCGGCAGGCGGGCCCGACGACACCGAACACCGGCCCGATCGCCGGTGATCGGATGGTCATCACCGCCGCGGTGTTCGGGGGACCGGCGCTCTCCCCCATCTTCACGATTCAGGGCGCGCTCGCCGACGGAGCGGGACCGGTGAACGGGAGCATCCCGGTGTACGCGTTGATCCGCGAAACCGAGGCGGCAGGAGGCGAGGTGATCTTTGAGACACCCGAGACCGTGCTCGTCGCCGACGAAGGGCTGTTCGCGCTCGAACTCACCCTGCCGGACCCCGAGGACCTGGCGAACGCGGGTGACCTGATTGTCGAGTTGTACAACGCCGCGGATGACACGAAGGTTGGCGCGCCGCTGCCGATGCGCTTCACGCCGAGGGCCTGGACCGCCGAATTCGCCCGGACAGCGGAATCGGCGGGCTCCGCGTTGGCTGCCAACAGTGCGAACACCGCCGACTTCGCCAACAGCGCCGCGGTCGCAGACGCACTGAGCAACGACCGGAGCATCGGGCTGGATTACTCTGCCGGCTATGAGAACTACGGCTTCGGCTACGACGACGCCCGCGCCACCCGCGTCGGGAACATCGTCTTCCTCTCGGGCCTCGTCGAAACGACCGGTGGCGGGGCGGGCGTCATCGCGATACTCCCCGCGGACATGCGACCGATCGGCCGGCACATCTTCTCGGCGAGTTCGAACGGGCAGTATGTCCGCGTCGACGTCCTCGCCGACGGCCGGGTTCAACTGCTCACGCCCCCGCAAGTCGGCTGGTTCAGCCTTACGGGCCTGTCGTTCCCTGTCGCCCCCTGACCCGACCGCGCTCGTACCCGAGCAGCCTCAGGCTGTTGAGCACGACCACGACCGTCGAGCCCTCGTGCAGGAGCACCGCGAGCGCGAGGTTCGCGATGCCCAGCGCCCCGAGCGGCGCGACGACCGCGATCACGCCCAGCGCGATAACCAGGTTCTGGGTGATGATCCGCCTCGCGAACCGGCTGAGCCCGATGGCGCGGGGCAGGTGGTTGAGGTCGCTGCCCATCAGGACGATGTCGGCGGTCTCCATCGCGACATCCGCACCCGCGCCGCCCATCGCGACGCCGACGTCGGCCTGCGCGAGCGCCGGCGCATCGTTGACCCCATCTCCCACCATCGCGACGCGGCCGTGCCGTGCCGAGAGCTCGTCGATCGCGCGGAGCTTCTCTTCGGGGAGCAGCTCGGCGCGCCAATCGTCGAGGCCCACGCGCTTGGCGATCGCCTCTGCCGCCGCCCGATGATCGCCGGTGAGCATCGTCGCGTGCTTCACACCCAGCGCGTGGATCTGCTCGATGACGCCGGGTGATTCGTCCCGCAGCCGATCGGCGATGCCGATAAACCCGAGCGCGCGCCCGCCTTCGACGACGACCGCGACGGTGATCCCCTCGCGGATCGCCCCGTCGATCGCGCTGCGGACCGCGCGGTCGATCTCGATGCCCTCCCCCACCGCCGCGGGCTTCGTGATGGTGATCGTGCGCCCATCGACGACCCCCTCGGCCCCGGCGCCACTGATCTGACGGACGTCCTGGGACTTCGGGATCTCGACCCCCCGATCGCGGGCCGCGTCCACGATCGCGTCGGCGAGCGGGTGGTTCACCTGCGCCTCGATCGCGCCGGCGAGCGCGAGTAGCTCGGCCTCGTCGACCCCCGGCGCGCACGCGAGCCGCACAACCGCGGGCTCGCCCAGCGTCAGCGTTCCCGTCTTGTCGAACGCGATGACCTCGCTCCGACCCAACGCCTCGAGCGCGGCGCCCCCCTTGACGAGCACCCCGATCTGCGCGGCCCGTGCCACCCCGCACAGAATCGAGGCGGGCGTGCCGATCGCGAGCGCACAGGGCGAGGCGGCGGTCAGGAACGCCATCGCGCGGTAGAAGGCGACGCCCCAGGTCACCTCGGTCAGAAGCGGCGGCAGCGCGATCAGCAGCAGCATCGCGACAAACACGATCGGCACGTACACCCGTTCGACCTTGTCGGTGAACAGCTGCGTGGGCGACTTGCTCGCCTGGGCCTCTTCAACAAGGCGGATCACGCGGGCAAGCGTGGTGTCGGTCGAGGGCTTGGTGACGGTGATCTCGAGCCGGCCCTCGCCGTTGATGGAACCCGCGAAGACCTCGTCGCCCGGCGATTTATCGACCGGCACGCTCTCACCCGTGATCGGGGCCTGGTCGAGCGCGGACCGGCCGTCGTCGATCCGGCCGTCGAGCGGGACACGGTCGAACGGGCGGACCGCGATGCGCGCACCAACCGCGACATCGGCGACCGGCACCACCGATTCCCGGCCGCGCTCGTCGATGACCGTCGCGGTATCGGGCGCGACATCGGTGAGCGCACGGATCGAGTGCCGCGCCCGGCTCAGCGCGAGGTGCTCACCCGCGGCCCCCAATCCGAACAGGAACAGCAGGAACGCGCCCTCTTCGTAGTGCCCCAGGGCCGCGGCACCTCCCGCGGCGACGAACATGAGCACGTCGACATCGAGCCGCTTCTGGCGCAGCGCGCTGATCGCCTCGGGGAAGGTCTCGGTGCTCGTGCAGGCGGCGCTCACCCCGAGCAGCATGAGCCGGAGCCAGAGCGGGCCTTCGAGAAGGTGGACGAGCCACCCGTTGAGGAGCAGCAGCCCGCCGAGCGCGACGATCGCGATCTCGGGGTGCCCGGCGAGCCATGTCGCGGCGCGGAGGATCGGACCGGGCCCGGACGGCGCGGTCGTGGGCAGGGGCGATCCGTCGCAGACGCGGGCGGCGTCGAAATCGGGTTTGAGTCCCAGCCTTCGGATCGCGGCGGCGAATTCATCCAGCGTGCGGTGCTCGGGGTCGTAGGCGATGCGGACCACGCCAGCCGCCCGAGACGCGGTTGCACGCACATGCTCCATCCGGTTGAGCATGCCCTCGAGCCGACGCGCCGCGGCCTCCGACGCGAGCCCGTGGACCGGGAGGACGATGCAGTCTGATGGGCCGTGGCTGTGGAGCGTCGGCAACGACACGGTTCGCCCGCCGCTCGCGCCGGGACGGTCGTGCGGCTGGTCGGCAATCGGGCTATCCGTCGTGCTGTTCGTCATGCATGCTCGTGAAGCGCATCGGACTCATCCGCGCCGCTGCCGGACAGCGAATCGTATCCGCCCGGCCGACGGCATCGCCCGTCTCGCCGCAGCCCGCCATCGCCTCCGGGCCGGGCGGCGCGGTACCCTGCAGGCATGAGCGACAACAAGCCCCTGGTGGGCGTCATCATGGGCTCGACGAGCGACTGGGAGACGATGCGGCACGCCTGCGAATCGCTCGCGACGCTGGGCATCCCCCACGAACAACGTGTCGTGAGCGCCCACCGCACGCCCGACCTGCTGTTCGAGTACGCCTCGACCGCCCGCGATCGGGGGCTCGAGGTCATCATCGCCGGCGCGGGCGGCGCGGCGCACCTGCCGGGGATGATTGCGGCCAAGACCACGCTCCCCGTCCTCGGTGTCCCGGTGCAATCCAAAGCGCTCAACGGCATCGACAGCCTGCTCTCGATCGCGCAGATGCCCGCCGGCATCCCGGTGGGCACGCTTGCGATCGGCAAGGCCGGCGCGACGAACGCGGGCCTGCTCGCGGTGTCGATCGTCGCGGGGGCGCACCCGGAATTTGTCGAGGCGCTCGAGACATTCCGGCGGGAGCAGACGGAACGGGTGCTGGCGCAACCCGACCCGAGCGGGGGGAACTGATGGGTACCTCCCGGGGCAACGACGACGACGCGTCGTTTCGATGCGCCCGCTGCGGGTATGACCTGACCGGAGCGACGCTGGAGCGGTGCCCAGAGTGCGGCGGGGCGACGACCGCCCGGGAGATCCGCCGACCGCCCCGCTGGTTCGAGTGGTGCGCGATCGTCGGGCTTGCCGCCGAGTTCCTCGCCTTCGGGATCTACTACACGATCAATCCGTTCGATGAGGCCGCGTTCAACCTGAGCACGATCCAGACGACCGTCATTTTCTCGGCGTTCTACTACGGGGCGGTCCTCGCCTGCCTCGCGTGCATCCGCCCCGTCCGCGTGCCGGGAGTGCCGTCGGGCGCGACGATCCTGCTGGGCTTCGTCGCGCTGTTCGCGCTCCTGAACACCTATATCATCGGAAGCGTCATGGCGGGCTTCAGCGAAGTCCGAATGACGCTGATCCTCGGCGGCTTGCTTACCGTCAACGCCGCGAGCACCATGATCCTCGGGCACCGCCTGCTCTACCGCCAGTATGTCGAAACCATGATCCAAACGCACGATGACGCAACCATCGGCATCCTCGGCTCCGGCCAGCTCGGGCGCATGCTCGCTCAAGCCGGCGTCTCGCTCGGTGTCCGCTGCCGGTTCCTCGACGCGACCGGTGGCGCCCCGACGCCCTCGTCGGCGTTGGGCCCGGTCAACGGGGTCGGCTTCGATGATACCGACACGCTCGCCCGCTTCGCCGAGGGGCTGTCGGTTGTCACCTATGAGTTCGAGAACGTCCCGGTCCACGCGGCGAAATCACTCGAAGGCCTCCTGCCTGTTCGACCCTCGTCACGCTCGCTCGAGGTCGCCCAGGATCGGCTCAACGAGCGCGAGCTGTTCGACCGGGTCGGCATCCCCACGCCCGGGCATGCAGCCGTGGAATCGCTCGGCGAGCTCAAGGCGGCGCTCGATGCCGGCTTCCCGCTCCCCGCGATCCTCAAGACTCGCCGGCTCGGGTACGACGGCAAGGGGCAGGCGCGGATCCACGCGATCGACGAGGCCGAGCCCGCGTGGCACGGCGCGACCTCGCACGGCCGCGATCCACAGGATGCGTCGGCCTCAGCCGGCGAGGCACGCGTCGAGGCGATGCTGGATGAGATGATCCCGTTCGTGCGCGAGGTCTCGATCGTCGCCGTGCGCACGGTCAACGACAGCGGCGAGAGCGAGGTCCGCTGCTACCCGCCATTCGAGAATGTGCACGAGTCGGGGATCCTCCGGAAATCGGTCTGCCCCGCGCCGGGGGTGTCGGCCGAGCGTGTCGCCGAGCTCGAATCGGACGCGCGGAAGATCGGCGACGACCTGGGACACATCGGCGTCTTCGCGGTCGAGTTCTTCGAGAGAGCCGACGGCTCTCTGCTCGCCAACGAGATCGCGCCGCGTGTCCACAATACGGGGCACGGGACGATCGAGGGGTGCGCGACGAGCCAGTTCGAGAACCACCTCCGGGCGATCCTGGGGTTGCCGCTCGGATCGACCGCGGCCCGCGGTCATTCGGCGATGCTCAATATCATCGGCGATTGGCCCGACCGGCGCGCCCTGCTCGCGATCCCCGGGCTGAGCCTGCACGATTACGAGAAATCACCGAGGCCGGGACGGAAGATCGGGCACGCGACGATCGTCGCGGCATCGGCCGACGCGCTCGCGTCGAAGGTGTCGGACGCCGAGGCGGTGATCGCGGGTTCTACAGTCTTGGCGTGAAGCGCCCTCGTGCGCACGATTGAGACCCCGCCGGGAGCCCCCATGCCGACTGTTGCCGTTGTTTACCACTCCGAATTCGGGCACACGAAGGTCATCGCCGAGGCGATCGCACGCGGGGTGTCGGCCGTGGCCGACATCGAGTGTGCGCTCATCGATGTGGACGACCTGCCTCGGCCCGTGGACCGGGCGCTGCCCGCCGAATGGGATGTGTTGCACGATGCCGACGCGATCGTGTTCGGCTGCCCCACCTATATGGGCAGCGTGAGCGCGACGTTCAAGGCTTTCATGGAATCATCGGGCGTCGCGTGGGGCACACAGCGGTGGAAGGACAAGCTCGCCGCGGGGTTCACCAACGCCGGGGGGCTGAGCGGGGACAAGGTCAACTGCCTGATCGACATCGCGATGTTCGCCGCCCAGCACAGCATGATCTGGGTGAGCCAGGGGCTGTTCTACGACGACACGGGGATCAACCGCATGGGGTCGTGGCTCGGGATGCAGGCGCAGTCGGACGATGGGCCGCCCGATCAGACGCCGCCCGCTGAAGACCGGCGCACGGCCGAGCTGTTTGGCGAGCGCGTGGCGCGAGCGACGGTCCGCTGGGCGCGGGGTTCACGCTGAAGAACTGATATTCGTCTTTACGCCGCGGCGACCGCGGTGCCTCCCTCACGAGCCGAGGTGATCGCCTCAGACGCGATCGACGCGATCCGCTCGACACGGTGGCTCCAGAGGAACGCGCTGGCGACCAGATCACGCCCCCGCCTCGCGAGATCGAGGCGACGGGGCTCGTCGTTGAGCAGATCGCGGAACAGGTCCGCGGCCTCGGCGGGCCGGGCGGCGTCGAAGACCTCGAGGCCCCTGGCGAGTTGGCCTCGCACGAGCAGGCGGTCGTCGGAGACCGTTGCGCACCCCGCCGCCATCGAGAGCAGCTGCCGCTCCGAGTAGCTGTGCTGGAACTGGGTGGGCCCCCACGCAAGGCAGCACCTGGTGCTCGCGAGCATCGTCCCCGAGTCGGCGTAGGCGAATTCGCCCTTGTACTCGATCGTTCCCGTGCAGACCTCGCGCCACGGGTCGAGCCCCCAGACCTCGACCGGCAGCCCCTGGAGCGCCTCGACGAGCGCGATGCGCCGGCGTCGGTTGACCCGGGCGGAGACCAGGCGCCACAGACCCGCGGAGACCGCCCAGGGAACGGTCGGCATCGACCGCGAGCCCATCACCAGATCCGCCGCCTGCTCGAAGGGCATGTGGGGATGCGCGACCATCAGCTCGACCATCTCGCGGCAGGGACGCTGGAACTGGGACGGGAACCGGGACTCGGTCTCGGCGAGTTCCGCCTCGGAGTGGATCGACCCCGCGACGATCACGCCCGCTTCCCGGTCGCCCTCGGCTCGCTCGCAGACCGACTCGGGAGGGACCGCGTGCGCGAGGTAGCCCACGCGGAGGGTCGGCCACCGGTCTCGGAGCAGGTGCAGCCCGTCAACGCAGGGCATCAACAGCCGGTAGTGCGGGAGCGCCGCCAGCTCATCGATCAACGGCTCGCTGAGCGCGTAGGGGTGATCGACGAAGATCTGGATGAGCGCGACACCGTTCGCCGGGTCGCGGGCGGCGTCGGGGATCGCGTCGATCGACGCAGGGGAGTTGAACCAGATCATCGCGCCGGGCGTCGAGCCGACCGGCTCATCCGGGTTCACCGGGCAGCCGCGCTCTTCGAAGGCGGCGCCGAGTTCGCGGGCCATTGCGCCGAGCAGCGCGTAGCGGGATTCGTAGTTGCCGTGGATGTACACCGGGAAGGCCATGGCGGTGTATCGGCCAGACCGGCGCGGGGGCGTCGATTTCAAGGGTGCCCGATCCGGCCGCAAGCGGGCCTGTGCGTCGAGGTCGATCGCTTGCCGTGAAATCGGTGAGAAACAGGCGGGAATATACTTGTTGAAACAACTATTATGGTGTCGTGGCGTGTCCGGGTTCCCGATCGCGGGCCCCGCGCGACACGAGACGCACATTTGGGAGGCGACCATGTCCACCAGCACGACCGACACCTCGACCACCACCAGCACGCCGCGGTTCACGCTGCACCGCGCCGCCGACCGCGGCCCGACCACGCTCGGCTGGCTCGACAGCCGTCACTCGTTCAGTTTCGGGCGCTATTACAACCCGAACATGATGGGTTTCCGTTCGCTCCGGGTCATCAACGACGACCGCATCGCCCCGGGCGGCGGGTTCGCCGAGCACCCCCACGACAACATGGAGATCGTGAGTTACGTCGTGCAGGGCGGGCTGGCGCACAAGGACTCGCTCGGGAACGGCTCGACCATCCGCCCCGGCGATATCCAGCGGATGACCGCGGGGACCGGGATCCGCCACTCCGAGTTCAACCCCTCGGAGACCGAGCCGGGCCGGTTCCTGCAGATCTGGATCCTGCCCAGCGCCGAGGGACTCACGCCGGACTACGAGGAGAAATCGACGGGCGTGCACGATCGGCCGGGCCGGCTCACCACCATCGTGAGCCCGGCCGGGAGCGAGCACGGCGTGAAGATCAATCAGGACGTCTCCATCGACGCGGGGGTCTTCGAGGCAGGGCAATCGGCGGTCAGACCGTTCGCCTCGGACCGCTTCGGCTGGATCCAAGTCGTGCGGGGCGATCTCGAACTGACCGTCGACCGGGAGTCCGTCACGATCGGCGAAGGCGACGGCGTCGAATTGTCGCGAGGCGCTTCGATCGAGATCCGAGCGACCAGCGAGGCCGAGGTGCTGATCTTCGATCTCGCCTGATTCGGAACGGGCGGCGCATGAATGCGACCAGAGAGTGGATGGAGAGCCGGGCGGATTCGGGCCACTGTTTTGGGACACAATGCGGGGCGGGCGCTTGACGGGAGGGCCCGCCCCGCTATTCATTGTTGCTCGCCGGGTGATGGCACCCGCCGAGACGGAGACCACCGTTGACCAACGCCGCGATGAAAAAAGCCGGGAAATCGAAAGCCAAAGGGCAGTGCCCGGGCGATCGTTGCGGCATTCTCGGCGTGAGCGTCTAACCGACGACACGGCAGAATCAGTCGAGCAGACGACCCCCGGGACACGACGCCCGGGGGTTTTTTCTTATCATCGTCTCAAGAGAGACCCGGCAGAGATCACGAATCCGAGAAAGGAACTCACCATGAGCGACACCATCACCGCCAACTGCCCCGAATGCGACGCGACCGTCACCTTCGCCAAGGCCCCCCTCAACGGCGAGGTCGTCCGTTGCGGCGATTGCAGCGTCGAGCTCGAGGTCACCAACGCCGACCCGATCGCCCTCGAAGTCGCCCCCGAGGTCGAGGAAGACTGGGGCGAGTAAGGCCGATTGAGGACACGCCCACGACGCCTGATCACTGACCCACGGAGCCGACCATGCGGATCGCCCTCATCTATACACGCCTGCGGACCGAAGAGCGGATGCTGCTCGACGCGTTCGAGGAGATCGGCACCTCGGTCACGGTCGAGCCCGTCGATGTACGCTCGGAGGTGTTCGACCTCGCCGACGCGGGCAAGTGGTCGGGCTACGACCTTGTGCTGGATCGGTGCGTGAGCCTGCGGGCCTCGACGACGATCTCGCGCGTGCTCGAGCGGTTCAACGTCCGCACGATCAACCGGGCAGACACGATCGAGATCGCGAGCGACAAGCTGCAGACTTCGCTGGCGCTCGAGGCCGCGGGGATCCCGACGCCGCGCACGCTCGTCGCGGTCGAGGAAGCGGGCGCGCTGGACGCCGTCGAGCAGATCGGCTATCCGGCCGTGCTCAAGCCGACGGTGGGCTCGTGGGGGCGTCTGCTCGCGCGGGTCAACGACCGCGATGCCGCGGAAGCGGTCATCGAGCACCGCGCCACGCTGGGCTCGAGCGCCCAGCAGGTGCACTACATCCAGGAGCACGTCGACAAGCCCGGCGCGGACTACCGGGTGTTCGTCGTGGGGGGCGAACCGGTCGCAGCCATCGCGCGCCACAGCGAGCACTGGGTCACCAACACCGCCCGCGGCGCCAAGGCCTCGGGCGTTGCGGTGACCGACGAACTCGGCGAGCTCTCCCGGCGTGCTGCCGAGGCCGTCCGGGGCGATGTCGTCGCGGTCGATCTGTTCGAATCGCCCGAGTCCGACCCGCGAGGCCGGCGGATGCTCGTCAACGAAGTGAACCACTCGATGGAGTTCCGCAACAGCGTGGATACCACCGGGGTCAACATCCCGCTGCTGGTCGCCAGGCATGCGATAGCGGTCGCGGAGGTGGAGAAGGCGACGGCGTGATGCTGAGGGTGCCCCGGAGACGGCGAAGCCTTCTCCGGGAGCGTGATCACCGCCTTGCAAGAAGCATGGAGAAACCGCTGCGCGGCGTCTCCATGGCACCCGGGTGAGGGATACTGGTTTTTGGAATCGAAGGGGATCGCGTGACGGACACAGGGAACACCAACGAGCGTATGACCGTCTCGATCGTGGGCGGCAGCGGGTACACGGGGGGCGAGCTGCTGCGCGTCCTGCTCGACCATCCGGGCGTGACGGTCCAGGCCGTGACGAGCCGGGCGAACGCGGGCGAACCCATGCACCGCAAGCACCCCAACCTGCGGGGGCGGACGGATCTCGTCTTCACCGCGCCCGATGAGCTCGAGAAGGCCGACGTTGTCTTCCTCTGCATGCCGCACGGGCGGGCGGCGAAGGAGATCGAGCGGTACAGCGGGCTGGGCGATCTGGTGATCGACCTGTCGGCCGACTTCCGTCTGCGCGACGCGGAAACCTACAAGCACTGGTACCGCGAGGACCACCCCGCGCCGCACAGGCTCACGGACGTCGCGTACGGCCTCCCCGAACTCAACCGCGCCAACATCGCGGGAAGCCGATTCGTGAGCGGCGTGGGCTGCAACGCGACTGCGATGAACCTCGCGCTCGCGCCGCTCGCGAAGGCGGGCCTGATCGAGCGCGTGATCGCCGACATCAAGGTCGGGTCGTCCGAAGCGGGCGCCGAACCCAGCGCCTCGTCGCACCACCCCGAGCGGTCGCGGGCCGTCCGGTCGTACGCGATGACCGGTCACCGCCACGCCGCGGAAGTGCACCAGATGCTGGGCGATTTCACGCTCGATGTCAGCGTCACCGCGATCGAGATGGTGCGGGGCGTGCTGTGCACCGCACACGTCATCCCGACCGAGACGCTCGCGATGAAGGATCTCTGGAAGCTCTACCGGGCGCAGTACGCGGGCGAACCGTTCGTGCGCATCGTCTGCGAGCGGACGGGGCTGTTCCGCCTGCCCGACCCCTCGGTGCTGGGCGGGAGCAACTACGCCGACGTCGGCTTCGGCGTCGACCCGCGCACGGGCCGGGTCGTCGCGGTGTCGGCCATCGACAACCTCATGAAGGGCGCCGCGGGCAGCGCGATCCAGGCGATGAACATCGCGCTCGGGTTCGATGAGACCGCGGGGCTCTCTTTCCCGGGCCTGCATCCCGCCTGAATCTGTCTCACCCAGTGCCGAGTGCCCAATGCCTTCACTCTGGAACCACCCATGACCACAATCGTCATCAAAATCGGCGGGGGCGAGGGCATCGAGCTCGGCCCGATCCTCGATGAATTCGCCGAACTCGTGAAGAGCGGTACGCGAGCCATCCTCGTTCACGGCGGGTCGCACGAGACAAACGTCGTCAGCGAACAGCTCGGGCACCCGCCCCGGACGATCAAGAGCCCGAGCGGCCACGAGAGCCGACGCACCGACCGCCGCACGCTCGAGATCTTCGAGATGGTCTACTGCGGCAAGACCAACAAGGGCATCGTCGAGCACCTCCAGCAGCGAGGTGTCAACGCGGTGGGCCTGAGCGGCATCGACGGCGGGCTCTGGCGCGGCAAGCGAAAAGGCGCGATCCGCGCCGTCGACGACGAGGGCCGAACGACCATCATCCGCGACGATCTCTCGGGCAAGGTCGAATCGTGCGATGCCTCGCTGATCAACCTCCTGCTCGACAGCGGGCGGACACCCGTGCTCACGCCGCCCGCGCTCGCGGTCGATGGTGATGATCCGAGCAAGTCCGTCGCGATCAATGTGGACGCGGACCGCGCCGCCGCGATCACGGCCGCGTCGATCGGTGCCGATGAACTGCTCCTGCTCAGCAACGTCCCCGGCGTGCTCGCCGACCCGAGCGACCGATCGACATTGATCGCCTCGACCGCCGAGGTGGGCATCGAGGCCGTCCGCGCCGCCGCGGGCGGCCGTATGAAGAACAAGGTCCTCGCCGCGGAAGAGTCGCTCAACGGGGGCGTGAAGCGGTCGATCATCGGGTCTGCCAACGGAGAGAACCCGATCGCCGCGGCCCGCGCCGGCGCGGGGACCGTCTTCACCCCATCCGAGGACGGGGTGAACGCATGAAACCCACGCCGATCACCGAAACACTCGCAACCCCGACGGAGGCACCCGCCGTGCGCCCGATGACCGACGACGACGCGACCGACCTCATCGTCGAGCTCGTGAACACCAAGAGCCTCAGCGGCGAAGAACGCCCCGCGGTGGACGTGTTCGTGCGCCGTGCCGCGGTCGCGGGCTTTCACAGCGAGATCGACGCCGCCGGCAACGGGCTCGCGTGGCGCCGCGCCCACACCACCGACCCCGGCGCGCCGCAGAAGACCATCGTCCTGCTGGGGCACATCGACACCGTGCCGGGCGATATCCCCGTCCGCCTCGACGACGACGGCATCCTGCACGGCCGGGGCAGCGTCGATGCCAAGGGCCCGCTCGCGTCCTTCCTCGCCGCCGCCTCGCGGGCGGACCTCCCCGAGAACGTCAATCTCCTGGTCTGCGCCGCCTGCGGCGAAGAAGAAGAATCCCCCGGCGCCCACCACCTCAAAACTCAGCTCAAGCCCGACGCCTGCATCATCGGCGAACCGAGCGCCTGGGACGGCGTCACGCTCGGCTACAAGGGCTCCGTGCGCATGAACGCGACCGTCACCCGTGACAACGGCCACTCCGCCGGCCCCGGTGATTCCGCCTGCGACTATCTCATCGCCTGGTGGCACCGCGTCCAGCAGCGCGTGCACGAGCTCAACGCCGATCGCACGGGCGACTTCGACCGCGTCCTCTGGTCCGTCCGAGGCATCGCGAGCAACAATGACGGGCTGCACGACATCGGCGAACTCAACGCCGGTTACCGCCTCCCCACATGGATCACCGTCTCAGAGATCCAGGAAGTCATCCGCGACATCGACCACGACGGGGTCAACCTGATCTTCACCGGCGACGAAGAAGCCTGGCGTTCAGGCCGCAACGACCCCGTCGCCCGCGCCCTCTCCGCCGCCATCCGCACCGAGGGCGCACGCCCCCACCCCAAGGTCAAAACAGGAACCTGCGACATGAACGTCGTTGGCCCAATCTGGCAGTGCCCGATCGCCGCCTACGGCCCGGGCGATTCGCTCCTCGATCACAGCCCCACCGAGCATCTCGTGATCGATGAGTACCACGCCGCGATCCGCGTGCTGACCCACGCACTCGAAACACTGAGCGAAGAACTGGTCGCGAGCGGTCGATAAGAGACGCCGGAGACCTGGCCCATGTCCACCGCACGCATCCTCATCCGCTGCCCCGACCGCGCGGGCGTCATCGCCCGCGTCGCCTCGTTCCTCGCGGGCGCTGGGCTCAACATCCTCGACGCCGACCAGCACACCGACCCCGGGACCGGCCGCTTCTTCATGCGGATCGAGTTCGACCGGGGGTCGGGGAACCCGATGCCCGACGCGGACGACCGCGCGCGCACCGAGGCGGAATTCACCGCCGCCGTCGCCGAACCCCTCGCCATGGACGCGTCGTTCCGCTGGCCAGGCCGCACAAAGCGCATCGCCGTCCTCGTCGGCCCGAGCCTGCACTGCGCCGCCGACCTGCTCTGGCGCGTCTCGACCGGCGAGATCGCGTGCGAGGTCACCCGCGTCATCTCGAATCACGACGCCGCGAGTGAACTCGCCGAACGCTTCGGCCACCCCTTCCATCATCTGCCCGTCGCCGAATCCAGCAAGCCCCTGCAGGAAGCCGCGATCGCCGACCTGCTCGACGCCGATCAGCACAACCCCGCCGGCCTCGACCTCATCGTCCTCGCCCGCTACATGCAGATCCTCTCCGACACCTTCACCGCCGCCCGCCCCGGCCTGATCATCAACATCCACCACTCGTTCCTGCCCGCCTTCGCCGGCGCGAAGCCCTACCACCAGGCCTTCGAGCGCGGCGTCAAACTCATCGGTGCCACGAGTCACTACGCGACCGCCGACCTCGATGAGGGCCCCATCATCGCCCAGAACACCGCGCACGTCTCCCACCGCGACACCGTGGATGACTTGGTGCGCAAAGGCCGCGACCTCGAACGCACGACGCTCGCCGACGCCGTCCGGCTCCACCTCGATGACCGCGTGCTGATCGAGGGCAGCAAGACGATCGTGTTCGACTAACAGATTCCATCGACACCGGGTGCCCCGGAGACGGCGCAGCCTTCTCCGGGATACTCGCCTGCCGCATGGAGAAACCGCGCCGCGGTGTCTCCATGACACCCCGCCCGTGCACACTGACATCAGCCCAGAACACCCTCACACTCCACCTCGACGACCATGTCCGGGTGCACCAGCCCGCTCGTCCCCACCAGCGTCAGGCACGGCCTGTGCTCCCCGAAGAACTGTTTGTGCGCCGCCCCGATCGCCTCGTGCTGGCTCACGTCCGTCGTATAGATCCGCGACCGCACGATGCACGACCGATCGAGCCCCAGCGCATCGAGCGCGCTCTGCACGATCTCGAAACAGCGCGCCGTCTGAGCCGCACCGTCGCCGGGCGCACAGATCGACCCGTCCGGCATCGCCGCGGTCGTCCCGCTGAACCACACGCGGTCCCCCACCACGACCGCCCGGCTGTACCCGTTCGCGGCCTCCCACGCCGATCCCGTGGAAACGAACTTCGTGCCGTCGCGCTCGATCACTTTTGCCATGACGATTCCTTCGTGCTCTGTTGTTGATGCCTCCGCGGTTGTCGCCGCCCGAACTCAGCGTAGACTCGTCTCGCATCTCCATGGCGTGGCGGGCAAACCACACCGATCCGGTCCGGATCACCAAGGAGGTGCATCATGCAGCGATTCGAACAGTTCGACGACCAATGGTTTCGAGCCGATCAGCAAACGACGCCGAGGATTCCCCTCGGAAACAAGCGTCAAGCAGGGTGATCGAGGCGTCCCGACGGAGGCCGGCTTCAAGGAGTTCACCGAGAAGCTGGGCCGAAACGACCCCTGCCCATGCGGCAGCGGCACCCGGTTTCAAGAAGTGCTGCCTCAAGACAGGCCGGTTTTGAGGGCTCGAACCGGCACGATTACCGGCGCTGATCAGTGATTCTGATCCCGAACTCAGCCCCGCAGCCGCGGGGTTTTTTGGTGCGGGTGCCCAGGTGGCGGCGCAGCCTTCTCCGGGATAATCACCTGCCGCATGGAGAAACCGCGCCGCGGTGTCTCCATGGCACCGGCTTCCATGCGATCTTCCTTCTCAGGTCCCGATCCGCTCGAGCAGCATCGCCCGCACCGCCTTCGCGTCGGCGCTCCCACCACTCTTGCCCATCACCTCGCCGATCAGCCGGCCCACGGCCTGCTGCTTGCCGCCCCGGATCTGCTCGACCATCTCGGGGTTCGCCGCGATGACCTCGTCGACCCACGCCTCCATCGCGCCGGTGTCGCGGACGATCAGCCAGCCCTCGTACTCGGCGACACCCGCCGGGTCCCGGCCTGCGTACCCAACCTCGGCCAGCTTCTCCACGAGCTTTCCCGCGTTCGATGCCGAGATATCGTCGGCGAGCCGCAGCACCGCGATCGCCGCGATCTGTTCGGCGCTCAGGCCGACTTGGGCCAACCCGCACCCCCGCTCGTTCGCGAGCCGCGCGAGGTGCTGGAGCACGATATTGGAGACCGCCTTGCCCGCGTCGCGGCGGGACGCACCCTTCCCGGATGCGCCGCCGTTCACGATCGCGTCCACCGCGTCGTCGAACAGCGCCGAATCCTCGCGTGAGTCGATGAGGACCATCCCCTCCTCGGGCGAGAGCCCGATCGCATCCTGCCATCGGCCGAGCCGATCGAGCGGCAACTCGGGAAGACAGGCCTTCACCTCGTCGCGCCACGCCTCGTCGATGCACAGCGTGGGCAGGTCAGGATCGGGGAAGTAGCGATAGTCGTGCGCGTCTTCTTTCTCGCGCTGAACGAAGGTCACACCCTTCGTGTCGTCCCAGCCGCGCGTGGTCTTGGTCCCCGGGCCGAACTCTTCGCCGTCGTCGCGCCACCGCCCCGGCTGCTGGGCGAGCTCGTGCTCGATCGCCCCCGCGACCGCCTTGAACGAGTTGAGATTCTTGACCTCGGTGATCGGCGTCCGCACCGTCTTCCCGCCGCCCAGCACCAACTCGCAGTTGATGTTGGGCTCGAACCGCATGTGCCCCATCTGCATCACGCCCTCGGTCGCGCCAACGAACCGGCACACGAGCCTCAGCAGTTTGCAGAACGCGACCGCCTCGTCCGACGATCGGATGTCGGGCTGGGTCACGATCTCGAGCAGCGGCGTCCCCGCGCGATTCAGATCCACCAGCGAGCCGTCGATCGATGCGCCCCCACCATGTGACGACGGCGCCTCGTGCGAGAGTTTCCCCGCGTCTTCTTCCAGGTGCGCGCGCACGATGCCGATCCGTGTCGTCTTCCCGACCAGATCGAACGCGCCCTTCTCATTGATCTCTGGAACATCGACATACCCGTCGTAGCACAGCGGCAGGTCGTACTGGCTGATCTGATACCCCTTGGGAAGATCGGGATAGGTGTACCCCTTGCGGTCCCACTTCGTCTCGGACGCGATCGAGCAGTGCAGCGCCATACCAACGAGCATCGACAACTCGACCGCACGACGGTTCAGCCCCGGGAGCGCACCGGGCAGCGCCATCACCACCGGGTCGAGCATCGTGTTCGCCATCGGCTCCGGAGCGGCAACGCTGCCCGCCGATCCGGACGGAGCCGCGGGGCTCGCCGCGCGCGCGAACATCTTGCTCGCCGTCGACAACTCGACATGGATCTCCATCCCGACGATCATCCGAACCGACTCGATCGTGACGGCCTTCCGCTCCGCTTCGCTTATGGGCGCTTCGCTCATCCCGCGATGGTACCGGGCCGGCCGCCGCGACGATCAACCGTCCGATCGGACGAGCTCGCGGTGCACGCGCAGCGCCTCGCGGATCGCCGCCCGCTCGTAACGGGCCGCGTGCATCCGGGTCGTCTCCAGGCGTTTGGCGAGCTCGGTGATTGTCTCGGGCGCGTCCCCGTCGAAGCCGGTCCGCCGCCCGATGACGAGCCGGTCCCGGCCCTCGAGATGCTGGTACGCGTCGCGCAGGCCGGGCAGCGGCGCGAGCCACGCCGACCAAGCGACACCGGGCCACATCCGCGTGAAGTCGGGCATCGCCGCCCCCGTCGCGGGGCGGTGGCGCGCGACGTTGTACGCGCTGCCCGGGTTGTCGATCTGCCGGGTGATCGCCTTGCTCAGGCGGATCGAGACCGCGCCCGCGAGCCGCCCGCCGTGGAAGGGCGCGAACCGGTCGATCGCCTCGCCCATGCTGACCAGCCCCGCGAGAAGCAGGGGCCGGAGCTGGTGCGGCGGGATGCGGTCCATCGACCGGCCCACCTGCCGCTCGATGGCCGTGCCCATCACGCCCAGTTCCGAGCGCACGAGCTCGGCGCGCAGGAGCATCGCCCACCGCAGCCGGGTCTCGATCTCGTCGAGCCGGGTCGGGTTGGGGTCGGTCTCGCTGAGCTTCTCCATCATCTTCTTGGCGCGGAACCGCAGGTACTGGTGCGCCACCGTGCGCGCGGCTTCGACCGTGGGCGACGCCGGCGTCACCTCGCGGATCACGCGGACGAATCCCGCGAGGTCCGCCGCGCCCTCACCGCCGCCCAAACCCGTGCGCACGCTCTCGGGGGCGAGCAACACCTCGTCGGCGTCACGCCGATTGAACGCGGACCCCACCGGGCCGTCGAGCACCAGCCGCCTGAGCAACCTCGCCCGGGCCTGGCGGATCAGTCTGGTCGCGCGACGCTTGTCGGCCCGCGGGCCGAAGATCTCGCCCGCGATCTCGGACGGCTCAGCGCCCGATCGGCTCAGACGGAGGGCAACGATCTGCGTGTGCGCGCTCCGGTCGGGACGCTCCTCGAAGATGGGCTCGCCCCCCTGCTCACGCTCGCGGGCATCGTGCCGCTCGAGAAGTTCGCGGATGCCCTGGTGGCTCCGGCCGAACCGGTCGGCGAGCCGGACCGCGGCCTGATTGAGCGTGCACTGAAAGACCGCCCGGTACCGCGCCGCCCGGCGGATGATCGTCGCCTCGGTCTTCTGGTCCAGCCTGCTGAAGCTGCCCGCCTTCTCGATCGCGTCGCCCCGGCGGTGCTCGTAGGCCGAGACCGACGCGGGCGAAAAATACAGGCTTGCGCGCCCGCGGTCGTTGCGGACACGGCGCGCGATCAGACCCTTCCGGCGGGACCGGTCGATCGTTTTCCGGCTCACGCTCCAACGCTCGGCGAGCGTGTCGGCATCCACAGAACCGTCGGGCAGATCGACGGTCCCGAACTCCGCCGACTCGCACAAACGCTCCACAAACGCGGACAGGTCGGAAAGCACCGCCGACCCCGTGAAGACCGCACGCCCGCCCTCGGATTCGGGGCGGTGCCCGGTGATCCGGAAGACGAGCCAGTCCACGGGGTAGCGTTCGCTCTCGTTGAGATCGGCCGCGAGCGACTCGGCGGCTTCCACCTGCCTGACCAACGCCTCCACCGAGGCGAACCGCAGTTGGTCAGCAAGGTCAGCGATCTCGGGGATCTTGCACTTCGCGAGCGGGGGCATGGATGATCCTGATCAATCGGCACCGCCGAGCGGCGACGCGGGGAATCGAACGGAGACCCGACTGCGGTGATCGGCACATGCCGCGTGCATCCGCAATGAATCCCCGATACGAGTCCCATGATAGGGCGGTTCATCCGGGTGTCGTTACAAATTCCCGTATTTCTGGGACCTCGGTCCCGGGCTCGAGCACGCCCGATGACACGCATGCGTCAACAAAGACGCCGATCGCCTCGGCTTCGCGATCGCCCAGGTCGTACCGCAGCAGCGATCCGACGTATTCTCGGGCCAATCCCACCGGCCAGCGGTGCGCTCCGGCCGACCGATTCACGATCTGATCGGGCCGCATCGCGTTTCGGCGGCGGTTCCGGTCGAGCAGTTGGGCCGCGTCGCGAATCCCCGGCTCGTCCGCACGGGACGCGAGCGACGCCCACGCGGCGTACACAAACGGCAGCCCGGTCATCGCGTGCCACGCCTCGCCCAGATCCAACGAATGAGGATATCGGACCGCCGGGGGCGAGGCCGAGACGACCTTGTCGCCGATCAGGAGGACCGAATCGGGGGCGTCCCCATCGCCCGAATCGAGCGGGTTCTCGCGGGCGTGGAAGTCACGGATCTCGGGTTTCACGCCGTGCAGGCGGTCGAGCAGCACCCGCGCCAGGGCGACGGACGTGTGGGAATCGGTGTCGGCGTGCAGGATCGATATCTCACCGAGCGGGACCCGCGAGAAGATCCGCACGGTCATGGTCGGGCCGTCGCAGCCGATCATGCCGGCCGGGAGGATGACCATCTGCTCGGGTGCGCGCACGATATCGATCAGCGAAACGAGCCCGATATCGACTTCGCCCGCGAGGAGCATCGCCCCGATCCGGCTCGGGACCGCGGGCACGAGGTCCACACCCTCGACGCCGGCAAGCCCTTCAATCAGGGGAATCGTGTTGAGGTATTCGACGGTGCCGATTCGGATCGCGTCCATACCGCAGCGTACGCAGGGATCGTGGGCTCTGGATTCACACAAGGCGGTCTGACGGCGGTCGATTCGCGACCTGTCCATTCCGCCGAAGGCCCGATTTCATCTGGAGCACCCCGAGAAACGGGCGAATCCGAGGGAAGAATTGCGGGGGGATCCCCCGATTTTATGGCCAAACCCAGATTCAGCAGTATCTTGACACAAGACCGAGCCGTGTCCGCCCAGAGCGGTCCGGCGTGCGCCACGCAGCATCGACGCGTCACCCTCCGAGATATATTCTCGGACTGCCCCGCCGATGCTCGGCGGCCACAGCACCGCGAGATGCGGTATGTTCCGGCAACTGCCGGGGAGACAGGGCACCAGCCCTTGTGGCCTTCGGTATACAGACGCCTACCCACCTGGCGTCGGGCTACGCCACGGCCCGGCGTCGCTTTGAGACCCCCGCGCCACGCGGGGGTTTCTTTTTGTCCCTGTCTCCCGACAAGACCTGTCTCCCGACAAGACGAGTCTTTTCAGGAGCCGGCCGACGCAATGCGGCCTGCCCCGGAACTCGGAAGCGCAGAAACACAGCCCGGCTCACGCGAGACGACAGCTGATTCCCGAGTTTTCTTGATAGGACCTCTGCGGGCTTTATTGGCGATCGGCGGCGGCCCGTTCGCGGAGCTCGCTCGCGCGTTCGACGAGATCGTTCCGCAGCGCCGCGGGTTCGGTCGTGGTTTCAAGCGATGGTTCGAGATCGAAGTGCCATTCCACGGTGTCGTCGAATCGGAGCGGGATCAGGTCGGCCGCGAGATCGATCCCGGGGTATTGCCAGACCGGGGCGTAGGCCTTCTTATCCGTCCAGAGCGGCTCGTAGCCGGCCTTCTCGAGGCGGACGTCGTAGCGACCATAGAAACGGAAATCCGCCTCGGCGGGGGTGGTACCGATCTCGGTGTCATTGAGCCAGACCCGGGCACCCGGGGGCTCGCTGGTGATGCGAATCTTGCGATCGACACACCCGGTGAGGGCGAGCAGGGACAGGCCAGAAAGCACGAATGACCGTTTCACGCGACCCCCTCGCCGACCCGCGCGACGGCGGACGTGTTGTCGAACTCGTCACCCCGGAACAGGCTGCCCAAGTAGACCCGGCGGACCATCTCGTTGTTGATGAGCTGCTGGGGCGTGCCCTCGGCGAGGATGTGCCCCTCGTTGACGATGTACGCCCGATCGCAGACGCTCAGCGTCTGCTGCACGTTGTGATCTGTGATCAGGATCGCGATCCCGAAGTCGGTGTTGAGGCGCTTGACCTCGCGCTGCAGGTCCTCGACGGCGATCGGATCCACCCCGCTGAACGGCTCATCGAGCAAAACCAGCTTGGGATTGGTCACCAGCGCGCGCGCGATCTCGAGTTTGCGGCGTTCGCCCCCCGAGCAGGTGCGGGCGGGTTCTTTGGTCTTCTTGATGAGCCCGAACTGTTCGAGCAATTCGCCGGCCCGCTTCTTGCGCTGCTTGCGGTTCAGGCCGGGCACGGTCTCAAGAATCGCCAGCAGGTTCTGCTCGCAGGTCATCCGCTGGAAGGCGCTCGGCTCCTGGCTCAGGTAGCCCATGCCCTTGCGGGCGTGGCGGTACATGGGCAGCCCGGTGACCTCTTCCCCCTGGAAGAAGACCTTCCCGGCGTCGGGCTCGATCATCCCGATCGTCATGCGGAAACTCGTCGTCTTCCCGGCGCCGTTCCGGCCCAGCAGGCCCACCGTCTCGGCTTCCTCGACGCGGAGGGAAACGTCCTGGACCACGACGCGACCGTTGAACGACTTGCGGAGTTTGTCGGCCTCGAGGATCGGCATGCCGACAGTCTATCGGCCCCGCAGCGGGTGGGTCTGGATCGGATGCCCGGTCGCCAATCCGTGCGCGGCTCGCGTAGACTCGGCGCGTGACGCCCGCCGAAACCGGGACAACCCCGCACGATCCTCCGGGCCGCGCCGCCCCGGCGACGCCCAAACTCTGCTCGGTCCCGATCGGGTTCCCGATCTCGATCGCGTTGGGTCTCGGCGCGATCGGGCTCTCCATCCTCGCGGTCCGCAAGCCCTCGCTCGAACTCGACGAAGTCGTCGCGGAGACGTTCTCGGTCATCGAGTGGTCGCAGGTGGGCGTCTGGATCGTGACGGCGCTGCTCGCGGCGGTCGCCGTGGCGCGGCAGCGATCGGGCAGGCTGCTGCTGATCTCGGCCTGGTTCGGCGTCGTCTCGCTCTTCGCGGGGATGCGCGAGCTCGATCTGCACGTGGTGCTCAACCCCGCGAACATCCACATGCTGGGGCTCGATGAGTCGCAGGCGGTCCGGTTCCGGCTCGACTGGTGGACGGACGGTTCGGTCCCGATCGGGCTCAAAGCGGTGTGGGCGGTGGTGCTGGGCGCGGCGGCGCTGCTCGTGATCGCGCCGATTGCGCTGGCACGATTCCCGTGGATCAGGCGGTTCTTCCGGCGGGATCCGTTCGCCTGGCTTGTCGCGACCGGGTTCGGGCTGCTCGCCGCGTCGTACGTGATCGACGATTTCCTGGGCAGGCCGCTCGCACGAATCGGCATCGGCGTGGGGCTCGTCGAGGAGATCGGCGAGCTGGCGGGCCAGTGCTTCCTTGTCGTCGCGGTGGGACTGCTCGCGATGCGGAAGATCACGCCGGGCGTGACACCGGATCGCCTTCTGAGGCCTGCGGATCAGGCGGCCGGGGCGGGCGGGCGCTGATCGCGCTCGCCGAACCGTTTGCGTCGTGGGACCATGAGGATCGAGAGCGACGAGGCGAACAGAAAGAGCCCGAAGGCGAAGACACCGACAAACGCCCAGATGAAAACGGGCGTCCACGTGTTCCAGCGGGGCGACTCGATCGCCTGGATCGCGAGCACGAAGGCGGTGATCGCCGAGATCGGCATGACGAGGCCCGCGAAGAGGCGGATCAGGAGCGTCGCGATCTGACGGAGCCAGACGGTGTCGGGTTCACGCGCGTTGTCGCGGCGTTCCTGCTTCGAGGTCAGGAACTCAGGTGTGAGCGGGCAGCCGCACTCGAGGCATGTGGGGGCGGCGAGCCGGTCGAGCTTGAACCCGCAATTGGGGCATTTCGGGACGCGGGGGACGCGGACCATGAGGCGGGCGACCCCCGGCGCGATCGCCCAGATCGTCAGCCCCACGCCGGCGAAGACGACGGCGGGGATGACGAACGGCGCCCAGTCGCCGAACGAGTCCATCGAAGAACCGTCGATGATCTCCTCGACCAGGACCAGCAGGGGGATGAGGGCGACGAGCGTGATCGCCGACGCACCGAGGCGGAGCACCGTCGCAACGGTCAGCCTTCGGCGGGTGATCTCGGATGCGTTGGGGACCATGGCTGCAATCTACGCGGGAACGCCGACCCGGGTTGCCGGGGGAAATCGGGGAGCCGGTCTCGGGGCTCGGTCTGGGGGCTCGGTCTCGGGCCCGGTTTGAGGACTCGCTCAGTCGTTGAGGAAACGGATCGTCACCGGGTAGCGGTAGAGCTCACCCCGGTTGGCGGCCATCGCGGCGAAGATCATCACCACGATGCTGAAGATCTGCAGCGCGATGAGCAGCGGGATCCCGATGAGCACGAAGATCAGAATCGACGCGATGATGTTGTAGAGGCCGAGCGAGATCTGGAAGTTGACCGCTTCGCGGCCGTGGTCGTCGATGTAGGCCGACTCGTCCTTCTTGACGAGCCACATCACGAGCGGGATCGCGAAGGCGATCACCGGCAGCAGGGAGTGCGCGAGGATCGAGAGGTGCATCAGCGTCGAGTAGGTCCGATCGTCGTGGGTCACATTCTCGACGACGTACCGACCCTTCTCGTTGAATTGCCCCTCCATAGCGCTCGCTCCGTGCTGACCCGCCCGCTGACCGTTCCATGCGTCTGCCGAGACTGTCATTTCCCGCCCCCCAGACCGTTGTTCACATTGTGGCTCGAAAGACCCGGAGCCGCAATCCCATACGCCCCTGTTGTTTGGGAATCCCCGCATCGCGATTTCACAGCCGGATCGCAGAACGAGCAGGTTCCCGGTTTCGGCGGAGTGGCCGCGGACCACGGCGCGCACCCGGCCGACATCCGCTGATTGATCGTGGACCGCAACGGCGACCGCCTCTGAACCGTCATCCGGTGATGGGCCGTGTCACCGAAACACTGTTCCTGCGTGTCAACTTCTGTTAGGTTCCGGATTCCCACCCGCTCGGGTGGGGCCCAGACCCGATCGGCGATGCCATGCACAGCAACCGACAGACGCCCCGCGCGTTCACGCTCATCGAACTGCTCGTCGTCATCGCGATCATCGCGCTGCTGATCGGCATCCTCCTCCCCACGCTCGGCAGCGCCCGGGCGTCGGCGGTCGAGCTCGCGTGCCGCGTCCGCATGCGCGAACTCAGCATGGCGAACTTTTACTATGCGACCGACAACCGCGACCGCACGATGCCCACCGTGCCGATTCTCATCGGGCGCGACCAGTACGGCTTCGCCAGCATCACCAAGAACTGGGCCTACACCTTCGAACGGGGCGACCGGATCGACGAGGGGTACCTCATCGAATACGTGGACAACGCGGTCGAGATCGTCGCGTGCCCGCTCAACCAGCGGCAGGACCCAGGCGGCATCGCCGAGGACCCCGACAACCCGGACGACATCGATCTCTACCCAGGGGGCGAGATCAACTTCGACTTTTCATTCGTGGACTACACCGAGGGCGCGGAGACCTTTGCGAGCTTTGACGTGCGGATGGCGGTCACCAACGATGGGGGCGGGGTGCCCGGCAACGCGGCGGAACTCCAGCCGTTCCCGGGGCTCCCGATGATCGTCGAGGAGAGCTCGGTCTGGTACAACAACAACTCGCCGCGCGGCGTCTCCGACGGACGATGGGGCAATTGGGACCAGTGGACCACCCGGCACGGTGGGGGGAACGCAGACGATCGGCGCGGGGGCGGGATGACCGCCTACCTCGACGGCCGGGTCGAGCGGTTCGACCCGCCGCAGGCCTTCGACAACGAGAACCCCAACCACGGGTCGGGGGCCGAGGGCTTCAACAGCCACGACATCTACATCATCGACCGGGCGGGTGAGCCGAACATGCTCTACAACATCAATCTGCCCTACGGCGGGATCAACGAGTTCCGGCGGTAGGCAGGCAGCCCACCGAGGACCCGCTGTCGTGAACCCGCCCGTCACGCCACGTAGACCGCCAGCGTGTAGGTGAGATACGCCGCGACAAGGAAGATGCCCTCGGCCCGTGTCACGCGGGCGTGCGTCTTCATCACGATCATCGCGACCAGGCTCACACCCCAGACGACCCAGATATCGCGCCCGGTCGCATCGTCGGGCACCGGAAACGGACTCACGAGTGACGCGATGCCGAGCACGCTGAGCAGGTTGAAGACGTTCGACCCGATGATGTTGCCCACCGCGATCTCGGCGTGCCCCTTCATCGCCGCGCGGGCGCTGAAGACCAGCTCGGGGACACTCGTCCCGAACGCGACGACCGTGAGCCCGATCACCGCCTCGGTCACGCCCAGTTCGAGCGCGATCGACTGCGCGTTCAGCACGAGCAGATCCGCCCCGAGCACGAGGCCGACCAGGCCGATCACGAAGAGCATCCCGGACTTGAGCCCCAACGCCTGCGGCTCGTCCGAGCCCTTGCCGGCGGGCTCATTGAGCTCGATCTCGATCTCGTGCTCGATCTCCGCCGGATCGATCCGCCCCGAGCGGGCGTTGAACCAGACGTAGCCGATCAGCCCCAGGATGAGCAGCGTCCCGTCGATCCGGCCGATGAACCCCGCGTCGCGCCAGCCGATGCCCTCGCCGGCCCGGCCCCACGGGAACAGCCCGTCAAGCATCGTCAGCGAAGCGAGCACCGTGAGGATGAACATCAGCGGCGCATCGACCCGCCAGATCGAGCGCTCGATCGGCACGGGGCTGATGATCGCGGTGACGCCCAGGATCAGACAGATGTTCGCGATGTTCGACCCGAGCACGTTGCCGACCGCGAGCCCGCCCGAGTCCTTCAGCGCCGCCCCGACGGAGGCCGCCAGTTCCGGGGCGCTGGTGCCGAACGCGACCACCGTGACCCCGATGAAGAACGGGCTGACGCCCAGCTTCCGCGCAAGACGGACGGCTCCGTGGACCATGAAGTCCGCGCCGATCACGAGGAGCACCAGCGCGATCACCAGGCCGACCGCGTTCCCCGCGATCGAACCGCCGATCGGGATCCAGCCCAGCCGCGCACCGCCGCCGATGGCGAGCGTGACCGCGAACAGGATGGGCAAGAAGGCTCGTGGCATGGGAATGATTGCGACGCTGCGATGCGTGCGGGAGGGCCGCAACGATAGGGGCCCGCCCGGTGTGAGCCTACGGCAACGCCGGCTACCGCGCCGAGGGGACAATCACCAGCACCTGCTGGGCAGGCCTGGGCGGAGTGGACAGGATCCGCCCCCGCAGAACAAGCAGCGACTCACCGAACGTTCCCGCGGGCAGCGATCCCGCCGGCATCGGACTCGGCCCGGCCGGGCCCATCTCCTCGCGATCGTCGTCGATCCCAACACCCAGCGAGGGGGGCTGGAGGACGCCGTCGGCGGGCGAACGCGTGCGCGGCGCAGGCTCGGGGCCGGCCTCGGTCGCGCTGTTGTTCACGCCGCTCTCCCCGGTCGCGGGATCCTCCCCCGAGCCCTCGACCACCCACACCTCGCCGGGGCTCGCCGGCACGATCACGAGCGCCGTGTCCGGGTCGAGCCTGTGGCTCAGCAGCAATTCGTTCATGATCAGAGGTGATCGGTCCCGGCCGTCCAGGGGCGTGCCCGACAACGCGAGCTCGACGCGGATCGGACCGCGCCGGACACCCGGCTCGACCCACGATCGCACGACCAGCCTTGTGAGCACCGGC
>DDFO01000026.1:50808-61594 GCA_002337215.1 Phycisphaerales bacterium UBA1926 | reverse complement strand
CACCGAGCGCACCCCCGTCGCTCTCAAGCCGGCGCGACGCGACGCCCGCCCACGTGGTCGGCTGCCCCAGCCAGAGCCGCTGCACCGCATCGATGTGCGGCATCCCGCGCTCGAGCGACGCGACGAGTTCGACGGGGATCTCCACGAGCCGGAAGCCGTGCTCGCGCCACCGGCGTTCGTCGCGCTGGTCGAGACCGCCGCCCGCCCTCGTGGGTTCATGCGGCGCGAGCGCGTTCGCGATCGGACCACCCAGCGGATCGATCGTCCACGTCCGCACCTCGATGCCGTTCACGTCCCCCGCATCGCGCACAACGGGCAACGCCGAGCGCGGTGTCCCCGTTCCGGTCGGATCGCCCGCCGGCGAACCGGGCGAGTACGGACCGGGCACCGCGGCCTGGCCCGCCCCCCCGCATCCAACAGGCAGGGCGACCAGGCCGAGCGACAGCGCGATGAGCGCGGCGGCGCGACGGACCGACCGGGCGCGAGACATCCGCGTGCGCACAGGCCTGTTCATACCGATCTGGTCATCCCCCGGTGTACTTCCCGGTTCATTCCGCGGCTCACCCGGCGGCGGTCGAGAGTTCGTTGATCCGGTCGATCAGCTTGCGCACCAACGCGAACTGCCGACGCGTGTGCGTGAACGCGAGCCTGGGCAGGTCCAGGTGGTCGCTCTCTTCCGTATACGGCCCGCGCTGCGTGATGTTGCCCTTCTTGACGAGCCCCTTGAACTCGTCGTTCAGGGTCGCGACCGCGTCGTCGGACAACGGGGTCTTGATCCGGATGATCAGGTCGTCGCGCACGTACCGCGACGAGTGGTAGTTCTTGTAGAACTGCAGGACGTGGCGGGTCGCGTCGGCGGGGTCCTTGGCAAAGTAGAACAGGTTCAGGTCCTCGGGGCTGATCCAGCCCCGGCTCAGCAGCTCGTCTTTGATAAACCGGATGAAGCCGTCCCAGTAGTTGCTCTCCTTGCCGTCGCCCTCCACCAGCACGATCGGGATCATGCTCGCCTTGCCGGTCTGCACGAGCGTCAGCGTTTCGTACGCCTCGTCCATGGTGCCGAACCCGCCGGGGAAGCAGACCACCGCCTCGGACTGGCTGAGGAACATGAGCTTGCGGGTGAAGAAGTAGCGGAAGTGGATGAGTTTGTCGTCGCCGTCGATGACGGTGTTCGCGGTCGTCTCGAACGGGAGGCGGATCGCGACGCCGAAACTCGACGCACGACCCGGGCCCTCGTGCCCGGCCTTCATGATGCCGTCGCCCGCGCCGGTGATCGCCATCCACCCGGCCTCCGCCATCATGCGGCTGAACTCGACCGCCGCGACGTAGTCCGTGTGGTCCTCGGGTGTGCGCGCGCTGCCGAAGATCGTCACCTTGTGCGGCTCGGGGTACGCCCCGAACACGCGGTAGGCGTACCGCAGCTCTTTCATCGCCGCGGTCATCAGCTTCAGCTCGCCGGTGTCGCGCCCGTCCGGGATGAGTTTGAGCGCCGTGGTCACGAGATCACGCACGAGCTTGATCCGGAACGACTCCTTCTCCGCGGGCGCGCACTCGCAGATCAGATCGTCGATGGCTTTCTGGATTACGGGCGAGTCGGGCCGCTTCTGTTCGGGCTGTTCCGGCGGGGCCGCGGATTCGTCCTTGAGCTCGACCGCGTCGGTGGGATCGAGTTCCTGTCGGTGAGGGCCGTGCGGCGCGAGATCCGTTCTATTGGGGTCAATCGTCATGGGACATCATTGCCCCCTCCCCGCGTCGGCGCGGCCTGGCCCCTGCCGGACCGCTGAAGCAGCGCCCCGGCCTCCCGGATCCGCTGGCGGACCCCCGCGTCGCTCGCCCCGATCGATCGGAGCCGATCGCCGGGCCCCGCCCCCACGAGCGACCCCAGGACCCGCCGGGTCTCCTCGAACGTAACCGGTGTGATCTCGGGCTCGGCGATCGTGCCCCCGATCCGCGTCGAGATCAGCTCGTCGCGGAGCGATTCGACCACGTCGGTGAGCACCGGGACGCGGTTGAGCGCACGCGACCGCACCCTCAGATCGAGCTCGCCTCCCGGCAGCGTCAGGTCCCCCGCGCCCAGCAACTCGACCCGCCCGCTCAGCACCGCGAAGTCCTCGAACACGACGCGGTCGCCGTCGAGCAACAAATTGGCGTAGGCGAGCCCCAGATCCTCCCCGATCGGGATCTGGAGATTGGACACCTCGATCAAGCGGGTGAGCAGCGGGAGCTGGACGACGGGCCCCCCGCCCGCGATGAGCCGGCCCCGGCCGCGCCGGCCCATCGGCGTGCCGACGGTGCCCGACAACGAGAGCGATGCGCTGAGCAGGCCGCGCGACCGATCCGCGGATTGATCCCAGATCGCGCTCTCGATCTCGGCCGCGATGTCCGGGTCGGTCGTCTGTGCGATGTCGTCTCGCACCTCGTCGGCAAGCGTGCGGTCTGGTTCGATCTTGATGTCCTCGAGCAGCGGAGCGATGCGGACCTCGGCGAGGTGGAGATCGGTCCAGTACCCGCGCACGCCATCGGGCGCGCCGCCCTCGGGCGGACTGATGCGCACGCTCGCGGTCATTCGCCCGCCGTGGGCGTCGGCATCGAAATCGGGCACGAGCACGCTGCCCGGGTCCGTCCCGCTGAGGACGGTGGCGCGCGCATTGGTGATGCGGAGGCCCTTGAGACGTGCGCGGTCGGCCCGGACCGCCAGGCTGAACTGCGCGGGACGCGCCGGGTCGGGCCGATCGGCCTCGAAGACCACCTCCCCCCGGAGTTCGGTGACCGGGACACCGATCGCGAGTGAGGCATCGGCGAAACGAGCGGTGCCCTTCGCGTTGACATCGGCGAACAGCCCGCCCGGCACGGCGCGCATGGACAGGTCCAGGCCCTCGACCTCTGTCGCGCCCGACACGTCGAGTTCGAGCGTGTCGAAGATCTCGCCGATCGTCTGGGGCGCGAGGCCCAGCAGGGCCTGGGAGAGCCCGGCGGATGTCGCGTCGATGCGGAGACGGATATCCGTGCCGGAATCGGTGATCGACCAGTCGCCGTCGAACGCGAGTTCGGTCCTGTTCTCGGGCTCGGTCGACCTGAGCCGGACCCCTTCGAATGCGCCTGTTTTCCCCGCGAAGACGATCGTTCCCTCGGCCTCGGGAAAGACCAGGACGCCGCGTGGCGTGCGGATCGTCGCCGTGCGCGGTCGCGTCCGCCCGCTGTACATGCCCGCTTCGTCTCGCTCGAGATCGAGATCGAACCGGCCCACTGGCTCGTACATCTCCGCGAGCGCGACGAGCGTCGGGAGACGCTCAATGGATTGCCGCGTGAGCGGCGACTCGAACCGCCCGCCCCGGAGCGTGATCGCGAGCGGGGTGGTCGCGAAGGCCTCGCCGATCCTGACGGGTTCGAGCACGCCGAGCCGGCCCGCGGGCGTGCGCACGCCCGCGTCGGCTCCCGACGTGCCGACCGTCTCCAGATCGACCGCGAATGCGTCGAACACGACCCGGGGCTGACCCTCGAGCATCACGGTCGCGACGCCATCGCCCCGCGACGCGGACAGCCGGAGACCCTGGTAGTCAAAGTCGATCCGGTCGATGTCGGTGAGGGCGACCCGGATGTCGGCGGTGCGTCCGAAGTCGGGGCCCAGCCTGCCGCGGATGGTCGTCTCGATGCCCAGGCTGCCCGCCGGGTCGTGACGCGCGCGCAGTTCGACGAGTTTCGCCGCCGCGTTCTGATCGAAAATCCCCACCAAAGGCTCCGCGGGGATGCCAAGGTCCGCCGAGGGGAGACGGACCACGGCGTCGATCGTCGGGCGCACGAGGCGGTCGTTTCCCTTGCCCGGCTCTTCTGCGGTGTTCTCTCCCTGGGATCGCAGCGCGCCCCAGTCGGCCCCCTCCGGGAGCCGGAGCGTCGCGGCGATGACCGCGCCGTCGGCGCGCGCGCCGCTCTCGTTGGCGGTGAGGTCGCCGGTGATCTCGAAGGACACCGTGTCCCGGGTCGCGGTGGCGAGGCCCGAACCGTTGCGCATCGTCGTGCGCGCCTCGGCGATGTCGGCGGTCAGCCCGTTCAGTTCGCTTCGGATCGTGTAGTTGAGTGCGCTCCGGTTGTCGCGGACGGTGGGCACGATGTCGGCGGTCGCATCCACGGAACCGTCGAGGCCCAGGCTCTTGAAGAGGCTCGCGAGCCGAACGGGGCCCATGTCACGCGAGCCGTCGGGGTCGGCGGTCTCGTCCGCGTCGGGCCCGGCGACGGCGCGGATGAGCAGCGGGCCGATCGGGATCCCCCTCGTTTCGACGCGCACCGTCGGCAGCGTGTCTCCGTCCGGGCTCGCGGCCTTCGCGGCATCGGACGTGTCCATCACGGCGTCGATGGTGACCTCGCCCCCCGCGATCGCCTCGCCCTTGTCGACGATGAGATGGAGTTGGTCCTCGCCGATCGTGACGCGGACGTCCTCGCCGACCGCGGGGAGGGGGAACATTTCGGTGAGGAAGCCGACCCTGGGGAAATGGAGCCTGATATCTCGGGTCCAGATGCTCTCGACGCCCTCCTGGCGGATGAACCGCATCTCGACATCGGCGCTGCCGCCCAACGCGAACACGGGGGCGCGGTCGAGATCCGCACGGATGCGGGCCTCTTCTTCCGTAAGGCGGTCGCGCTCGACCGCGCCGATGCCGGGCGCGGCGGCCCACGCGGCGCGCTCGGCATCGATGGCGGCGAGACGCGCCAGCTGCGGCGCGGCCTGGTCGGGAGTGCGGATCAGGCCCTCGTCGATGAGCTCGGCGTACTCACGCGTGTTGAACAGGACATCGACGAGTTCGCGGCGCGCGGGGTTGAGGGCGGAGAGGAGCGCGTCGTCGATGGCGAGATCGGTCACCGCGAGATCGAGATCAACGGCGCTCGTCGGCCCGAGCGGGGCGATCGTCCCGCCCCCCGTCAGCCGCGCCCCTGAGGGGCTCGTGCCGTCGATGTTCTCGACGAGCATGCGCTTGGTGTTGAACAGAAAATCAACGGCGAGATCGTTGAAGGTATACGGGAACCCCCGGAAGGCGGCGCTGCCCCGGCGCATCGCGAGTGCGCCGCTCAGGCGGACGGCGTCCGGGTCCTCCGGATCGGGCTCGAGATCGTCCGGGTAGACGAAGCGAGCGAGCAAGCCGTTGTTGGACTCGGGGATTGCCGGGAGCTTGCGGGCGAGCCAGATGACGGCCTCGACGTCGGCCTCGGGCCTGCCGAACCGCTCGGTCTGCTCGATGACGTCGGGCGGCACGTGATCGAGCAGGGCGATATCGCGCTCCCACCGCAGGCGGGGCGTGACGAGCCGGGCAACGAACGGGCTCGTGCGCGGATCGAAGCCGAACAGGTCGAACTGGACGGCCTGTTCAAGCGGTCCGGCACGACCCGTGAGATCGGCGGAGATGCGGTTGTCGCTGACGAAGAGCCTGCCGGTGACATCGGTGAGCCGAGCGGGCTCGTCGGAGCGCGCGTCCTCGGCGGTAAACGGCAGCGTAAGGGCGACCGATTCGAGATCGACGGTGATCTCCGCGCCCCGGTCGGCGGAGATCGCGATCGTGCGCGGGACGATCCGGCCTTCGAGCCGGAGCCGGGTCCAGATGTCGCGGAACCTCGTGGGGATCGACGACGCGGGCCAATCGTCGAGGTTCACACCGCCGAGCGTGCACGTCACGCCTTTGGGGTCGATGTAGCCCGTGACCTCCAGGCCCGATTCTCCGGCGCGTCGCGTGAGCGAGAAGAAGGATCGCTGGGTGCCGGCGTCCGAGCCGTCCGCCTGCGGCGCGAGCACGCCGGAGATCGGGAAATCTGCGAGGACCGCGTATGGGGTGCCGGCGTCGTCGGGTCGGCCGTGCTCGCCCAGTTCCACGCGCCCGTTACGGACGATGACAGTTGGGATCGCGACGCCGCCCCCGGTCTTCTCGGCCCCGAAGATGCCGAGCCTCGTCGCGTTGATCGACCCCGTCGACGCGTCCTGGCTGATCCGGAGCAGGGGCGATTCGAGTTCGACGGATCGCACCGCTTCTGGAGACGTGAGCGCGCCCCAGTTGAGTTCGACCAGCAGGCGATCGGCGGTGAAGACCTCGCCCTCGGTCCCCTGCGTCTCGCGGACGCGGACACGGACATCACGCAGGAGCACGGAGAGATCGGGGGTGATCACGATGGAACCCGCCTCGACCTCCGCGCCGAGCGCGGCTTCGAGCCGGGGCAGAACCAGCGACTTGGTCACACCGGTCCGCGTGAAGACGAACACCGCGATCAACAGCGCCGCGAGCGCGAAGAGAAAGCCACGCCAGACTTTGCGGCGAAGGCGGCGCGGGGTGAGCGGTTTCCTGGCCTTCTCCGGCGTGTCGCCGGGGTCGGCCTCGGGCCGCTCGGGTGTGTGAGCATCGGAGTCCATGTGTCGGATCGGGTTCGGCCCTGAGATGCTACCGGTTGGGCCCAGCGGGCGATTCACTCGTGATGAAGAATGCGATCAGGTTCCTAACGGGATATGCTACTCCGCGGTGGTCGGCCGCCCGGTTGCGGGCCGTTCGATCGGGCTTTGGAGTGTGCAGGATGGCGAAAGCAAAGAAGGTCTTCGCGTGCACCGCGTGCGGCGGGACGCAGCACCGCTGGGCGGGCAAGTGCCCCGATTGCGGCGCGTGGGACACGCTCGAAGAGCACAAGATCGATACCGGCGCGGACCGCGACCCGCACAAGGGGCTCGTCGAGGGCTGGGCGAACACGATCGCGGGGAGCGACGACGTGCTCGGCGGATCGCCCAAGGCGGCACCGATCGACGAGGTCGCGCCCGATCCCTCGGCGGCGGCGCGGATCTCGACGGGGATCGGCGAGTTCGACCGGGTGCTCGGATCGGGCGAGCACGGGGCGGGGCTGGTCCCGGGGAGCGCGGTGCTGATCGGGGGCGAGCCTGGCATCGGCAAGAGCACGCTGCTGATGCAGGCGGCGGCGGGGTGGGCGTCGGTGATTGATCCGAAGAAAGGACCGGATTGGTCGCGCAAGGTTTTATATGTCACGAGCGAGGAGTCGGCCGAGCAGGTGCAGCAGCGCGCGCACAGACTGGGTGTATCGAGCGAGCCAAACTTGTATGTGCTCGCGGATACGAACCTCGCGCGGATCGTCGAGCAGGTCCGGCAGTTGAAGCCGGCGGTGCTGATCATCGATTCGATACAGATGATCTACAAGGCGGACCTCGACGCGTCGCCGGGATCGGTGTCGCAGTTGCGTCGCTGCGCGGCGGAGCTGGTGTATCTCGCGAAGGCGAGCGGGACGGCCGTGCTGCTGGTGGGGCATGTGACCAAGGAGGGGCAGCTCGCGGGGCCGCGTGTGCTCGAGCACTTGGTTGACGCGGTGCTCTACTTCGAGGGCGACCGGTTCCACGCGGGCCGGATCGTGCGCGCGGTGAAAAATAGATACGGCACGACGCTCGAGCTCGGCATCTTCGAGATGGGGGGGCAGGGGCTCGTCCCCGTCGCGGACGGGGGCGGGGCGAGCTTCGACGAGAACACGCCGGGCCCCGGGTCGGTGGTGTGCCCCGTCATGCACGGCTCGCGCTGCGTGCTCGTCGAGATCCAGGCGCTCACGGCGACGGGGTTCCTCGGCGCGGCGAAGCGGAAATCGAGCGGGCTGGACACGAGCCGACTCGCGATGCTCATCGCGGTGCTCGAGCAGCACGCGGGGCTGCGGCTCGCGGACCGCGACATCTTCGCGAGCGCCGTGGGGGGCGTGCGGGTCGTTGAACCGGCGAGCGACCTGGCGCTGCTGCTCGCGATCGCGGGGGCGCACTACAAGCGGGCGGTCGAGCCCAGAACCATCGTCCTGGGCGAGGTCGGGCTGGGCGGCGAAGTCCGCCCTGTCTCGCAGATCGAGCAGCGGCTGCGGGAGGCCGCGCGGCTCGGGGCACGGCGGGCGATCGTGCCCCAGATGCGCGGGGTGACGAAGATCGGCGGGCTGAACATCGTGAGCGTGCGGAATGTGGATCGGGCGATCGAACTGATTACCTGAGCCGCAGAAACGGACAGGTCCGTGGTCGGTCGCGATACCCTGCCCCCATGCCGACGCTCTACCTCATCGACGGGTACGCCCAGTTCTTCCGCGCCTACCACGCGATCCGCACGCCCATGACCAGCCCGGTGACCCAGGAGCCCACGAACATGTCGTTCGGGTTCGTCGGCATGCTGCTGAAACTCCTGCGGGGCGAGGGCGAGCACCTGCAGGGCGACGGGGCGCCGACGCATATCGCCGTGGCGCTCGATGTCTCCGGGGACAAGGGCACATTCCGCAGCGAGCTGTACCCCGAGTACAAGGCCAATCGCGACGCGCCGCCCGAGGACCTCAAGCCTCAGGTGGAGCGGTGCCTGGAATTGCTCGAGGCGATCGGCGTGCCGGTGATCGGCGCGGAGGGGTTCGAGGCCGACGACGTGATCGCAGCGATCGCGACGCGGTACAGCGAAGCGCACCCTGATGTGCGCGTGCGGATCGTGAGCAAGGACAAGGACCTCAAGCAACTCCTCGGCGGGGGCACACCCGAGACCGAGATGTACGACATCCACACCGAGGGCTTGATCACCTCGGCGACGCTCAGGGAAGAAACCGGGCTCGATCCGGGGCAGGTCGTGGACATGCTCGCGCTGATGGGCGACACCGCCGACAACGTGCCGGGGGTGCCGGGGATCGGTCCCAAGACCGCGGCGCAGCTGATCGGTGAGTTCGGCACGCTCGACGCCGTCGTCGCCGAGTGTCTGGACGACAAGCCGAAGAAGGAGTGGAAGATCAAGGGCAAGCGACGCGAGAACATCGCGGCGTTTGCGGACAAACTGCCGCTCTCGAAAGAGCTCGTGCAGCTCCGGTCTGACACGCCCGTCGATCTCGATCTCGACGCGGCACGGAGCGAAACGCTGAAACTTGAGGCCCTTCTGCCGATCCTCAAGGAGTTGGGCTTCAACCGCTACCAGGACGAGGTGAAGGCGCTGCTGGGGATGCCGACCGGGGCAGACGCGGCGGAAGCGAAGCCCGCGCCAAAGAAGCGCGAAAAGACGGGGGGGATCGAGCCCGGCGGGTCGCTGTTCGATCAGCCCGCCGAGGGCGAATCGATCACGATCGAGGTGGACGGCGACTACACCTGCGTGCGCACGGAGAAGGAACTCGACGCGGTCGTGAAGGCGCTGAAGAAGGCCGACGCGTTCGCGGTCGATACCGAAACGACGGCGCTGCGCCCGATGAAGGCGGCGCTGGCGGGCGTCTCGATCGCGGTCGAGGCCGGGGCGGCGTGGTACATCCCGGTGCGCGCGCCCGGGGGCGAGACACACCTCGATGAGCAGACCGTCCTCGACGCCCTTCGGCCCTTCCTCGAGGACAAGTCCAAGGCGAAGATCGGGCACAACATCAAGTACGACCTGATCGTGCTGCGGAACGCGGGGGTGACGCTGCGGGGGTTTGGGGGGCGCTCGCAGGAACCGACAGGCGGGACGCCTGTCCCACCAACAGCCACCGGCGGGGACAGCATGGTCGCGAGTTACCTGATCGATCCGTCGCGGTCGAGCCACTCGATGGACGCGCTCGCCCTCGCCCTGCTGGGGCGCGAGAACATCCCGATCAAGGAGTTGATCGGATCGGGCAAGAAGCAGAAGCGGTTCGACGAAGTACCGCTCGACCTCGCGGCGCCCTACGCGGCCGAGGACGCGGACATCACGCTGCAGTTGCACGACAAGATGGCGCCCGAGATCGAGGCGATGGGCCTGAGCGATCTCTACCGCGAGATCGAGCTCCCGCTCGTCGGGGTGCTCGCGGAACTCGAGTACAACGGCATCGCCGTGGATGCCGACGAGCTCGACCGCCAGCGGGAACGGCTCGAAACGGAGATCGTTCGGCTGAAGAAAGAAGTCGAGACCGCGGCGATGGACACGGCCGGTCGCGGCTTCGACATCGACTCGCCCAAGCAGCTCTCCACGATCCTGTTCAACCAGCCCGACGACGAGGAGCCGGGCCTGGGGCTCAAGCCCATCAAGAAGACGAAGACGGGGTATTCGACCGACGCCGAGGTGCTGACCAAACTCAGCGAGGACGCGTCGATCGAGAGCGTCATCCCCGCGCTGATCCTCGAGTACCGCCAACTCGCGAAACTCGTGAGCACCTACCTCGTTGCGCTCAAGGAGGAAATCAACGAGGCGACGGGGCGCATCCACGCGAGTTTCAATCAGACCGTCGCCGCGACCGGTCGGCTGTCGTCATCCGACCCAAACCTGCAGAACATCCCGATTCGGACTGACATCGGGCGTGAGATCCGCCGGGCATTCGTTGCGCCCGAGGGTCGGGTGCTGATCACAGCCGACTACAGCCAGATCGAACTCCGCCTGCTCGCGCATCTGTCGAAGGATCCCAACCTCACCGAGGCGTTCATCAACGGGGAGGACATCCACGCCGCGGTCGCCGCCCAGATCCACGGCGTGCCGCTCGCCGACATCACCCGCGAGCAACGCAACGGGGCGAAGATGGTCAACTTCGGGATCGTCTACGGCATCACCGCGTTCGGCCTCGCCCGCAGGCTGGGCTGCTCGAACGGCGAGGCCGACGAGATCATCACGGGATACAAGAAACGCTTCGCCGGCATCACGACCTTCCTCGAAGAATGCGTCGCCCAGGCGAAGCAGCACGGCTACGTCGAGACGATGCTCAAACGCCGACGCCCGATCCCCGACATCGATTCCAACCAGCCCAACCGCCGGAACCTGGCCGAGCGGATGGCGATCAACAGCGTGGTGCAGGGCAGCGCGGCCGACCTGATCAAGCTCGCGATGAT
>DDFO01000026.1:45841-50684 GCA_002337215.1 Phycisphaerales bacterium UBA1926 | reverse complement strand
GGTGGGCCCGACCGCCCCGAGGGCGGGCGGGGTCGGAGGGGGTCTTCGGCTGCTGAGAACGGTCCGGTAGATGCGAAGACTCCCCCTCAGTCGGCTGCGCCGACAGCTCCCCCGTCGGCGACGGGGGAGCGGAGTGCCCTCCGCGATGTCCGCATGCTCCTCCAGATCCACGACGAACTCGTCTTCGAGGCCCCCGCCGAATCGGCTGATGCCGCGAAGGATGTCATCGTCGACCGCATGCAGCGGGCGATGGATCTGGATGTCCCGCTGGTTGTGGACAGCGGGATCAGCGGGAATTGGCACGAGGCGAAGTAATGCGACGCGCGGGACCCACGATTCAACGACTCGGATCGAAGCGGCTCGTCGCATCGATTGCAATCGGTGCCTCTCTCACAGTCGCGGTCGCGTGGTGGTTCGAGATGCAGCCGATGAATCTTCTCCCCGTGCCCTACAGCTGGAGCAAGTACTCGGATTCGACCGGGTATCGCCCGCTTCCCAGCGAGCAAGACGAGCGACAGCGGTATTGGGCATTGGACCGGAGCACGGGGTGCAGCTGGCTTCAGGTCTACAACCGACCACTTGACGAGATCGACGAGCGCGTGCTTGACGAGATCCGGCGTGCAAAGCCGGAGCCGTTGCCCGGTTGGAACTCCATCGCTGACCGTACCGAATTCAACAGAATCGTCTTCGAGAACCTCGCGGGTTGGCCGTTCCGTTGTCTCCGGAGCGTCGGGACAATCGGCCCGATTCTTCCGGGCCAGCCCGAGTCGAACAGATCCGGCCCGATGAAATACACCACTGCGATGCCGCTGTGGGGGATCGAACTCCTTGAACCCGAGTATCCCGATCTCCCGACTGGCATCATGCCGGGTCGATTCATTCTCAATCTTCTGTTCTATGCGGGCATCGCGTACACCCTGCTCTCGATCCCGAGCATGCGCCGAGTGATCCGACGCCTCACCAACCGCTGCACCGCCTGCGGCTACTCGCTCGACAACCTCACAGTCGGCACGTGCCCCGAGTGCGGCGGCACGACCCGGGAGAACTCGCATGAGGCGAAATGAATGGACACTGGAAATCTGATCGCCCCCGCAATATCCCGTACTTGTGCGCGTTCGGCGTTGCATGACCATCCACTCAAACTGCGCTCTCGCCGTGGCGTGCGGGATCGGTGCGATCTCGACGGCACAGGTCTGTAACCCAACGTCGATCGATGCAGCGGTTGAACAGACGCTCGCCGATTTCCCGAGCCTGCTCGAGGGCGCGTGCCTTCTTGTCGGGGACGCCGACGGGATTCTTTACGAGGGCTACTTCGGGAGCTACGGCCCCGAGACCTCGATCCCGCTCGCGTCCGCCAGCAAGCTCATCTCCGCGGTCGCCGTCATGACCCTGATCGATTCGGACGCGATCGACCCGCACGCGCCGATCGTCGAGTATCTGCCGGAGATGTTCGCGTACAGCCGCGCCGGGCTCATCAAGCCCATGATGACCGTGGACGAGATGTACTCGATGACCTCGGGGCTTTCGGGCGACGCCGGCGACACGATCCTCTCGGATCTTTCGCTCACGCTCGAAGAGGCCGTGGATCTGATCGCGACGACCGTTGTTCCCGCAGCGCTGCCCGGCAACGAGCTGAACTACTCGGGCCTCGGCATGCACACCACCGGCTACCTCTGCGAAGTCATCAGCGGCATGCCGTTCGACGCATTCTATCGCGAGACCGTCTCCGTCCCTCTCAACACGCCGAGCATCGCATGGGACGGGCTCGGGGAAACCCAGAATTTCCGCCCCTCGGGCGGGGGCGCGAGCAACGCCCGCGACTACGGGCGGGTCCTCCGGATGCTCTCCCGAGGTGGTGAACTCGACGGCGTTCGGCTGCTGAGCCCCGAGGCCGTCGAGAGCATGTATGCCGAGCGAACCGTCGGCCTCCCCTACGGCGATGTCCCCGCGGACGCCGCCCGGTACGGCTGGGGCTACGCCTTCGGGCAGTGGGTCGAGCATCGCGACGACCAGGGGAACCCCACCGTGCTTACCAGCCCCGGTGCGTTCGGGACCTCGCCCTGGATCGATCTCGAAGACGGCTACTGGGGGGTCTTCATGGTTGACGGAATCGGCGCGCTCGTCCGCGACCACTTCTTCGAAATCCGCGAGGCGGTCGAACAGCAGATCATCCACGCCGAATGCACGCCCTGCCAGATCGATTTCAACCACGACGGCGTGCTCGATCTCAACGATATCGCCGCCTTCTCGATCTTCGGGCAATCCGGTGACCGCCGGGGCGACCTGACAGGCGATGAGGTTTTCGACCTGGCGGACATCGCCCGCTTTATCGAGACATTCACCGCTGGTTGTCTGTTGTGAATCGACCCGTGCACGCGGTCCCTCGGGCGTGATCGCGACGGGACGCGGGAACACGAAGATCGAACGAGTCGGCCATGCCGCGGCTCAGCCCACCATCCCGGTGATGTTCAGCATCGCCCGCGCCATGCGGTTGCCCATGTCCACGAACGGGTCGGCCTTGCCGGGCCCCAGTTCGTCGCGGGCCGTCCGTTCCCAGAGGCCCAGCCAGCGGTCGAAGTGCTCGGGGGTGAGGCCCAGGCCGAAATGCTTCATCGCGGGTCGGCCTGAGTAGCGACCGGTCTTGAGCACCGCGGCTGACCAGAATTCGCACATGCGGTCAAAGTGGGCGTCCCAGTCGGTGACCTCGCGCTCGAAGACGGGCCCGATCAGTTCGTCCTCCCGCGCGGCCGAATAGAACGCGATCACCAGTCGGCGGATCTCCGCTTCGTCCGCCATGCCGCCGTTCCCGCCCGGGCGGTCGGGCGAGCCGGGGCCCTCGGTCAGTGAGAGGGGGGTGTTGTTGGACATCATGCTGGCTCCTCCGCGCGGGTTCGGCCTCACAACAAACCGGCCGGCGTAGGCGACAAAGCGACGACGCCCGCGGGCAACTGTACGCCCCGCGGGGGTCTTCCGGACACCGATCCCGCGCTGCGGCGGAGGCGACCTCGGTACGCTGCGTGCATGATCCGAACACTCTTCGCGCTCGCCGTATTCCTGATCGCGCGCCCCGTGCTCTCCCAGTCCGGATCCGAGCCGGGCGTTCTGTACTACAACGGCACGATCTACACCGCCGACCCCGACCGCCCGGTCGTTGAGGCGATGGCGGTGCGCGGCAACACGATCGTCGGCATCGGCACGAGAGAGCAGGCGGACGCAGGGCTCCGTCAGACCTTGGGCGAGGTCGGCGACGAGAAGGGAATCGACCTCCGGGGCAAGACGGTCCTGCCGGGCCTCATCGACGCGCACGGCCACATGCGCGGACTCGGTGCGCTGCAGACCGGCGTGCTCGATCTGACGGGCACGACTTCGTACGAGCAGGTTATCACACTCGTGAAGCAACGCGCCGCCGAGACCCCGAAGGGCGAGTGGGTCCTGGGGCGCAACTGGGACAACGAGTCGTGGGCCGACAAGGCGATGCCGACGCACGACGAACTTTCCCGGGCGGTGCCCGATCACCCGGTCTGGCTGCACCGCGTGGACGGGCACGCCGCGCTCGCCAACCGAGCGGCGATGGACACCTCGGATGTCTCGCCCGAATCGAAGGACCCCGCGGGGGGCGAGCTGCTCCGCAAGCCCAATGGCGATCTGACGGGTGTCTTCATCGACACGGCCGAGGGCCTCATCGAACGGGCCGTGCCCGCGGGTGCCCGGGGCGACGCGGAGTCGATGATCCTTGCCGCCCAGCAGGCGTGCCTTTCGGCCGGGCTCACGGGCGTCCACGACATGGGCGTCCACCCGCGCACCGCCGACCTCTACCGGGCGATGGACGACGCGGGCAGACTCAAGCTCCGCATCCACGCGGCCTGCCCGGCTCAGTTCGCGGTCAAGCACTTCGAGAACAACGAGCCCTACAGATCCGACCGCTTCAACTACGCGGCGACCAAGGTCTACATCGACGGCGCGATGGGCAGCCGGGGCGCGTGGATGCTCGCGCCCTACGCCGACCGTCCGGTCTACGGGACGGGGGAGAACGCGGGTGAGCCCTACACGGGCCTCGCCGTCCGCGAGCCGGGGTTCATCGAGATGATCAGCCGGCACGCACTGGAGCGCGGCTACCAGGTCTGCACCCACGCGATCGGGGACCGGGGCAACCGCGAGGTTCTCGACGCCTACGAGCGCGCGGCCGCGAGCACGGGCCGGTCGCTCGCCGATGCCCGGTTCCGCATCGAGCACGCGCAGCTCCTCTCACCCGCCGACATCCCGCGGTTCGCCTCGCTGGGCGTGATCGCGAGCATGCAGCCCACCCACTGCACCAGCGACATGCGTTGGGTCGAGACCCGCGTGGGTGCGGAACGGGCCCGCGGCGCATACGCGTGGCAGAGCCTGCTCCGATCCGGCGCGGTCATCGCGGGCGGCAGCGACTTCCCGGTCGAGAGCCACAACCCGTTCTTCGGGTTCTACGCCGCCGTGACGCGGCAGAACCAGGAGCGCGTGCCCGAAGACGGCTGGCTGCCCGGCGAGCGGATGACCCGAGTGCAGGCGCTCCGGAGCATGACCATCGACGCAGCCTACTCGGCCTTCATGGAAGACCTCACAGGCTCGCTTACCCCCGGCAAACGGGCCGATTTCATCATCATCGATCGCGACATCATGACGTGCGAGCCCGAGAGAATCTCCGCCACACGGGTGCTGGAAACCGTGATCGATGGGCAGCAGGTGTTCATCGCGGACTGATTCCCCGCGGCGGCCGACCTACTGCGCCGTCGGCGATTCTGGCGAAACGATGCCGCCGTTCGCCGCCCACTGCACGCTCGCGATCGTCGTGTCGTCGTCGAGGGCGTCG
>DDFO01000026.1:37977-45813 GCA_002337215.1 Phycisphaerales bacterium UBA1926 | reverse complement strand
AGGGCGTCGCCACCCGCGTGCGCCAGCACCGCCCGCATCACCCGCTCAACATCGCCCCCGGGCGACGAACTCTCCGCGAGCAGACCCAGGACTCTGTCCATACCGAACATGTCCTCGGCCCGCGTTGTTCCCGTTGCGCTCTGCTCGATCACGCCGTCGCTGAAGACGACAAGCCGGTCGCCCTCGTTGAACGGGATCGTGCGCGCGGTGTAGGTCACACCCGGATCGATCGCGGCGGGGATCCCGCCCCGCGCCGTCTCACGCGTCGGCGTGCCCTCCCGCACGACGGTCCAGTGCCCGTGCCCCGCATCGACGTACGTCAGCGTCTGCGCGCCGCGGTCGAACAGCCCGACCCACAGCGAGATGAACCGGTCGGGGGGGGAGTGCTCGGCGAGGTACCTGTTCACCGCGTTCACCGCGATCTGCGGGTCCGCGTGCTGCTGGAGCAACGCGTGGAGGTGGCTCTGCCCGCTCGCCATCAGGATGCCGGCCCCGATGCCCTCGCCAGTCACATCGCCCAGGAACACCGCGACGCGCTCGCCCGCCGATCGGCTGTCGCCGTCGGAGACCACGTCCGCGCCGACGTCGATGATGTCGAACATGTCTCCCGCGACGTACATACCGGGCCGCATCCGCAGGGCGTAGTCCATCCCCCCCACCGTGCCCTGCTCGGGGGGCAGGATGACCTGCTGCGCCTCGCGAGCCGCGCCGAGCTGCACCATCATCTCCGCCTGCCGGCTCTCGAGCTCGCGGCGCACGAGGTTCGACATCGCGAGCCCGCAGATCCGCGCGAGCGCGACGCAGAACCCCGTCGCGTCCTGCTGCACCGTCCGCTCGTGCCCGCGCGCGTCGAGATACAGATAGCTGTCGATCGTCTCGCCCACCATGATCGGCACGCACAGCGCCGAATGGATGCTCAGGTCCATCACGCTCTGCCCGTAGTCGGGCATGTCCCCCCCGACCGATTCGAGCAGCGCGGGCTTGCCGTCCGAGGCCTCGTTGAGCAGCGACGCGCTGACGTCGAAGTTCGACGACGCGAACGAGCCCGCGTCACGTGACAACGCCGCGATGACCTCGTAGCGATGATCCGAATCCGCGTTGCTCGCCGGCACAGTCCGCAGCAGCGCCCCGCGCGAATAGCCGGAACCCGTCAACGCGTTCTGCAGCGCCGACTCGCACAGCCCCGACTCGTCGGGCGCGGCGTTGATCTGCGCGGCGTACTCGAACAGGAGATCGAGCCGGTTCTTCGCGAGCCGGCCGACCTCGTCGTCGGTGACACGCTGGACGACCTCGCCCTTGCCCGGCGTGCTGACGATCGTCGCGACCGCGGTCCCCGTGCCCGAATGTCCCATCGGTGCCCCGGTCCGGCGGGACGAGTCCGGCGCGGTCCCGAGCCGGACACGCAGCGTCCACGGACCGATGCGGATCAGGTCGCCCCCACGGATCGTCGTCGCCTCACCCGCCTCGAGTCTCACGCCGTTGAGAAGCGTCCCGTGCCGGCTGCCACGGTCGGTCAGCAGCCATCGCCCCGCCTTCTCGGCCAGCAGCGCGTGCTCCCGCGAGACCGCCCCGTCGAGCAGCACCAGGTCGTTGCTCATCGAGCGGCCGATCGTCGCCGATGAGCCGGGCTCGACGCGCAGCGGGTCCGCGTCCGGCCCTGCGATGGGGTCGAGCCGGATCGGTTCCGGGGCGTAGATTGTTGTTGAATGGGTCCCCATCTGGGGCGATCCTAGATCATCCGCGGGGTCGGCACGGGATCAATCCCGACGACGACGCGCCGAGAGCAGCAGCCCGCCGCCGATCATCGCGAGCCCCGCCGGCGCAGGGAGGACGACAACGCCGACACCCGATACGTCGACAAACTGCTCGAAGAACAGGCCGCCCCCGAGCGCCCCCTCCACGGTGAGCAACGAGAACCCGTCACCCAGCAGCGAGTCCGAAGAGATGATCAGGAAGCGGTCCCCGAACGACGCGGTGAATCCATCGGCGAGCACGACAACGAGCTCGCCCGCCGACTCGCCGGCGGCGCCCGTGCCGAACATCGCGGAGAGCGCATCGATGCGTCCGAAGTCGTCGATCGACGCGAGCGTGGTCGTCAGCGACGAGGACGGGTCGAACGAGATGCCATCGACGGTGAGCACCGACCCGAGCACCGCGTCTCCGCCGGCGCCCCCGGTCGCACCGAGCAGCAGATCGCCCTCGATCGCAACGATGTTGCCCGCCGATCGCAGGTCGAGGTCCCGCCCCTCGGCGAGCTCGAACGATCCGGTGGCACGGACCTCGCGGAGCCGAGTCAGTCCGTCGAGGGTCGCAGCGCCGTCGCGGAAAAGAATCCGGCCGTCGAGCCCCACGACGAGCCGGCCCTCGACGACCTCGACCACGCTGTTGTCGGCGACCAGATCACCACCGACGCGGAGATCCGCGTTTCCGAAGACGCCCGCGACGAACGCGCTCAGATCGCCGCGCACATCCGCCGCCGACCCGCGCCCGATGTCGAGCGTGCCTTCGAGATCGAGATCGCTCACGGTGGTGAACGCCGCGCCCTCACGGAGCGCGAACACGCCCGCCTCGCCCACCCGGCTCAGCCCCGCGAGCAGGTCGCCCCCGCTCCCGTCGCTGATCGTCCCGGTGCCCTCGAGCGTCAGCCCCGCCTCCAGGTTCGCGACCGAGTCTCCCTGCATCAGTCCCAGCTCGCCCCCGACGACAAATGAGCCGCCCGTGAGCGTGCCGCCGCCCAGGTTCATCAGCTGGTTGGTCACCATGAACTCGGAACCAGCACCGACCTCGAGTTCGCCCTGCACGTCGAGCATAACCGACGCATCGGTCGCGAAGTCCCGCCCGCTCTTGACGCGGAACGCGCCGCGGTCGGTGATGCGCTCAAGCGCGCCGATCGCGTCGAAGGTGCTCCCCGCGCCGTCGAGCTCCACCGCGACATCGATCGCGGTGATCTGTGCCCCAAGTGTGTCCACCGTCCCGCTGTCGCCGATGAACCAGTCGCCGCCCCGCAGGCTTGTACCGCTCAGCGTGCCGTTCAGGTCCGACCGCAGCGTCCCGGACTCCACACGGATCGAGCCGTCACGCGTGTTCTGGAACCGCGAGCCGTTGACCTCGAACGCGTCACCCCCGCCGTCGAGCGCGACGCGCAGCTCGCCGCGGTTGACAAATTGATTGCCGCTCCCGATCCCCTGGATCGTCCGCGACCCCGCGCCGAGCAGCGCGAGCGATCCCCCCGCTTCGATCACGATCTCGCTGCCGATCGAGTCGTTCTCGAGGTTGAACGCCCCGACTCCCGACCAGACGCCGTCGCCGGTCAGGAAGACGCACGTGTCGCACAGATCGATGTCGTCGCCCGTGAACTCGGTCACCCCGCCCATGTTGAACGAGCCAAGCCCGTTGACAGTCGCCCCGCCCGAGAACCGGGTGAGCCCGCCGGTCGTGATCGAAGACGCCTGATTGCCGACAAAGCTCGCGCCGGTGAAATCGTTCTGCCCGTTGGTCACCAGACGCGTGCCGGGCGACACCAGCGAGAGCGATGCGCCCGAACCGGTCAGCGCGAGCCCGGAGACCGTCGCGTCGAAGTCGAGATCGACCGTGTACGCGCCCGCGAGATCGATCGACACGCGAACGTTCTCGGCCCCGGGCCCACCCGGCACCTGCGCACTCGACCAGTTGGCGGCGTCCGCCCAGCGTCCGGAGACGGGCGCAATCCAGAACACATCTTCCTGCGCGCACGCAGCCGACACCGCAAGACCATGCAAAGCAAGCAAAGCCAAGGGTCGCACAGACACAAGATATCGGACGCTTCTCACGGTCTGTCTCCCTCTCTGAACTCCGGCACTAAGGTACCCCCGGGCGGGGCAAAATCCAACGGTTACCGATCAACTTCCGTCACCCGCGTGCGGGTCGCGCTGCCCTGTTACTGATTCTCATCGCCGGACAACAGGCCCGCCGGTGAGCTCAGTCGTCGCCCCGGGCCGACTCCGCCGCATCCCGGACGCGTTCGATCGCCCGGGCGACTTCGTTGCGTTCTCGGTCCATCGGGACCCCGGAGGCCGCGAGCGCCGCGAAGATCTCGCCCGCCTCGGCGAACACGCGTTCCGCCGATTCGTTGAGCGCGACCGCTTCCGCGCCCTCGACCGTGCGTGCGCGGAGCTCGTCGATCTGGGCCCGCTTGATCAACGCGATCGCGAGATCCCGCCGGTGGCGCGTCGTCGAATCGGTCGCGACGATCCCGCGCCGCTGCGCGATCAGTTCGTCGTAGAGCAGTTCCGCCTCGTCGAACCGACCCTCGACCCGCAGCGCGTTGCCGACCTTGTTCATCGTGATGCCCAGCAGCCGCTGCGCATCGAGATCGGTCTCGTCACCCGCGAGCACCTGGGCGAGCCCGAGCGCTTCCTGGGCCGTCGCGAACGCCTCGTCGTCGGCCAGGCCGGGGTCCTCGCCACGCGCACGTTCGATCCGGCCCAAGGTCTCCCACGCAAGCGATTCCTGCATCAGCGCCGCGATCATGCCGCGCAGCGCCTTGCGCGCCGACACGTCGCGCGATCGGAGATCCGCGTACGCACCAACAGACGCCTCCGCGAGCGTGAGGCCCTCGCGGGCGATCTCGCCCGCGTCATCAAGACCCGGCGCATCGCCGTCATCCGCACCGGCTTCAACGCCCCGCAGCGCCCACCGCGCCATTTCTGTTGTCGACCTCGACCGCCGGGCAAGCAGGTCCGCGAACACGAACCGTGCCGCGTCGTCGCCGCCGACCTCCGCCGCCGCGGCGTCGAGCCGGTCGAGCGCCGTGCGGAACCATTCGATCGCGAGGTCCGGCGTGTCGGCCGCACGGCCCAGCCGGTGCGTGAGATCGCCCAGCAGCGTGTGCAGCGAGATGCGCACCGCCGCGAGTTCGTCCTCATCAGCCCCGAGCTGCTCGGCCCGCGCTGCCGCCTCCAAACCGCGCTCACCGTGCGCGATCGCGTCCTCGAACCGGCCGTCCGCCTGCTTCACCCGCGCCCGCTGCTCGGCGCCCGCCGCGATCCCCAGCCACAGCCGAGGATCGTCCGGGATCACTTCGACAAGATCATCGCGGATCCGCTCGGCCTCGGCGACACTCATCGCCGCGGCCTGCGAATCACCCGCGTTCGAGTCGGCAAAGCCCGCCTGCAGGCTCGACAGCCGGTCGTGCGCCGACGCGATATCAAGCAGCAGATCGGGATCTGGATCCGACTCCGCCGCCGCCTGCACCCGCAGCGTTTCGAGATACTTCGCGGCGCGCTCAACGAGCAACGCTCGCGCCGCGCCCGCGCCGCGGAGATCCGCGATTTCGTCGTGGAAATCGAAGAGGAACGCCCGGCTCAGATCCTGGACCGCCAGGAAGTTCGCCTGCGCGCGCTCGCGGGCGACCTCCGCCTGCTGCCTCGCGAGGCTCTCGGCCTCCGCCCGGCTCACCGCGTCGATCCGCAACGCCTCGTTCTCGGTGTACTTTGCCGCGAGCGCCACGCTGAAGGCCGTCCCCATGAGCAGCAGCGCCGCGACAAACCCCGCGCTCACGCGGTGCCGGCGCAACGCCTTGGTCATCACGTACCACGTGCTGTCGCGCTTCGCCTCGATCGCCTCGCCGTCGAGGTACCGGCGGATGTCCCTGGCAAGATCCGCCGCGGACTGATACCGACGCTCGGGCTCCTTGCTGATCGCCTTGAGCACGATCGTCTCGACCTCGTCGTTGATCCCGCGATCGAAGAGGCTGGGCCTTTTCGGCTCCGCGGTCACGATGTTGTTCATCACCTGCCGGGCCGTCCCCACCACCGTGTAGGGGAACTTCCCGCCCGTCACCATCTGGTACAGGATCACGCCCAGGCTGTAGACGTCCGAGCGGGTGTCGATCGTCCGGTTCGAGCCCTCCGCCTGCTCGGGGCTCGACCACGGCATCGACCCGACAAACTGACCCGTCGCGGTCATCGCGGGATGGTTCGCCTTCTGGTCCTCGGCGAGCATCTTGGCGAGCCCGAAATCCACAACGATCGGCTCGCCCCGCTTGTCGAGGCGGATGTTCGCGGGCTTCAGGTCTCGGTGGATGATGCCCGCGATGTGCGCGGCGCTCACGCCCTCGCAGATCTTGGCGAACATCGCGAGCCGCTCGTTGAGCACGCGCCCGCCCAGCGCGGATGTCCGCGACGCGACGCGCGAGACGCCGTCCTCGGGCCCCCCGGGGCGCGCCCCGACCTCACCCCGGATGCGCTCGGCCTCGCGCCGCCACTCGCGGATGAGCCAATCGAGAGGCTGGCCCCCGATGTGGTCCATCACGTAATAGACCGATCCGTCCTCGGTCACCCCGCTGTCGTGCACGCGCACGATGCCCGGGTGCTCGAGCTTCCCGAGCACCTGGATCTCGAGGTCGAACCGCGCGCGCCCCGTGCTCCCGATCGCACCCCCGCCGTGCATGAGCTTGATCGCGACCGTCCGCCCCGTCGAGGGCTGCTCGGCCTTGTAGACCACGCCCTGCCCGCCCCGGTGGATCTCCCCTTTGAGGATGTACCCCGGGAAGTGGTTGATCGGGAGATCAGTCGCCGACCCCGAAACGAGGCCGGAAGGCATCGCGACCGTCGCGTCGTCGGCTTGGCGGAACGCGTCGAGGATCAGATCCCGATCGGCAGCCGCGCCGGCCGCAGACGATCCACGCCGGGGGGCGATCCCCGAATCCGGCTCGCCCCCCAGCGGGAAAATGCTTGTTTCGTTGTCCCGTCGCGGCACAGGCCCGCCTCCGTGTGTCCCGGGGGTCATGCCCCGGAACCGATCCAAACGTGCCCGCCCGACTCAATGAAGGCGACAAGCGAGAGCCGAGACCGGCCGAGAACACGCCCGACGCTCCCGGAGGGCACCGAAACACACGAGCCCGGCACGCCCCAACTCGTGCCTGGGCCCGGACTACTCTGAACGCACCCGGCGTCGGCGGGTCACGCCGACCCACCGCGACCCCACCAGAATTTCTCGGCCCTGCCGTTCTCAGCCCACCGAGAAAAACTTTGACTCGCTCGGCAACAGGTCCCGTAAACGGTCGTGCGCGCGCGCTCGGAGCATGTAGATCGCCCCTTCGCTACGCCCCAACTCCTGCGCGAGCTCCGCCGCCGACCGCCCCTGGAGGTCGTACAGCTTGATCACCGTCGCGTAATCCGCTGGGAGCCGATCGAGCACCGCCGAGAGCGCGGTCTTGATCTCCTCACCCGCCGCGGCCTTGCTGGGCGAGTTCACCGTCACCCCGATCAGGTCGATGAGCGATTGCATCGCCTCGCCTCCGCTGCCCACCCTGCCCGCGGTCTCGACCCGGTTGCGGGGGTTCGGCCGCTTGTCGGCTTCGATCATCCGCACCGCGTCGATCAGGTTGTTCTCCGCGAGCCGGCTCATCCACGACAGAAACCCGTTCGCGTCCCCGTTCACGAACGTCTCGAACCGGGTCACCACCTCGAGGTAGGTCACCTGCATGACGTCGTCTTCATCGAGGAAGGGCCGAAGGTATCCCGTGATCTTGGGCGCGATGCGGCCCCGGACCCTCGGCGCGCACACCTCAAGCAGCGCGAGGAGCGAGCCGCGGTCGCCGCCCTGAGCCTGTGTGAGCAACGTGTCAAGATCCTGTTCGCCGGCGTCCATCGCCGCAAGTCTATCGCCCGCCCCCGTCCCCCGAAAGCCCCCCGAAAGCTCCGTCGCGAAACCGGGCTCTGAAACCCCGATTCGGCTACGCTGAGCGCGACCCCGTCCAGTGAGCACAGATCCATGGCAAGCCGACCCGAATGAACCAACCCGACTCCAACCCGAACCCCGACCCGGCGGCCACGCCGGCAACCAGGCGGGGGG
>DDFO01000026.1:27688-37888 GCA_002337215.1 Phycisphaerales bacterium UBA1926 | reverse complement strand
CAGGCGGGGGGACGCCGTCCCCGAACCCAAGCTGCGCACGCTCCGCCTCGAGGCGATCGCGGGGCCCGCCCTCGACCCGATCACGCTCATGCCGGGCAACCCCGCGGTGCTGGGGCGGTCATCCAACGTCGATCACCAGCTCTCCGACAAGACCATCTCGAGGCGGCACTGCCGGATCATGCGCCGCGGCATCAACTGGCTGCTCACCGATCTCGAGAGCCGGCACGGGACCTATCTCAACGGCATCAAACTCGCCGCCGAGCAGCCCGCGCCGCTCCATGATGGTGACCTCATCCGCGTCGGCCCCTGGACACTCCGCGTCATCGACGACGCCGACCGGAGCACGAGCCTCCCCACCACCAACGACCTCGCGACCACGAGCCACCGCGTGCAGCGGGTCCCCGTCCGCGAGCTCCGCTCGGTCGCCCAGCAGAGGCTCGACCTGCTCATCGAGTGCGCCGCGGGGATCAACGCCGCGAGCAGCGAGCGTGAGCTCGGCGAGCGCGCGCTCGCGGCCGTCACCCAGGGCACGGGCTTCCGCCGCGCCGCGTTCATCCGCCAGGTCAGCACGTCGGGCGACGTCCAGGTCCTCGCCGCGGTCACCCCCGAATCGACGGCCGACATCGAGGCGGGCGACACTCCCTTCATGGACCCCGCCAAGGGGTTCAGTTTCTCGCGCTCGCTGATCAGCGCCGCCAGCAACGGCGAGATCGTGCGCATGACCAACGACAGCAACGCCAACTACGGCGAAAGCATCATCCGCCTGGGCATCAGCAGCGCCCTGTGCGCCCCCATCTCGCTGGGCACCAGCGTCGAGGCGTACATCTACCTCGACGCCCGCGATTCGGGGGATGCCGTCGCCCAGGACGCCGCCGCATTCTGTCAGGCCGTCAGCCGGATGTGCGGGCTCGCCCTCGCCAACCTCAAGCGCATCGATCTCGAGAAACACAGCGCCCGGATGCTCGACGAGATCCGCGCCGCGCGCGAGGCGCAGATCCGTCTGATGCCCGAGCCCACGGGCGTCATCGGACCGTTCGAGTACGCGATGATCAACACGCCGGGCAGCACCGTCGCGGGCGACCTCTTCGACGTCGTCCCGCTCACCGACACCCGCCTCGCCTTCTTCCTGGGCGATGTGATGGGCAAGGGCTCGGGCGCCGCGATCCTCATGGCAACGATCCAGGCCGGCCTACGCGCCTCGCTCATGCACGGCGACGCGCCCCACGAGGCGATCACCCACGCCAACATCTCCGCGTGCGCACGCAGCGGCGACGGCGAATTCATCTCGCTGTTCCTGGGCGTCATCGACACCGAGACCGGCACGCTCGAGTTCGTCGACGCGGGGCACGGCCACTGGATGATCGCGAGCGAAGACGGCGCACGACGCATCGAGTGCGAGGGGGGCCACCTGCTCGGGATCGAGCCGGCCGCCACCTACACCACAGAAACGTGTCCGCTCCCGGTTGGCGCCCGCGTCCTTGCTTACAGCGATGGGCTCATCGAGCAGCCCAACCCCGGGGGCGAGCAGTTCGGCCACGATCGAGCCGAGGCGGTGCTCGCGAAAACCACAACGCCCGGGGAGGACGTCTCGGCCCTCGCCGCCGCCCTCAGCGAGCACGCCGGCACCCAGCGCTACGCCGACGACCTGACGATCGCGAGCGTCGCCGTTCACGACCGATAACAACCGACAATCGCATTCCAGGTCCCTCGAAAGAACTGATGGCATGCCACCCGAGCGTGCCGGCTCCGAAGAGCCGGCGGACCAACACTCGGAATGCTTGCGTCCCGCATCACTTTCGACGATATTGATGTATCACGACCCGGGTTTCCGTGCCGGGTGGGTCCGCTCGTGGGGATGAACGGCTCCGTTTGTTTGTGTCTGCTGCCGAATCCTGGCAGAGGGGATGATTGCATGATGAAGAACCGAATCGCCGCGCTGGCTGTTGTTGCCGGGGCCCTGACGCCCGCGCTCGCCATCGATATCGATCTCCGCGAGGTCGACTCACCCGAGTCGGCCCTCGCCACCGCGTTCGCGCCGGCGCGTTACGCGACGGTGAACATGGACGACACCGTGCGCTTGTTTGCGCTCCCCGTCGCCGGCGGGCATGTCGATCTCGAACTCGAACGCTTCAGCGTCTGGACCGACGACGCGGTGTTCGTCGTCGACAACGCCGAGCACGCGAAGCCCGACATCACGCTGCTCCGCGGCAAGGTCACCGGCAAGGACGACTCGCTCGTCGTCGTCGGCATCGGCGCGCACGCCACCAACGGCTTCATCGAGATGGACGGCGCGACCTACAGCATCTCCAGCGGCGGCCTGAACGCCGGCGCACAGAACGCCAACCCGCTGCTCATCACCGATCTCGCCGACATCCGTCTGGGCGACGCCCTCCCCACCTGCGCGATCGACGAAGCAAACTTCATCGACTTCGCCCCGCTCGGGCAGCCCGTCTACGACGAGGCGACACTCGCCGAGCACGGGAACCAGAACCGCGGCACGGCCCCCTGCCGCGTCGTCCGCATCGCGATCGACAGCGACTATGAGTGGACGCAGGAGCGGTTCGGGAGCAACGCCATCGCCGCCGCGGAGTACTCGCTCTTCCTGATGGCCGCCATCAGCGAGGTCTACCAGCGCGACGTCAATGTCCGGCTCGCGGTCCCCTACCTCCGCACCTTCTCGAGCAACGTCGATCCGTACAACGGGTCCACCGAGCCCGACCCGCTCCTCCAGGTCCGCGACCATTGGCGCGCCGCCCAGCAGCACGTCCAGCGCGATCTGACCCACCTGTTCACCGGCGCGAACACCGGCTACGGCGGCGTCGCCTACCTCAGCGTCATGTGCAACGACCAGTGGGGCTACGGCGTCTCGTCCTACATGGACGGCGCGTTCCCCTACCCCCTCCAGCAGAACAGCAACCAGAACTGGGACCTCGTCGTTGTGAGCCACGAGCTGGGGCACAACTTCGGCACGCTGCACACCCACGACGGCTACGACCCGCCCATCGATAACTGCGGCCGCAATTTCGATGGCGGCCCTACATGCCAAGGCAATCTCAACGGCACGATCATGTCCTACTGCCACACCTGCAGCGGAGGCCTGCCCAACATCGACCTGCGGTTCCACTCCCGCGTGCAGGACCGCATCCTGAGTTACCTCGCGGTCGATGCGCCCTGCAACCTCGAGCCCACCCCCGGCGCGTTCAACGACACCGCCCAGGCGATCGCGGGCGAGGCCACCGACATCTTCGTGCTCGCCAACGACCACGGCTCCAACTGTGCCCCAGTGGGCCTCGCCTCCGTCGACGCAGTCACCAGCGGGGGCGGCACCGCGACCATCCAGGGATGGGACAACCCGACCGGCGATCCCACCGGGCACTTCGTCCGCTACACCCCCTCGGCTGACCAGACCGGATTCGACTCGTTCTCGTACACGACCACCGCAGGCCAGTCGGCGAACGTCACCGTCGAGATCCTCGAGTTCCGCGACCCCGAGTTCGTCGCCACCGCCTCGCCCGGCCTCGAGGGCACGTGGTACGACATCGGTCCGGGCAACGCCGTCGTCCCCGACTTCACCTCGGGGTTCACCGTCGTGCAGGAAGGCGTCGTCTCCGACGTCAACTTCGCCTCCACCAACGGTCCCGGCGTGGGTGGCCCGCTCAACGACAACGTCGGCGCCGTCTTCGAGGGCTACCTCGTCGCCCCTGCCGACGGGCTCTACACACTCGAGACCGAGTCCGACGACGGATCGCTGCTCTACATCGGTGACGAACTCGTCGTCGACAACAACGGCCTGCACGGCATGCAGACCGCGGGCGGACAGATCGGGCTCAAGCAGGGCCCCCACGCGCTCCGCATCGAGTTCTTCGAAGCCGGGGGCGGCGCGGGACTCATCTACCGCTGGGCAGGCCCGGGCGGGTCGGGTGTCGTCCCCGCGTCCAACCTGATCTACGAGGACCCGACCGTCTGCGTCGCCGACCTCGCCGCTCCGTTTGGCGTGCTCGACCTCGCCGACATCAGCTTCTTCACGGGCCGGTTCCTCTTCGGAAGCCCCGAGGTCGACCTCGCCCCGCCGATCGGCGTCTTCGACCTCGCCGACATCACGGCGTTCGTCGAGTCGTTCACGTCCGGTTGCCCGTAACACATCGGCACTGATCGCAGGCCGACAACCCATCGATCCCACAGGCCCGCTCCATGCGGGCTTTTTTTGTGCCGATGGGCCGCTGAGCCGTCGCCACACCCCAAGTCACACCCCAATCCCCAGGCCACTCTCCCATCCATTCCCGTTGTCACGCCGCAGCCGATCTTTGTCCCTTGTCGAGAGAATCCGCCCGTCCCGGCTTATGAACATCGTCCAGCCCGCGCACGCGCTCGTATCGACCTGCACACAACAGCGGTATCGGTTTCTCGACGCTGAGCCGTTCGCTCGCGACACCACCGTTTCCCACATGAGGGCATCATCGATGAACAGCCTCGCTTCACTGACGATCGCCCTGCTCGCCTTGCCCTTGCTTGTCTCGGCCTCGCTTGTCTCGGCCGACCCGATCGTCGATCTCCGAGCGATCGAATCACCGGAGACCGCCGTCACAGAGGCGTTCTCGCCCCACCGCTTCGCGGCCGTCCGCCCGGGCGAGGCCGTCCGCGTGCTCGCGCTCCCCGTGGGTGGCGAACTCGTCGATCTCGAACTCGAACAGTTCGAGATCTGGACCGACGACGCGGTCTTCTTCATCGACGATGCCGAGCACGCGGAGCCCCGGGTCACACTGCTCCGCGGGTCAATCGCCGGCGACCCGGACTCGCTCGTCGTGATCGGTGTGGGCACCCACGCAACGAACGGCTTCATCGAGACGCGCGGCAGCACGTACAGCATCTCGAGCGGCGGCGAGTTCGCGGGCTTCGGCGCCGAGGATCACGCCGGGGACGTTGCCCGCGGGCAGGCCGGCCGACGCGAGGTGCGGATCACCGATCTTGCCGAGATCGACCTCGCCGGCGACCGCCCCGGGTGCGCAATCGATGACGGGAACCTCATCGACTTCGCGCCGCTCGGCCAGCCCGTCTACGACGTTGCAACCCTGGCGCAGCACGGCGGCGACACCCGGGGCACCATCCCGTGCCGCGTCGTCCGCGTCGCGATCGACTCCGACTACGAGTGGACACAGGAGCGGTTCGGCAGCAACCCGTTCGCCGCGGCGGAGTACTCGCTCTTCCTCATGGCAGCCGTCAGCGAGATCTACCAGCGCGACCTCAACGTCCGGCTCGCCGTCCCCTACCTCCGCGCGTTCTCGACCAACACCGATCCGTACGTTCAGACCCGCAACAGCGAGGGGGCGCTCGACCCCGACCCGCTCGCCCAGGTCCGCGATCACTGGCGCGCGGCGCAGCAGCACATCGACCGCGACCTGACCCACCTGTTCACCGGGGCCGACACGTCGTACGGCGGCGTCGCCTATATCAGCACCATGTGCAGCGATCAGTGGGGGTACGGCGTCTCGGCCTACCTCAACGGGTCTTTCCCCTACCCGCTCGTCGAGAGCAGCGCCCAGAACTGGGACCTGTACCTCGTCAGCCACGAACTGGGGCACAACTTCGGGACCGGGCACACCCACGATGCGTACACACCCGTCATCGATCGGTGCGGCATCGACTGCACCGGCGACCTGAACGGCACCATCATGTCCTACTGCCACACCTGTGCCGGGGGCACCGCGAACATCGATGTCGAGTTCCACCCACGCGTTCGGGAGCGCATCCTCGCGTACCTCGCGAACGACGCGCCGTGCAACCTCACCCCCCAAGCCGCGGCGAGAGACGACACCGCCCGCGCCGTCGAGGGCGAGATCGTCAACATCTTCGTGCTCGCCAACGACGCCGGGCCGGACTGCGCCCCCGTCGGCCTCGATTCCGTCGAGCGGAACACCCCCGCGGGCGGCACGGCCGTCGTCGGCGGGTGGAACAACCCCACCGGTGACCCGACCGGCTTCTTCGTCCGTTACGTCCCCCCGGCAGACTTCACGGGAACGGACACGTTCCAATACACCAACACCGCCGGCCAGTCGGCGAGCGTGACCGTCGAGGTCGCCGAGCTCCGCGAGGCGGACCTGCTGCAGGACCCCGCGCCCGGCCTGCGCGGCACGTGGTACTTCATCGGTGCCGGCAATCAGACCGTGCCCGCCTTTGACGGGCGACCCATCGTTCAGGAGAGCATCGTTCCCGCCATCAACTTCGCCGCAACCAACGGCCCAGGCGTGGGCGGCCCGATGACGAGCAACTTCGGCGCTGTCTTCGAGGGCTACCTCGTCGCCCCGGCCGACGGCGCGTACACCCTCGAAACCGAATCCTCCGACGGATCGCTGCTCTCTATCGACAACGAACTCGTCGTCAACAACGACGGCGTGCACGACATGCGTCGCGCAAGCGGTCTCGTGGGTCTCGAGCAGGGCCCCCACCCGCTCCGCATCGAGTTCTTCCAGAGCAGCGGGAGCTCGGGGCTCATTCTCCGATGGACAGGCCCCACCGAGTCGGGCGTTGTCCCCGCCGCGAACCTCGTCTTCGTCGAAGCCGAACCATGCCCGGCGGATCTCGCCGAACCCCAGGGCGTGCTCGACCTCGCCGACATCTCACAGTTCACGAGCTGGTTCCTCGCGGGTGATCCGGGCGCCGACCTCGCCGACCCGTCCGGCGTCATCGACCTCGCGGATATCTCCGCGTTCGTTTCCTCGTTCACCGCCGGCTGCCCCTGACGCACCCCTGTCTCCTGAGAACAGACAACGCCCGCCGGACCGGCGGGCGTTGTCATGCGCACACGCTCTTGCAGACGCGGTCTCAGACCGTCCCGAACAGCCGATCGCCCGCGTCGCCCAAGCCGGGGCGGATGTAGTTGTTCTCGTCCAGCCGCTCGTCCAGCGAGGCGCAGTAGACTTTCACATCCGGCATCTCGTCGGCCAGCCGCTTCACGCCCTCGGGCGACGCGACAAGGCAGATCATCCGCAGATCCTTCGCCCCGGCCTCGCGCAGCATCGTGATCGCCGCGACCGCCGACCCGCCCGTGGCGAGCATCGGGTCCACCAGGATCACGGGCCCCGCGTCGAGGTTCTTGGGCAGCTTGTTGAGATACGCCTTGGGCTCAAACGTGCGCTCGTCGCGCGCCAGCCCGAGGTGCCCCACCCGCGCCTCGGGCATGAGCTCGAGCACGCCGTCGGTCATCCCGAGCCCCGCCCGCAGCACGGGGACCACGGTGATCTTGCTCGTGATCCGCGCCGCCGATGTCCGCTCCATCGGCGTCTCGATCTCGACAGGGACGGTCTCGAACGACCGCGTCACCTCGTAGACCATCAGCCCCGCGATCTGCGCCATCAGCGCACGGAAGGGGCGGAAACCCGTCTCGACATCGCGGAGATAGCTCAATTTGTGGCTGATCAGCGGGTGATCGAAGACAACCAGATTCGCAAAGCCGTGCCCGTTCATGGGCGGAGTCTATATCACCGATGGCACGCCGGCTCCGCGTTGCCAAACGACTCGAACGCCCGCCTCTCACGGAGATGGTTCTGATGTGTGCCAGGGGCAGGATGATGCACTGAAGCGTCCCGCTCCGCCCATCAGGCGTTCTCTGTGGAAGGGTGCCATGGAGACGGCGCAGCCTTCTCCATGATCGCGCGTAAATCGGCATGGAGAAACCGCTCTGCGGTGTCTCAATGGAACCCGACGAAGGTCTCTATTGTGCGCCATGATGGCCGTGGCACCGGATACCCTCGTCTCATGGACCACCCCGATCCACACCAACTCCTCGACGCCGCGCTCGAACAGGCACAGAAATCCCTCGCCGAGGGCGGCATCCCCATCGGCTCGGTCCTCGCGACCGCCGACGGCGAGATCGTCGCGCGGGGTCACAACCGCCGCGTGCAGGACGGCGACACCACCGCCCACGCCGAGACCGTCTGCATCAAGGCCGCGGGCCGACGCCGCGACTGGCACACCCTCACGCTCGTCAGCACGCTGAGCCCCTGCGCGATGTGCACCGGCACCGCGATCCTCCACCGCATCCCCCGCGTCATCATCGGCGAGCACACGACCTTCATGGGCCGGGAGGACTGGATGCAACAAGAAAGCGTCGAGATCGAGGTGCTGCACGATCAACGCTGCATCGATCTGATGACGAAATTTATCGCCGACCGGCCCGACCTGTGGAACGAGGACATCGGGGTGCCGCCGGAAGCCGGTTGATGCCGGGCGCATGACCGGCTACGCCGCGACGCTCGCCCGCTTCGCGCGGATCCCCTGCAGCACCGGCTCAAGGCCAGCCGCGTTCGAATCGGCCGCAAGACTCCCATCGCTCCGCACCACCACCGTGTCTCGACCAATCCGCTCCCGCGCCAGCCCGGGCAGCGGCAACCCGCGGATCCGCGCCGAAGCATCCAACGCGACCGCGCCACCCTCGGCCGTGACGACCGGGTCGATCACCGCGCTGCAGCACGCCATCAGCCAGCCGTCATAGAAACCCTCGATATCTTCGTACGCCTCGTCGCACCGCGTGATCCGGGGCACGACCCACATCCCGGGCAGCCCCGCCGATTCGCCGCGCGCCGCGAGGACATCCTCCACCCGGGTCTTCACGGCCTCGTACCGGTCCACGCCCGAGATCACCCGGTACACCTCGGGAGTCGCCGCGAGCACGTCCACGCTCAGCACATCGAGCCCCGACGCGACCAGACGATCGACATCGAACGCCTCGCTCAGCGCATCGGTCCGCAGGTGGACCAGCCCCACCCCCGCGGCCCGCGCCGCCGAGATCACATCGAACACGCCGGGGTGCATCAGCGGATCCCCGAGCCCGTGCAGCGTCAGCACCGTATCGGGCCGACCAGCCGAGAAGGCCTCGACGATCCGCGCCGCGTCGCCTGTTTCGAGTACCGGTCGCTCGCCGTCCCCGCCGCCGCGCAGCCAGCCGGCGAACAGCCCGCCCGCGAGCCGGCCCGTGCACAGCTCGAGCTGCAGATGCCGGGGCGACGATCGGCGGACCGAACCGATGCCGGATCGGCTATCCGCGACACTCCGAGCCTCGGACACCACGGTTTCGGCGCCCGCCTCGATCCACGAATCCCCCAGCCGGTCGAGCACTTCGGCGACCATCGCGATCCCGTCCGGTGTGTCGGGAATGAGCCGGAACCCCGCGTCCCTCACCGCGTGCGGCACGCTCACGCAGAACGCTTTCGCGATCGGGTCCGCCTGCGGCGAGACCGGCAGGTACGACAACGCGCCGCCGATCGACGCGTAGTTCATCGCGTGTCCCAGCGCACCCGCGAGATCGCCCATCGACCGCCGGTCGAACAGGATCCCCGCGAGCCCCGGCGCCGCCTGCGTCAGCGACAACCGAACGACGTCGGGGCGCTCGCGGTACCGCGTCACGACCGCGTCCACAAGCCCGGGGTCCACCAGCACCCAGTCGGCCCCGACGATCAGCCCCGCGTCGAGCCCGACGTTTTCCAGCAGACCCGCGCACAGCCCGGGGTCCAGCGATTCGTCGTAGCACGACAGCCCGCCCAGCGACCCGCGCCACGCGTCGGGGCTCATGAGCCTGGCGCGCCCGACGGCACGCGTCCGCGAACGCAGCAGGTCCGCATCGACCCGCTCGATCCGCACGCGATCGCTGCCCGCGAGGTCGCCGAGCCGGCCGGCCACCCAGTCCACATCACCCGTCGCGATCACAACCGTGTCCAACGAACCCGCCCGAAGAAGCCTCTGCACGGTCAGCCGGATCGCGGATGCGCCGAGCGCCGCCGCAACGGCGTCGTCATGCCGCGCCAGACCCAGCCCGTTGATCTCCGGATCGATGAACAGCACCGCGCCGACGCGCACCTCCTCGACCATCTGCTGCACTTCGTTGGGGGTCGGGTCCGTAGTCGCCTTCGCCCGCTCGCCGCGGATCGCCGCCGCCGATTCACGCAGCTGGTCGGCGAGCTCCGCCGCGGCGTCCGCGGTCCATTCGACATTCGCGATATCGCGCTCGATCTGCCGCCGCTGCTTCTCTCGCTCCTCCAGATGTGCCATCTCGATCTCGCGATCCGCCTTGAACCGCCGCAACGCGCCGGTCTGGTTCATGTGCTGCACGAGGCTGTACGCGGGCTCGATGACCCGAACCTCGTCGCGCACCTCGTACACGTCGGTCACCAGCCGATCGATCTTCGCCGGGGTCGCGCCCGACGCGAT
>DDFO01000026.1:19706-27646 GCA_002337215.1 Phycisphaerales bacterium UBA1926 | reverse complement strand
CCCCGCCGCCTTCCGGCTCAGCGACTCGACCCGCACCGCCTGCTTCGCGATCTCCTCCAACCGAGCGGCGACCTCGGGCGACCGATCAGGCACCCGAGCATCCGGCGCGGTCAACACCCCGGGCAACGGCTCGGCCGAGGCGCACGCCGCGAGCGCGTCCGCGAGCGATTTCACCTCGGCGTGCCGCTTGCGTATGCCGCCCTCCGTCGCGTCGATGACCGAGAGCCCCTTCGCGACGTCCGCCGCGAAATCAACCTCGAACTGCGAGAGGTACGTCGCCATCTGCTCGTCGGTGTAGATGGGCCGGCCCAGCACGTCCTCCGCTTTGCGGAGCATGTTCTTGGAGCGCACGATCCGCTCCCATTCGAACATCTCGAGCGTCCGCACGGGTCCGAGCTCGCCCGCCCACACGTCGTGGATCGCCGCGCCCGCCGAGTAGTACTGCCCGTCGGTGAACCCGAGGTCCTGCCCGATGAACACCAGCGGATCGCACCCCAAGTGCCGTCCCAGATACGAACAGAGGTGCGCCACCGTTGCACCGGGACGGATCGACGCCTTCTCGCCCGCGAGGTCCGAGCCGAGCGTCTCGTCGAGCATCGCGTCCTGCACGCAGCGGATCACGCCCGGGAACGCGTCCAGGATCGCCGGGTTCGCCTTCGGCTCGACCACCAGCGTCACGCCCTCGACATCCGAAGCTGTCAGCCCCTCATAGAACCGCTTGCTCAGTTCGTGGTAGTCGAGTGCGCATACAAAGTGAGGCCTGATGCCCTTCCGCAGCATCGGCTTGAGCATCGTCTGCGCCGCGATGATCACGACCCGGTCCCGCACGCCCGGCTCCGCAAGCAGGTGCAGGTTCCGCTCGAGACTCGGGCCCGCCGACACCACCACCGCGGGCCGGCCCTTCGCAACATCCCTGAGCGCACCGATCCCCTCGGACCGCGCGTAGTGGTCGGCGTTCATCAGCACGTTCTGCAGCGACGCCTGCGCGCGCACGAGCGTCGTCATCACGCTCGTCCGCATCGATCGCATCGCCTTTGTGAACGACTCACCGAACCGCGCCGCGGTCGGCTTCAGCCGAGCCCGGCTCGCCGGGTGCTCCACCACGCGCACACCCAGCGACAGGATCGCCTCGATCCCGCCGATCGCGGCGGTCACCGCCGAAGGGTGGTCCGCCTCCGTCACGATGATAAAGTTCGTCCCCAGCATCCACGCCGAGTGATCGACCCGCTCGAACACGCTGCGGAGAAGCCCGACGTCGGGCTCGAAGCACACCACCGCGCCCATCCGCCCCAGCCGCTCGCCCAGCGCCCGGCAGTGATAGCCCGCCCCGAACCCGTAGACGCACACCGACGCGACGCCCTCCAGATCCACGCCCTCGGCCAGTTTGACGCCCTCCGTGATCGGCCGACGCCGGCTCGCGAGCACACGCGACGAACCCGGGCCGCCGCCCATCAGCTCCAGCATCCCGAGCGGGTCGCTCTCGCCCGCCCCCTCGTGCAGCACGAGACCCGGGTCGGCCTCGTCCGACTCGACCCATTCCGTGCTCGAAGTCGGCGAGGCCGCGCGGATCTGCGCCGCCGCGTGCGGGCTTGTCCGCGCGAGCACCACCATGTTGCGTTCAAAGACCTCGGACGACGCGCCGCCCAGCACCGCCGGTCCGCCGAGGTCGAACCCCCCGAGATCAAAGCCCGAAAGGCCCCCGCCGCTCTGGGATACGCCGTCGCCGTTCATCATCGGGTCACTCCGATTCCGGGGCGCACGCCCCCGCCACGCAACCGCGCGCCCGACCGCTCCGGACAGGGCGGTAGAGTGTGCGGGCACCGATCGCGCACAAATGTGCATCGGCACACCCCGCCCGCACCCCCCAGAATCCGCCTCCCAACGGCCACCACCGCCCCCCCGGGGCGGTACACAAGAACACGCATGCACACACCCACACTCGCCCAACTCGACCGCATCTTCGCCGATATCCCCCCGCTCCCGGAGCCCCCCCTGCTCGAACGCCTCGTGTTCGAGCAACCCATCCTCCTCGCGGCCGGCCTCTTCGCCGCGGGGCTCGTCGCCCTCTTTACCCTCCGCAACGCCGGGAAATTCAAAGAAGGTTTCATCGCGCTGGCCGTCTCGGTGCTGCTGGTCGCGGGCCTCATGCTGACCGCGCACCTCGTCACCACCGACCGCGAAACACTGCGCACGAAACAGGATGCCCTGATCGAGAGCGTTGCCGTCGCCGACATCGACGCGCTCGACAGCCTGCTCAGTCCGGACGCCCGCATCCCGCCCGTGAACCTCTCCCTGCTCTCGGGGGGATTGAAGCGGCCACAGATCCTCACCACCGTCGCCGCGACCACCGGGGGCGCGTACCGCGTCGCGGACTACGCGGTCCTCGAGCGCCAAGCGGTCATCGACGGGGCCAACGCCGCGCGCACGCAGGCCCACATCCGTGTCGAGTCCGCCGTCGGCGGGCCAACGCTCACTTGGTTCCGCATCGCCTGGCGCCTCGACCCCGATCGCGGCTGGGAAGCCGTCGAGATCGAACCGCTCTTCATCAGCGGGGTGCTGCCTTACAAAGGATGAGCGATCGCGTCCGAGCGCGCCCGACTTCATCAGGGGCACCGCCGGGGACCGATCACCGATCCGGGATCGCCACAAGCCGGCTCGCCTGGAGCCCCTCACTCCCGCCCCCGCGCCGGCGTTCGCGGACTCCCGCGCCGTTGAGCAGGTTGTGCGGGTGGGCCGCCCGTGCCGCTTTGAGCCGGGGGCTCTCGATCTCGGGAACCACCGTGAGATCGATATCGTCTTCGTCGAAGATGCCGACCGTCACCATGCTGCTGCTCGGGCCGTGATAGAAGAACGCCGGGTCGCCCGCGCGGCGGAGCGCCTCGACCGCGGACTCCGCCGATTCACGGAACGACGCGAGATCCTCCCGCGTCGGCCGGCGGTTGTCCTCGCGCGCATAGATCCCGATCTGCAGCGTGTACATCGCGTCGTCGCCGAACAGGCTCTTGGCGTTCCGCAGGTCGAACCGCGTCAGCCGCTCGTCCTTGGGGCGCGGGTCCCGCTCGCGGACCATCACCGCGCCCAAAAAGGGCTTCATCCCGTTGACCTCGATCGCGCGCACGCGCTTCTGCGCCGCCGAGGCCGACTCCGACAGCGGGTCGGCAAAGCGCCCCACCACCAGCATCGGGGGGCGGTCCGGGTCGGGTCGAATCACCCGCACGCCAGGCCCCACCGCGTCGGCGATACTCGCGATCGCGACCTCCGGTTGCCGCTCGAGACCCGGGGGCACGTCCATCAAACGGATGGTGTACACCGCCTCGCCCTCCCCGGGTGGTTCGGCGTTGTTCACGGACCATTGCCCCCCGGCATCGTCCGCAAACACCCGCTTGCCCTCTTCCACCATTGCGTCATCCTGACCACCCGATGTTGTGGTCGACGAACATCCGAAACACAACAGAGGCAATATCAGCACCAGAACCAGTGGGGCCAGGAGTCGGACTGCACGGGTTGTGATTGGGTTCCATTGGGCGGTCTCACTCCCCGATAGAAGTGTGGGACCGGAAGAGCCGGCCGAATTCATCCTACCAAACATAGAAAATATCCTCGTCCTGTCTTTGGTTATTACCCACAAACTTCTTGCTGGCAGCGGGTTATGCCCACTTGATTGTCATCCACGAATTTGTAGGTGTTGTCCCCCGCTCGTCGATACTCTCACCAGCGGGGAGGGTTGACCTTACGAGGCCCACCCCGGTGAAAAACATGCCCGGCTCGGCCCACCGCCGATCCGGTCCGAGTGTTTCGACGAACCGGTCTGCAAGGACAGGTCTACACGAATCCGCGGTACAACGCCGCGACAAGCCGCGCCAGACCCTGGGCGCAGGAGCACAACGCATGACAAATCTCTCACCCATCAACTCGAACGCATCAGGCCGAATCGTTCCCGTTGATGCAAGGCCCAACGCGGTCGAAGGCCGCGGGCCCGCCCGCGCCCGGCGCGGCGACGATCGAGTCGAGGTCTCCGACCAGGCCCGATTCCTCGCCAAGCTCAACGCGATGCCCGAGGTCCGCTCGGAACTCGTCGAGCGCGTCCGCGGCGAGATCGCCGACGGCACGTACGACACCGATGAGAAGTTCGATCTCGCGGTCGATGCGCTCATCGATGAAGCACTCTGACGCCGACTGATCGAACCAAAGAATACAGAAGCCGGCGGAGATGCTCCCAGCCGGCTTTTTCATGCGCGACCGGGCGGTGCCCGATTCTGAGCCGGCCTCAGTCGCAGCGTTCCTGGGCGATCAACGCCGCGCCGATGACGCCCGCGTTGTCTTCCAATTCACTCGCGACGACCTCGACGGTCTTGCAGACATCCGGGAACGCGTTGAGGTGCACGGCGGTCTCGACCCGCTTGACCCAGGGTTCGCCGATCGCCTCGGTGAGCCCACCGCCCAGCACGATCTTCTCGAGGCTCAGCAGCGTCGTGACGCCGGCGAGGATCGTGCCGAGCCGCCAGGCCGCGTCGTTGACGACCTCGACGACGAGCTCGTCCTGCATCGCGTACGCCTCGGCAATCGTTCGGCTCTTGATCTTCGAGAGCTTGCCATCCACGAGCTCGGGGACCACCGACTCACGGCCGGCCTCGATGAGCTGCCGCACGCGGTTGCACATCGCCGTGCGCGAGCAGTTGTGCTCGACGGAGCGGACGCCCGGGGGGTTGTGGGGCATCAGGATCATGTGCCCGATCTCGCCGGCGGTGAGGTGGTGCCCATAGAAGATCTTGCCGTCGAGGACGAACCCGCCGCCCACGCCCGTGCCGATCCACGCGCCCATCAGGTGCGTCGCGCCCTGCCCAGCGCCCGCCTTCCACTCGCCGTAGACCGCGACGTTCACGTCGTTGTCGAGCGCGACCTGCTTGCCGAGCTCGTCGCCCAGCAGCTTCGCGATCGGTTCATCCTTCCAGCGGAGGTTCACCGCTTCGAGCACGATGCCCGCACCCGGATCGACCGGGCCCGGCGCGCCCATCCCGACCGAACTGATGTCGGCGAGATCGACCTTCGCCTCGTCGCAGGCTTCCTTCACGCCGTCCACGATCCGCCCGAGGACCGCGTCCCGGCCCTCGTCGGCGCCCGTTTTCCGTTTCGCCCGGCTGAGCACCTTACCCGCTTCGGTCACCACGCCGATCTGAACGTTGGTGCCGCCCAGGTCGATGCCAAGGTACATGGTCGTGTCGCTGCTGCTCATCTTGTGGCTTCCCCAGGATCCGGCGCACCCCGCGCCAACATATTCAGGAAAAGGAACATAGCACGACGCTCCCCGCCGCGACACACCCCGCCGGCAGAACCGGACGCACCGTCTCGACGGGCACGCCCAGACAGAACAGCGTGCTGCCGCTTCCGGAGACGTGGACCCGCCGACCGAGCCCCGAGGCGACCGCATCGCGGATCACCCCGAGTTCGGGACGGACGAGGCAGGCCGGACCCGCGAGGTCATTGAACAGCTGCTCGTCATCGGCAATCCCCGCCCGGGCCAATTCGGCGACTGTGCCGCCCCGGAAGCCGTCTCCCGCTCCGATCGATTCATCAAAGACCCGATAAACATCGCCTGTCGGGCATCCGAACGGCGGAAAGACGAGCGTCAGCGGAAACCCCTGGTTCTCGGAATCCGGTCGCTCGTGGCCAGCCGCCTCCGGGTTCGAGACTTCCTGATCGAGGACCACACACCCCCGGACCGGCGCCGGCTCGATCGCCTCGCCGAGCCCCGTGACCAGGGCACCCATCACCGGCGTGTCTGGGTGCGGATCCTCGGGGATGAAAAATGGGATATCGGACCCCAGCGTGGATGCAATCGAGCGGAGCTTCGCCGAGTCGTACCCGAGTTTGAATAGATGATTGATCGCACGGAGGGTCGCCGCCGCGTCGGACGACCCGCCACCGAGACCGCCCCCGGCGGGGATCGACTTGCGCACCGTGAGCCGGGCAGGGAGTTCAACCCCCGCGGCCTGCTCCATCGCCCGGTGGGCGCGCGCCGCGAGATCCGACTCGGTCGGCCATTGGACCGGTGTTCCATCGGGCGACCCGTCCTGCCAGGCGATCCGGTGCGTGGTCGTGTCGGCCCGCTCGACCACGACCTCATCGAAGAGGCCGATGGGCGCCATCCACGACGCGATCGGGTGCATGCCCCGGGTGTGCTCGCGGACGGGATCGGGGTCCGTGATCGGTGGCGCAACGGCGAGCGCAAGATTGATCTTTGCGTGCGCCCGGATCGCGACGCGGCCGGACAGGCTCTGTGGATCGTGGCGGGCGAGCATCGCGGTGATCATACGGAGCGGGCGTATCCACGGGCCCGGCGCTGATAGAGTTGGGGATGAGCACTCAGAATCAGACCGGCTTCCCCCAGACCGTGGACGGGCTCGTGCGCGCGATGGACGCGATCGCGCCGCTGTCGGCCGCCGAGGACTGGGACCGCGTGGGTCTGCACGTGGGCGATCCCGCGCGCGATCTCGCGGGACCCGTGCTGCTGACGATCGATCTGACCGAGCGGGTGCTCGATGAGGCGATCGGTTCGCGGGCCTCGGCGATCGTCGCCTACCACCCACCGATCTGGAAGCCGCTGGATCGGATCACCGCGGCGACCGCCACGGAGCGCATCGTGCGCGGGGCGATCGAGGCGGGGATCGCGGTGTACAGCCCGCACACGGCGCTCGACGCCGCGGCGGACGGCGTGACCGACTGGCTCGCCGAGTGCGTGGCGCGCAAGGCCAACGAGAGCACCGACGGGATGACCGCCGACGTGCGCGCGCTCGTGCCGCTGCCTGTGCAGGAGACGAGCCAGCGGATGAAACTCGTGATCTTCGCGCCGAGAAATTCGGTGGACCAGATCCGAGGCGCGCTCGCGACCGCCGGAGCCGGGCAGATCGGGGCCTACGAGGTCTGCTCGTTCGCGAGCAAGGGCACGGGGACGTACTTCGGGACGGAGGGGACCGACCCGGCGGTGGGCGAATCGGGCAAGCTCGAGGAGGTCGAGGAGGTTCGCCTCGAGATGGTGTGCTCCAAGAGCGCGCTGCCGCTGGCGATTGAGACACTCAGGCAGTTCCATCCTTATGAAGAACCCGCGTTCGATGTGTACGAGCTCGAGCCCAAGCCGGCGCGCGCTCGCGGCACGGGCCGGAGGCTCGTGCTCGATCAGCCCGCGACGATCCCGCAGATCGGCGAACGGCTGCGCGCGCACCTGGGCGTCACGCGGATCAAGTACGCGATGCCCGAGGGCATGGACGAGAAGACCAAGGTCCGGCGGATCGCCCTCGTGCCCGGCTCGGGCGGCGACCTGGTCGGCACCGCGGTCGAAGAGAACTGCGAGCTCTTCGTGACCGGCGAGATGACACACCACGCGGTCATCGGCGCGAACGCTCAGGGACTGGCCGTGCTGCTCGCGGGGCACACCAACACCGAACGCGGCTTCCTGCCCCGCCTCGCGGACCGATTGGGCGCGCTGATGCCGGGCGTGGCGTTCGAGATCAGCAAAGCCGACGCGGACCCGCTCCTCGTGCTCTCATAGGCCTCGCGCGGCCGGCTCATTCACGCTTTGAGATGGGGTGAGTTTCCGGTAAAATCAGGAGAATCGCCGAATCCGTTCGCGTGATCGGCTTGGGTTGAGGGTCGGGGCTTCTTGTTGCGGGTGGACCCCGGCGCCGCATCGTGCGCCGCCCGCATCGAGAGGGGGAGACCATGAGAGTGGGTTCGATCGCTGTGAGCACGGTCATGGGATTGATCGGGGGCCTGTCGCTCGCGCCTGTCGCGTCGGGCCAGGAATTGCTCACGAACGGAGGGGCGGAGTCGGGCGGACTGGACGGCTGGGTGCTCGACGGCTCGGCGTTCCCAGCGGGCGACGCGGTTTTCGGCGCGGTTCCTGTCACGAGCACCGGATTGGGACCCCGGAGCGGCTCGTTCCT
>DDFO01000026.1:3858-19627 GCA_002337215.1 Phycisphaerales bacterium UBA1926 | reverse complement strand
CCGGATTGGGCCCCCGGAGCGGCTCGTTCCTCTTCGTGCACGATGTTGCGTCCACGGGCGCGGCGTCGCAATCCGGCGTGATCAGCGTGATGCGGCAGACACTCCCCGCGCTCGGAGGCGGGACACCCCTGGTCCTCGCGGGCGCGCTCGCGAGCAGCGGCCCGCCCAGCTGCGACCCCGCACGCATCCGCCTGGTCTTCCGGGATGAGGCAGGCGAGGAGATCGGGGGCGGTGCCGACTCGGGCTGGATCCTCTCGAACGACACGTGGCAGCCCGTCCTGCTGGAAGCAACGATCCCCGCGGGGAGCGCCACCATGACGGTCGAACTGCTCGGACGCCTCGATTGCGGCGTCTTTATCGACGCCTTCTTCGACGATCTCTCGCTCTCCCCCGAAGGCGGGTGCAACGCGGCGGACATCGCGCCGGCGTTCGGGGTGCTCGATCTGTCGGACATCAGCGCGTTCGTCGCCGGATTCCTCTCGGGTGACCCGATCGCGGACTTCAACGACGACGGGTTGTTCGACCTGAGCGACATCGGGCTGTTCGTCACGGCGTTCACGGGTGGATGCTCGTGATCGATGGGCGGCGGACGGCCCCGTCCCCCGGGCAGGGCCCTTGCGTCGCGAAACGTGTGCCCGGGGATGAGAGGAGGGAGCATGCAACGCAATCGATGGGCGATCACTGCGCTCTGCCTGCTCGCCGGTTCGGCCATTGCGCAGACCGATCTTGCTGAGTTCGTCGTCTGGCCCGTCGCGGACGGGGGCAACGGGCACCGCTACGCGTTGACCGTCACGCCCGCGTCGTGGACGGCGACCGAGGCGTTCGCGGAATCCAGGGGCGGACACCTCGCGAGCATCACGAGCGCCGAGGAGAGCGCGTTCCTGCGCACGGCATACCTCACGGGGACCGGGACGGGGCGGGACCTCTGGATCGGGCTGACCTGCCCGGCCCCGCTCGACTACCTCGACCGCGACACCTGGGTCTGGACGGACGGGTCACCCGTGACATTCATGAACTGGCGCGGGGCGCAGCCGGACCGGGGGGGCGGCGACGACCGCTACATCGCCGTGAACTTCCTCCGCGATGGGAGCATCGTCTGGGACAATTACCCGGACAGTTCGTTCCGGGTCGTGCAGGGGATCGTCGAGTGGCCCTCGTGCGTCGTCGCGGACCTCGCGGGCCCGTTCGGCGTGCTGGATCTGTCCGACATCAGCGCGTTCATCGACGGGTTCGTGCGGAACCGCTCGATCGCCGATCTGGACGGAAACGGGATCTTCGATCTCGCGGATGTGAACCTGTTTGTCCAGTCGTTCGTCGCCGGCTGCCCGTGAGCCTTCGGCGACGCCGGACGCCCGAATGGGCTTTGGGGAAGGGCGATCCTGCGGTAGACTCACTCGCGGAGAAGGGCCGAGTTCAACCGCACCGCTGCGCATGAGCCGGCCCCCGATCGAAGGGAGATCACATGAGCCGTACGGGTCGTTTGCTGTCGCTGTCGTCCGCCGTCCTCGCCGCCGCCGCGGGGCTTGCGACGGCGGGCCCCACCCCGGACGACCGCGCGTGGGGCGTGCACCCCGACGGGGACGCGCCCGCCGCGTCCGAGATCGGGCCGGCGACCGCCATGACGACGCGCCTCGGCGCACTCGCAGACCTTTCGTGGGGCGCGCGGGGCACGCCGCCCTCCCCGGCGTTCGTCTTCACGGGGGGCGACCCCGAGGGGGACGCGCCGTCCGACGTGGTCTTCACGCCCGATGGGGAGACGATCATCATCGCGCACCGCGAGAGCGGGAACCTGATCCTGTGGGACGCGGACACGCGGGCGTTCGTCGGGTCGGTCGTCGTTTCGGGAATGGCGCAGTCGGTGGACGTCACGCCCGACGGGTCGAAGGCGGTGGTCGCGTGCATCGACACGGGGCTCGCGTCGATCGTTGATCTCGGAACGCTGACGGAGATCGCGACGGTGCCGGTCGGCGTCGTGCCCGGCTCGGTTTCGATCAGCCCCGACGGTGGGCGCGCCGCCGTGCACGCGGCCTTCGACGGCGCGACCACGATCATCGATATCGCGTCCGCGACTGCTGAGCGAATCATCCCCGGGATCGACACCTGGAGCCGGCTCTCGTTCTCGTTCGAAGCGCCGGCGCAATCGGTCCAGTACGGCGGCCCCGTGTTCATCGACGCGACGCGTCTGATCAACGTCGACCTCGGCGCCGACGAGGTGCAGTTCATCGACGCCGCGACCGGCGCGGTCAACCGGATCCCGGTCGCCGACAGCCCGTTCCGCGTGGGTGTCTCGAGCGACAGCGCAACAGCGGTCGTCGCCCACAGCGGGTCGAGCCGCACGCTGACGGTCTTCGACCTCGCGACCGAGACGGTCTCCTCGACGATCCCGACGGCGTTCGATCTGTCGGGCCCGGTGGCGGTGAACGCGGACGGAACGAAAGCGGCGGTCGCGGTGCAGAACGCGGCGCGGGTGATCAATCTCCAGACCGGCGCGTCGGGCTTCCAGCTCGACACGGCGAGCAACAACGATCTGGTCTCCAACTTCGACGGGTCGCGGGCGATCAGCATCGGGTTCCGCGGATCGGTCATCGACTTCGCGTCGGGGCTGCTGGTCGGGAACACGAACGAGGCGGTCTCGTGCGAGATCGGAGCGGCGTCGCCCGTCGATGACCGGGCCGCGATGTGCTCGACCACGTTCGGCGATGATCTCGTCGTCATCGACACGGACGCGACGCCCGCGCTCGAGGCGTACCAGTTGTCAGGCCCCGATGTCGAAGCCGACCGCTGCCGCACGATCGCGGTGAGCGCCGACGGCTCCGTTGCCGTCGCGGTCTCGATCTTCAGCGACACCGCGTCGATCATCGACACGGCGACCGGGATGGTCACCGGGACCGCGAAGGTGGGCCAGCGCCCCAGCGGCGTCGCGATCACACCCGACGGGTCGAAGGCGGTCGTCGCGAACCTCGACTCGACCTTCGCGAGCGTGATCGATCTGTCGGACGCGTCGGCGACGAACATCCCGATCAGCCGACGCGGGTCGCAGGTCGCGATCAGCCCGGACGGCCAATACGCCTACATCCCGGTCGTCGCAAACGGCGACGGCGTGTGGCGGATCGACCTCGACACAATGACCGTCGCGGGAGGCAAGGTCCTGACCGGCAACATGGGGGGCGTCGGATACTCCTACGGCCAATCGTCGGGCATCGCGCTGAGCCCCGACGGGTCGAAGCTCGCGGTCGCGGGCTCGTTCGACAACAAGGTCTCGATCATCGACACTGCGTCGTGGACGCTCGAGCAGGACATCGAGACCGGGCAGTTCCCGACCTTCGTCGCCTACAGCGCCGACGGGACGAGGCTCTTCGTGAGCTGCAAGAACGATGACCGGGTCGATGTGCTGTCGGTCGACGAGCCGGTGCCCAGCAGCGCGAACATCAGCGTGGGCGACCAGCCCTGGGAACTGATCCCGGATCTCGCCAACGAGCGGCTGTATGTCAACGCGTGGGGTGATTCGTCGGTCCAGGTCGTCGATATGCGGTTCCCGGTCGTAACCGGCGTCGCGGTGTTCGATTCGCCCGTTGTGGGGATGACGCTGGACACGGACGGGGCGTTCTGGGCCGCCTCCGGCACAAGCTCGACGACTCTGGGAGGCGCAGTCGGGTTCGAGCGCACGGAGAGCGGCGTCCTCGCCTCGCTCGACCCGGTTTCGCTGTCGGCGGTCGATGAGATTCTGCTCGACGTTGCCCCCTCGGCGCTCGCGGCCGGGCCGGGCGTGATTGCGATGGCGGCACCGACCGGCGACGGCGCGGTGCTGGTCGGTTTCGCCGCTGGGTGCAACAACGCGGATATCGCCTCGCCGTTCGGCGTGCTCGATCTCGCCGACATCGCCGCGTTCGTGACGGCCTTCAGCGGGGGCGATCTCACGGCCGACCTTGCGCCGCCAGCCGGCGTGCTCGATCTGGCCGACATCACGGCGTTCGTGATCGCGTTCACCGCCGGGTGCCCCTGACTCACCGGTTCGCCGCCGACAACCCGCCTCACGCGGTGCCGATTCCGACCTGAAACGGGCGTTCGCCCGTGCGCACATCGCGGTCCGGGCTCTCGGCACTGGGCTCGTGTGATTCTGGTTGAAGTCACCCCTTTATCTGGTTAGTCCGTCGGTCTCGGCTCATGAGAAAATTTCCTCTTTCTGTGTGATAACGCAGGCGGTACGTCGCTTCAACTTGACGCAAACGTTCGGATGCGACACCTTGTACAGTTGAGAAGAGTCGGCTGTCGTATCCGATGCCGAGTTCCGTGAGATCAGGAAGAAGGAAGGGTTTTACAACATGTTTTCTCGTTACACCATGCGTACCGCGTGTGCGGTGTCACTCTGTGCTCCCTCGCTGGCGATCGCCGCCGGGAGTGCCAATGTCAACATCAACATCCCGATCGATGCCGAGGGGCAGATCATGGCGACGGTCGCGGACGCGAACGCGGTCGATCGCGCGCAGGTCGTGCCCCGTTTCCATGTCGACGCGTTCCTCGCCGACGACATGCTGCTGCCCCCGACGCACCCCCCGATCGATCAGATCCCGGCAATGAAGATGCCCAACCCTGATTTCGACGTCCCCGATCGCATCGCGGGCCCGGGCAACGCGCTGTTCTCCGACGGTGGTGTTGTGACCGAGTTCCCGATCGACTCCGAAGGCTTCAGCTCGGGCCTCGTCGCCAACGGGTTCCCGGGGATCGACGCGTTGCCGTTCGATGAGGAGATCCTGAACGGCCGGGGCTTCGGCACCATGTCGCTGATCGCCGACGCCACGCGGGCCAGCTCGCCCTGGCGGCAGAACGTCAAGCTCGTCATGGAATGGCGCGACTCGGGCACCGGCGCTCTGTCTTACTCGGTCTGCTCGGGTGCGATGGCCGACGCCGAGGTCGTGCTCACCGCCGGCCACTGCGTCTACAACCGCGACAACGATTCGACCGGGCAGGACTTCGGGTTCGCCAACCGCGTCTGGGTCTACCCGGGCTGGGACGGCGACGGCGCGACCGCCGGCACCCCCGGCGTGCTCGACCACTACGGCTGGGCCCAGAGCGAGACCTTCGGCGCCTTCACCGGCTGGACCGTCGACGGCAACTTCGACTGGGACCTGGGCATGATCCGCGTCAACCGGGCCGTCGGCATGCTGACCGGCTGGTACTCCTACGCCTGGGGCGGCAACTGCGAGACCGAGACCTACAACGTCTCGTCGTACCCCTCCGAGGGCTGCGGAACGCCCGGCCTGCACAACGGCCAGGACATGTACTACTGGTTCGGGAGCTTCGATTCCTGCCCCGGCAACCAGATGCACATCGACACCACCCCGGGCTGCTTCACCGCGCTCTGGGGCGGGCAGTCGGGCTCCAACGTCTACTTCCGCAGCGACGACGGGAACACGCGCTACGCCCACGGCGTCGCGTCCAACTCGAACCGCACCACCAGCGGCAACTACGCGAAGATGTGGGAGAGCTTCAAGGACTACATGGTTGATGACTTCGAGCCCGCGGCCCGGACGACCAACTTCGATATCCAGGCCCTCCAGGTCCGCATGACCCCCACCACCATCCTCGCGGGAGAGTCCACCAGCACCGCCACCGCGCAGGTCCCCAACCCGACCAACGGGAACCCGGGCAGCGCGACGTACGGCTTCAACATCTATCTCTCGACCAACGACAACATCTCCGGCTCCGACACACTGCTCGCGGACCGGCAGTACACCTTCGACTACGCCGCGATGCAGAACGTCAACCTCAACACCGGCAACGTGACCATCCCCAAGAACACCCCCAGCGGGACCTACTGGACGGGCATCGTGGTCGATAGCGGCGTTGACGCCAACAACGGCAACAACGATTCGGACCTCTGGGACGCCCAGCAGATCACCGTCACCGGCTTCGCCGACATCGTCGCCAACACCTGCAGCGCACCCAGCGGCACCGCCTACCACGGCGACTCCATCTCGGTGGGTTACAACGTTGAGAACGAGGGCGGCGATCCGTCCAACACCGTCACGCTGACCTTCTACGCCTCCACCAATACCGACATCTCCGGCGCCGACACACTGCTCGGCACGCTCAACATCGGGACGTTCGGCGGGAGCCAGGTCAAGAGCGGGACGGCCAACGTCACGATCCCGTCCGGCCTGCTCGGTAACTACTACATCGGCTACATCGCGTCGGCCAGCGACGACTACTACGGGGGTCAGTCCAACGAGGCGGTCGATACCACCGCGCTGAACATCGACGGCCGTGCGGACCTGCTCGCCAACTACCTCACCGCCCTGGACAACCAGGCCGGCGTGGGCGGCACGACCGACGTCCGCTTCAATGTTCAGAACCAGGGCACCATCTCGTCGGGCACGTACGACGTCGGGGTCTATGCCTCGCTGAACACGTTCATCTCGGGTGCCGACACGCTGCTCGGCACCGTCAGCCGGCCCTCGATCCCCGTGGGCGGCTCGTCCACGACGATCGAGACCGTCAGCATCCCGGCGTTCATGAGCCCCGGCAACTACTACGTCGGCATGATCGTCGGCAACGGTGCCAACGAGAACGCGCTGGGTGACAACACCGCCGTGGACCTGGGCCCCGTCACCTTCACTGATTGCCCCGTCGACTTCGACAACAACGGGGTCTACGACCTCATCGACATCTCGACGTTCGTCAACGGGTTCACCAACCAGCTCCCCGTCGGTGACCTGACCGGCAACGGCGTCTGGGACCTCGATGACATCGTCGTCTTCATCGACGCGTTCACGTCCGGCTGCCCGTAATCCGGCGTAACCATCGCTCCTGACTCTTCAAGCCGTCTCTTGAGACGGCTTTTTTCTTGCGCATTCGACGCAACACTGGGTATCCAGGCGGACATCTTCCGTTGTCGAGACAGAAATTCGGCTCATCACCAAGGCAGAGAGGAACACACCATGCACCGAACCACCGTCCCCACGCTTATGACACTCATCGCGGGCTGCACCGCATTCGCCGGCACCCCGATCCCCGAGCGCGAGGTCCAGTTCCGCAGCATCGATCTCGAGAACAACGTCATCGAGATCCACAACTTCGGTGCTGCCGCGCATGCGCTCGACGGCTGGCGCTTCTGCACCCATTCCAACGCCCAGGCCCGCCGGTACACCGGTGCCGCCGCCCTCAACGGCGTCAGCATCCCCTCGGGCGGCTCGATCTTCCTGTACGTCAACAACGACGCCCCCGCGGGCGCCGAGAACTTCAACGTCGCCGACCTCGGCAACTTCGCCAACAACTTCGGCCAGGGCCCCTTCGCCGCCCAGCTCTTCTGGCCCAACGGCGGCTCGCTGAGCTTCGGCGCCATCGAAGACATGGTCGATCACGTCCAGTGGAGCGTGGGCGGCGTTGGCAACCCGATCGCGCAGACCCGATCGCAGCAGGCCGTCAACGCGGGGCTCTGGTCCGCCGCCAACGCCTTCATCGTGACAAGCGGCAACTCCGAATCGATCGACCTCGTCCCGATGGGGGGCGAGCTGCACGCGCCGGCTGACTACCTCGTCACCGAGCCCAGCCCGGGCTGCAACCCCGCCGACATCGCCGCCCCGTTCGGCGTGCTCGACCTCGCCGACATCGGCGCGTTCGTCCAGGGCTTCACCACCCAGGACCCCATCGCCGACCTCGCCGCCCCCGCCGGCGTCTTCGACCTCCAGGACGTCCAAGCCTTCGTCGTCGGGTTCACCGGCGGCTGCCCCTGACCCGGATCGCTGAACAACCCACGCTCTCCCTATCGCCCGGCTCCCGGGCGTTTTTTGATCCCCGCCCAGCCCCGGCCCTGAGTTTCGCGCTCGGTCTCAGCGCCCCGTCGTTGTACGCTGCTGTGCACCCGCGGGAGTTTCTCGACCTCGACGGGCTCGCAGAGATCTCTATTGAGGAAGAGAGACCCATGCACCGAACCGTAATCGCCGCCGTCCTGCTCGCGACCGGGCACGCCGCCGCCGCCCCGATCACTCTCACGATCGACCCGGGGCAATCGTCGATCGATATCGAATCGACGCTGAGCACCGTCGTTGGCGACGATTCCGACTCGGCCTCATCGCCCATCAGCGGCATCATCGAGATCGACCTCGACCGATTCGTGAGCCCGACATCGATCTCCGTCATCGACTTCGTCTTCGTTCTCGAGAACAACATCGTGCTCGCCTACGACTTCGGCCTTGCCGGGGCCGCGAGCGCCACGCTCGACACCGCCGCCGCGTTGTACGGCCTGGAGGGAGAGCCCACGGGCCCCGTCCTCGTCGCAGGCGGGATGTTCGACTTTCCCGCCGTCCCGTCCTCGCTCGCGGGGACGCTCGACGCGTCGTACGAACTGCTGATCGTCGGCAGCAACGCGGTCTCGATCGACCTCGCAGATCTGGGCCTGTTCGAGTCGCCGATCAGCGGCCTCGTGACCGGCAACGGCACGACGGTGACGCTGAACGCCTCGTACGCCTTCGAGGCGATGCAGGAGCTCGTACCCGAGATCGCGAGCCTCCAACTCGCCGGAACGGCGACGATCGTCGCGAACGGCAAGAACCCGAGCGTGACCGGGTGCAACGACGCGGATCTCGTGCGCCCGTTCGGCGTGATCGATCTCGCCGACGTCAACGCGTTCACCACCGCGTTCCGGGCGCTGGATCCGATCGCCGATCTCGCCGAGGAGTTCGGGGTCTTCGATCTCAACGATGTCCAGGCGTTCATCAACGCGTTCAACGAAGGCTGCCCGTGAGCGCCCGGGGCGAATCGCCCGGCTGACCAGCCACGGATCCGCCCATCCGCCGTGTTCTCGGGCGTTGCTCCGAACGCTCGAAGCCCAAGATCTTCAACAAAGGCACGGCCCACGCCCAGATCCGGTGTAGGCTATGAAAACCCGGGGGCCCGCCTCCGCTCAGCACGGCGTTCGCCGATCGCTGTGGCCGACGAATCCGCTTCCGGCAGGCCGCGCACTGTTGCGAGCGCCGGTACCGACGCACCAGACCCGCTTGGATAGAGGAGAGACCCATGCACCGCATCACCATCGCCGCACTGCTCGCCGCCGCCGGCATCGCTCAGGCCGACACCGCCGTCCTCACCATCAACCCCGCGCAATCGTCGATCGACGTCGAGGCGACCCTGATGGCCACCGTCGGCGATCGAACCGATACGGCGAGCACGTCCGTCAGCGGCACCATCGAGGTGGAACTCGACGACTACGGCACCCCCACCGCGATCTCCATCGTCGACTTCGTGATCGTCCTCGACAACGACGTCACACTCAACTTCGACTACGGATTCGTCGGCAACGCCAGCGCCACGCTCACCAACGCGATGGCGATGTACGGCTCACCCGGCACGCCCACGGGACCCGCCCCCCTCACCGCGGGCGCGTTCGACTTCCCGGGCGTCTCGACCATCCTCGGCGGCACCGCGAACGCCAGCTACAACATCCTCCTCGTCGGGTCCGGCAACGAGACGATCAACCTCGCCGATCAGGGCGTGATCGACGCCCCCATCTCGGGCGACGTCGCGAGCGACGGCGAAACCGTCACGCTGTCCGGGTCGTTCGCGATCGATACCACGCAGGTCGCGATCGAGGGGATCGCCGACATCCGATTGGTCGGCGACGCGACCATCGTCGCCACCGGCGCCGCCCCCGAGCCCGCCGGGTGCAACGAAGCCGACATCGCCGAGCCTTTCGGCGTGCTCGATCTCGGAGATATCGGTGCGTTCGTGACCGGCTTCAACGCCCAGGACCCGATCGCCGACATCGCGCCGCCCGCCGGCGTCTTCGATCTCCAAGATCTCTCGGCATTCGTCACCGCGTTCCTGGGCGGCTGCCCCTGATCGAACCCGATGCAAGAATCGCTGACAGGTCCGAAAGCCCGCTGCGATACCGAACATTTACCGTTCAAATCAGCGTGATCGGACAGGGCACCCCAGACTTCCACGTGTTCAGGGGGATCTCCGCTCGGCACGCGGCATTTGCGCTGTACACTTTGACTCGAGCCCAAGGCCGGGCTCCTTCGGGAGAGTGAAGATGCCCCTCAAGAACTGTACTGCCGCCATCGCCGCGACCGCGCTCGCCGCGGGGCTCGCGACCGCCGGGGAGATCAACCCCGTCGCGGTGCTCGACGTGAATGGGTCCGCGTTCATCAACGCCGAGATCTCGACCTTCATCGGATCGGTCATGGCGACCGACAACACCGCCGGCGTGATCGGCACGCTCAGCCTGTCGTCGAGCGATTTCTCGACCATCCCGGGCGATCTCGATCTCGTCGATCTCGACCTGATGCTCATCCCCCCGGCGATGCCGACCGGCAGCATCGACGGCGGCGAGTTCCTGGGCTCCGCCGGGCCCGTCGGCCTGACGCTCGAAGCCGTCAGCATGATCCCCAATAAGGGCGGCAAAAAGAAAGCCGCCCAGGAGAGCGGCGGCATCGCGACCTACCAGATCGAGCTCGCCCTCACCGGCGACGCCTTCGCGACCTACGACCTCATCGCCGTCGATCCGGCCGAGGACGTCTCGATCGACCTGATGACCACCGGCCCCGCCAACGCTCGGCTCGAGATCTTCACCGTCAACTCGGTGATGGGCGAACTCACCGTCGAAGCGACGCTCTTCCTCGAGACGGTCCGCATCCCGTTCGAACCGGGTCTCGTCGAGGTCTACCTGTCCGACGCGTCGAACATGTCGCTCACCGCGACCGGCGAAGACCCCGGACCGGCCGACACACCCGACTTCTGCAGCATCGCCGACGTCGCCGCCCCCTGCGGCACCGTCGACCTCGCCGATATCGCTGCGTTCGTCTCGGGCTTCACCGGAGGCGATCTGAACGTCGACCTCAACCGCGACGGCCTGCTCGACCTCGTCGACATCACCGCCTTCGTCACCGCGTTCCAGGTCCACGACTGCCCCGGCACCGACACCTACTACTGCTACTACGGCGGCCCCAACGGCTACGCCGCGATCGGCTTCCACCAGGGCGATTCGACCTACGCATTGGGCGACCACACCGCCCTCACCGCGGGCATCGCCGTCTCCGGCGCCGCCCTCATGCTCGGGTTCGGCTCTTTCCGCCGCAAGCAGGCCTGACCGGATCGCCGAGCGATCGGCATCAACCCAGCTTTCCGCCCGCCGCGGCCTCGACACCTGTCGGGGCCGTGACTTTTTTTGCCTCTCCGTCCCCCGGGTCCCCGTCTGCGAGCCGCCAGAGCACCGCGAGCAGCAGGAACAGCATCAGCGCGACCCAGTCCTTCATCAGCGTCAGATCGACCAGCGACGCGCCGAGGAAGCCCGCGAGCGCCGTCGCCGCCGCCGCGACCCTGGGCTCGCGCAGCCGAGCGCGCACAGACGCGACCGCCGACCCGATGAGGTACACGAAACTCGCGAGCCCCACGAGCCCCCGCTCGCTCAGCATCTCGAGGACCAGATTGTGCGCCCACGGGATGATGCGCTTCTCCGTCTCATACCACTCGGGGAACGTGACGCGGAACCCGTACCACGACGGCTTGTAATACTCGCCGAACGTGAACACGCCCTTGCCGAGAACGGGCGACTCGCGGAACATCGCCCACGCGACGATCCAGAGGCCGACCCGGCCGTCCTGACGCAGCCGCAGAAAATCACTCGCGCGATCGCGGACGCCCATGAGATCGAGCGCGAGGAGCCCACCGACCAGGCACACGATCGCGCCCGCGGCCCCGAGCGCGACGCGCCAGCCGACGACCAGCCACGCCCACACGAACACAACGCCGCCCATCGTCAGCCACGCGTTTCGGCTCTTGCTCGCGATCAGCGACACGACCACCGCCGGGCCGATGAGCACGCACCCGATCACGAGCCAGCGCCACCCGCGCGCACGGAGCCATTCCCACGCGAAGGGGAGCAGCACCGGCACGATCACCAGGTCGTTGGGATGGGGCAGCGACGCGCTCACGCGATCGAACACACGCACCGAGCCCATCGTCAGCGGGCTCCAACTGAACAGCGCCCGGCTCGCCCCGTCCACGGAGATCACCACCGCGATCAGCCCGAGGCAACCGAACAGCCGATCGATCGCCCCCCGCGTCAACAAGACCCGGCGCGTGATCAGGAAGACTATCGCGACGACCGGCATGAACGTGCTGAGCCGGAGCGAGAGTTCGCGGTGCTCGGAGGTGACGATCGTGAGCGCGTGCACCGCAAGGTAGACCCCAACCGGCACCAGTCCACGCCAGCGCCGGAAGCCGACCCGGTCGGCCAGATCGCGCGGGCCGAGCGCCGCGTCGAAGACGCTCGCCCCGATCATCGCGTAGAGCAGCCAGTCGCGCACCCAGTCGGGCATGAACATCCCCGCGGGAAGCGTCAGCAGGTACGCGAGCAGACAGCCTTCGGCGATGCGGATCCACACGCCGCCCCGGTCGGGACCGCTCGGGCCGCTGGCACACACGGGTTTCGACAGACTTGTTTCAGCCGGGGGGATGGGCACCGCGGAGGTATCGGCGTCGCGGCGTCGGCATCGCGAGCGAGGGCGCACGAAAAACGAGGGGCAACGCCCCTCGTTTTGGGCCCTCCGTCATCGGGAGGGAAAAGCCGACCGGGAGCACTCCTCCAGCTCCCAGCCAGCAACCGGCGGTCGATGCGAGCATGACCGCCGCCGTCCTGCGTCTCTCTCTGCTCCCACGAGGTTGCCCACCCAAACCGGGCAGGCACACCAACAACGGACGGACATGCAGCGTATCGAATCCGCGACCGCACGCAAGCCTTGCGCGGCCCATCGGCGGGTGATTTTACGGACTTTCTGCACCCGCGCCCCGGTCAATTTGCGAACGGCCGGGCTCCACCAAGTACAAAGCCGCGCGATACTTATGAAAATCCCAACCGTCCTCGTCCGGCGCAAGTGACAAGGGCTCGACATCGCGGCCGTCGATCGTTTCGAGCCCCCGATCGCCGACATCGGCGTCGGTCCGCAGCAAAGTTATAAACCGTGTTTCTACCGTGATGTCCCGGCCCTTCAGATCCAGCCCCGGAATCCAGAGAACGCGCGCTTCGAGACCTTGCTGTGCGAGCGCGCGTTCGATTTCGAGCACGACCTCGGGCCGGGCTTCGACCACGCCGTCGGCGATCAGCACGATCGGCCCCGGATGCTCGACGATCCAGTCGACCAGCGCTTCCCCGATCGCGATGCCGGTCGGAGAGCCGCTGGTTGCCCGCCGGTTCGCCTCGACCGTGTACATATAGCCGAGTGCACCGACGATGAGCACCCCCGCGAGCAGCGTCGGCCGCCCCAGCACGAGCGGCCGCGCGATCCGACCACGCTTCGGCGTCAGCCATGCGCCGATCCCGGAGAGGTAGACCCCGGCGAGCGGCGGGAGCAGGCAGGCCGCGGGGAGCGTGTACCGCGGATTGCGCACACCGAAGACCATGAAAACGCCGATCGCGATCAGCCAGGCGAGTGCGAGCGCGCGCGCGAGGCGGTACCGCTCGGGTGTGAATCCGGGCCCGTTCGATTCGGCGCGCGCATCCGGTCCCCACGGGAAGAACAACGCGAACGAGGCGGGAAGCACCGAGGCAAACGCAACGAACGGAAGCGTGAGCACGCCGACGATCATGCCGGGCTCGAACAGGAACGCCCCCGGGCTCTGGGTCACGGGCGCGACCGGTTCAGCAGCGGCGGCGCTCGCGATCATCCAGCCGAGACCGGCGATCAGACACCCCGCAACGGCGAGCGTGATCCAGAGCACGCCGGCGAGGGGCCGCCACGAGCGCGCGACGATGCACGCGGCGGCGACGACCCCCACGATCACCGGAACCGACGCGGGGCCCTTCGCGAGCGCGAACCAGACGACGCCAAACGAGGCGATCATCGCCGAGAGCACCCGGGCCGGCCTCGTGCGCGCGAACATGACCGCGTCGATCAGCAGCAACGCGGCGATCTGCGTGCCCAGGTTGTTGAGCGGCTCGATCTCCGCGGCCCGGCCCGTCTCCCAGAGGACGGGCATGAGCGCCTGGGCGAGCCCGGCGCACAGGGCCGCCCGCGGGCCGAACCAGCGGCGTGCGAACCCGAACGCGAGGAACGCCATGATGGTGCACGACAGCGCCGAGACGGCCCTCGCGGCGAAGACGGTTTCGCCCAGCACCGCCGACATCCCCGCGATCGCCCAGGGCATGCCGGGCGGCTTGCGGAGATAGGGCTGGTCGAACATCCGGGGGACGAGCCAGTCGCCCATGGACGTTGCCTGATCGGCTTCGCGGTCTCGCGCTGCCTCGAGCATCTCGTAGGCGGGGACGGCTCTGTGCGCCTCGGTGCCGAAGAAGCCGCCATCGCCCAGGCGGAACCAATAGACGAAGGCGCACACCGTGAGAAGGGTCAGCAGTTGGAGTGCGAGCGGGAATGCCTTGCCCGGCTCGGTACGCGAGGGCGCGTTCATCCGTCGCCGCCGTCCGTCGGTGTTGTGCTTGGCGGCGTGCTGGGCTGATCGATCTCGATCGGCTCGCCGGTCTCGATCGAGCGCGCGATCTCGTCCTTCCACGTCCGGTACATCGCGCGCATCTTCGGGTTATCCTCGGGATCGTGGCGGTAATCCTCGGCCTCGACGAGCGCGCGCTCGTCGTCCCACCCGTCGACCAGCGAGCGGTACAACGCCACGGCGCAGCCCGTCCGCTGGGCGCCCGCGGCGCAGTGGACGAGGACCGGCTGGGCCTCGGGATCGTTCATGATCCGCAGGGCCTCGGCATAACGGTTGGGATCGCCCGTCGCGTCGCCCTCGAGGTTGAGAACGTACCGCTGAACGCCCAGCAGGTCGGCGGTGTCCTGCTCGCGCTTCTCGCCCGCGGGGTCGCGGTCGTGGGCACCGAAGTCGATGATGGTCTTGATGCCACGCTCTTCGACGACGGACTTGAGGGCCGTGGTGGTGAGTTCACCCGATCGGTAGACCCGGCCTTCGTCGACGACGCCGAAGTTCTTGGGCACCAGATGGGGCACGACCCCCTCGACGACGAAGAGCCCGATCAGGAAGAGGATCGCGGCGACCAGCAACGCGTTGCGGGTGAACCGGTGCCATGACCAGGAGGGCCTCGGGGCCGAACCGGCGGCGGCGTCAACATCCGCCGAGACAGATCGGCTCGGGATGGATTGTTCTTCCGCGGGGTTTTCCGCCGATGAGTCGTTTGGCATGGCAAATGCTAGGGAGGCGAGACCGAGCGATGTCGGCGACGGCTAGAGTCCAACGAATGAGCGGCACACAGGATCGGCAATCATCCGGCGGCGACGCGGCGGGACGGCCGAAATCGGGCGCTGTGGTGCGCGCCTCGGCGTACCCCGCGCCGGTGGATCGGCTGATCGCGGAGTTGAACCGGCTGCCCGGGATCGGTCGGCGATCGGCCGAGCGGCTCGCGTTCCACCTGCTCAAGTCGTCGCCCGAGGAGGCGATGGGGCTCTCGTCGGCGATCGCGGAGCTCAAGAAAACGGTCAAGCACTGCTCGGTGTGCTTCAACCTGACCGACGAGGTGCCCTGCGTGGTGTGCGCGGATCCGCGGCGCGAGCGGGGATCTGTGCTGGTCGTCGAGCAGCCCAAGGACCTGATCGCGATCGAGCAGACCGGGATGTACCGCGGGACGTACCACATCCTGATGGGCCGGCTGAGCCCGCTGGACGGGGTCGAGCCCGAGGACCTGACGATCGACGCGCTGCTCGCACGGATCGACGACCCCGCGATGAACGCGGGGGGCGAGCGGGTCACCGAGGTCATCCTGGGCCTGAACCCCACGCTCGAGGGCGACGGGACGGCGATGTAC
>DDFO01000026.1:3519-3739 GCA_002337215.1 Phycisphaerales bacterium UBA1926 | reverse complement strand
TGGGCGTGAGCCGGCTGGCGCGGGGGCTGCCCAGCGGAGGGTCGCTCGAGTTTGCGAACAAGGCCGTGCTCGCGGACGCGATCGCGGGACGGCAGAAGATGTAGGGAACTTGCGCTGCGTGCTGCGGCGCAAGGCACGAGGGCTTCGTTCCGGAGACCGATGACAGACCGACACAGAATGAACAGATCGGAATCAATTGCCTAGTGCCTAGTGCCTAGTG
>DDFO01000026.1:2622-3319 GCA_002337215.1 Phycisphaerales bacterium UBA1926 | reverse complement strand
CTCGGCCAGCAGATGAAGCTGGCGCCCAGGATGATCCAATCGATGGAGATCCTGCAGATGTCGCTCGCCGAGCTGGAGGAGCGGATCGAGCAGGAACTGGCGAGCAACCCGACGCTGGAGCTGGTCGAGAACGAACGCGACACGTCGTCGCGCGATGAGAACGAGCACGATCGCGCGGGCGAGGGCGAGCTCGATCTCTCGAACCCGGGCGAGGACGACTTTGCGCGCCTGGACCGGTACGAGGAATCGAACCCCGACGCGGCGGAGAACACCTTCGACGAAGACAACCGCTCGCCGCGTGAGAGCGACACGTTCGATCTCGATCGCCTGCCCTCGACGCGTGTGAGCGCCGCGGGGGAAGAGAAGTCGGCCGCGAAGATGGAGGCGATGGCGGCGACGCCCGCACGGGGCGAATCGCTCGGCGAGCAGCTCCTCCGGCAATGGGGCGTCGTGGACGTCACCGAGCCCCTCCGGCCCATCGGGGTCGCGATTATCTCGTTTCTCGACGAGGACGGGTACCTCCGGGTGCCGCTGGCGGAGATCGCCGACAAGGCGGCTCGGCCCGAGGGCGCGGCGGAATGGCCGCCCCCGATCGAGGACCTCGAACTCGCGTTGCAGGCGGTGCAGCTGCTGCTCGAGCCCGCGGGGATCGCGGCACGGGACGCGCGCGAGTGCCTGCTGCTGCAGATCGATGCGC
>DDFO01000026.1:2273-2536 GCA_002337215.1 Phycisphaerales bacterium UBA1926 | reverse complement strand
CCTGCTGCTGCAGATCGATGCGCAGCTCGACAGCCTGCACGATTCGATGATGGACGGCGAGCACGCCGGGAGCGGCGATGTCGTCGCGGTCGCGCCCATGGGTGTGCTGCGGGACGCGCGGACGATCATCGAGGACCACTTCGAGGACCTGATGAAGAACCGGCTCCCCAAGATCGCCGAGGCGGCGGGGATCGGGATCGACGACATCGGGCGCGCGCTCGACGCGTTGCGGAGGCTCAGCCTCGCGCCCGGGAAACGGCTCG
>DDFO01000026.1:0-2222 GCA_002337215.1 Phycisphaerales bacterium UBA1926 | reverse complement strand
CTCGTCGAGGAGCGCAACGAGCCGATCATCCCCGACGCCGTGGTCGAGTACGACGAGGACAACGACCGGTACATCGCGTATCTGACCGACAACCGTCTGCCCCAGGTCCGTCTCAACCGCGAGTACGCGCTCATGAGCAAGGACCGGGCGGTGCCCAAGTCGGACCGCGAGTTCCTCAAGAAGAACCTCTCCAACGCGCAGTGGCTGATGGACGCCGTCGAGCAGCGTCGGTCGACGCTGCTGCGGGTGGTGCGGGCGGTCGTGGAGGCGCAGCGCGAGGCGTTCGACCACGGGATGGGCTCGCTCAAGCCTTTGCCGATGACGCTGGTCGCCGAGCAACTCGGGGTGCACGTCGCGACGGTGAGCCGGGCGGTCGCCGAGAAGCACCTGCTCACGCCCCACGGCGTGCTGCCGCTCCGCGGGTTCTTCACGGGCGCGATGAGCACCGAGAGCGGTGAGGACGTGAGCAGCAACGCGATCAAGGCAACACTGCAAGAGATCATCGACGGGGAGGACAAGGCCAAGCCGCTCAGCGACGAGGCGCTCGCCAAGGCCCTCAACGAGAAGGGGTTCGAGATCGCCAGGCGCACGGTCGCGAAGTATCGCGGGCAGATGGACATCCCCGGGGCGCGGATGCGCAAGCAGTTCTCGTGAGACGATCGGCGACGAGCGACTGAACCGGACGGCTCGTCCGTTGGTCACTTTGTTCCGGCGAGCTTGCGGACCGTGAAGTCGAAGCTGCGCACCATGGTCGCGCGGATGCCGAAGACGATGCCGAGGTAGATCCCCGCGGCGATGACGGCCCCGACCGCGAGCGAGATGCGGGCCGTGTCCATGCCCTTCTGGCTGTTGATCACCGTGTCCTGGAGCCCGAACTCGGGGAGGATCACGGCGCGGAGGAGCGACACCGGGTTGGTGGCGGCGAGCGACGGGCCGAGGACCTCGACGTCGTACCCCGACTTCCAGCCGCAGAGGCCGACGATGCCCCCGACCACGCCCACGACGCCGACAGTCGCGACGACGGAACTGATCGTGCCCTTGCTCTTGAGCGACCAGTGGAGCCCCACCATCGCGCAGAAGGCGGTGAAGGGGATGATGACCAGGGCGGCGAGCAGACCCGCCTCGGGGAGCACGAGCGGCGCGTCGGGGGTCTGCGAGAAGTTGACCGGCACGGTCACCTGGCCGCGCCCGAACCCGTCGAAGAAGACGTAGAGCCCCGCGATGAGCAGGGTGCCGATCGGGACAGCGAGCAACGGGAGCAGGTAGGCGATCAGTCCGCGGAGCTTGCCCGAGATGTAATCCCGCGGCGTGATGGGCGTGGTGAGCAAGAGATCGAGCGTGCCGTCCTCGCGCTCGCGGCTCACGGCGGTGGCGGCCATGTTGATCGCGATGAGCGTGACGACCGCGGTCTCGGTCCACACGATCGCGGCAAGTATCTCACGGAAGACCTCGGCGCCCACGTTCCCGGCGTGATAGACCGAAACAAGCACGACACCCGCCAGACCGCCCGCGGCGATGAAGAGCCACCGGGCGACGATCTTGCCGAACGTGCTGTTGCGCGCGCTCGCCTCGCGCCACGCGATCGGGTTGGTGCCCACGATCCGCGGGGGGCGGTAGTCGGCGTTCGCGGCGCCGAGGCCCATCATCTTGCGGTACCACGGGACGCCGGTCGATCGGCTCGCGGCCTTCTGCAGCCCGCCGAGCCGGACCGTGAACGTGCTGACAAACAGCAGCAGGACGCTGACCCCGGTGCTCAGCAGGCACCACGCGGTGACGGGGCGCTCGAGGAACAGGGCGGCGAGACCGGAGAGCGAGCCCGCCTCGGCCCGGGGATAGGTCGCGGGGTTGAGCAGCGCGCGCACGGCGAGGAAGGGGTTGACCCCCGTCCACCAGCTCACCCGGCCCGACCCGCTGAGCGTGTCGAGCGCCGCGGTGACGGCGATGTAGGTCACCACCACGATATAGAAGGTAAAAACGGCCCTGCGGCCGACGACCCGGCTCACGGCGAGCGCGATCGCGATCGACCCGACCAGGAACGCGGCGCACGCGGCGACGAGGTAACTCGCGAAGATCGAACGCGCGGGGACGCCGCCGAAGTACTGCGTGATCGCGAAGAGCGGGAGGCTGGCGGCGAGGAGGGCGAGGACAAAGAGCAGCCGCCCGAAGAGGTTGCCCAGCACGATCTGGGCCGTCGAGAGCGGGGTGGTGAGGATGATGTCCCA
>DDFO01000022.1:362903-365639 GCA_002337215.1 Phycisphaerales bacterium UBA1926 | reverse complement strand
TTCCCGACGGCGATGCACATCGCGGCGGCGAAGGCGATCAAGGAAGACCTGCTTCCGGCGCTCGATGTCATCGAGTCGGCGCTGACCAAGAAGGCGCAGGCGTGGGACAGCATCGTCAAGATCGGGCGGACACACCTGCAGGACGCGACCCCCATCCGGCTCGGTCAGGAGTTCAGCGGGTACGCCGCGCAGATGAACCACGCGAAGGAACGTCTGCATCGTGCGCTGCATGTCCTGGGCGAGCTGCCGATCGGGGGGACCGCGGTCGGGACGGGGATCAACACGCACGCGGAGTTTGGGGCGCGCGTCGCGGCAGAGCTGACCGAAGACCTGGGGATCCACTTCCGCGAGGCGGCGAACCACTTCGAGGCACAGCACGCCAAGGACGGATTCGTCGAGGTCTCGGGCGATCTCAAGACGATCGCGGTGAGCATCTCGAAGATCGCCAACGACATCCGCTGGCTGGGTTCGGGCCCGCGCTGCGGCATCGGCGAACTGAAGCTGCCCGCGGTCCAGCCCGGCTCGAGCATCATGCCGGGCAAGGTGAACCCCGTGATCTGCGAGAGCGCGGTGATGGTGTGTTGCCAGGTGATCGGCAACGACGCGACGGTGACGACGGCCGGGCTCGGGGGCGTGGGGTCGATGATCGACCTGAACGTCGCGATGCCGGTGATGGCGGCGGCGGTGCTGGACTCGATCCACCTGCTCGCTCGCACGTGCCATGTGTTCACCGAGAATCTGCTCGAGGGGCTTGAGCCGGACGAGGATCGGTGCGCGGCACTGATCGAGGGCTCGCTGGCGATGTGCACGAGCCTGGCGCCCGTGATCGGCTATGACAAGGCGGCTGCGCTCGCCAAGGAGGCGTACGCGAGCGGGAAGACCGTCCGCGAGGTCGCGACCGAGCAGGGGGTGCTGGACGCGGCCGAGCTCGACCGCCTGCTCGACCCGGACGCGATGACCCGGCCCGATCCGGCGTGACCGGAGGTGGTCGGCGGTCGGGACTCACCCGGTTCGGCCACAGCGCAAACCCTGCGCATTTGTTCGTAAGCCTTTGACTACCAAGCGGTAAAAGAGACCGCCCTCGTGCCCGCGTGTTATCCGGACGATCGGATTTTTGCGCGCTATCGCGCACTTCGGGGGGTCGGGTTCGCGCCGGCTTCCGCTATACTCCGGTCGCGCAGGAGTGCGCATCTGGGAAGAGTCTGCGGAGACGAATGGGAGTCGTCGAATGCTGGTAATCACGAGAAGAGAAGGCGAAGAAGTCGTCATCGGGGACCCGAAGAACCCGATCGGCGTGGTCCGTATCGCCTCGGTGAAGGGCGAGCGGGTCCGCGTGGCGTTCGATTTCCCGCGCGAGGTTCAGATCCATCGGCGCGAGGTCGCCGACCAGATCACCGGTGAGGAAGAGGTCGAGATCTCGGTGATCGGATCGATCAAGCCGGCGGCGACGCCGAGCTGAGTTTCGACCCGCCGCGGCCCGCGAGTGGTGAACATCACGATTTCTGATCAGGCCCCCGTCGACCGGGGGCTTGTTTGTGCGCACAAAAACACCCGGGGACTCCCGGGTGTTTTGAGTGATTCGCTGTGTTGTTCGTTTCTCGGCGAACGTCTTACTCGGGGTCGCCGCCCGCGTAGTCGTAGACCCAAGCGTTGATCGGGCGGTCGAAGTCGAGGACCTCGCCGTCGTTGAAGAACAGGCCGAGCTCGCGCTGGGCGGCCTCGGGGCTGTCGGAGCCGTGGATGAGGTTGAAGGAGTTGGAAACGCCGAAGTCGCCGCGGATGGTGCCGGCGTCGGCCTTGGAGCCGAACGTGGCGCCCATCATCGAGCGGCTGATGGCGATCGCGCCGACGCCGCGGATGGCGAGCACGAGGACGGGGCTCGAGGTCATGAAGCCGACGAGGCCGTCGTAGAAGGGCTTGCCCTTGTGGTCGCCGTAATGGGTGGCGGCGAGGTCCTGGCTGATCTGCATCATCTTCGCGCCGACGATCTGCAGGCCCTTCTCCTCGAAGCGGGTGATGATCTTGCCCATCAGGCCGCGCTGGACGGCGTCGGGCTTGAGGATAATGAGGGTGGTTTCCATCGCGTGTCTCCGTGGCTGTGTTCGTCTTGTGTGGGTCTGATTGGGCCGGAACAATAGCGCCATAGCGTCCCGAATGCCCGGGATTCACCGCGGATCGACATCGTTCCCGCAAGACTGGTCTGAACAGTTGCCATCTGCCATCGTAACTGTTACTTTGACGCTTCCATCGCCCGGGATCTGTCATGATCGTGCGCCGGGATGGAGCCGTCGCGACGTCGGCGGCGACCGAATGCGGACCACCTGGGGCCTGAACATGCACCTGAAGTCACTCGTCTCGTTGTTGATCGGGCTCATCGTCTGTGCGTCCGCGTCGGCACAGAGTGGGGCGCCGTCGTACGCCGGCGAGGTCTGCCTGAGCGGCTCGACGGTCACGGTGAATGTCACCGCGTCGCCCGCCGCGACCGCGATCCTGATCTACCCGAACCCGCCCGGCGGGGGCTACTTCATGAGCAACGACGGCTCGGGGAACTACTCGGCGTCGTTCAACGGCATCAATGCGGGCACCTCGTTCCAGTTCCATCTGGTGATCCAGATCCCTCAGCAGTTTGAATTTGCCCCCCATGTGATCACGGTCGAGCCGGGCTGCACCGCGTTCTCGTTCTCGAGCGATGGCGGCGGTGGAGATGGTGGAGACGGGGGCGATGACGGCGGCGGT
>DDFO01000022.1:351066-362820 GCA_002337215.1 Phycisphaerales bacterium UBA1926 | reverse complement strand
GCGGCGGTCCGTTGCCGATCCGTGGATTCCGGCACGATCTGATCGAGAGCAACGGGACGTGGAGTGTGCAGATCGAGACGGCGACGCCCCGGTCGCCCATGCCGGCGGTGACGGGCGTCCGCTTGCACCACCGTGTCAACGGCGGCCCGATCCAGACGCAGACGATGAGTCCCGCGGGCAACTTCATCTGGCGGCGGACGCTTCCTGGTGTCGGCCCGGGTGACGTAATCTCGTATTACTTCACCGAAACCATCGGCCAAGCGATCGTGGACACGGCGTGGTTTGAGCGCACGGTGGGAGAGGCCGCACCGGCGGAGCCCGACTATCCGATCGTGACCGTCGCGGGTCTGCGGTTCCGCGACCGGCACGAGAACGAGTGGCGGTTCGACCACTACCCCGCGGGGTACGACGTCGGGCGGACGTTCGATATCCAGATCACCGATCACGGCGACCGGCTCGATATCGATCTCGTCACCGCGCCCGAGGTGCCGGTCCCGGCGGTTGACATCAAGTGGTACAGCCTCTCGGGGCCGCTGGGGTTTTGCGATCGGAACATCTCGGCGATCAGCATGCGGATGGGCGGCGGGAACGGTGTGTTCTACTCGACCATCGATGAACTGGTGCACGGGCAGCGGGTGGATATCGAGTTCACGCTGCTCGCGGGGCAGACGTATTACAGCGAGTACATCTACTACTACGTCGGCGACGGCCGACTCCAGCAGAAGACGCAGAACCCGTTGGTCTACGCCGCGGGCGATGCCTCGATCTCGGCGGTGACGGTCAAGCAGTTCGCGTTCAACCAGCACGCGATGAACCTGCCGCCGGACGAGCTGCGCTCGTTCATGGACGGCAAGATTCTGTTCGAGACGCGCTGGGACGATGGGCTGCTGTTCAACCCCCCCACCGCGTTCGACTGCAACGGTGGTCCCGTCGGGTTCAACATGGGCACGAGCCCGGCGTACACGCCCGGCCTGCTTGGCCCGAAGTACACGAACAACTCGTGCATCGAGTGTCACATGCTCGACGGGCGGGGACGCGCACCGACGACGGCCGCGGATTCGGTCGAGGACTATCTGTTCCGCTTGAGCGTCCCGGGTACGCCCGGCGCGGCGCCGACGCCGCACCCGCTTTACGGCGTGCAGCTCGACACCAGGTCGGTTCCCGGTTCGACGCCCGAGGGCCAGGCGTCGATCGAGTGGGAGATCTTGAACGGGACGTTTGATGACGGGACGCCTTACGAGTTGCGCCGGCCGACCGTTCAGTTCACTGACCTGGTCTATGGCGAGATCGGGAGCAACATCCCGGGTGAATCGATCGCGGCTGCGGGGGTCACGCCGTACGACGGGGAAGCGGAGCTTTCTGTGCGTGTCGCGCCGATGCTCACCGGGCTCGGTTTGCTGGAGGCGGTGAGTGAGTCTGAGATCCTCGCGTATGCCGACGCCGCGGATGTGGACGGCGACGGGATCTCGGGGCGAGCGAACTACGTCGAGGATCTGGATTCCGGGGGGACCAGCCTCGGTCGGTTTGGCTGGAAGGCCGGGCAGCCGAACCTGCGGCAGCAGGCGGCGTCTGCGTTCGCGCACGACATGGGTATGACTTCGACGGTGTACGGCGAGGGCGCCGCGGAGGTCTCCGCGGCGATGCTCGACCAGGTCGAGTCGTACCTCCGGGGGCTCACGGTCCCGCCGCGCGAGAACTACGACGATCCTGCGGCGCTCGCTGGCAAGGTGCTGTTCGAGACGGCGGGGTGCGTGGCGTGCCACCGCCCGGCGATGCGGACGGCGAGCGACGCGGCGTTTGCGCCTTTCCGCGACCAGCTCATCCAGCCGTTCACGGACATGCTCCTGCACGACATGGGCGACGACCTCGCCGACAACCGCCCCGAGTTCGGCGCGACGGGTCGGGAATGGCGCACGCCGCCTCTGTGGGGCGTGGGATATGTCGGGAACGTGCTGGGCACGCCGACGAGCGCGTTCGATCCGAACGGGAGCCCCGACGAGCCGAATTATCTTCATGACGGGCGGGCCCGCTCGCTGATGGAGGCGATCCTCTGGCACGGCGGCGAAGGTGCGTCCTCGCGGGACGCGGTGCTCGGGATGGATGCGTCGGAGCGGGAGGCGCTGATCGAGTACGTGAAGTTCCCGTTCATCGACCCGGCGGAGGTCGCGGAGACCGGACTCGGCTGCAATCGAGCGGACCTCGCGGCGCCCGAGGGTGTGCTCGATCTGGCGGATATCTCCACGTTCGTCGGAGGGTTCGTAGCGCACGACGCGATCGCCGATCTGGCGGAGCCTTACGGCGTGTGGGATCTGCAGGATGTCGCCGTCTTTGCCGGCGATTTCTTTGCCGGATGCCCGTAACCGATTGATTCAATAGACCTTATGTCTTGCCTGGGTGAACTCCACTCAATGTGGTGTCCTGTGCGTGGGTCCGAGAAAAATCTAAAATTATTCTTTGGGGTTTGGTGGACATGTGAGATATTGGGTTCTTGTCGGGATGGCGTCGTCCCGGCGGGTGGCCTTTTCCGGGGCCATCACCTGACGGTCATTCGCGGGGTGAGAGCACCGCGGGGGAAAGAAAGTAAGAGGCAAGACATGAAGGGAATCATCGCAGTTTGTGCGGTCGCGGCGTACGCCGGTACGGCCTCGTCGCAGGTTATGGTGTTCACGGATCGCGCTTCGTGGGAGGCCGCCGTGGGAGGGAGCTACACGCTCGAGGATTTCAATGGCAGTTCTGTCCAGACGATCGCGCCGGGCGCGACGCTCGACACGGGCCTGCTCCAGGTCACCCGCGATGGCTCGCCCAACGCGAATGACGGAGACCTTGAGATCCGCCCCGGCACCTCGTTCGGCAACATCGACGGGACGAATTTCCTTTACGGCGAGACCGGTATCACGCCGCACGAGAACACCCTCTTCGGGTTCAACGGCCAGCAGGTCTACGCGTTCGGCGGCGACTTCGCGAGCCCGTTCTCCGGTGACGGCATCAACATCAGTGCCGGTGGGCAGCTCTTCTCGCTCGACGGCATCGGTTTCGGGACCGGCTTCTACGGCATCGTCGACCTGGGCGGCAGTTCGCTCGGACAGGTCTCGATCGTGGGCGACCCTGGCGACATCACCTTCCAGGAACTCTGGCAGGCCGACAACATCAGCTACGCCGCGGTGCCGACACCGGCCTCGGCGATCCTGCTGGGCATCGGCGGTCTGCTCGCAACGCGTCGCAAACGCTGACCTCAGATAGGTATGTCCCGTTCGGCGCTCCAAGGGGCGCCGAGCGGCTTGTGACGCCGATTGACGCCGCGGCTCAGATGCGACCACGTCTCGTGATGCAGCTCAGCGTTCGACGCGACAACTCATGTCTCTCTCCTCAGGTTCGTTTCAAGAACGAACTCCGAGGCCGGTCGCTGGGAACCGATCGGCCTTTTTTCTGCGCGTACCGCACGGTCAACGGATCGGGAGAGGGGCTCGGACTCGGTCAGTCCTGGTCGAGCAACCACAGATCCGCGTCGATCTGACGCATCGCGCCGCTCACTGCCAGCCCGCCTCCGATAAACCCTGCGAATAGATTGGCGGGGAACTGAACCAGGATCGCGAGCGTGATGATCGTGAGTTGCACGCGGTTCCATCGCAGCGCGTGCGAGTGCCACACACTCCCGAGCGTCGTGCAGGCGACAACGAGCACCGCCAGCGAGCCCAGGACCCAGAACACAAATCCGAACAGCGTGATGAGAAAGAGGAACGCGCCGTCGGTGCCGGTCCATGCTTCGATGATCGCGACTTCCAGCACGGCCGCGGCGGCGGGCGCGATTGCGAGTATCGGGAGGATGATGAGCACATCGGACGTGTACCAGATCCGTCTCGCGATCCGGCGGTCCGTGGGATCACCGAGCCAGGCGAGGATCTCTCCGGTGATGAACATCCCGCCGATCGTGAACGAGAGCACGATGATGGCGGCGAATCCGGGGCCTGTGTGCTGCCCGAACGCGGCGGCGCCGAGGGCGTAGACGATGGGGGCCGAGAGCGCCGCGGCGACGAACCACCGCATTGGGAACCGGGATTCCCACGCGACTCGGAGGCACCAGCGGCTGATCTCTTCGGGCCCGATGGAAAAGCCGCACTCGGGGCAGGGTCCCTGGTGGCCGCCGCTCAGGTCGTAGCGGCAGGCGATGCAGCGGGTGTGATCCGGGATGCGTGCGTCGGCCTCGTCCGGACCCAAGAACGCGCGTGAACCGCTCCCGTTGCGGAGCGCGGCCTCGAAGTTGATCTCCGACGCTGATCGGGTATCACCGTCTTTCGGCGAGGGCTCGGACATCAGGAGCGTACGAGTGAGGACGGCGCGTTGTTCGCGGCGTCACCCGTCAGGTCCTGCAGCGCACTCACGGTCCAGAATCCGGCCCGCAGTGCCTCGATGGAACGGACGGCCTCGATCGCCGCGGGCATCGTCGTGAGCATGGGAACACCGAGGCGCACGGCCGACGAACGGATCCGGCCCTCGTCGGTCTGCCAACCTGTTCGTGTCGGCGTGTTGATGACGAGTTGGATCTTGCCGTCGGCCATCAGGTCGATGACGTTGGGGCGGACGCCTGCGCCGATCTTCTGGAGGATCGTGGGGCGCAGGCCGTGGCGGGTGAGCAGGGACCCCGTGCCGGCGGTGGTGAAGACGTTGAAGCCCATCGCCATGAGCGTGCGGGCGGGGGCGATGATCGCCTCGCGGTCGGCCTCGCGGACGGAGATGAAGACGCCGCCCTCACTGGGCAGGCGGAGCCCCGCCGCGAGTTGGGCCTTGAGATAGGCGGTGGGCACGCTGACGTCGAGGCCCATGACCTCCCCCGTGGATCGCATCTCGGGTCCCAGCACGAAGTCGACACCCGGGAACTTCTGGAAGGGAAAGACCGGGGCTTTGACGGCGTAGGTCCCGGTGTCGGGCTTCTCGGCGATGGACTGGTCTTGAAGGCTCACGCCCATCATCGCCTTGGCGGCGGCGGCGGCCCACGCCTCGCCCTTGGCTTTGCCCACGAACGGCACCGTCCGGCTCGCGCGGGGGTTCACCTCGATGATCGAGATCTCGTCGTCCTTGACCGCCATCTGCACGTTCATGAGGCCGCACACGCGGAGTTCGGCGGCGAGGGCGCGGGCGATCTCGCGGATGCGGCGGACGGTCTTGGGCGGGAGCGCGAAGGGCGGGATGACGCAGGTGGAATCGCCCGAATGGACGCCGGCATGCTCGATGTGCTCCATGACGCCCGCGACGATGGCCTGGCCTTTGCCATCTGCGTCGAAGTCGGCGACGACGTCGACGTCGATCTCGACGGCGCCGTCGAGGAACTTGTCGATGAGGACGGGCGCGCCGTCGAGGTCGCTGATGCGCAGGGCGTTGGTCATGAAGTGCCGCAGGGCCTGCTCATCGGGGCAGATCTCCATGCCGCGCCCGCCCAGGACGTAGGACGGGCGGACGAGGACGGGGTAGCCGATCTCGCCGGCTTTGGTCGCCGCCTCTTCGAGGCTGGTGGCGATCGCGCCCGCGGGGCGTTGGAGCCCGAGCTTCTCGAGCATCGCGTCGAAGCGTTCGCGGTCCTCGGCGAGGTCGATCGAATCGAGGGAAGTGCCGAGGAAGGGGACGCCGGCGAGGGCGAGGCCGTGCGCGAGGTTGAGGGGGGTTTGCCCGCCGAACTGGACGATGGCGCCCTTCACGCCGCCCGTTCGGTTCGTGACGGAGACGTCGCCGCCGTTGAGCCGCTCGATGACGTTGAGTGTGTCCTCGAGCGTGAGGGGCTCGAAGAAGAGCAGGTCGCTGGTGTCGTAATCGGTGGAGACCGTCTCGGGGTTCGAGTTGATCATGACCGACTCGAAGCCGAGTTCCTTGGCGGCGAAGGCGGCGTGGACGCAGCAGTAGTCGAACTCGATGCCCTGGCCGATGCGGTTGGGGCCGCCGCCGATGATGATGACCTTCTCTTCGGACGCGTCGCCCCCGATCTCGTCTTCGGCGGGGACCTCGGCGGCGTTGCCCTCGTCGTCGATCTCGGTCCAGCCCCGCTGGTAGGTGCTGTAGTAGTACGGCGTGATGGCGGCGAACTCGGCGGCGCAGGTATCGACGCATTTGAAGACGGGCGTGATCGCGAGCGACTCGCGGTGACGCCGGACTTTGAGGATCGTCTCGCTCGAGATCGTCCCGAGGTAGAGGTTCGCGAGTTGGGCGTCGGAGAACCCCATCGCCTTGGCTTCGAAGAGGATTTCTTTCGGAACATCTTCGAGCGATGCGAAGCCGCAAAGCACGTCCTCGAACTTGACGATTTGCTCGAGTTGTTCGATGAAGAATGGATCGATGCGGGTCTGCTCGTGGATCTGGGCGACCGTCCAGCCCATCTTCAGGGCGTAGCGGATGTAATAGAGCCGGCCCTGGCTCGGAACACCCAGTTTGCGATTGAGCTTGTCGAGGGGGATGGGCCATTCGATGGGCTGGCCGTCCGCGGTGCGGAGGCCCAGCGAGACGCGGGCGCCGGAGTTGGGGTCGGTGGTCGTGTCGTCGGTGACGGTGGGCGATGCGGCGGGCTGAGGGGAGACGGTGTCGAGGGTCTTGCCCATCTTCTCGGCGGCGCGGGTCGCGGCGAGCCACTTGTCGTTGCGGTCGAGCCCGAGCCCGAACCGCTTGACGTCCATCGAGCGGATGACCTTCTGGAAGGACTCCTTGAACGTGCGGCCGATGCTCATCGCCTCGCCGACGGACTTCATCTGGGTCGTCAGCGTCTCGTCCGCCTCGGGGAACTTCTCGAATGTCCAGCGGGGCATCTTGGTGACGACGTAGTCGATGCTGGGCTCGAAGCAGGCGCTGGTTGTGCCGGTGATGTCGTTGCGGAGTTCGTCGAGGGTGTATCCCACCGCGAGCTTCGCGGCGATCTTGGCGATCGGGAAGCCGGTGGCCTTGGAGGCGAGCGCGGAGCTGCGGCTCACCCGGGGGTTCATCTCGACGACGACGAACTCGAAGTCGCGCGAGCCGTCCGGATTCTCGGGCGGGTTTGGGTTGACCGCGAACTGGACATTGGACCCGCCCGTTTCGACGCCCACCTCGCGCATGATCGCGAGAGAGGCGTCGCGGAGGACCTGATATTCCTTGTCGGTGAGCGTCAGGATCGGGGCGACGGTGACGGAGTCGCCGGTGTGGACGCCCATCGCGTCGATGTTCTCGATGCCGCAGACGATGACGCAGTTGTCGTGCTTGTCGCGGACGACCTCGAGCTCGTACTCCTTCCAGCCCAGCAGCGATTTGTCGACCTGGACCTGGCCGATCATGCTCGCGCGGATGCCGCGGGTGACAAGCTCGTCGAATTCCTCGTTGTTGTAGGCGATGCCGCCGCCCCAGCCGCCGAGCGTGAACGCCGGTCGGATGATCGCGGGGAGACCGATCTCTTTAACAAACTCCCGGCCGTCGGCGAGCGTGGTGACGGTCTTCGACTCGGGTGTCGCGAGTTTGACGCGCGCGCACACCTGCGCGAACTCTTCCCGGTCCTCGGCCTTGCTGATCGCCTCGCGATTGGCGCCGATCATCTCGATCCCGAACTCGGCAAGCACGCCCGAGTCATACAGGGCGCAGGCACAGTTCAGGCCGGTCTGGCCGCCCAAAGTGGGGAGCACGGCATCGATCGGTGTGCCCGCGGCCGCTTCCTTTTCGATGATCTTTCGGACCGCGTCTGGGGTGACGGGTTCGATGTAGGTCCGGTCCGCGAAGGCCGGGTCGGTCATGATGGTCGCGGGGTTGGAATTGACGAGGACGACGCGGTATCCCTCATCGCGGAGGGACTTGCACGCCTGTGCGCCGGAGTAATCGAACTCGCAGCCCTGGCCGATGACGATGGGCCCGGATCCGATAATCAGGATCGTGCGGATATCCTCGCGTCGTGGCATCGGTGCCTTTCTGTGCTGTTGTGGGCGGTCGGTCGTCCCATCCGAGGCGCGGAAGTCGCGTTAGAGCGAAGAATAGCCCCGGTTTCGCCATCCGGCGGGTTCGCGGACGCGAAGTGTTTGATGTTGAGACAGCCCGCGTGTGCGGGTTGTCCGGACCTACCGGTTTCGGGGTGATCTTGCCGGTCGGAAGTCCGAAAAAAGAATCCGCGACTTCGCGTTGGGCTTGAAATCACCCTCGATTCATGTATCCTTGAGAGGACGCGGCAGTGAATGCCGTGGACGAAAATTACCATTTGGACGGGAGCAGAGAAATGAAAACGATTCTGGCTATCGCCGGCATTGCCGGCTTCGCCGCCGCGGCGTCCGCGAACGGCAACATTGTGATTGCCGAGACGCTTTGGGATTCGGACAACACGCTGCAGGGCTGGACGTTCACGGACAACGGTCTTGGCAGCTGGGATAACCCCGGTGCCGACGGCAACCCGGGCGGCTATGCCCGCTACACCGATGTCGCGTCGAACATGCAGGGACCGTCGCTCTTCGCGCCGGGTCAGTATCTCGGCGACTACAGCAGCTACATCGGTGGCTGCTTCACCTACGACATCCGTCTCGAGATGCCTTCCAACGATCCGGGACTGCCCTCGAACTACCCCCGAATCCGCCTTCAGGGCAGCGACGGCTCGGAAGCTCGCGCTCTCGCGAACTTCGACCTGACCACCGACTGGACCAGCGTCCAGATCAACATCCTCGAGTCGGACTGGGAAATGGTCAGCGGCACCTGGGACGGCCTGATCGGTGATGTCTCCGGCCTCTACTTCGGTGGCGATTTCCTGCTCGGAAGCGGCCCCGAGGGCGCGGTTGACAACTTCCGTCTTCTCGTTCCGGCCCCCGGCGCTGGCGCACTGCTCGGCCTCGGCGGTCTCGCGATGGCGCGTCGTCGTCGCTGATCGAGGCTGAAACCTGATATCCTTCGAAGCGGCCGAGAAGGCCGCTTTTTTATGCGCTTGCCCCGGACGGTATCGCCGACGTTCCTCTTTGAACGACTTTGTCGTTGTGTCAGACTGGTGTGCCAGGCTGTTCGAGAGGCCGAACGAGCTGATCGTCGTCCGAATTCTGGACGTTGATCACACCCGGAGTTCAGTCGTCGAAGTCGGTGTCCATCCGCTCGGGTTCGAGCTCGCCGCGGAGCATCATGCCGGTGAACTTCCACCGCTGCTGGATCGTCATCACGCCTCGGATCCTGGCGATGAACCGCATCTCGTCCTGCTCGCTGGGCCTGCCCTTGGTCTCGATGTAGAACCGTTCCGCCATCGCCTGGATCTCGCCCTGCTGATCGGGTGAGAGATCGAGTTTCGTGCTGAGTCTTTGGAGCCAGGCCGAGCCGTCTTCGTCGTCGTCGAACACGCGTTCGGCGGCGCGTTCGATCTCCCAGCCCAGGTCTTCCCAGTAGCGCATCATGCGGTACCCGAGCTTGTTGTCGAGGTCGCCTGATGCGAGGGCTGTGCGGTAGCGGGACTTCTCGTAATCGTCGATGTGCTCGCGATACTCGGCCCGCTGGCTTCTGGGCAAGGCCGCGGTGATGCGGCGGTCGAGCCTTCCCCATGCGCGGACGGGTTCGAGCGCCGTCAGCCCTTCGCGGAGCATGTTGAGCTTCTCGACGGGCGTGCCAACCGCCATGATCGTCTCGACCTGCCCGAGCAGTTCGATGTTGGCGAGCACGAGCGTGTCCATGACCGCGCCGCGATCGGCGAGCAGCGCGTCGATCTTCTCGGCGGTTGCTTCGTCCAGTTCGAGGAGTTCGAGCGCGGCGATGGCGGGCGGCGCCTGGAGCGGCTGGACGTCACCATCGAGCGATCTCGCAACGAGCGAGGGTTCCGTGCTCTTCTCACCGACATCGGGGCCGGCCAGGAACCCGGGGGCCGGCTCGCGATCGTCTTGCGCAACAGCAGACACCGTGCACGCCGCGAGCACCCCGATCGCCGCGACGGTGGCGATTCGCGCGAGGCCGCTCGGCGTGCTCATCGGGTTGCTCCTGATGTCCTGTGTCATTCCCACACCTTCTTTTTCTTCAGCGCGCTCATCGGTCCGCGGGATGGGCCGTTTGATAGGCCGGAACCCTCAGTATCGGTATTGTTCGACACGACGCAAGCGATGCGTCGCATCATTCGCGGGGTCTCCGCTGCCGCGTGGCCCGCAGCAGTCTCGTTCTGAGACGCGACCCCCTGATTTCACGTGTTCCAATATCTTGGGTCAGTTCAACGAAAAAGCGGGCGTTTCGCCCGCTTCGTGTGTCCGCTGGTTGGATGAGCCGGCCTTGGTTCCCGTCGGGGTATTGGCCGCACCGTTGTTAGTCTTCGTCGCCGTTGGGCGGCCCGGCGCGACCCGGACGGCGGCGGGGCCCACGGTCGGCATTGCGAGCCCCTCGGCCCATGGCCTCGCGGAGTTCTTGCTGCTGCTCGGGTGTCAGGATCTGGGCGAGTTCCTGCATGATCTCCCGACGGGCGGCCCGGGGATCGTCCGATTCACGCGCGGACTGCCGGAGCGACTGGAGCAGGTCACGGACCTTGCCCTCCTGCTCGGCGTCGAGATCGAGCCGGCTGAACAGGTCGGCTTCGCGAGCTTCCTTGTCGTCCGAGAGGCGTTCGACCGATCGGCGGATCTCCATCTGCAGCGTCTGCATCTGGATCATTGTGTCGCGCATTTCGCTCCGCGGCCCGCCTTCGGGCCCGCGTTCTGGTCTGCCTTCCGGCCGGGCTCGCCGGCGGCCCTCGGGTCGGCCTTGCCGCTCAGTTGGCTCATCGTCGAGCATCTCAAGCATGGGATCTTCGAAGAGCATCGGGCCGTCATCGTCCATCGCGGGAGGCGAACCGGCACCCGGGCCTCCACGGCGTTCCGCACGGGCTTCGGCGCGGGGTCCCCGGGCGCGTCGCTCGGCGAGCATGACCTCGCGGTGTTCCTCGATGTCAACCAGGTATGACACGCGGGTCGCCTCGGGCATCAGCGCCGCGATCTGCTCCTCCAGCGGGCCCTTCTCGAGCACCGGCTTGAACATCTCCATGAGCGTGCGGGTGCGTTCACGCTGCTGCGCCCGACGGTTCTCGCCTCCCGCGTTCGCCTGCCGATCGGTCCGGAAGGTATTCAGCGTCTCGAGGTTCGCCTTGACGATCCCGTCGATCTGCTTGGCCCGCTCGGCGAGCAGCGCGTCAACTTTCGCCCGTGTCGCATCGTCGAGATCGACGGTGCGGAGCGCCGCCTCGGCGACCGGGACCTCAGGCCGACGCATCGATCCGTCGATGTTCCGCTCGATCAGGCTGTCGCCCTGCGGCGTTGCATTGACGGAGGGCCCGGCGAGCGGGTTGGGCTCGGTCGCCGCGCTTGCGAGCGAAACCATCGATACAAGAACACCCGCGGCGAACGCGATCGCGGCGGGTGATCGGGTGCTGGGGGTGCGCGTCGTGTGTGCGTAGCGTGCCATGCCGTGCTCCTTGTGCGTCGCCTGCGTTGGATACCGGAGATCGGTTCCGCCGCTCGGCGTCTCGGCGTTCTTTTCTCAATCGCTAGAAAGAACGCGTGTGACGCATGCGGATTGCACGGTTCGACGAGAAATCGGTGGCACGCCGCGCGTCACCGGCGCCGGCGGACGGCCGCGAGGCAGGGCAGGAGCACGGCAAACCCAGCGGGGGCCGGCACGATCGAAACGTTGTCAAGATCGACCGAGAACACGGAGGGGTCGCCGATGAGACCGTCGGGGGTCGCGATGCCGATCTGGATGAATCCGACGTTGGAGAACACGGACTCGAAGTCCGAGCCCTCGAAGCTGACGAACGCCGGGTTGTTGGGGTCGATCGCGAACGAT
>DDFO01000022.1:350541-350962 GCA_002337215.1 Phycisphaerales bacterium UBA1926 | reverse complement strand
GGACGGTCGTCCACTGACCGGCGAAGACCGGCTGGAACGCGACGGCAACGGCGCCGGGGAAGGGCGCGCCCATCGTGTTGGCGGCGATGCGGGCAAAGACGGTGACCGGAGCGGTGATGTCGTGGCGGATATCAAAGGAGAAGTTGGTCACACCCGACGAGATCCAATCGCCGTTGAAGGCGCCGTCGGAAGCATCGGTTCCCGGGAAGAAGCCTGTATTGCCGCGGTACGCGACATTGAAGCCACCCTCCTCGGCGAACTCGAACCCCGTCTGAGCGGTGATGTACGCGGAGTTGTCGACGCCGCCGGTGGCGACCTCGCCCGCGGGGAGGAACCCGCCGTCGAGCCAGTTGCTGGCGCCGTTTTCGAAGGTCTCGGTGAAGGGCGCGACAGAGCCCGCGGAGGCGACCCCGGCGGACAG
>DDFO01000022.1:348498-350450 GCA_002337215.1 Phycisphaerales bacterium UBA1926 | reverse complement strand
GCGGAGGCGACCCCGGCGGACAGCACGATGGTTGCGATCGAAGCGGTGGTTGCGTTCATGTGATCTCCATACATCTCGGTGATACGTCAAGACTGGCGGGACTGGTGAAAGGCCCGAAACCCCCCGGCTTCGGTATGGTCCGGACAATATCTGTATTGAGACTAAGTCTCAATAATAGACCGGAATTTTTCTTGTTTGATGGGATTGGCGGGAACGTTGAACGCGACCCGCCGCGAACCTCCGATGGATCCGTGCGATGCCCGGCTCCAACATTGTGCCCCATAAAACGGGGATTGCGAGAGAAATCGCGGGCGGGCCTCGATCCTGCGGTCGAGGCGGCTCGTAACCTCGCCGATCGAGAGCATTCAGGACCGGCCCGGGATTCCGACCGGGTTCGATTCGAGAGGAAGCTGCTTCATGTGTGGGATCATCGCGTACATCGGGTCGAGGCCGTGCAGGGACATCCTTCTCGAGGGCCTCAAGCGGCTTGAGTACCGCGGGTACGACTCGGCGGGGCTTGCGATCACGCAGACCTCGGGCGACGGTTCAACGGGCGTCTGCAAGTCCGTGGGCCGGGTGCAGGGGCTTGAGGACAAACTCGACAAGGAGCACCCGAACCTCAACGGCACGATCGGGCTCGCGCACACGCGCTGGGCGACGCACGGCGCGGTGACGACACCCAACACACACCCCCACCGCGACGACACCGGGACGATCTGCGTTGTCCACAACGGGATCATCGAGAACTACGCGTCGCTGAAGCGGCTGCTCGAGGAGAAGGGTCGGAAGTTCAGCACCGAGACTGACACCGAGGTGCTCGCGACGCTGATCAGCGAGTTGTACGACGCCGACCACGCTGAATCGGGCGGGATGGACCTGGAGTCGGCCGTCCAGGCGGCGCTGCGCGAGGTGACCGGCGCGTACGCGATCGCGGTGATGGTCTCGGGCGATCCCGACACGATGGTGGTCGCGAGGAAGGGCAGCCCGCTGATCGTTGGCATCGGCAACGGGGAGTACATCGTTGCGAGCGACGGGTCGGCGATCATCAGCCACACCGCTCAGGCGATGACGCTCGACGACTATTCGGTCGCGAGGCTCACCCGCGACGGGCTCCGCACCAGCACGATCGACAATGTCGAGCTCAACCCCAAGGTCATGCAGCTCGAGCTCGAGCTCGACGAGATCGAGCTGGGCGGCTTCGAGCACTACATGCGGAAGGAGATCTACGAGCAGCCGCGTGCGCTCCGCCGCACGATCAGCGGGCGGCTCGACCACAACGAGGGCTGCGTCGTGCTGGGCGGGCTCGAGGCGCACGCGAAGGAACTCGTGCGTTCGCGCCGGCTCATCATCTTCGGGCAGGGCACAGCGCTGAACGCGGGCATGATCGGCGAGTATCTCTTCGAGGACATGGCGCGCATCCCGACCGAGGTCGAGTACGCGAGCGAGCTTCGGTATCGCAACCCGATTATCGAAGAGGGCACGGTCGTCATCGCGGTGAGCCAGTCGGGCGAGACGGCCGACACGCTCTCGGCGTTGCACGAAGCGATGGACCGCGGCGCGCTCGGGCTCGGCGTCGTCAACGTGGTGGGCTCGACGATGTCGCGCGATACCGACGCGGGCGTCTACCTCCGCGTTGGCCCCGAGATCGGCGTCGCGTCCACGAAGGCGTTCACCGGGCAGGTCGCGGTGCTCACGCTCATCAGCCTGTTCATGGCGCGCCGGCGCCTGATGTCGGGGCACCAGGTTTCGAAATTCATCGCCGAGCTTGAGAAGGTCCCCGATCACATCGAGCGGGTGCTCGAGCAGGACCAGGCGATCCGGTCGATCACCGAGAAGTACGTCGGGCGAGAGAACTGGCTCTTCCTGGGCCGGGGATACAACTACCCCACCGCCATGGAGGGTGCGCTCAAGCTCAAGGAGATCTCGTACATCCACGCCGAGGGCATGCCCGC
>DDFO01000022.1:347931-348427 GCA_002337215.1 Phycisphaerales bacterium UBA1926 | reverse complement strand
GAGATGAAGCACGGCCCGATCGCGCTCATCGACGAGGGGATGCCCGCGGTGTTCATCGCGACGCAGGGCGCCCAGTACGACAAGGTCATGTCCAACATCGAGGAGGTCCGCAGCCGGGGCGGGCATGTCATCGCCGTCGCGACCGAGGGCGACGACGCGATCGGGCGGCTTGCCGAGGACGTGATCTACATCCCGCCGGTCCCCGAACCACTGAGCCCGATGGTCGCGGTCGTCCCGCTGCAGCTCATCGCGTACCACGCCGCGGTGCTGCGCGGCCACGATGTTGACAAGCCGAGGAACCTCGCGAAATCGGTCACGGTGGAGTGATCCGGGGCCGGTCTCAGCGCACGTTCGGCGATCTTCACCGGCTGCATATGACACGCCCCTCGGATCGTGAACAGGTTTTTGTCGCTGCGCGGATCGCACCCCCGATATTCGGGCCATGCGATCAGCTGACAAATCGATCCGCGACGCGACTGCTCCCATCTCACCCGCC
>DDFO01000022.1:347188-347836 GCA_002337215.1 Phycisphaerales bacterium UBA1926 | reverse complement strand
CCCGCCGCAACGGTCGGTATCGACGCGACGGCTGGCCGACCGATCTCGGTCGAACTGCGCCCCATCGAGGAAGCCCACCGAGCCTGGTTTCTCGGGGCACTCGCCCGCAGCCGGGAGAGCGTGGGACGCTGGCTTCCCCTGAACAGGGATGGTGAATCCGACGACGCGTTCTTCAACCGCCAGCTCCGGCTCTGCGCTGAAGGGGACACGACACAGCGGTCGTATCGCAGGCTTGCCGTTCTCGATGACGGCACCCCCATGGGGCTCTTTGCTCTCAACAGCATCTCGCGCGGCCTCTCATGGGAAGCGGACGCGATCTGGTGGGTCGATGCGGCGCATCGGGGCCGGGGCGTCGCGACCGCCGGCGTGCGAGCGCTCCTGGACCACGCGCTCGGCGATATGCCGCAAGGGCTCAGCCTGCACGGCGTGCACTGCGGGATCGAAGCGGGCAACGACGCGAGTGTCCGGGTTGCCGAGAAGTGCGGATTCGTTCACGACCCCACGAAGAGGAGCCATCTTGAGGTCGACGGACGATGGGTGATGCACGAGTTCTACCTCGCGACACGGAAGACAGTCGGCGCAACGCTGCGCGTGTCGGCTTAGGGACCGGCCTCGGGCGGGATCTGGTTCGCGGGTGGGACCGGGTTC
>DDFO01000022.1:300467-347102 GCA_002337215.1 Phycisphaerales bacterium UBA1926 | reverse complement strand
GGTTCGCGGGTGGGACCGGGTTCGCGGGTGGGACCGGGTTCGCGGCCCCCGAGGTCGGCGGGACCAGCATGCCGTCCTCGGCGACGCGGAGTTGCCCGGTCGCGAGTAGGTACCCGAGAATATTGTTGCGAAGATTCGTGCGCGACTGGGCGACATCGTTCCTCGCCTGAACAAGATCGAGTTCGGCGTCGACGACCTGCTGCGGGTTCGTCGTATCACGGAGCTCGAGATCACGCAGACGACGCTCGTTGATCTCGACCTGCTGCTCGGCCAGACGGAGCTGGAACTTCGCGAGGTCGATGTTCCGGATGCTCGACCGGGCGGTCACGATCACGTTGTCGCGGAACTGGTTGTAGTTCCGGATGTCGCGCTCGAGGTTCACGATCTGACTGCGGAGCGCAAGCCTCTGGATCTCGCGGTCCAGCGGGAGACCCAGCGTGACGCCGATCGAGTAGTCGAGTTCGTCGGCATCGATCGCGAGCCCGCCGGTCGCGTCATCGTCATCGGTCGGGACGCCCAGCGATCCGTTGATATCGAGATCGGGGAGCAGGTTGTTTCGGGCATTGCGGATCGCACGCCGGCGGTCATCGAGCTGATCTCGCTCGTTCTGGAGGTCGAGTCGGTACGTGATCGCCTGGGTCGCGGCCGACTCCTGGCTCGACGCGGGGGCGGGGAGTTCGAGGTTCAGGGGCTGGATCTCGATCGGTTGCTCGACCGGGATGCCGAGCCGGAACTTGAACCGGTCGCGCTGGAGGATGTAGCGCTCGCGCTGCCCGGCGAGGGTCGCCTGGGCCCGCAGGACCTGGTTCCGCGAGAGGTCTTCCTGGAAGGGGCTGAGACGCCCCGCTTCCACGCGGCCCGCGGTCGACTCGAGCAGCCCGCGGAGGCCCTCGATCTGCAACTGCTGGTTCTGGATGACGGCCTGCTGCTGGAGCAGGTCGAAGTAGTCCTGAGCGATAGAAACCAGAAGTGATCGGCGAGAACGCTCGAACGCGCGTGACTGATAGATCAGGCTTCGCTCGGCCTGGATCAGATCTTCACGGGCGACGTTGCCCGCGCCGCGGAGCAGCGGGATGTCGGTGCTGAGCACGAGCTGGGAAGACTGGACGTAGCCCCCCGTCGCGCGATCGCGGAGTTGGTCGGTCGCGTTGACGATCCAGCGTGCCTCGACATCGCCGCCGTAGGGCAGGCGTTGCGTCGCGCGGAGCGTGTTGATGATATTCGACGCGTGCTCGAACCGGCCGTCGTCGCCCGAGCCGGAGAGCCCGAACGAGGTATCGTTGAAAAACCGCGGCCCCCAGAGCCTGCGTTCCTGGAGCAGGCGAATCGCCGAGAGGATGTAGTCTTCCTGATTGCTCAGGAACTCGCGGCCGGTCTCTTCGCTGATACGCAGCGCGTCCTCGAGCGAGAGTTTCACGGGTGTCAGCGCCACCTCGCCGTCCGGGTCAACCGCCGCTCCGTTTGCGTGCGCGGCGTAGGCACGGAGGCGGTCTGCGATCGCGAGATCCTCCACCTGCTGGGGCGCCGGGGTGTAGCCGATCTCGGACGCGGACGGATTAACGGTTTCGGGGCTGGTGTCGTCGAAATCGCGGTTGTTGACCTCGTCGGGGCGGCGCTCCGCCAGCCCTTGGCCAACTTTCGTTGATCCCAGCATCACCGAGCGTTCTTCGAGCAGGGCCTCGGTGCGTCGGTCGATCCTGTCGAGCTGACCCTGACAACCGGTGATTCCCGCAGACATCGCCACCAACGCGGCAGCGGGGAGCCAGCGAACGGCAAGGTACGGAGAAAGTTTGATCTTTGCTTGTCGTTTAAACGGCAACGTCATAGCCCATGGTTGAGATTGTTTCTGTGCGTGGCGTGGTTCGCAAGCGTACACGTTTCGTCGGATCGAAGATGCGGGGTCGTCTGCTATTGCTGTTTGGAACCCCCCTCCCTATGCTTCTCACCTTTTCCCGCGCCGAATCGAAAAACCGACCGCAACCCGACCGGCCCACAGAAGGGCCGGGGCAACGCGTGGCGTGGACGCGGCCGATAGGAGCCAGCGAGCACATGGCAACAGTGAACTTTGATGGGCGGAGCTTCCAGATCGACGGCAAGCGGATCTGGATCGTCAGCGGCTCCGTGCCGCACGCCCAGACCCCTCGCGACCTGTGGGCCGACCGACTGCACGCTGCGCGGAAAGCCGGCCTGAACACCGTCGAGACGTCCGTCGTCTGGAGCGCCGTCGAACCCCGACCGGGTCAGTACGTCTTCGAGGGCGAGAACGACATCCGCGCCTACATCGAGCTCGCCTCGGAGATGGACCTGCACGTGATCCTCCGCGTGGGCCCCTACGTCGGCCGCGGTCTCGATCTGGGCGGCCTCCCGGTCTGGCTGCTCTCGCAGACCGACATCAAGATGCGGGCGACCAACCCGGTGTTCATGGAGGCGACGAGCCGGTATTTCGCAGCGCTCGCCGACCAGATTCGCGATCTCCAGGTCACCGCGACCGGCACGGGGGGCGCCCTGCTCGCCGTTCAGGTCGAGCACGAGTGGACCTGCGGCTCCGACGAGGCGGGGATCTATCTCCGCGATCTGAGCCGGTATCTCCGCGAGGCGGGCATCACCGTTCCCGCGGTCAACGCGAACAACCTCTGGCAAGGCTCCGAGGGGCAGATCGACGGTTGGGTGGGCGATCAGGGCATGTTCCCGCTCATCCGCCAGCTCGGGTTTGTCCGTCCGGGGCAGCCGAAGTTCGTCGCGGAGTTCGGCGGGGGGAGGCTCCCGCGCGTCGGTGAACAGGCCATCCCGACCGACGACGCCTACGACCTGCAGCGCCGTCTCGGCGAAGCACTGGCGGCGGGCGCGCAGGCCAACATCGTCCCGTTCGCCGCGGCCCCGTTCCACGGGTTCTCCGCCGGTTCGGCGATCGACGGGCCCAACCGCATGCTCGCCGCGGGAGGCCACGCCCCGGCACCCATCGACGAGACCGGCGCGCCGACCGCTTCGTACGGCCCCGTCCGCCGGATCTCGACGTTCGCGTCTCGGTTCTCGCGCGTGCTCGCGGCGTCGGACCCCGATTACCGCCCCGTCGTCCAGGACCCGAGCGCCGAGCACACAGGCCCGGTCGTGACGCACCTGAGCGGCAACCAGGGCTCGGTCGCGTTCCTGTTCTCACCGAAGGTCGGCAAGTCGCTCGCCGGGCAGCGTGTTGAGTTGCTCCGCCCCAACGGCACCCCGCTGGGCGTGCATCTGGGCAAACAGCGCGTGTCGTGGTGCCTCTTTGATGTCCATCTGGGCGGCCACGCCGTCCTCGACTATTGCGGGCTCAATCTCCTCGACACCGCGGGAGAGTTGCTGGTCTGTTTCGGGCCCGGCGGCACCATCGGTGAGCTCGCGATCAACGGCACGCCGATCGAGATCCAGGTGCCCAAGGGCCGCAAACCCGCGGTTGAACGCCTCGAAGGCGTCACCGTGGTCGTGGTTTCGGAGGACGTCATCGACCAGACGTATCTGGGTGATGACCGTGTCTACGTGGGCGTCGCGGGCATCACGCGGGACGGCGAGCCCATCCCCGCGGGCAAGTCCTACGTCACCGTGCTCCCCGACGGGAAAACCAAGAACGGCAGCGCGAGCAAAGGCTCGGCCGATGCCAAGATCGCGCTGGGCTCTTGGAGCGCCGCCGACAACGACTCTCACATCGCGGGCGACAGCCCCCGCTACGCCGGCATCGACGGGCCCGCGGATCTCGCCTCGCTGGGCACTCCCTACGGGTACGGCTGGTACCGCGCGACGATCAAGCAGACCGCGACCAAGAAGGTCCATCTCGCCTCGCCCGGTTCGGGTGACCGCGTCCTGCTGCTCATCGATGGGCAGCCCGAGGGCGTGCTGGGCGAAGGCCCCGGCGCGAGTCCCGAGTTGAACGTCTCGCTCAAGAAGGGTGAACGCACGCTCGTGATGCTCGTCGAGAACGCCGGCCGGCGGACCGACGGGATGGCGGCGGGCGAGGTCAAGGGCCTCGCCAACGGCGTCCACGAGGTCTCGGCGGTGAAGACCGGCAAGCCCGACATCGTCGAGGGCGAACCGATCCTGCCTCTCGAGCACGCGACTCCCATTATGCTCGTCCGCGTCAACGACGCGGCCTACCCGCAGCGGCTGACGTGGAAGATGATGCACCGCAAGAAGTCGCCCCTCCACATCGCGCTGGGGCCCGTCCCGGTGCGGGGCGTCCTACTCATCAACGAGACCTACACACGCCTGCTCGAGGAGGGCGAGACCTATCGCACCACGCTCGACGGTGAAACGCTGAACCGCGGCAACAACACGATCGAGTTCGTCCCGATGGACGACCCCGAGCCGGACATGACGATGGCCAAGCTCGGCTCGGCCGTCGGCGGCGTGCTCACCGTCTGGGAAGGCGTCAACGACCTGACCGCGAAGGCCGACTGGGCGTTCGCGAAGTGGGAACCGCCCCAGGACGCCGCGTACGACACAGTCAGCAAGTCGAAGCTGAGCCAGCGCACCACGCCGACCTGGTGGATGAGCGAGTTCGAGGTCAGTGAGTTCCCCGAGCACCCGCTCATGCTCGACCTCTCGGGCATGACCAAGGGCCAGGTCTACGTCAACGGACGCAACGCGGGGCGTTACTTTGTCGCGACTGCGGACGGCTCGGCCGTCGCGCCCGGCGGGAACGTCTGGATCCCCTCGTCCTGGCTTGTCGAGGGTCTGAACACCGTCACGCTCTTCGACGAGCACGGCGGCAACCCCGGGAAGACCAAGCTGGTGATTGACGGCGACCGCCGGCCGATCACCACGGGCGGGACCCCCGCGTCGTGACGGTTGATCGGGCGGACATGAGCGACCAGTCCGACACCAAAGGGAACTCGCTCTGGCGCGATGCCGCGTCGTTCTCGGCCCGCGCGCACGCCGGGCAGACCAGGCGGGACGGGGCAACGCCCTACGCCGCCCACCCGGCGCGGGTCGCGCTCACGGTGTCATCGGTGTTCGGCTGCGACGACCCTGAGACGCTCGCGATCGCCCTGTTGCACGACACGATTGAGGACAGCACCACCGATTACGAGGACTTGCTGGATGGGTTCGGGAAGACCGTCGCCGACGGCGTCGTCGCGTTGACCAAGGACGCGGCCCTCCCCGAAGCAGAACGCGACCGCCACGCCGAGGCACGGCTCCGCGCGGGAGATTGGCGGGCGACGCTGGTCAAACTCGCCGATGTGCTCGACAACTCGGCGGATCTGACGCTGGACGCATCATCCGATCATGCCAACCGACGCGAACGATTGAGAGCCCGGGCAGGCTGGGCGATCGACGCGGCCCGTGTCCACGCCGAGGCCGACGCCGCACAGGCGGAACTGCTCCGCGGTGCGGCGGAGATCGTCGAACAGACGTTCGCATCGATCTGAGTTCATTCCAGAACGGGATCCACGGAGGTCCCCGGTATTCCGAGCCGCGAAATGTCAGGGCCTCGAATCGATCTCGATGAAGGACGTGGAGGGCTCGAGCGGCTCTGCCATCTCTGCCGCCAGTTCATCGAGACCTTGGACCAGTTCATCCCGCTCGGCTTTGACGCGGGCGAGCCGTGCGGGGTCGGGGAGTCGGCCCTCACCCGAAGGATCGACCATCCGGTCGATCTCGACGACGCGGTCCAGCATCGCTCGATACCCAGAGAGGGCTTCTTCGAGCCGGTCGTAGATCCCGTCGGCCTGAAGCCCCGGCTGGAGTCCCCGGAGAACCCGCCGCGCCATCGCGTTGGGATCACCGCGCCGGAGATCGACCGTCGCGATCCACGAGCGCGGCTGGCCGGCGAACCCGACCTGCCTCCAGGCGGAGACCGCCTCGAATGAGCCGCCGGGCACCACGGGGCCACCCGGGCGGGTGTGGTCATACCCCTCGGCCTTGAGCCAACCGAGCGGGGTCAGCCCGCCGCCGACCTCGGCGTTGCCGCCGTCGGCGAGCAGGCCCTTGCGGAACTGGTACCGCCTGTACGCGGCCTCGATCCGGTCCGGTGTCAGCGGCGCGTTGGTCTGCAGATCCTCGTAGCTCCCCAAGGGAACATCGAGTGCGATCCGTTCAACTTCCGCAACGCCCGGTGGGGGGATGATGCCGTCCGCCTCGGCGGCACCCGTCGAGCGCTCGATCACGATCGACAGCGTCTCGCCGGGACGATGGCTCAGGATGAACGCGCCCATCTGCGTGGTGTCACGGACCGGCACGCCCTCAATCGAGAGTACCACGTCTCCTGCGCGGAGCACCGTGGCCGCCGGGAAGTTGGGGAGCACCGCACCGAGTTCGACGCCGTCCTCCCGACGCGGGGCGCCGAACTGCACGCCGAGCCCGGCCCGGGGCATCGCGCCGAACCGACGGCGCGCCGCCGAGTCGAGGCGTGTCCGCTGTTCGGCGGAAAGATCGTCGCCCGCGAGCCGGTCTTCGATCTCTTCGATCGAGATCGTCTCGAGTGACTCGAGCCGGAGGCTCGCGGTCTCACGGGTTTCGAAGTCATCTGATGCGATCGCTTCGAGGAGTGCGTCCAGGGCGGCCGACCCGTCGGGCGCGTTGGTCATCGCCGACGCGTCTGCTGAACCGCACAAGAGCACGATCGCGGCAACTGCGAGCGGGGCCGGGGATCCGGCCGACCAGAATCGCGGTGCTGTCCTCTGACGCGGCATGTCATCAGTATCCGCGATGGCAGGTCCCCGGTCAACTTGTTCCGGGGCCATCCACTGTGCCAGTCGGGGTCTGTTGCGGGGCGGTCCCGGTTCAGGGCATCGCCGGCTTAGGGCATCGGCGGCCCGGCTTGGGCGATCAACTCACCGAGTCCGTCGGCGTGCTCAACGAGCCAGGCGACGACGCCGGAGGCGAACGCGATTGTCTCAGGGCTGAACGTGCCGCTGTTCGAGCCGGACAGCGCCTCGATCGCGAACGCGCCCGCCGCGATCCACGGGACGGCCCGCGCATGGCGCTCGTCGATCGGGCGAATGCCGCCGTAGCCGATCCAGAACGCCTCGAGCAGGTCCGTGTCGGGCCATGGCGCGCGCGCGTCCATCGCCTTGCTCCCCCGGTCGATCGAGAAGTGGACCGACGCGAGCGCGGCTTCCTCGATCGCGAACCCACGCCGGCACGCATCGAAATCGAAGAGGCCGGCGACGTCGTCACCTCGCCACCGCATGTTCCCGGGGTGAAAATCGCCGTGCACGAGCAGCGCGGGCATCGCGGGGCCGAGCCCGGCTGCGCGCACGCGGTCGAGACACTCCGCGAGCGTCCCTCTCAGGAACCCGAGTTCCGTGCCGTCGTCTGCGATGAGCCCCGATCCGACAAGCGACTGGAGATCGTCACCCGCGAGGAACCCCGTCGGGGGACGCAGGCGTGCGAGCACGGATGCGTCGATCTCGCCGGTGGCGTCGTGCAGCCTGGCGAGCAGCCCGCCCGCGCCGCGTGCGCGCGCCGGCGACGCCTTCCAGGATTCACCCTCGATGAACGGGATGAGTTCGTAGACGCGCGACGCGTCGGCGAGCACGGTGCCGCCCCGGCTGTCCTCGCGCGGCGCGGCGACCGGGACCCCGGCGGACGCGAGTTGTTTCACAACCGCGTGCCGCACAACAATACGGTCGAGCGACGCCGAATCTCTCGGCGCACATTTCAGCAGCAGGCGAATACCGTGGTCGGATGGGCTAGTCGAACCCGGCGGTTCGTCTCCCTGCTTCTGCTGGTCCTGCTCGATCTCGACGAGGAATTTTCGCGCCGTCCCCGCGCCCCCGTGCAGCCTGGAGATCCGTTTGATGCGCCCGATGCCGAACGACGCGAGTGCGGCGCGGACGGTCCGCGTCGAGATCTGCGATGCGTCCTCTCGGGGCGTGGGCAATGGCCTGGATGGGGGCGTGGGTGTCATGCGTCGCGCGGTCCGGCTCGGGTGCAGGCCGTCGCGTCCAGTCTACATGAATCGCGACCATCGACCGAGAGAAGCCGCGGCGGGAGCCGCGGACTCCGGTCGCCGCTTGCCCAAACCGGCTCATCAGGCGACGTTGAGGACCTGCTCTTTGATCCGGTCGATCGCGCCCTTGATCTCGACGATCCGTTGGGCGATCTCGGCGCTGGGCGATTTGCTCGCCATCGTGTTTGCCTCGCGGAGCATTTCCTGGGTCAGGAACTCCAGCGTGCGCCCGAGGGGTGACCCGTCGTTGCCCGTGATCCGGTCCTCGAACTGCTTGAGGTGGCCCCGGAGCCTCGTGATCTCCTCGGCGATGTCGGTCTTCTCGGCGTACACGGCGATCTCGCGGATCAGGTCGACCTGATCGACGGTGACCTCCGCGTCGGCGAGCAACGCCTCGATGCGGGTGCGGAGCCGCTGCTCGTACTCGGCGACAATCGTCGGGGCCTGCTCGACGACCACTTCCAGATTCGCCGCGATCGAGGCGTGCTGGGCCATGAGATCGCTCGCGAGGTCCGCGCCCTCCCGCGTGCGCATCTCGATGAGCTGCTCGCACGCCCGCTCGATGAGGGGTGTCAGGACGGCCCGGGCTCGCTCGTGACGATCGTCCTCGTCGGGGGGCGAGACGAGCACGCCCGGGAGGTTCACCAGCGAGGCCAGGTCGAGCGTGGTCCCGTCGTCGCTCGCCGCTTTCGCCGAGCGAATCTGCTCGGCGTACCGGTCGAGGGCCTGGGTGTTGATCGCGAGCGCCGCGCCCTCGGTCGTATCGCTCACGGCGACCGACATCGTGACCGACCCGCGATCGAGCTTGCGGCGGAGGAGGACCTCGCTCTCGGCCTCGAGCGACTGGAGCGACTCGGGGAGGCGGAGGATCGCCTTGAAGTACTTGTTATTGACGGACTTGATCTCGACGCTGTAGTCGACGCCGCTCTCACGGGCCGACGCGTCACCGAAACCGGTCATGCTTCGGATCACGGGTATCGCTCCGTCTTTGGGTCTGGTTTCGATCCGTGCCTGCGCCGCCTGGACCGGCGGGCGATCGGCACGGCACCTTGCTCAGGGCGTGCCGCCGTCTTCGGGATCGGTCTCGAGGGCCGGGGAAGACGACTCGTTGTCCATTCCCGGGTCGCCGACAGGGCCGTCATCGATATCAGTGACGGGCGGCTCGTTCTGATCCGCCGCGCCCTCTTCTTCGACAACTTCGACGGGGAGCGTGTCGTTGATCCCCGCGGCGCTGGTGCCCGGCGCGGGCGCGACCTGAGGCCTCGCGGCGAAGTTGAGTACGATCGCGGTCAGCAGGAAGAGCACGAAGATGGCGATGGTGACGATGGTGAGCACGTCGCCGGTCTTGGTGCCGAACGCGGTCTGCCCTGCGCCGCCTCCTGCACCGAACGCCCCGCTGAGCCCGCCGCCCTGGGGGCGTTGGATCAGGATGAGCAGGATCATCGCGATGCAGACGAGCAGGAAGACCACGACGAGCGCGGTGACGAATATCGGGTTGTACTGGGCGAGCGTCGGGATCATGGAACCTCACAAGGATCGGCCGCAATGCTAGGCGACCCGCTCTCCGGACCTTTGAACCGAGATACCTGGAACCTCTGCGGAGGTCTGTCAGACGGCGACGCCGGCTGCTGCCCGGAGGATGTCGAGGAAATCACCGGCCTTGAGGGCCGCGCCGCCGATCAGCCCGCCGTCGATGTCGGGCTGGGCGAACAGCTCGGCCGCGTTGGACGGCTTGCAGGACCCGCCGTACTGGATCCGGGTCGCGTCCGCGGTCTGCTGGTCGTAGAGATTCGCGAGCACCTCGCGGATCGCGGCGTGGGCCCCCTGGGCGTCCTCGGCGCTCGCGGTCTTGCCCGTCCCGATCGCCCAGACGGGCTCGTAGGCGATGACAACGTCCGCCATCTGGGCCTTCGAGACGCCTTCGAGCCCCGCGGTGAGCTGCTGCTTGTTGACCGCGTCGGTCTTGCCCGCCTCGCGCTGGTCGAGGGTTTCGCCGATGCAGAGCACCGCCATCAGGCCCGCGTCGAGCGCGGCGTGGGTCTTCTTGTTGATCAGGTCGTCCCGCTCGCCGATGACGTGCCGCCGCTCGCTGTGGCCGAGCAGGACCGCCTTGCAGCCCACATCGGTGAGCATCGCGGCCGACACCTCGCCGGTGAACGCCCCGCTGGGCTCGTGGTAGATGTCCTGGGCGGCGAGGACGATCTGCCCGCCCGCGGCCTTCAGGACGTCACCGACCTGGGCGAGAAACGGGAACGGAGGGCAGACGAACGCGTCAACACCCTCGATTTCCCCGAAGACATCCCCCACTGCCCGGGCGAGGGCGGTGCCCGACTCGGTGTTGGTGTTCATCTTCCAGTTGCCGCCGACGATCGGGCGGCGGGTGGTGTTGCTGGACATGGGTCGGCCTTTCATCGCGCCAAACGCCCGATAACAGCGTCGGCGGTGGGTTCGAGCATTCCGGTCGCGGCGCGGGACGCGGCTTCCGCCGGCACAGCCGGCGCGTCCTGACATGGTACGGGACCAGAACCGCAGTTTTCACGATCGGAAAGGCTTCTTTCGGGAGCAATGTTCCGATACATTGCGGTGGGAGCGGACGCTCCGACGGCTCTGGACCGGTGCTTATGCGCACGGGGTGCGACACTGTCCGCGACCTTACGCACTCGCGCTCTGGGGGATGGATCATGCTGCTTGCGTCGATGAATTGCGCCCGCGTTTCGGTCTTGCTTGTCGTCTCCACGACGGCACTGGTCGCGAGCGCCGGGTCGCCGCAACCGTTTCTTGAACGCGGCATCGCCCAGGGGATCAATTATCCGATCCAGACCGGGTTTGTGCAGTTCGGCCCGGGGCTCGGGATGTTCGACCTCGACGGAGACGGCGACGCAGACGTGATTCTTCAGGGCGCGTCGGACGGGCGTGTCGGCCTCTATGAGAACGACGGCACGGGTCAATTCACCGACCGGACCTACGACAACGGCGTCGCGAGGATGGCAAAGCACACCGACTACTCGGGCATCTCCGCCGCCGACTTCGACAGCGACGGCGACCTCGATGTCTATCTCACACGCTACGGGGCACCCAACGTCTTCTATCGCAACGACGGAAACTGGACCTTCACTGACATCACCGCGCAGTCGGGGTTGGGCGACGCGGGACACGGGCTGACAACAGCGTGGGCCGACTGCAACGCCGACGGGCTGCTCGATGTCTACGTCTGCAACCGCACCTTCACCAACGCCGATCCGACCGAGAACGGGTTCTACGAAAACAACGGCGACGGGACATTCACCGAGAAGGCAGGCGCGGTCGGGATCCAGCGCGCGGGTGATCCGACCTTGGTCGCGGCGTTCTTTGACTACGACGAGGACGGCGACCCCGACCTCTACCTCGGGACCGACAAAGGATCGGCGCCCGCGTTCACCAACCACCTCTTCGAGAACTTCGGCGGCGGGTTCCACAACATCACCGCAGCCACGGGCACCGAGGCGAACGTCGATTGCATGGGCATCGCGCTGGGCGACATCGATCGCAACGGCCATTACGACATGTTCCTGACCAACATCCCCATGGGGCACCGGCTGCTGATGGGCAACGCGAACGGGACGTTCACCGACGCATCGGCGGCGTCGGGGGCCGAGGAATTCGAGATCGGCTGGGGCACCGTCTTCTTCGATTTCGACAACGACAGCTACGAGGATCTCTACATCACCCAGTCGAGTGGCAGCAACGCCTTCTACCGCAACCCCGCCGGCACGCTCCCGCTCACCGACGTCGGGCTCGCGATGGGTGTGGCGACGACCGGGAGCAGCTACTGCGTCTCGACTGCCGACATCGACGGGGACGGCGATCTCGACATGCTCGTCGGCAAGCTCTTCGACCGAGCACAGCTCTACATCAACAACAACGAGAGCAACGGCAACCACTGGGCACGCTTCCGCGTGGTCGGCGAAGGAATCAACAACTTCGCGGTCGGCGCCACGGTCCGCGTCCGCAATGGGGACGGCCTGCCTCCTCAGAAGCGCGAGGTCCGCGCCGGGCATCACTACAAGGCGCAGGATCCGGCGGTGCTCCATTTCGGGCTCGCCGCTGCGGAGGTGATGACCAAAGTCAACGTGACCTGGCCCAACACCGGGACGGTTCGCATCCTGGAGAACTATCCCGCCGACGCGCTGTGGACGCTCTACCCACCTGAGCGGATCGGGGACATCGACTTCAGCGGCGTCGTCGATCTCGCCGACCGCCAGGCGATCCTCGACCGGCACGTGAACGCGAACGGGCGGGCCGCCGAGCCCGTCGCGCCGGGGATTGAGATGCTCGACGCGGACGGCGACGCGGACTTCGACGAAGACGACGTACTGCTGATCGGCAGCCCTTGCGTTGCCGATATCGCGGCCCCGGTCGGGGTGCTCGACCTCGGGGACGTCAACACGTTCGTCAGCGGGTTCGTCAGCCAGGACCCGGTCTCGGACCTGACGGGCGACGGCGTGTTCGACCTCGCCGACCTCGGCGCGTTTGTCGGCGGATTCAACGCCGGGTGTCCCTGATCGATCGCGAGCGGCGCCACGGATACAAATGAAATACAACGCCTCCGGGAACTCCCGGAGGCGTTGTCCATTTTGCTCATGCTTTGCGATCGCGTGATTCGCTCACGCCGCACACGAACCCTGATTCGCCAGACCCTCAGCCCTTCGGCCCCGCGTCGCGGACCTCGTCGCTGATCTGGAAATTCTGCTCGTTCGCGCGGAATTTCTCAGCCAGCGCGTGCGCCTGCTTTTCGTACGCGGCCTTGTCTTTCCACGCGTCCGCCGGATGGAGCACGCCGGCCGGGACACCCTTCGCATGACGCGGCACCGCGAGCCCGAAGAACGGATCGGTATCGAAATCTTCGCGGGCGAGCGTTCCGTCGAGGATGCCCGTGACCATTGCGCGGGTGTATCCGAGATTCATCCGATGACCGTCGCCGTACGCGCCGCCCGTCCACCCGGTGTTGAGCAGCCAGACGTTGGCCTTGTACTTCTTGATCCGCTCGGCGAGCATCTCGGCGTATTCGCTTGGGCGGCGGGGCAGGAAGGGCCCCCCGAAGCACGGGCTGAAGTTGGGTTGCGGCTCGGTGACCCCCGCCTCGGTGCCCGCGAGCTTGGAGGTGTACCCGTTGATGAAGTAGTACATCGCCTGGGCCGGGCTCAGTTTGCTCACCGGGGGCAGCACGCCGTAGGCGTCCGCGGTCAGGAAGATGATGTTCTTGGGGTGCCCGCCCGCGCTCGGGATGGTCGCGCCGGGGATGAAATCGACCGGATAGGTCACGCGGGTGTTCTCGGTGATCGATCCGTCGTCGTAGTCGGGTTCGCGTGTCACGTCGTCCACGACCGTGTTCTCGAGCACGGAGCCGAAACGGATCGCGTTCCAGATCTGCGGCTCACCGGCTTGGGAGAGTTTGATGCACTTCGCGTAGCAGCCGCCCTCGAAGTTGAAGACACCGTTGGGCCCCCACCCGTGCTCGTCGTCGCCGATCAGCGACCTGACGGGGTCGGCCGACAGTGTCGTCTTCCCCGTGCCGCTCAGCCCAAAGAAGAGGGCGACATTTGTCGGGTCCGCTCGGTCCATGTTCGCCGAACAGTGCATCGGGAAGACGTCCTGCTCGGGCATGTCGAAGTTCATCGCGTAGAAGATGCTCTTCTTCATTTCGCCGGCGTACTCGGTGCCGAGGATGACCACGGTGCGCTTCTCAAGGCTCTGCGCGACAAAGGCAGGGCTCGTGACGCCGAACTTCTTCTGCTCGTCGGCGGTGAGTTTCCGACGGCCGGCGTTGATGATCGTCCAGTCGTGATGCCAAGGCTTTCCGCTCTGGTCGCTCGCGCTGCCCGGTTCGATGAACAGAGTCTGCGCGAACAGCGCGTGCCACGCCTGCTCGGTGACGACCCGGACGCCGAGCCTGTGCTCGGGGTCCGCGCCCGCCCAGCCTTCGAAAACGAATCGATCGTCCACGCCGTTGAGATGCTCAGACGCGATCGCGCGCACCTCGTCGAAGACCTCGGGCGTGATGGGCTTGTTGACGCTGCCCCACCAGATCTTGTCGTGGATACCCGGGGTGTCCTCGAGGTACTTGTCGTTGGGACTACGCCCCGTCCGGTCGCCCGTGTTGCAGACAAGGGCACCGTTGCTCGCGAGCGTTCCTTCGCCGTTCGCGAGCGCTCGCTCGACGAGTTCCGCCGAGGAGAGGTTGGTGTGCGTGTGCGCCGCCGTGAGGTCGAGCGTCGGTGTGCCGATGGACGTCATGAACGGGTCTCCTGATTTCTCGTCTCTCGCAGCCGTTTTCCGGCTGCTGGCTCGTATGGACCTGTCGGATGAATCGTGTTCATCCTCATCGCTGGATCGTCGCCGGTTCCGGAAACCGAATCCGTTCGGCGTCTTGCTCCGGAACTGGCTCTATCGACCGGATATCTCTCTGTCATCGAACGATTGCCTCGAGGCTGTTACCTCGCCTAACGTCTTCCCTTGATGGCGGCCGTAGCTCAGGGGTAGAGCACCTGGTTGTGGTCCAGGATGTCGCGGGTTCGAAGCCCGTCGGTCGCCCTTCTCTCCGTTTCGTGTCCCGATCGTGCTCAGGCGTCCAACCAAGGGCTCGCCCGCCGAACATCGACACGAAATCCCAATCTGTAATACCACAGAGTCTAGAACCCCAGGCGTCGGGCCGTGGCCATTGCGCTTGCGCCATATCCACCCCCAAAGAGGGCGGCGTGCACCAGAAGCGGGTAGAGCGTGTACAGATCGCGTCGAGTCTCCCAGAAGCCTTGTCGGATTCCGGCAACGTCGCGGTAGCGATCGAAAAACGACCGCTCGAAGCAGCCCATCAGGTCGATGAACGCGAGTTCGATCTCGGGGTCAGCGTGGTACAGCGCGGGGTCGATCACCCCGGCGACGGTGCCGTCGTCCCACAGCACGTTGCCGGCCCAGAGGTCGCCGTGGATGAGGGCTGGGCGGGCCGGCGATTCGCCGATCAGTTCGGCCATGTGCGCACACATCGTGTCGAGACGCCCGACGTCGCGGCTGCTGAGATTCCCCCGCTCACACGCGAGCGCCGCCACGGGCCGGACCCGTTGGTCCGCATAGAAAGTCGCCCAGGATGCCGACCAGGTGTTCTTCTGATCCAGCGGGCCGATCAGGGTGTCGTAGGGATGGCCGAAGCGGTCTGCGGAGACGGTGTGAAGGGCCGCGAGGGACTCGGCAAAGCGGATTCCACCTTGTTTCGATCGCACCCCGTCGTTCGGGATGTGCTCGAGCACGAGCAGGCTCGGCTCGCTATGGATGACGCCGGGAGTCCGCACGGCGCCCGTCGCGGCGAGGTCGGCGAGCATCCGGGCCTCGATATTCAGACGGGCGTCCGGCCCTTGGTCCAGTTTCGCGACGGCGTGTGAGCCGTCCGCCAGGTCGATCCGGGCGACGTCGGCGATACAGCCGCCGCCCAGGGGCTGGGCGCTGACCACGTCTGCGCCGAGGATCGTCGAGAGTTTCTCGAGAACTGTCGCATCCATCGAACCGGCCTTCCGTTGCCAGGCTACTTCGAGAGCGGAGATCCAGGGTGAGGTCCAACCCGGAAGCTCAGTGGGACGGGATCCTTGCGTTCTATGCCCTGCGGGGGGCGTCCTCGGCGGCCTGGCCGCTAAACTTCACCGCAGCAGACGTCGTGTCTTGCTTGGTCGTTTCGGCGTACCGTCCCCCCGGCGAGATTGATGCAGGGGGGCGATTCGGCCGATGGAAGCGGTATCGCAGACCGCTTAAAGACCGGACACCGGACCGGAGCAGAGTATGACCGATCAGGGATCCGATCAGATTCCGAATAACGAAGAACGATCCGCGAACCTCGACGCGACGTCGTCTGGCATCAATCGCCCTTGGCTGATCCGCATCGTGATCATCTTGGCGTGTCTTGTCGGCTACGCGGGCTGGAGCCTGTACGACGCATATGTGGTCTACCCGGAGCGCGGCTCTGAGTATGCCAGTTGGGCCGAGTGGCAGTATCTCGGCAAATCGATCGAAGCGGACTCGCGCGAATCGCCCGGGATCCTGCGGCGAGATACCGCGGTCGCAGATCCGGTCGCCGAACTCGAACGGCTGCGATCCGATGAGGTCGAGAGCCGGAATCTTGAGAACAGCCAGGGCGGCCCGAGGCAGCGGCGCGCCGCGATGGAACTCGCCCGCGAGGAATGGCTCCGATCGCTCTCGACGATCGGACGGCTGAATCCCGCATACACGAATTTCTACCGCAACGAGGACGAGCAGGCCGCGAGCGAGCTCGCGTCGCTGGAGCCGACGTCGGCAAACGCCGAGGCGATCTCCGGGCTGCGTTCTCGGCTCGATCCGATCGGACCGAAAGACCGTTTCAACGATCTCAACGCGACGTGGATGACCGAGTCACCCCCCGCACCGCTCCGGTCGTATGACATCCCGGTCAACAAGATTCAGGCCGTGATCTGCCTGGCCTTCTCGGCGTATCTGCTCTTCCTGTTCGTGAAGGTCGCGACGAAGACCTACCGCTGGGACCCGGCGACGCGGGCGTTGACGCTGCCCAGCGGTGTCTCGATCGCGCCGGATGATCTCGCGGACGTGGACAAGCGCAAGTGGGACAAGTTCATCGTGTTCCTGAAGATCAAAGACAGTCACTCGCAGCTCGGTGGCGAGGAGATCCGGTTCGACACGTACCGTCACAGCCGGGTCGAGGACTGGATCCTCGAGATGGAACGCGTCGCGTTCCCGGACCGGGTCGAGCAGGATCAGGCGGGCGAGGACGACGCGTCCGACTCCACCCAGACTCCCGCGGACTCGGCGGAGACCCCGCCTGAAGATGAACAAGCCAAAGCGGGCTGAGCCCCGGGTGGGCCGCGAGACGCTCTTTTGTTGGTTCGTCCGGCTGATGGGCGTGCACGGACATCGTGCATCTGAAAGCGGATGACCACGTTTCCGGATGGCTCTCTGGGTGCCGGCTTTGGGCTGAGGGTGCGGATGTCGACCTGCTGGCCGACTCGGAGACTCGATGCTGCTGACCGCCGCGATTATCTCGACGATCTTTGCACTGCTCGGCGTGCTGCTGACGGCCGTGACGCTGCCCGGGATCTGGCTCATGGTGCTGGTCGCGATGCTGTGCACGTGGTGGCAGCCCGATCTGTACTCGCTCTGGACGCTCGGCACCGTGCTCGCGATCGCGATCGCGGCGGAGATCGCCGAGGCGCTCTCGTCGGCCGCCGGTTCGGCGAAGACCGGTGGCAGCAAGGCGGGGATCGCGGGATCGCTGGTCGGGTCCATCGTGGGTCTGGTCGCGGGGACGATCCTGCTGCCCATCCCGGTGGTCGGATCGATCGTGGGCGGTGTGGTCGGTGCGGGGCTTGGGGCGCTGTTCGCCGAGCGTGGGATCGCGAAACGGACCTGGGGCGAGTCGTACCGATCGGGCAAGGGCGCCGCGGTGGGCAGGGCGCTTTCGACGGTGATCAAGACCGTGTTCGCGGCGGTCGCGGCGGTCATCCTTGTGATCTTCGCGTTCTTGTGAGTCAGCCTGCCCGGAGTGTTCCTGCGACGACCGGGGAACTACCGGGGACCGATCGGTCCGAGCGTGTGCGCACGGGGTATGCCGTGCCGCTAGGCTTTGAGAGAGGTACAGAGATCCCCCCGTCTGAGAGGGCGAGATGCCGATCGAGACGACCGCCGAGATGACGCAGACCCCACCCGAATCCACCGATCCGTCGACGGCTGTGAAGCACTTCGTGCTCGACACGAATGTGCTGCTGCACAACCCGAATGCGCTGTTCGTGTTCCAGGACAACCACGTCGTGATCCCGTTCCCGGTGATCGAGGAACTCGACAAGATGAAGCGGCGCGACGACGACATCGGTCGCAATGCGCGGGCCGCGATCCGTCAGCTCGATGTCCTCCGGAAGGCGGGCAAGCTGACCGACGGGGTGAACTGGGGAGAGGTTGATGCGATCTCCAGGCGCGGGTACAGCGGCGGCCCGGACGGGAAAACCGGGAGCGTGCGCATCGACGTGATCGAGCACAAGCGGCCGCCCGTCATCGGCGAGGAATCGCCCGACAACCGGATCATCGCGGTCGCTTACGATTTGATGGCGGCGGGGCTGCGATCGGTCTTCGTGAGCAAGGACCTGAGCGCGCGCATCAAGAGCGACACGCTGGGCATCAAAACCGAGGACTTCGAGAACCAGAAGGTCGACGCCGACAAGCTCTACAGCGGCTACAGCGAGGTGAACACGCCCCGGTCGATCATCGACGAGTTGTACGCCGACCGGATGCTGCCGGTGGAGAAGTACCTCGCCGAGGCGCAGGTCTTCGCGGAGCACGACGCGCCGCCTCACGAGCCGCAGCCCAACGAGTTTGTGCTGATGCACGACACGGAGGACCCGAGCCACACCGGGCTGGGGCGTCGTCTCGCGGACACGGACCATCTGATCCCGGTCACGGGGCAGAAGAAGCCGACGTTCGGGATCATCGCGCGCAACGTGCAGCAGACGATGGCGCTCGACCTGCTGATGGACGACGACGTCCGGTTGATCACGCTGCTCGGCTCCGCGGGGACGGGCAAGACCCTGCTCGCGATCGCGGCGGGTATGGCGAAGGTCTTCGGCGAGGAACGCTACGACAAACTGCTCGTTGCACGCCCGATCATGCCCATGGGGCGCGACATCGGGTACCTGCCGGGTGACAAGGACGAGAAGCTCGGCGCGTGGATGCAGCCGATCTTCGACAACCTGACGTATCTGCTGAGCACGCGTGGGAGCCCCAACCAGAGTGCCGAGAGCCGGAGCCCCGAGCACCACATCAGCAAGCTGATGGCGGACGGCAAATTGGTGCTCGAGCCCCTGACCTACATCCGGGGCCGATCGATCCCGCACCAGTTCATGGTCGTCGACGAGGCGCAGAACCTGACGCCGCACGAGGTAAAGACAATCGTGAGCCGGGTGGGCGAGGGGACGAAGATCGTGCTCACGGGCGACATCGGCCAGATCGACAACCCGTACCTCGACTCTTCATCCAACGGGCTGAGCTACACCGTGGAGCGCATGAAGGGCCTCGGCGCAGTTGGGCACATCACGCTCGCCAAGAGCGAGCGGAGCGAACTCGCGAGCCTCGCGGCCGCACGGCTTTGATCGCTTCGGGATTTGACTCATCACGCCGTCGAACGGGGCTGGTGGGGTGAAATTCGCCCCGGCAGCGATCATCCGGGCGAGGGTTCGGGCGTTCTGAGCTTCCGCTTGTCGCTCGCGGCCCGGAGGCGCGACTCGATCAGGTACCGCTGACGCTCGAAGAACTCGCGCCACTGCGGATCGTTCTCGATGAGGAGAGCCCGCTTGACGCGTTCCAGATCCTCGTACTCGTTTTCGTTGAGCAGGTGGGCGCTGCGGAGCCCGCCGCGGAGAGCGGGCAGGTAGGAAGGCTCGATCTTCAACGCGTCCTGGTAGAACCGGCGTGCCTCGGCCTCGCGTCCGATGCGTGAATAAACGATGCCGGCGTTCGCCGGCGGGCGCGGATCGGTCGGGTCGAGAATGCCCGCCTGCACAAACGCGTTGATCGCCTTCGCCTCGTCGCCTTGCTCGAGATGGAGCAGCCCCAGGTTGTTCCAGGTGTCCGGGAAGCGGGCGGAGTAGTCCAACGCCTCGCGGTAGAGCTCGATCGCCTTGTCGGTGTTGCCCGCGAGTCGGGCGCGGTCGGCGTCCTCGGTCAGGCGGATCGCGATGGACTCGCGGTCAACGCCTTCGCGGAGCTGGTCGGCCGCTCGTTTCGGGCCGCTCGCGCACCCGGCGAGCCCGATGGCGATCGCGACGGGGAGTGTCACCGAGGCGAACAGAAGAACAGTACGGCGGGTGGATCGACGGTTGTGATGGGTGATCGGCATGGTCAGTTGGGGCATGGTCAGTTGGTCCTCTCCCAGCGCTCGAAGCGGATCTTCATCTGCCAGTTGTCGGCGCGGGGTCTGAGATCGATCGAAGCGATCCGCGTTCCCGGGATTTTCTCGGTTGCGGCCTCCGCGAACGCGAGCAGCGGGCCGAGCGTGGGCTCGGAGATCTCGTAGTCAAATGTCACCTGCGCGACCCCGGGGAGACCGGTCGGCGGGCGGTTCTGCCTGGGGAATTGCAGCTCTTCGCTGAGCCCGATCTCTTTGGCGACCTCTTCCATTTTCGAGCGGAAGCCGGGATAGGGCTCGTAGACGGCCTCGGCCTCGGGGTCAGCGGCCTGCTGGATCGCGCGGATCTCCGCGAGCATGTCGGCGATCGACGCGAGCTGTGATGCTCTCGCGGAGAGCTGGTCGTCCGCCCGGCTCGCCTCGCACGAGGTGAACCCGAGCACGCCGCACGCGATGACGAAGATCACGCCCGCGAAGACCACGAGGTGGCTCGGCTTGTTCCGACGCGATGCTGCGCCCGCGGCGACCGCGAGGTCATAGCGATCATCGGCGCTGAGGCGAGCGCCCGGTGATGCGTGCTCGCTCATGAGTCGCCCTCCGGGGTGCTGTCGTCGCGCCAGATGCCGCTGCCGTTGACGTCGATCTTGTTGCGGTTCTGCCTGGGGTTGATCGAGTTCCAGCGGACACTCGACCCGCCGATGTTGATCAGCGACTGCTGGAGGTTCTCGTACTCACGCGTGTCGTTCACACGGACCTTGAAGGTCACGGCGAACGAGCCCACATCGATGAACTCGAGCTCGTAGGCGGGTGTGCCCAGCACGAACGCGAGTGTCTCGAGTTCGCTGAGCACGGGCTTGGGCGGCGGGATGTCGACGGGCGACGGGCCCTGAAGGTTGGCCAAACGATCGCGTAGCTTCAGGGGCAGCGTGTCGGGCGACTCATTGACAAGGTCCGGCGCCCCGGCCTCGAGCAACTCACGAATGTTGCCACGCACCTCGGTCACGCGGAGCTTGGACTCGGCACGCTCCTGCCAGAGCGACCACGCGATGGCACCGATCGCGACCGACGCCGCGAACAGGAACATCGCGATCCACTGATACATCGCTCGGTGAACCCGCCCCGGACGGTTGGAGAGCCCGAGCAGCTGGGCATCGGCGGACTCGAGCGAGCGGGGACCGTCGTCGAGCCGCTCGGCGAGGCGGCGGAGTGTGAGCCCCACCGGGTCCTCATCGTCGATGACATCGACCGACGCGTTCGGCGCGGCCTTGCGGACGGTCTCGGCGATCCGCGAGGGCTCAAGCCCACTGCTCTCGCCCTGCCGCAGCGGGCCGACCCACGTGACGCGGGAGGGGAACGCGCCGATCTGGGCGGACCACGCGAGCCATTCGGCGGCGAGGCGACCACCCAGGCCCGTTTCGGCCTGATCGTCTGAATCGTGCTCCTGTTTTTCGTGCGTGTCCTCATCGGAGCCGTCGCCCAGCATGAACGCGTCGCGGGTTGACGCGTGCGGCTTGGCACCCGCTCGCGTGCGGAACGCGCCCGCGGCGATCGGGACGCCGCCCCGGATCCATGCCCAGACGATGCGCTCTCCCGGGATGCACAGCACCGCGGCGATCAGCGGGCTGCTGCTCGCGACGACGCGGTCCGAGCCGTTCGGGGGCGAGGCGCCGTTGTCGGGGCCCCAGGCCCCGGCGATCGCCTGCCAGAGCGTCACGCAGGAGCCGACCTGCACGCCCGCTTCGTCGAGCCCGTCCATCAGGGATCGCGCCGCGACCTCGGGGACCGCGAGCACCGCCGCCCGGCCCTTCGCGAGCGCTGCCTTGGATTTGGGCTGCCCGGCGGGCACGCCCAAGGCCTGGTACCCGAGTTCGTTGGGAAGCGAGGGGAATCGCCCCGCGTGAGATTCTTCCCCCGCGCCGAACGCGTCGCCGTCGTCGAACGCGCCGTCGCGATCGATGACGGCCCGCAGTGTCCCGGTCGCGGCCGCGGAGGCGTCCACCCACGAGCACACCGCGCCGTCGAGGTCGAGGCAGAGCCGATCGATCTGTTTGCCGCCCAACCGCGATGCAAGGTGGTCGGCGATCCACGCCGCAGCGTCACGCGCGGCGGTCGACTGGATCGGGTCGACCTCGCGGGGCGCGGTCCACGACTCGTCGCTCGACCGTCCGATCAGACGGACACCCCTGAGGATCGCTCCCCGGTCCTGTCTCTGGATGTAGCACACTCGTGCACTCAACGTTCGGTCTTCCTTCGCGAGCCTTGCTCGTTCATCTCGACCCGCGTGCTGGGCCTGTGTTCTCGGCGCCGCCGAAGCGTTCGGCCCGGGAGGGTATCGCCGAGCCCGCGCCGCCGGGGTCGGTCGTCATCAATTCGCGTCGCCGTTCTCCTCGCGACGCTGCCGGCGGAGATCCTGCCGCTGGCGGGCTCGCTCGCGGGCGGCCTCTCGCAGCGCTTCATAATCGATCGTCCCGTCGTCACGACGATAGTCGTCGGGGTTCACAGGCTTGACCTCGTTCGCATCGATTGCCGCTCTTTCCCGCGGGCCCTCCGGGTTCGCACCCGCGGAGGGTGACGACACAGATGCCACGCTCGTGCTCACGGCGAAGCCCGTCCTCGCGGCTTTCTTGATCGTGCGCTCGGCGCCGTTCTCGACGAGAACAACCTCGTCGCGGCTGACACTCCTGATGCTCACTGTGGGCGGGTCGGCCGAGTCGCCGTCCGCGAGGGGGAGCACCGCCTCATCGCCCTCGCCGAGGATTCGCTGCGACCCACCCGCGGTGACGAGGGCCATCAGGCGGTCGCCGATGCCCACGGTTCCCACGAAGCGCGTCTTCGCGGAGGCGACGGGCGGGGGCGTGGACGTTGTGTCGTCGGTGCCTGCCGGAGCGGTCGTTTCTTCGATCTGCACTGTCGGCGCGTTCGAGACGAGCGCCAGAGTTTCGGCGATCATCTTAATATCGGGCGGGAACGGGTTGTCCTCGCCCGATTGCTGGTCGGCCCGGCGTTCGATGATGCCGGTGTAGATCTCACCCGCTTTCTGCTCGACCTGCGTGAACGCGATCGGGGTCGCCTCGGTTGCCTGCAGCATGGGTACGCCGAACACCACCGCCGCGACGGCGGCACCGACGCAGATCAGCGCCGCGACCTGGCTCAGCAGGCGGATGCGTTTCGCTCTTGGTTTGCTGATCGTGTCTTCGGCCATTGCCGTCTCCGTTGGATGCCGAGAGGGTGGGCGGTTATCACCCATCACCTCGACCGTATCGCGTCACTCTACCGCCAGCGGGTCGTCGAGGTCGACCGATTCCCAGCTCAGGAACGGCGGGGGCTGCTCGAACGTGTTGCCGCTCGTGACTGTTGTGCTGCCCAGCAGCAGTAGACCCCGGTACTGCCCCAACAAAGGGCGGCCGACGACCGGCGAGCCGAACTGGTCGACCCGGAAACGCCACAGGTCGGGCGTGATGGTCAGGAATCTGCTGAGCTGGCTCCGCTTGTCGGACTCGATGCTCGCCTCGGTCGCGAAATTCGCGAGCGACTGCAGCGTCACGGCGTCGCCCCGCTGGACGGCATCGGTGAGCAAACCCTCGTACTGGGAGGCTCCCGGCGAATCGCCCAGCACCGCGCGCACGATCGCGATCAGCACCTCGATCGACGCGTTGTTCGGATCGACACCGAGCGGGCCCACGGGGCGCGTCCGTCGCCGGTAGTCCAGCTCATCGCGGACGATCCCCTGGAGCAACGCCACAGCAAGGCGCGCCTGCTCGCGGTCCTGCTCGGCGACACCCGTCACGCGGGTGAGCATCGTCCCCTGACCCGGGAACAGATGGATGTTGATCGTCGTGCCGTCGCCCGTATCAACGGTGAACGCGAGACCGTCGGCTTCGAGCATCTCGCCGATCTCGCGGGGGCGAGCGGTCGGTGTTTTGAGCCAGGCCTCGACGACGGCCTGGATGCTCCGCGAGCCGTGATGTTCCTGATAGGACCGGAGCTGGCGTTCGACGGTCTTGGAGCGTGCGATGTGCCGCTGGAGCATGATCGAACTCGAAACACCGACGAGGACAATGAGCAGGATGACCACCGGGAGCACAAAGCCGTGCGCGCGGGTCGGTCCGAGGGCATGCCGACCGTTCACCGGTTGGGTGACCGGTTGGATGACCGGTTGGGTGATCTGGTGATTGATCAGGCGGCGGGTCATGCCCTGTCCCCTACCCGCCCCGAGTCATCGGGTTGCTGGCTCGGGGTCTGATCGTCGTTCTCGTCCGAAGGATCGCCTGTCGGCGCCGCGTCGGGTTCGCCCAGCGATTCATCGGTGATCGACCAGCCCATCTCGAAGACCCAGTTGGCGACCATTCCCCCCGTCGTCGCGATCTCGATCTCGACGTAGCCCGGCAGTTCCGCGGCGGTGCTCGCCTCGTAGGCGGGCCAGCGCTGACGGATCGGGGGCAGGTCGGCCCCCTCCGGGTTCTCTTCGGCGGCGAACGCGAAGACCCGCATCGATTTCACGCCGCGGATCAGCGGCACGGCCTCCTCAAGCATCGACGGGTTGCTGTCCACGTCGAAGGGCAGCCCGGACTGACGGGCCCAATACTCCTCGCCGTACATCGGGCGCCACCAAAGCGTCCAGCCATCGGGTGCTTCGCGGGCGGCGGGCGTCAGCGGCACGGGCTCAAGACCCGTCGCGGGGACGACGCCGTAGCCCTCCATGACCCGCTCGCGGGCCCCGCTGGGGCGGAGCTCGAAGATCCCTCGCACGCCCGATTCTTCCTCGGGTCTGCTGAAGCCTGACGGATCGAACGCCTCGACCAGATCATCGGCGGGCCCCGAGGACCATTGCGGAACAAACAGCCGCATGCTCTCGGGTACCGGCTTGTCGGGCAGGACCATCTCGATGAACTGTGGCCCCGCGTCGTAGCCCGCGGGGTCGCGGAGCTGTACGCCGTCGAGTTGGGCACTCACGCCCATCGCGGCGATCGACGGCGCCTGATCGAACTCGATGATGAGCCGCGAACGCGGGATGTTCATCCGCTCGCTCTCTGGGACGATCCCATCGACGGCGAGTTCGGAGACGCGGCTCTCGAGGGCCTGCTCGCCGATCAGCGCGATCGTCATGAACGACTTGCGGAAAATCTGCTGCGTGAGCGCGAGCTCTTCCATCTGCCGGCTCGCGCGGTTCATCGAGCCCTCGATCCGGCTCATCGAGACGAACAGCGAGAAGCAGGCGAGCAGCACGAACGAGCCGATCACGCTCGCGAGGATGGTCTCGAGCAGGGTGAAGCCCCGACCGCGATTCGGCTCACGGGTTGCTCGACGCGGCGGTGTTGGCACGGTGCGCCGGATCATCCGCCGCCCCCCCCGCTTTCGGACTGAGGCCGTCCGCGCTGCGGCTCGCCGGCGGGCTGGGTGCCCCGCTGGGTCGTCCCGCTCCTCGAACCCCCGCCGCTCGGCAGGGGGAGGTCGCCCGACGACATGCTGCCGACCACGTTGGCCATGTAGTCCTCGATGCTCTCCTGATCTTTCAGGCGTTCTTCCGCGGAATCGCTCGTCGTGAACGCGATCGGGTCGATCAGTCGCGTGAGTGTGTAGTGCGGGACATCGGGATTGAAGCCGGCCGAGCCTCCCGAGAATTCGGAGAGCCATGCCGTCACGGTGACCGCGACGATCCGGCGCGAGAGATCGAGCGTGTTGCCGCCGGTCGTCCCGTTCATCGCCGCCTCACGGGCCGGCTCGGAAAGCACCACCTGCACGGGTCGTTCTTCGATCATCCAGCGGAACGAACGCTCGCCGTACGGAATCTCGGCGTTGGGGCCCGGCAGCGAATCCTCGTCGTCGGCCCGCATGAGGAGGAGCCTGCTCGCGATCTCCGCGGCCGCGAGTCGATCCTGCTGTCTGCGAAACGAACCACCGACCGCGCTGACGGTGACCGAGAGCGTGCCGGCGACGAGGCCCAGCAGGGCGACGCCGAGGACGACCTCGAGAAAACTCACGCCTCGGCGTGATCCGCCACGCGTGCGGACCTCCATCAGGCCCGCGTCGGAACCGGACAGACCGCGTGCCACTCGAACGCTCGGGTAAGTTGTCGGTCTGATGGGTGCACGCATGTGCGCGATCCTCCCTGATCGAGACCCCCTGAGCACGCGAAACTCCCTCGGATCCCACCGAGAACGATCACCGCCGCCGGTGATTGCCTCGCGCGATCGTCACTCGGTTTCGATGTCCATCGTCCAGACGTCGATGTCGTCGTCGGTCTCGAACTGCCCGTCCTTGCCGGCGCTGACCAGCGAATAGGCGCGGTTCGCGTTGGGTGTCGGCTGGTAGTAGAAATCCCGGTTCCATCCGTCCTGGAGCCCGTTGTCCTCGAGGTACTCCGGGACGAGCGAGAACAGCGAGTCCGGCACGCGGTTCTTCTCGAGTTGGAAAGCGGTGATCTGCTGCTTGATCACGTTCATGCTCGTCTTCGTCGTGCGGACCTTTGCCTTCTCCGCCTGGGGGAGCAGCGCCACCGCGGCGACGGTGCTCAGCAGCCCAAGAATGACCAGCACGAGCATCAGCTCGAGCAGCGAAAAGCCGCGCCGGCTGACTCGGGCGTTCAACGTGAGATTGGGGTTGGTTCGATTGGTCGTGTTCATGATCGGCTCCTGATACGGAGTACGCGTCGGGCAGTTCTCTGATCGATTCTTCGCGTTTATCGTGGATAAATCGACACCGTCTGATCGACGCGACGGCCGGAATAGGCTCAAGATTGCATACCGCCCGCGGCGGGGAGTGTTGCGGAAATTCTGCGGATCGTAGGGGTTGCTGTCGTTCAGAAACGCTTCCAGTTCTTGGTCTTCTGTCTGTCGGACTCACCCGGTCATCTGGGTGGACATCGTGATCATCGGGACCATGATCGAGAGCACGAGCGACCCGATCATCAGGAACAGCAGCACGATCAGCAGGGGCTCCAGGGCGGACAGCAACCGCTGCGTCTGCGCCTCGAGCGCGTCGCCCATGTCCTCGGCGAGGCTGTCGAACGCGGTGTCGAGGTCGCCCGCCCGGTCGGCCGCGATGAGCAGCCGGCGCGTCGCGACGGGGAGCGCGTCCACGTCATCGATCAACCGGGGCAGCACGCCCCCCTCGACGAGCTTGGCGCGGAGCCGATCGAACTGCATGCGGAGCCGGGGGTGGTTGATCGCGTTCGCGGCGACGGCGATCCCGTCGGCGACCGGCACGCCCGAGCGGCTCAGAGCCGCCATGACGGTGAAGAATCGCGCGGATTCCTGCGTTAGGATGACGTCTTTGAGGATCGGCACGCCACGGGAGATCCTGCCGATCAGCCGGCCAACCGCCTGCCGCCCCAGGACAACCGCGATGATCACCAAGGCGAGCCCCGCCAGCAGCGGGAGCCAGTGCGTGCGCATGAAGATGCCCACCGCCATCGTGACCTTCGTGAAGAACGGGATTTTGTCCTCGCCCATCGACTCGGCCAGCGTGCCCCCGATCGTGGGCACGATCGTCGTGAGCAGGAACACACCCGCAATCACGCCGATCGAGAGCACGATCGCTGGATAGAGCATCAGCGTCGTCGCCTTGCCCGCGATTTTGAGCTGACGCTTCGCCGTCACCGAGAGCTGGGCCGCCGCGCCCGCGAGGTCGCCGGTCCGCTCCGCGGCCCGGTAGACGGCGATCGTGACGATATCGAAGCCCCCCACCGTTCGGCACGCGTCCGCGAAACCCGCGCCGCCGGAGACGAGTTCCCGCATCCGCTCGATCCGCGACCGCTGCTCCGGGCGGATCACCGACTCCACAACCTCGAGCGACTCGGTGAGCGGCACGCCACGGCTCAGGAGCTGGGCGAGCTGATCGTTGAGGACCATGTGGTCCTTGGTCTTCATGGGAGAATCGGTGCTGATCCAGCCGGGCAACGCCCAGGTCCGCAGAAGCACCTGCCGGTCGCGGCGGAGGGTGTCGGCGAGGGCACGCTCGCTTCGGGCGCTCCGAACACCCAGCGAACGTCCGCCGCTGGGCTTGGTCGCGAGGAACAGGAATGACTTCGAGGCGGCGCTGCTCATATGCGTTCATCGTACCGGGCCGGGCCGGGCGGGCTGCGAATCTGTGGGGACGCTCCTTACCCCTATCGGCCGGACCCTGCCCGAGAATCTGGAAGTCATCGACGAATCCGAGCACCGCCGCGGAACATTCAACGCCGGCCCGCCCACTGTATTGCTCCAATCCGATCGCGGATATCATGGCCCATGACGTTGACCGCCCCCGCACCATGCCCGCCCGCCGACAACCTCGAACTGCCCGCCACCATGCGGGCGCTCGTGAAACACCGCGCGGGCGAAGGGCTCACACTCGACGCCGCCCGGCCCCGCCCCACGGTGGGCCCCCTCGACGTGCTGATCCGCGTGAAAAAAGCGGGCATCTGCGGCACCGACCGGCATATCTGGCAATGGGACGAATGGGCCGCGGGGCGGATCCCGGTGGGCATCGTCACGGGGCACGAGGTGGCGGGCGAGGTCGCCGCGGTGGGCGAGGCGGTGAAGACCGTCGAGGTCGGGCAGCGTGTGAGCGCCGAGGGGCACATCACCGCGGGGCTCGATTACAACAGCCGGACCGGCAACGCCCACATCGCGTGGGACACCAAGATCCTGGGCGTCGACCGCGACGGCGTGTTCGCTGAATATGTCTGCGTCCCCGAGACGAACGTCTGGCCCATCCACCCCGACATCTCCGATCGCATCGCCGCGACGTTCGATCCCCTGGGCAACGCGGTGCACACCGTGATGTCGGCCGATGTGAGCGCCAAGAGCGTGCTTATCTCGGGCGTCGGCATCATCGGCCTGATGGCGGTGACGGTCGCGAAAGCCGCGGGCGCGGCGCGGATCTACTGCACCGACATCAACCCCGCCCGGCTGGGCCTGGCCCGCAAGCTCGGCGCCGACGAGGCGTTCAACAGCGCCGATGGCAGCGAGTGGATGCGGACCGTCAGGAACGAAACCCGGGGCGAGGGCGTCGATGTGCTGCTGGAGATGAGCGGCGCGCCGCAGGCGATGGACGAGGGGTTCCGCACGCTTCGCAACGGCGGCACCGCGGCGCTGCTTGGGCTCCCGGCACGGAGCGTCGACTTCGATTTCAACGCCAACATCATCTTCAAGGGCTGCACCGTGCTTGGCATCAACGGCCGGCGGATGTGGGAGACCTGGTACCAGATGGAGGACCTGCTCCTCTCGGGCCGGCTCAAGCTCGATGAGATCATCACGCATTCCTACCCGATGGCGGACTACGAGAAGGCGTTCGACACCATGATCTCGGGCGACGGCATCAAGGTGCTGATGGACATCGACTGATCGACGCCGATTGATCGACAACAACCGACCGCCTCGCACGCCGATCGTGCCGCGTGGGTTCACTCCCGCTTCAGGCTCTCGGAGATCCCGATTTCCTGGAGCGGAACGCTCAGCCGGTCGAGGGACTCTTTCGCGGCGTGCAACGCATCGGGCGGCACACTCGACCAATCCGCCTCGGCCTTGCCGGCAAGATCACGAGCCGAGTCGATCGCCGACGACAGCGCCGAACGGTCGGTCTCGGTCATCTTCCCGCCGTACTTCTCGAAGCGTTCGCCGATCCATTTCAGGTCGAGCCTTGTGTTCACGATCAGGTCCGCGATGCGGTGCCTGGTCATGTCCTCGCGGGCGTGTTTGAACGCGTCGGCCTCCATCCGATCGACCTCGGTCTCGGTCAGCCCGTGGTTCGGGACGATCTGGAGACCCGCCCGCTTGCCGCTGCGTTTCTCGACGGCGGCGACGTTCAGCACGCCGTTGGCATCAACAAGAAACTCGACCTCGAGCTGCGGGATCCCCGCGGGCATCGGGGGCAGCCCTGTGAGGTGGAACTCGCCCAGACTCCTGCAGTCCCCCGCCATCTCGCGTTCGCCCTGGAGCACGTTGAGCTTGATTGAGACCTGCCCATCGATGCTGGTCGAGAACATCTCGGTGGCGCGGGCCGGGACGGGACTGTTGCGCATGATGAGCTTCGCGACCGCGCCGCCCTGGGTCTCGATGCCGAGGCTCAACGGGATCACGTCGAGCAGCAGCGACCCGCGGTGTGCGCCCGCGAGGATCGAGCCCTGGACCGCCGCGCCGAGGGCGACAACGGTGTCGGGGTCGAGGGCCGTATAGGGCTCGAGCCCGAAGAATGCGCCCACGCATTCGCGCACGAGCGGGATCCGTGTCGATCCCCCCACCATGACGACCGAGTCGATGTCCGCGCCATCGAGCGCGTCCTTCGCGTCGCGCACGGCTCGCTCGCACGCCGCGATCGTCCGGTCGACCATGGGACCGATCATCGTCTCGAGTTCATCGCGTGTGATCGTGCGCTCATAGACGCTCCTACCCCCAAGGTCGATGCGTACAGCAGCGGAGTCCTCGTCGCTGAGGCGATGCTTGACAGCCCGGGAAAACTGGGCGATCGCGCGCCGGCTCTCCGCGGGCAGTGCCGCGTCCGAACCGATCTGCACCCCGATCCCGTCGGAGATCAGCTTCACGATCGCGTTGTCGATGTCGTCGCCGCCCAGGTGGGTGTCGCCCGCGGTGGAGAGTACCTGGTAGAACGCGGTCCCGGCGGGATCGCCGTCCTCGCCCCCACCGCCAGTCGGGGTGATCCGCAGGATGGAGATGTCGAACGTCCCGCCGCCCAGGTCGTAGACCGCGACGTGGCGCACACCCGCGTTCCGCGCCGAGTCTCGGTCGGCCCCGAGCCCGTAGGCGAGCGCCGCCGCGGTGGGCTCGTTGACGATCCGCACGACCTCGAGCCCCGCGATCCGCCCCGCGTCGCGGGTCGCCTGGCGTTGGGCATCATCGAAGTAGGCAGGCACGGTCACGACCGCCTTCGAGACGGGTCGGCCCAGCACGGACTCGGCGCGCGCGCGCAGGTCGGCGAGGATGGCCGCCGAGACCTCCTGCGGGCTGATCACGGTCGGCGGCACGTCGGGTCCGTCGAGCGGCAGGGCGATGCGCGCGGTGTCGTGCTCACCGGCGACGATGTCGTAGCCGAGATATTCGCGGTCGTGCGCACAGTCTGCGACGCTCCGGCCCATCAGCCGTTTCGCGCTCGCGACGGTTGTTCGCGGGAACTCGACGGCGCGGTCCCGGGCATCAACGCCGACGGTGGCCTTGATGTCGCCTGCTTCGCGCTCGTAGCGGACCACGCTCGGGACGATCGGCGCCCCGTCGCGCGGGGCGAGCACTCTGGGCCCGGATTCATCTGCGATCGCGACAAGGCTGTTGGTCGTCCCCAGGTCGATGCCGATGATCGTCTCTGGAACAGGTGCCGGGTTCTTTGATTCGGATCGGGTCATGCGGGAGGGTAGAAGGGCGTGCGGGCCGAGCGGGACCGATCACTCGCCGCGCCAGTAGCTCGGGACGATCAGAACGAGCACCGGGAGCACCTCGAGCCGGCCCATGAGCATGAGGATGATGAGCGTCGCGAGGGTCGAGTCGTTCATCCAGCCGTAGTTCTCGATCGGTCCGATCGCGCCGAGACCCGGGCCGATCGTGCAGAGCGTCGCGACCGATGCGGTGAGGGCGGTCGCCATATCGGCGCGGTCACCCTCGAGCAGCATGACGGCGAACGCGCCGAAAACGAAGAGCACGAGCATCCCGACGATGTAGACCACCGCGGCGGATCGGACCTGCTGGTCGAGCGCCCGGCCTCCGATGCGGACGGGGCGGACGATGTGGGGGCGAAAGACGCGTTCGACCTCGTTGATGAGCACTTTGAGAGCGATCCAGACACGGATGACCTTGATGCCCCCCGAGGTCGATCCCGCGCACCCGCCCACGAACATCAGGGTGACGAGCATGAGCTTCGCGGGAGCGGCCCAGACATTGAAATCTGAAGTGCCAAATCCGGTGGTGGTCTGGATCGCGACGACGTTGAACCCAGCCTCCCGCAGGGCGACTCCGGCGTTCGCGGTCACCGCGTCGCCCGTCGTCTCGACGATGGTCGTGCCGTTGATCCAGAACGCGACCGCGGCGGTCGCGCCCGCGAGGATGAACAGGTACACGCGGAGCTCGGGATCCTTGTACACGTCGCGGAATTTCCCGCGGAAGAGCTGCTGGTAGAGCCCGAAATTGCATCCCGCAAGGACCATGAACAGGATAATGATGACCTGGATGACCTCGTTGTAGGCGCCCACGCTCGCGCCTCGGGTCGAGAATCCGCCCGTGGCGAGCGTGCCGAACGCGTGGCAGATCGCGTCGAAGAGGCTCATCCCTGCCAGCTTCATCGCGATGATCTGGACGATCGTGAGCCCCGAGTAGATGTACCAGAGGTTGCGGGCGGTATCACGGATCTGAGGGTGTACGCCGCCAGGTTGGGGGCCCGCGGACTCGACGCCGAAGAGCCGGCGTCCGCCCACACCGAGACTCGGGAGCACGGCGACGAACAGCACGATGATGCCGAGCCCGCCGAACCAGTGGGTGAGTGCACGCCAGAGGTGCAGCGCGTCGGGCAGGCCGTCCACGTCGCTGAGGACCGTTGCGCCGGTGGTGGTGAGCCCGCTCATCGCCTCAAACACCGACGCGATCGGGGACCGGAAGACGTGTTCGTCCAGCCCGGCGAAATGGGACCAGAGCAGATAGGGCGCACCGCCGAAGATCGCGGCAGACATCCACGAGAGCACGACGAGCAGCAACGCCTCACGCCGGTCGAGATACCCGACCTTGCCCCTGCCGATGAGCCAGAAGATGAGCGCGGCGACGCCGGCAAGACCGGCGGCAAAGAGCAGCGCCCACGCAGCGGTCTGTTCGCCCCTGGCACCCAATCCCGCGCGGAGCCCGGCCCAGCCGGCGACGATCGCCATCGCGGCGCCGAGCACCGCGATCAGGATCCCGAGTTGTTTGACAATAAATCGGTATTTCACGGTGCGGCGGTTGGTCGTTCGATTCGGAGACCGGGTCGCATGCCGAGCGAACGTTCGGCTCGCGGGCATGGTAGCCGACCGGCTGAAACGCAGTTCTCGGTGCGAGATTCACGAAACGGTGGAGGCAGGGTCAGCGGAGCGTTTGACACTGGTCGCGAGGATTTTGGCGAGTTTCTTGTCCGTCCCGTTTGGACCCACGACCAGTACGGTGTCGCCCGCCTGGATGACGGTCTCTGCGGTTGGAACGGTGACGTCCTCGCCGTGCTCGACCGCGACAACGACCCATGCCCCGAGTTCGGGGATATCCCGGAGCGAACGCCCGACGATCTCCGAATCGGGCTCGACGCGGGCGCGGAAGATATCGAGCACACCCTCGGCGAGCGACGTCACCCGGCGCAGTCCGCGCTCTTCGAGGACGTTCATGATCTCGGACACCGCCGATGAACGCGGGCTGTAGGAGCGATCGATCCCGACGTGCTGGAGCAGGTGGGCGTACTGCGGGCGCTGCACGACCGCGATCGCCTGGCCGACGCCCTTGCTCTTGACCCAGGCGCTGCCGAGGATGTTCCGCTCATCGTCGTTGGTGAGCGCGACGAATGTATCGACCTGCGCGAGCGACTCTTCGACGAAGACCGCTTCATCGGTCGGATCGGCGTTGATGACCGTGGTCCAGGGCAGCTTCTCGGCGAGTTCCTCGGCGCGTTCGGCGTCCTCCTCAAACACGCGGATCGAGAACCGCCTGGACCGGAGCGCCCGGCAGAGCCAGACCGTCATCGCGGGACCACCCATGATCGCGATGCGTCGGCGTGAGCCCCCGCCCTTGGCGCCGAAGGCCTCGAGCGCCGCGTCGAAGTTTTCCTTGTCGCTCAGCAGAATGACGACGTCGCCCTCCTCGATCGTGCTGTTCGCGCGCGGGAGGGAGACGAACGAGTCACGCGAGATCGCGACCAGCCGGGTGTGCGGAGGAAGACGCAGTTCACTGAGCGACTTGCCCACGGCGGGCGCGCCGGCCGGGACCGGGAACTCCTGGATCTCGATCCCGCCCCTGGCGAAGGTCTCGATCGCGATCGCGGCTGGGTTTCGGAGCGAGCGGGCGATCGCCTGGGCCGCCACGTACTCGGGGCAGATCAGGCGGTCGATGCCCAGATGCTCCGCGTAGTTGAACACGCTGTTTTCGAAGAACGCGCGGTGGTGGACGCGGGCGACGACACGGTCCGCCCCCAGCCCCTTGCCCAGCGACGCGGCGAGCAGGTTCACCTCGTCGCGGTTCGTGGCCGCGACCAGCAGATCGGCCTTGCCCACGCCCGCTTCGATCAGGATTCGAGGCTCGGAGCACGACCCATCGAGCGTCGCGGCGTCGAGCGTGTCCTGCACGGCCCGGAGCCGAGTCGGGTCGTTGTCGATCACGGTCACTCGATGGCCCGCGGCGGCGAGCACCTCGGCGGAGTGGTAGCCCACATGCCCCGCGCCGCAGATGACGATATTCATGCCTTCACCTCGCGGGCAGTATAGGGATAACCGATCCTCTGCCGGCCGGCCGGATCGTCGGCTCGATTCAATGAAAACGCGGCGCCCCGTGGGACGCCGCGTGGATCAATTCTCGATCAGCCGAACCGGATCAGGGGCAGCCCGCGACGAACGACGCGACGAACGCGCCGACGTCGCTCAGGTCGTAGACGCCGAACGGCTCGGCGAGGTCGGCGATCGGTTGGTTGCCGGTGAACCCACCCACGAAGGCGTTGATGTCCGCGAGATCCAGCACACCCGCGGGGGCCGCGAGATCGGCGGGGCAATCGGCGGCCCGCGCTTCGCCGCCGACCTCGAAGTCCTCGAAGCGCCAGGGCGTTGTGCCGCCCGCGCCGACCGTCTCGATCGCGACGCGGAGCTGATTGTGGGACGCGTCCGCGGGGAGCACGACCTCCGCGAGACCAAACCCGTCACTCGGGAACGCGGCCGCGGTGTATCGCCGAGCCTCGACCCATTGGCCCGAGGAGTTCCGGTAGGTCATCACGAGTTCATCGCTCGCGGGAGCCCCCTCGGGGCTGGAGACGCGGACACCGAAGACGATGTCGGTCGCGCCCGAGGCGGTCAGGTTCACGGTCTCCATCCGCCCATTGGCGGGCATGGTTGCGAGGTAGTCGCCGCTCTCGGCCGACTCACTGTCTGCGATGACGTCAACATCGGAAGGCTGCCAGGAATCGAGGAACAGCCCTGCCCGCTCGTAGTCCTCGATGAAGGGGAGCGCCGCAACGTCGTCCGACGACACGATCTCGAAGACCTCAAGATCGTCGAAACGCCACGCGGGGCCGTCCGGGTCGGCCGAGACTCGGACGAGCGTTTCCTGATTGAGCGTCGACGCGGGGAGGTAGACAGCCGCGGGCTGATAGCCGGGCGTGCCATCGACACTGATGAGACCCATCCGCTGGTTGGGCCCGCCGACGCTCGCGGCGGAGATTCGGAAGGGCGTCTCGGTGGCCTGCTCGGGCCGCACCGCGATGCGAACGGCAACGCCATTGCCGGGCGACACGCTGAGATCGATGGGGACGGTGCTCATGACCATGAAGGGCGGGACGAACCGCGCTGCGCGGTTGCCGCTGGGGGCCGACCCGTCGTTGATGAACTCGAAACCGAACACGCCGCCCCAGGTGACCGGGTCGAGAGTCTGGCCGTTGAAGTTCTCGGAGACCGGGAGACCGATACCGATGTTGTCAACGCAAGTCCGGCTCGCGATGTGCGCACTGATCTGTGAGATCGGAACGGCCGCGAACCGTGCGGGGTTGCCCAGCCCGTTGCACCCGCCCAGGCCGCTGCACATGATCCTGCACTCGCTCTGCTCGTTGCAGTGCTCGGCCGACCAGTTGTGCCCCAGCTCGTGGGCGAAGAGCCCCACGCGAGAGTTGAAATTTCCGGTGAACAGGATCTGGTTGGCGCCGTAGGACGACCCCGAGCAGATGACACCGAGGTAGGCGATGCCGATCGTCGAGCCGGAGAAGTTCCGCCCCGACCAGAGGTGGGCGACATCGCGCTGGATGCCGGTCTGGTTGTTGTTCCATTCCTGCTGGAACTGGCCGAGCAGGGCGCTCGGGTCGTTTGTGTCGTAGGGGTCCGCGCCCGAGCTCGTGCGGATGAGCACGTGCGTGAGCTCGTAGGTCAGCGCGACGTCACGCTCATAGGCCGCGGAGACACCCGCGAGCACCGAGTCGATGTCGTTGAGCAGGTTGGCCTCGTTGCGGTTGAAGTTGTTGTTGTAGAGCCGCCAGTCGGCCTCGATCGCGATCTCCGCGATCCGGAATTCGCCCGAGCCCCGATTGCTTACGCCGTCCGCCATGTGATGCGCGTGAACCGGCGGCTCGGCCTCGACGCGGATCGGGGCCTCGACCGAGCACGTCCCGCCCAGATCGAGCACGGCGTCACCCGGGTAGACCGCGTGCACGCCGACGCCCTCGCCGTCGACGGGCTGGACCGACCAGGACTCCTCGCCCCGCAAGATCATCAGGCGGACGGCGTCCCCATCGATAGTGCCGGCCACGATCGAGCCGGGCTCACCGACGATCTCGCCACGGACGACCTTGGACGGCGGCGGTGCGATCTCCTCCATCACACCGCCACCGTGATCCAAGACCACTGTGAACGAATCGGAACGGACCGAATCGGGCTCGACCTCGAGCGTGACCGCCCGGCCGTCAAGCTCCACGGTCAGCGTCGTCGTCGTGCCATTCCGCTGTGCGACCTTGTTGATCGTCTGGAGCGTCAGATGACTCACCCCCAGCTCGTTCGCCTGCGAGAGCACGTCGGCGTTTGCCGCCGGCACGCCGGCCGCCAGCAGCGTGATCGCCGCGATACCACCCCGAACAACTCGGACTACCCCTGTTGATCGCATCGAGAACCTCCTGAGATACCCCGATCCCCCCGGGGCACTGACTGACCGTCTCTCCAGCGGTGCCCGGCAGGGCCCGCGGCTTCTCTCTTCCATTCCGATCACGGGCAACCCGCGATGAACGATCCGGCGAACGCGGAGACATCCGCGAGGTCGAAGACCCCGAACGGGGCCGCGAGGTCCGCGACCGATTGCTGCGTCGAGAACCCGACCACGAAGGCGTTGATGTCGGCGAGATCGAGCACGCCGAATGGCGCGGCGAGGTCCGCCGTGCATTCCGGCTGGGCGTCTTCACAGATGGCCCGCGTAACACGGACCGCGTCGATGCCCGCCTCGACAACGTTCTGCGGATCGAAGTCGCTGACCGTGAACCGGACCCGGCTGTTGGTCGTCCCCTGCCCAGCAGGCACCTCGATGGAATCCTCGCGCCACGCGCCCGCGGCGGTTTCGTACCGCCGGAACTCGGTCCACGAAGATCCACCGTTGAAGCTCAGTTCCACGGTGAGCGCGTCGTTGTCGAGCGGGCCGCCCGGGATGTCGTTGAGCCAGTAGGCGTACTCAACGCGGGCGCCGCCCGAGAGATCGAGCACGGGGCTGGTGATGGAGGTGTCCCCGTCATCGACGTCGCTGTTGCCGCCGTTCGCGGCGCTGTTGTCGGTGACAAAGCACGCGCCCGAACCGTCGAAATCGGTCGCCGGGTCGCCGCGCCCACCGTTGACCGGTACGCCGCGCTGCCAGGCGCCGTCGCCCACGCTGGCGTCCACGACCCAGCCCTGGTTGCTCTGGAAGTTATCGCTGAATCCGATCTGCAGATCGCTGATCACCTCGGCGACGAACGGATCCGCAGCGCCGCCCGCGGGGAGCGTGAATGTGTCACCCGAACCGCTTGAGGCGTTGACGTAGAACGTCGCGTCATCGCCGCACGCGACGCTCGGGAAATCGAAGGAGAACTGTCCGCCTCCGAGATCCGCGCCCGCGATCGTCCGCGAGCCGTTGAGGTCTGTGAGCACGAGCTCGACGCTCGACGCGTTCACCGACGTGTTGACCGCGTTGATATCGATCGTGAGCGTCGCGCCGCCCGCGGGGTCGAGCACGTCGGGCGCCTCCCCCACCGTCGAGATCAGCAGCCGCTCCTGGTTGAGCGCATCGACGCTGAAGACGAACAGCCCTCGCTCGATGTCGCTGACGATGACGGTGTTGCTCTCGAAGAACGGGTAGACCGACCACGCGCCGTTGAAGCTCGCGTTGTTGCTGTTGGGGAAGGTATCGAAGTAGCCGACCTCGACGGGGTTCGCGCCGTCCGATCCATCGAACACGCGGAGACCCGAGCGATAGTTCGCCTGGAAGATCAGCCCGTCTCGCGTGTAGAGGTTGTGGTCGATGCTCGGCAGCCCCGTCGTGAACGTGTCCACAAAGAACGGGTTCTCGGGGTCCTCGACGTTGATGATCCGGGTGGTCGTGACGTTCACGATCCCGTTCGGCTCGTCGAGTTCATCGTTGAGGTACAAGAACTTCCGATCGCTCGAGAGCCACGCCTGGTGGCTGTACCCAGCGCTCGGGTAGAACAGCGTCGAGATCGTCTGTGCGTTGTTGGGATCCGTGATGTCGACAACGCGGAGCCCCGTCTGGGTGAACCCGCCGTCGAGGCCCGAGCACACGAACGCGAGTTCGCGTCCGTCGAAGTCGCCGCCTTCCCAGGTGACAACCTGCGCATCGTGCACGTACATGTCGGTCCAACCCGCGAAGGGGCTCGGCCGGGTCGGGTCGGAGAGATCGCAGCGGATCAACCCGCCGTTACCGATGTTGGCACCGCAGATGAAAAGCGTGCCGCGGTCGGGGTTGGCAACGATGTTGTGCGTGGTGCTGTGTCCGTTCGCCTGCCAGTTGCGGACGAGGGTGACGGTGCCGCTGTCGATCTGGGACAGATCCATGACCTGCACCCCCGAGCCGCCCTCGCTGACGCCGTAGGCGTAATCGCCGACGACCTTGACGTCGTGCCAATCGCTCTGGGGACCGGTGATCACCTCGACGATGACCGGGTTCGTGGGGTTGGTGATCTCGACGAACCCGAAGCCTCGCTCGAGACCCATGATCGCGTACTCGCGGCCCGACGGGGCGGTGTAGCCCCAGCAGTCGTTCCCGAAACTGTGGTTGCCCGCGAAGTTGTTGAGGGGGATCTGGCTGAGCAGCGTGACGCCCACGTTGTCGAACCCGAGCCCGCGGTTGTCGAGCCCGCCGTCGACGCCGCCCCGCGCGAGGTCCGCGTCCAGCCGGAAGATCGGTCCCTCAACCGCGCCGATTCGATCGACCAGTTTCCGCCAGTCTTCGTCGTGTGCGAGCCCCGCCGAGGCCGAAAGCATCAGCACGGCGAGAGGAATAGAACAAACGGGCGAAGGGGTCGTCCGGGAAGGGGTCATCGATGCTGGCTCCTGCGGCCGTCGCCGCGAGATCTGAACAACAACTCAGGCTGTCTCTTGATGAGAGCCCTGACAAGATACGAACAACAACACGTGAATCGTGCTGTTCTGCCCGGACAGACTGCCGAGCGGCAACCGATACGGGGTTCACCCGCGAATGTTCCCCATATCGGGAAGCGGAATCCACGCGATCATCAAGGATAGACGAGTGCACGACCCACGCCACGCCAGCAACCGCGCCGCCCGAACCCGAGGGCGTGTCACGCGAACCGCGATGGTTATCGGAACCCTCGCGGGCCTCGCGATCAACAGCATCACGCACGGCAGCCCCCTCCCGCCGACCCCGGTTGCGACCCAGACCGCCATCGCGCCTCCGACGCCGCTTCTGCTTGTCAACCAGGAAGCTCGGCCGCGTGTCAAGATGACGTGGACATCCAATGCCGGTGATGAGATCAAGTTCGCCGGAGACCGCGCGTACGCGGTGGATGCGGAACGAACCCCGCTCGGCGGCAACATTTCCTGCTACGCGGCCGTGGGTGGGACCCGGCTGACCAAAGGTGCCGGCCACCACCGCGGCGCGATCGTCCGAGTCGGCTTCTACAAGATCGACAATGCCAAGCCGTTCTTCGAGGGGATGACAAAAGACACCGAGATCACGGTGACGATGTCCGGCGTCCGCTTCAACCAGCCCATCGATGCCAACCCTGCGTCACTCATCCAGCATCTCAAGTATGACCAGGGCGACATGCAGGCGTGCGGCCTGCCCGGCGACGCCCGGGAGCAGTTCAACACCGCCGACCCGCGCGACACGCTCAACGACCGCGTCCGTCCCGGCATCGACGCCAGGCTGGGCGTGCTCAAGCCCGGCGCGGGTAAGCTCGGGAGTTCATCGGTTGTCGAGACGGAAGACGGTTCTGTCACGATGACGCTGACGTTCCGCTATCCGGCGCTGCGCAATCTCCGCGATCCCTGGAAGTCCGACCTGCCCGGGACGTTCCTCGAGCCCTACCACTTCCACGCCGAGTTCGAGGTGCTCCCCGAGGGTGTCGCGCCGCTCGATCCTGTGCGCGATCGCGTCGAGCTGATCGACGGAACATCGAACTAGCAGAGCCGTCCTGATCGCACAAAGACGGCCGTCGATCATCGACGGCCGTTCCGGGTTTCATGGGCCTGCTCGGTCCGCCTAGAGCTTGAACTGCGTCACGAGGCGGTTGAGTTCCTCGCTCTTGACGTTCAACTGGTGCGCCGCCGCGGCCGCCTGCTGCGTTCCCTCGTTGGAATGCTGCACCACGGCGCGGATCTTCTCAATCGCCTCGCTCGCGTGGTTCGACGCCACCGCCTGCTCCTCGGCGCTCGTCGCGATCGAGACGACGGCGCTGGTCAGCGACTCGGCGCCAACGACGATGCGCTCGAGGCTCTCACCGGCCTTCCCGGCGAGCGCGACCCCCTCCTGCACGGTCGCCGCCCCGGCCTCCATCCGCCGGACGGCGTGGGCCGTCTCGTTCTGGATCGCCGAGATCGACACGCCGACCTCCTCGGTTGCCTCGGTCGTCCGCTCGGCGAGCTTGCGGATCTCGTCGGCGACGACCGCGAACCCGCGGCCGTGCTCTCCGGCCCGGGCCGCCTCGATCGCGGCGTTGAGCGCGAGCAGGTTCGTCTGGTCGGCGATGTCGTTGATGGTCTGGATGATCGCGCCGATCTGCTCGCCCCGGCGACCGAGTTCCTGCACCGACGCGGCGCTGCCCGCGACAGCCTCATCGATCGCGTGCATGCCCCGGATCGCGCGTGTCACGATCTCCCCGCCCTCGCGTGCGGTCTGCCCCGACGACTGCGCGTTCGCCGACGCGTTGCCGGCGCGGGCCACGACCTCTTCGACCGACGCGGACATCTCGGTGACCGCACCGCAGATCTGTTCGATCTCACGGGATTGCTCGGTCATGCCCACCGCCAAGTGCTCGTTGCTTGTCAAGATCTGCGTCGCCGCGCCCGCGACCTCGTTGGTCGCGCTGCTCACCTCGCCGATGATCTGACGCAGCACGCCGTTCATCGCGGCCATGCTCCGCGCGAGCTGCGCGATCTCGTCGCCACCCTTGATGTCGAGTGTCGCAACCGTCAGGTCTTTCGCGGCAATCCGCTCGGCATAATCCGCGACGCTTCTGAGGCGGTGCGAGATCGATCGGCCGAGCCAGATCGCGATGCCGCTCCCAACCAGCAGCGAGACCGCGGCCACGCCCCAGGTCATCGCGAGCATCGTCGATGCGGCTTGCTCGCTTTCGGCGACCGCCGCATCTTTGATCTCCATCTGACGCGACGCGATAGCGCCAATGAGATTGATCGCCTCGATCGAGAGCGGCATCGCCGTGTTCAGGCTGATGTCTTCGCTCACGGAGTGGTCGGATTGGCTGCGCATCGCGACCGCTTCATGTGTCGCCGAGAGGAACGATTTGCGAGCAGACAGGTACGCGCGAAAGTGCTTCTGTTGCTGCGCATCGAGCATGTCGGTCATGGTCAGCAGACGGTCAACAGACGCCTGGGCCTCCCTGAGGCACGCACCGATCTTTGCCTCGTCGGCGGGGTCGCCCGATGCGAGGTACGCCGCGACCGCGGCCCGGCTCCTGAACACGTGACTCTCCGCGGCCGCGATGCGACGCACGAGGAGCTTCCGATCGCCCAGCACGCGGCTCGTCTCCTCAGAGTCAAGGATCGCCTGTAGCTTCGAGACCATCTCATCACCGAACGGCTCGGCCTCGACAGAGAACTTCGTCCGAGCCGGGTGATCGCCCGACGTGTGGCTCACGTCCGCGATCTGCTGCTGCGCGACGCGGAAGTCGGCCATGACCTCCTTAAAGCGGGAGTAGTCATCGAGCATCGCCCGATCGGTCCAGCCCGCGGACAGCACGTCGATCTCGCTGGTGTAGCCGTCGATCAGTTCCCACGCATGCTGGTGTTCCTTGGCGAAGGTGGGAAGACCCAGGACCATATAGCCGCGGTTCATCGAGAGAGCATGGTGGATCTCGCTCTGGAGCTTCAGGCACAGTTCGAAAGCGGGTACCGCGTCGTCGACGACCTTCGAGGTCGCGTTCTGCACGCGGCCCGTCTGCAGATGAACGACACTCGCAACGCCCGCGAGCAAGACGAGCACCACGCCGAAGCCTCCAGCGAGCTTCCTTCCGATCGTCAGTTTCATAAGCCCAGTCTCCTGTCGGACGCGAACCCTGCCTGGCACGTCCGGCATCTTGGTCATCGGATCCCCCATCGAACCGGACGAACGCGAGCAAACCAATTGACGATCGCACGCGCAGATTCCGCCGATCTCGGCCGCACAGTCCGCGCAACCGGAAATAAAACACACGCCGATCCTCTTTTTGCCGCACGCGGACCTGTCGCACCACGCCGGTCGAAATCCTGACCGGCTTACAATCGCCCCATGCTGACACTCGACTACGCCAACTGTCTCGCCGATCGCGTCTCCAACACGCACGGCCTCGACCCCGCCGCCCTATCAGGCCCGCTCGCCGAACAGGCGAAGGACCTCACACAGAAACTCGAAGAAACCCGCGGCACCGGCTGGGAACGCTGGCGTCTCCTCGCCGACCCCGCCGGCACACGAAACGCCCATGCAGAAGCCGTGAAGTCGATCGCCAAGAAGCACGACGGCAAGTGGGAGAACCTCGTTGTCCTCGGCATCGGTGGCTCCGCGCTGGGCAACATCGCCCTCCAGAGCGCCCTGAACCCGCCCACCCACAACATCATGACCGTGGGCCGCAACGGGCCCAGGCTCTTTGTGCTCGACAACGTCGATCCAGCCAACTTCGCGGCCGTCATGGCCGAGTGCCCCCCTGAAAAAACTCTCTTCAACGTCGTCAGCAAGAGCGGCGAGACCGCCGAGACCGCGGCGCAGTTCATGATCATCCGCGATCTGCTCGCGAGGGCGGTCGGCGGGAAGGCGAGCGAGCACATCGTCGCCGTCACCGACGCCGAGAAGGGCACGATGCGGCAGATCTGCGACGCCGCCGGCTACGACACCCTCCCCGTCCCCGACGGCGTGGGCGGACGCTTCAGCGTGCTGAGCCCCGTGGGCCTGTTCAGCGCCGCAATGAACGGCATCGACATCGACGCGCTCCTCGACGGCGCGAACGAGATGGAGACCAAGTGCCGCAACCCCGAACTCACCAAGAACCCCGCGGCGATGCTCGCGACGATCTTGGTTGAACTGGGCAAGGGCCGATCGAAGTCATCGGGCGAGCCCAAGCCCATGCACGTCCTTATGCCCTATTGCAATGGGTTGTACCTGCTCGCCGACTGGTTCCGCCAGCTCTGGGCCGAGAGCCTCGGCAAGAAGCACGCCGCGGACGGGTCGGTCGTCTTCGAGGGCTTCACCCCCATCAAGGCCCTCGGCGCCACCGACCAGCACTCGCAGGTCCAGCTCTACCGCGAAGGCCCCAACGACAAGGTCTTCGGCTTCCTCGAAGTCGAGCACTTTATGGGCGAGAACAACACCGCCTTTGGCGAGCAGGTCACCATCCCCACAGGCCTCGGCGTCGATGCGCTGCACTACCTCGAAGGCAAGACGATGGCGAGCCTTCTCAACGCCGAGAAGCGCGCCACTGAGTATGCGCTCGTCGACAGCGAACGCCCCAACTTCACGATCAAGTTCCCCAGCGTCAACGCCCACAGCGTCGGCGAGTTCATCATGCTCTGGCAGGTCGCCACCGCCTACGCCGGGCTGATGCTCGGCATCGACGCCTACGACCAGCCGGCCGTGGAGACGGGCAAGAAGGCGACCTTCGGGCTCATGGGCCGGGACGGCTACGCGGAGTGGCTCGACAAGGTGAACGGGACGCTGGGCGATACTGAATACACCATCGCGTGATCTCCTACGGAGGACCCCAATGCCCCTCTACGAATACACCTGCCAGAACACCGGCCTGACCATCGAACTCATCCGCCCCATGGCCGACGCGGACAAGCCGCTCACAGACGATGAGATCGCCGTCTCACTGGGCGCAGAATCCGCCGGGCGCACAAACCACGCCTTCGTGCGCAAACTCTCCACCTTCCAAGCCAAAGCCGACGCGGGGAAACGCGTCCCGCTCCCGACTCCTGGAGGTGGTTCCGGAGTGGGCCCGGGCATGGGATGCGGCTGCGGCAACCCCCAAGGCCCCTGCAACATCTGACCGGCTCCCCGTAGACGCCCAACTCTGGCACGCCGTTTGAGTACTGCCCGGCGACGGATCCTGTTCTGCCTCAACGCAAATCGGCCCGTCCGCCGGCATGGACGCCGCGCGCACCGTCTCCATCATCGGGCCACGGAGGGCCCGCACACGGTGACCAGTCAACCCGGGTCCGCCCCAGGCCCACCAGCCCGGCACCTCCCGGCTTCGAAAGACGCGAGCCATGTACTACGGCATCCAACTCGCCGCATCCGGCGCCCTCACCAGCCTCTACCGGACCGACGTCCTCGCCAACAACCTCGCCAACCTCAACACCACGGGCTTCAAGCCCGACTTCGCCTTCACCCGCGAACGGGACCCCGTCCGCGCCGAGGACGGGCTCTGGGCCGTTCCCTCAAACGAACTGCTCGAAAAGCTCGGCGCCGGTGCCCACATGGCGCCCAATCGTGTTGACCACGCCCAGGGCAACCTGACCAAGACCGGCAACCCGCTCGACCTCGCCATCCGTGGGGATGGCTACTTCGTGCTCCGCACCGCCGCCGACGGCGACGCCGCGGGCGTCAAACTCACCAGAGACGGCCGCATGACCCGCAACAGCGAGGGCCGACTCGTCAGCGCGACAACAGGCCTCCCCGTCCTCAGCATCCGCAACCGCCCCATCACCCTCGACCCCAACTACCCCGTCACGGTCGACCGCGACGGCTCGATCCGCCAGGCCGGCGTCATCGTCGATCGCGTCCAGGTCATCGATCTCAAGGACAGAACCCAGCTCACGAAAGAGTCCGGAAGCACATTCGCCGTCAACAGCAAGGCGTTCAACCAGGCGATCCCGGCGACAGGCGAGGTCGAACAGAACACCCTCGAGGAAGCCGCCGTCGACCCGATCGCGGCGATGATGGGCGTCCAGGCCGCTGCCAAGGCGGTGGGGACGAACTTCACGATGATCTCGTACCAGGACAAGATGATGGAGCGCGCGATCAACACGTTCGCGCGGATCGGCTGACGATTCAGATCGGGCACACAAACCGATCGACCCAGAACGTAAATAAAGGCACGCAAAGCACATGGCAACCATCGCACTCCAGTCGGCAGCCAGCGGGCTCAAGGCACTCAACACCCGCCTCGATGTCATCGCCAACAACCTCGCGAACGCGAACACGAACGGCTACAAATCCAGCCGAGCGAACTTCCAGGACCTTCTCTATGTCGAACGCGCCCAGCCTGGCGTCGAGAACTCCAATGGCGACCAGCGCCCCACCGGGCTCTACGTGGGGCTCGGCGTCAAGGTGAGCGGCACACAGGTCCAGTTCGGTCAGGGCTCTCCCATCGCGAGCGACAACCCGCTCGACATCATGATCGAGGGAGACGGGTTCTTCCAGGTCACCGTCGATCAGGACCTGGGCGGGGGCGTTGCCTACACCCGCGCCGGGAACTTCACCCTGAACTCGCAGGGCGAGATCGTGCTCGCCAACGACCAGGGCCGGCGCCTCGAGCCGCAGATCTCACTCGACGATGACGTCGTCTCGATCACCATCGACCGCAACGGCCGCGTCCAGGTCCTCCGCCCCGGCGGAACCGCGCTCGAAGAGGTCGGCCAGATCCAGACCGCGAACTTCATCAACCCCGCCGGCCTCCGGCAGATCGGTGAGAACCTCTTCGTCGAGTCCGCAGCCTCGGGTCCCGCCGTCGTCGGCGAACCCGGGACCGAGAGCCGGGGCTCCATCCAGCAGAACATGCTCGAGGCCTCGAACGTGGACCCGACCCGGGAACTCATCGAGTTGATCCGCACGCAGCGGTCCTTTGAGCTCAACAGCCAGTCGATCCGCGCCGCCGACGAGGCGCTCCAGACCATCGGCCAGCTCCGCCGGTAATTCACCGAGGGAACACGACGAGAGAGACCGGGCACCGCCGGGCAGAAGTGATGAGGAACCGAACCACGACAATGCGATGGATCACGCAGCTGCTGCTCGCGTTCGCGGCGTGCCTCGCGTCTGCCGACACAATCACGCTCAAGCGATCGGTCTGCCTCGACGCCGATGCCCCCGTCACGCTCGCGATGATCGCCGACCTCGAGGGCGAGCACGCCCAACGCCTGGCGAGGACAATCCTCGCCGAGCACGCGAGCGAACTCCCGGCCGACCGCGTCGGCGACGCCCCCCGCTACCGCATCGACCCCGCGATGATCCGAGACGCGATCGACGCTGCTGGGAGTGCCAACTGGGCGTTCCTCAGCGTGCGCGGCGGCACCGTCTCCGTCACGATCGCAACCCGGCACACCAAATCCCCCCTGATCGGGGATATCGAGCCCCAGGCGATCCACACGCCCGACTTCTCGGAAGTGCCCGCCGGCTCGATCGGCGCGTTCGCTCGCGACGTCGTCCGTTCGATCCTGCGCGTGCAGGACCGCGACCTGCGCATCGTCTGGCCGGACCGGCAG
>DDFO01000022.1:284401-300447 GCA_002337215.1 Phycisphaerales bacterium UBA1926 | reverse complement strand
GAAGAGTTCCTGCTCCAACCCGTCGCGGGCCGAACGGTCCACGTTCAGCCGATCGGCGCGTCCGACCGCATGCCGCTGTCGATCACGGTGTACGACGGGGACCGGATCGTGCGGAAAGAAGCGGTCCGTGCCGAGATCCGTGTCCGCAGGACCGTGCGCACGGCGTCTCGCGCCTTGCCGCGCGGCGTCGAGATCAGCCCCGACGACTTCACGACCCGCGAGGTCTGGGTCGGCCCGGGCCTCATCCCCGCCGAAGGCGTCGTCGGGCAGGTCACCGCCCGCCGCCTCGAGCCGGGCACCAAGATCGAATCGGCCGACATCGAACCCCCGCTCGTCGTCGAGCGGGGTGAACAGATCACCCTGCACTGCGTCTCCGGCGCGATCGCCATCCGTTCACCGGCGCGTGCGCTCGGCAACGCCCGCGACGGTGAAACCCTGATCGTCGAGATGCTGGGCACCGGCAAGAAGGTGACCGCCCGCGCCAACGGCGCCGGGAACGCCGTCCTCGTCGTCGGAACCAACGAATCGATCCAGCAACCGGGGGAAAACCGATGAACCGCAACAAAGCCGTCCCGGCACTCTCCGCCCTCGCCTGCACCCTGATCGCGGGATCTGCGAGCGCCCAGAGCCTCTTCCTGCGCTCGGTCAGCGAACCGGTCTCGGTCGGATCGTCCCAGGAACTCCGCGCGACAAGCATGTTCCTCGTCGATCCCCCCGAGCCAAGGGAATTCAAGGTCCACGACATCATCTACATCATCATCAACGAGAACTCGATCGCACGGAGCCAGCAGTCCCTGGAAACGACCAAGGTCAACCAGGCCCGCAACCAACTCAATGGGATCATCGACCCGTTCAAACTGCTCGAACTCCGGCTCCAGGGATCGAACACCAGCGACCTCGAGTTGCTCAATCTCCAGGTGCAGAACCAGTACCAGGGCGAGGGCGAGTACGACCGAAACGACCAGATCATCGCGCGGATCGCAGCGGAAGTGATCGACGTCAAGCCCAACGGCAACATCGTGATCGAAGCGCAGAAGTCAGTGCAGACCGACAAGGAAACCAAGTCGATCGTGCTCTCGGGCATCGCACGCCAAGCCGATATCACGCTTGAGAACACGCTGCTGTCGAGCCAGATCGCCGATCTTCGCCTGGATATGCAACACGAGGGCGACCTCCCCAAGAGCGCAAAGAAGGGCATCGTAACCCGCGCACTCGAAACGCTCTTCGCGTTCTGATCGTGGCAGACACCCGCGCCCAGGCGGATCGCACTGGCACGCGATTCGCGTAGTGCCCGGGCGATGAACCGCAGACTTGCCATCACCCTGCTCGCGTCCCTGCTGCTCGCGTCGTGCGCACAAACCGCGCTCGCCTCCTCGGTTCGCGACTTCGTCCGCTTCCGCGGACAGGGCGAATCGGTGCTCCAGGGCATCGGGCTCGTCGTGGGCCTCAACGGGACCGGCGACGGCGGCGACGAGATCGCAACCATCCGCCCCCTCGCCGAGTTGCTCCGTCGGAACGAGATGCCGATCGCAAGCCTCGACGAGCTCGCGAACGCCAACTCGGTCGCGCTCGTGATGGTCACCTGCACGATCCCGCGTGCCGGGGCCGCGGTGGACGACACGTTCGACGCCACGATCAGCGTCGTCAACAGCGCCTCGAGCCTCGCGGGCGGGGAGCTCTACATCGCCCCGCTCACCGAGCCCCGCCCCGGCGGCGCCGTCTACGCGTTCGCCCAGGGCACCATCGTCGTCGAGAACCCCGACATCCCCACCACCGCGACAGTGCCCGGTGGCGTGCGCATGGTCCGTCCTGTCCAGACGATGCCCGCCGTGGACGGGGCGTTCGACCTGATCCTCGACGCGTGGTACGCGGGGTGGTCGTCAACAAGCTACATCACCAGTCAGATCAACGACTCGTACCACCTCGACACCAACCCGACCGCGGACCGCATCGCGCGCACGATCGACAACCGCACGATCCGATTGACCGTCCCCCCCGAGGAACGCGAGACGTTCCCCGCGTTCATCGCCGAGATCATGCAGACCCCCATCAATCCCCAGCGGTTCGGGCTGCCCGCGATGGTCGTTGCCAACTCACGCACCGGCTCCATCGTGGTCACGGGCTCGGTCAAGATCAGCCCGACGGTCATCACACACAACGATCTCGTGCTCACGACGACGCTTCCGCCTCCCGTGCCAACACCCCAGGCGCCCCTGATCGAGAACGGGCGATGGGCAACGATCGAGACGGCCGCCGACGAGGACGACATGGCCCGTCTCGACGATCTGCTGGCGGCCTTCAAGCAGCTCGACATCGGGGCCAAGGCCCAGATCCAGATCCTCCGCGACCTGCACCGCTCGGGCTCGCTCCACGCCCGCCTCGTCATCGACGGGAAGGAGGGATGATGCGGATCGACACGACCGATCTCGGATCGAGCTTCCGTTCTCTCCCACACCAGGCGTCCGCCGACGTCGACTCGCAGACCGAGTTCGCGGCGATCATGGGCGTGCAGAACCGCGTGCGGCACGCCGGCGCAGGTGACGCCGCCGAGAACGCCAAGAAAGTCGCCGAGGAGTTCGTCGCCAAGGTCTTCCTCGAACCCATGCTCAAGCAGGTGCGCGAGTCGAACCAGACCCCGCCGCCTTTCGGGCCCGGCCCGGGCGAGAAGCAGTTCGCCTCGATGATGGACGCGCAGCGTGCGCTCGATCTCGTCCGGTCGGCTTCCTGGCCGATCGTGGATCGCCTCGCGGCGGACATGACACGGAACCAAACCGCCTCGGAACGCGCCGTTCCGGAGCCTGAACCCCGGTCGGTGCCGACCGGGACGCCGATCTGATCCGCCCATCGCAGGGCGGACGCGCATCGCCGATTCGACAGGAGGTCGATTCCATGCGGACATCACAGCACAACACAGATCCCGCTCCGGTCTCATTCAAGACCCCGGCCGCGGTCGCCGCGGATCTCGCCGAGCCTCTCGCGATGCTGATCGAACGCTACGAGGCGTTTGTGAAGTCGCTGGAAGCGCACCGTGCGGCGATCAGCCAGGCGGACGGGCGCGGCATCGACGCCGCGATCGCGCGGGAGGCCGAACTGCTCGAAGAGCTGCTCACCCTCGACGAGACCTGCCGGCGGTCGCTTGGTCAGAGCGCCAGCACGCCGGTGACGCCCGGCGCGCGCACAACACCGACCGAGGGCGGATGGACGCTCACCAGGCTTGCGGCGGCGCTGGGTGGCGATGAGGGTCAGCGGATCGCCGAATCTTCGGCGTATCTCAAGGCGCTCACGAGCCGGGCGGACATCCTCCAGAAGAGCGTCCGCGAGGCGAGCCACGCGATGGCGTCGCACATCGACGGGCTCGTGCGCCAGGTCTCGCAGCGGCTGAGCCACGCGGGGACGTACGGCGCCGCGGGGCGCGTGGAAGCGAAGACCCCGATCGTGTCCGGGTTGGACGTGAGTCTCTGAGCACGGGCGTGCCCGCACGGGAGTAACCGATGGGTTTGTTTACCGCGATGCAGATCGGCCGGAGTGCCCTGGTGTCGAGCCAGGTGGGCATCCAGGTGGCCGGCAACAACATGGCCAACGCCGCGACGCCCGGCTACACGCGGCAGGCGCTCTTCCTCTCGCCCAACCGCGGGCAGGTCATGGGCAGCTTCTCGCTGGGGCGCGGCGTCGGGATCGACGCGGTGGAGCGGCAGATCGACGAGGCACTCCAGGCCCGCCTCCGCCGGAGCATGTCCGACGAGAACTCGGCGCTCGCGATCGACAGCGTCATGAACCAACTCGAGACGGTGATGGGCGAGCTGAGCGGCAACGACCTCTCGAGCGAGATGGGCTCGCTCTTCGATACCTGGAGCGAGGCGACCAACCTGATCAGCTCGCAGTCCGTGGTCGTGCAGCAGGCCGACCAGTTCGCGCAGTTCGTCCGCGACATGCGGAGCGACGTGGGGCTGATCCGGGGCCAGATCGAGTCGCAGATCGACGCGCGGGTAGCGCGAGCCGACACGCTCTTCTCACAGGTCGCCGATCTGAACCGGCAGATCACCTCGGCCGAGGCGATCGGCGCGACCGCCAATGAGCTGCGCGACCAGCGTGGCAACGCGCTCGACGAGCTCGCGACGATGATGGATATCAGTGTTGTCGAGCAGGAGGGCGGCGCGACGGATGTGCTCGTCGGCTCGATCCCCGTAGTGCTCGGGACCACCAACAGGGGCGTCGGCGTGACCCGTGAGAGCGATGGGAGCACGGAGACCACGATCGTGACCCTGGGCTCGGACGGGACGCCGCTCGACGTGACCCTCGGTTCGATCGGCGGGCTGCTCACGGCACGCGACGGAAACATCGACGCGACGATCGACCGGATCGATACGCTGACCAGCCAGCTCATCTTCGAGATCAACAAACTCCACAGCACCGGGACCAACCTCGCGGGTCTGACGACGACGACCGGCGCGTTCAGCGTTGCGACGGCCGACCTGAGCACCGCGCTCAACAACCCGCAGAACACTTCGTTCGCGGGCCTCCCGTTCGCGGCCAAGAACGGCGGGTTCTTCGTGGACATCCGCAACCCGGCGACCGGGGCGAGCGAGCGCGTGCGCATCGACGTGGACCTCGACGGGATCACCGATGCGGGGATCCCGGGGTTCGCCGACGACACGAGCGCCCGGGACATCGCCGACGGCCTGAACGCCATCGATGGACTCTCCGCCTCGTTCGACGCGGCGGGCCGGCTGCAGATCGATGCGCAGCCCGGCTTCGAGTTCAGTTTCAGCGACGACAGCTCGGGCGCCCTGGCGCTGCTGGGCGTCAATACGCTCTTCACCGGGTCGTCCGCCCTCGACATCGGCGTACGCGAGGACGTGCTCGACGATCCCTCGCTGCTCATGGTCGGGCGGTTCGAGAACGGAACGCTTATCGAGAACGGCACGGCCCTTGGGGTCTCGGCATTGCGCGACCAAGCGGTGACGGGGCTCGGGGGTATCTCGGCGAGTCGCTTCTGGTCGGACTCGGTCGAGGCCGTGGCATCCAAAGCCTCGATCGCGCGCACGAACGCGGACGCGGGGCAGATCGTCCGCCAGAGCCTGGAGGCCCAGCGGGCTTCGCTGAGCGGGGTAAGCGTGGACGAGGAATCGATCAACCTACTGAACTTCCAGCGGCAGTTCCAGGGTGCGGCCCAGGTGATCAGCACCGCCGACGAACTGCTGCAGACGCTGATCTCGATCATCTAAAGAGGAACACCGATGACCTACGTCTCCGGAAACATCGCGAGAACCTCGAACATGCTGCTGAGCCAGATCGGCATCGGCAACATCGGTCGCACGAATCTGTCGCTGTTCCGCGCGACGTCCCAGCTCTCGACCGGGCGGGCGCTGCTGCGCCCCAGCGACGACACGGTGAAGACCGCGGCGATCATCGAGCTCGATGATCGGCTCGAGCGCGGCACGCAGACCCTCAAGAACCTCGACTTCGCGCAGGCACAGATCAACGCGCTCGACAACGGGCTCACCCAGGTCGCCGACCTGCTCGAGCAGGCGCGGAGCATCGCGCTCACGCAGATCAGCGAGGGCCCCGATGCCGACGAGCGGCAGGCGCAGTCGGTGGTGATCCAGACGATCATCGATTCGATGTTCGGCGTGACCAACCAGGAGGGCGTGTCGGGGTACATCTTCGGCGGGTCCACTCCGGGCCGGCAGCCGATCGAGCAGGTGCTGGGTTCGTACCGGATGCGGAGCGCGAGCACGAGCCTGCGGCCCGACACGCCGGGGCTCGGGCAGGTGCCGATCACGATCGGGACCCCCGAGGCGGTCCGCGGGACCCGGGGCGAGGTGCTCGGGAAGGTTGATCTGCAGCCGCAGCTCACGGACGACACCAGGCTCGCCGACCTCCGCGGTGGGCGCGGGCTGGGGATCACGTCGGGCTCGATCGCGTTCAGTTTCGAGGGTGGCACGCCGCAGCAGGTGGACCTGACCCAGGCGGACACGATCGGCGATGTGATCGATGCGATCGAGGCGGAGATCCTTCAGTACGAGACCGATTCCGGGGAGTCGGTGCTCGGGCCGGGCGGGGTCGCGATCAGCGGGACGTCGATCGCGATCGATTCGCCGTTCGGGGCGTTGACGTTCTCGGATATCTCGGGCGGCGTGATCGCCAAGGACCTCGGGCTCGTCGAGACGACGGAGGCCGATTTCGACCCGGTGCGCAGCGTCGGCGCAGATCTTGCGCCGAAGGTGACGACTGCGACGCGGGTCGATCAGCTTGCCGCGGTGGGCACTTCGCTCGGCGCGATCCGCATCGCCAACAACGGTCAATCGGTGGACGTGGATCTGAGCGGTGCGCAGACGATCGGCGAGATCAAGAGCCGGATCGAATCGGCGGGCCTGGGCGTCTCTGTGCGCATCAACGCGGACGGGACGGGGATCGACCTGATCAATGAGATCGCGGCCGGCTCGAATCAGGCGTTGTCGATCTCGGAAGTGGCCGGCAACAACGGGACGGCCGAGGCGCTGGGCATCCGGACGTTTTCTGCGGCGACGCGGGCGGACGATCTGAACTTCGGTCGGGGCGTGCGGGTCGCTGACGGGAACGCCGATCCCTATTACAACGTCGACTTCATGCTCACGGTGGACGACGCGGCGGGGAACCCGCTGGAGATCCCGATCGACCTGGCGCCGGGCGATCTGACGACGATCGGGAACATCCGGGACGTGGTGAACCAGCAGATCGACGATGCGCTGACGGCCGCGGGTCGCCCGACGACCGACCTGTCTGTGAGCATCGAACCCACGACAAACGGGCTGGTGTTCAACCAGGACCCGTCGATCACGGCGGGCTCGGGGGAGCCGCTGCGGGTCGAGCGGCGCAACAACAGCCTCGCGGCGATCGATCTCGGGATCACCGGGGGGACGTGGAACGCGGCAACGAGCACGTACGAGGGGACCGACACCTCGAAGGTGCGTGTCGAGAGCGTTTTCACGCATCTGATCGATCTTCGGACGGCCCTGGAGAACGACGACGACTTTGGCATGCAGCTTGCGGTGGAGTCTCTGGAAGACGCCATCGACGAGGTGACCAAGAGCCGTGCGCTTGTTGGCGGATATGCGCGGCGGATCGACGACCAGATCATCAGAACGGAAGACCGGCAGGTGCTTGACGAACAGGTGAGAACGACGCTCCGGGATGTGGACTTCGCGCAGGCGGCGAGCGAGTACTCGCTGCTGCAGGTCCAGCTCCAGGCGGGGCTGCAGACGACGGCGATCAGCGGCCAGCTGACGCTGCTGAACTTCCTCTGATGAGGGAGGGATCGTTCGCCCTTCGGTGAGAGCCGGAGGGCGGGTTTGACAGGATGTCCGCTCCGCGCGTCTCGGCCGCGTGCGGGGTTGAACCGGTATCGGTTGGCGGTGGATCGCCTTCGGATCCGGGGTTTTAGGAGGCCGGATTGGAACGGAGCGCACAATGGAGGTGCGGACCACACGCTTTGGGGTGATCGAGATCGCGGAGGACCGCGTGATCACCTTCCCGAGCGGGATGCTGGGGTTTCCCGAGCATCGTCGGTATTGCCTGCTGCAACCTGGAGACGACGCGTGCTTCTTCTGGCTGCAATGCCTGGATGACCCGGACCTCGCGTTCGTGGTGACGGACCCGACCCTGTTCATACAGGAATATTCGGTGCCGATCCGGGCGGAACAGATGTCATCGCTCGGGCTTGGCAGCCTCGATGATGCACAGGTGTTCGTGATCGTCAACAAGGTTGATGACGAGCTGACCGGGAATCTGCAGGGCCCGCTGGTGATCAACACGATCGACCGGGTGGCCGAGCAGATGGTGCTTGCCGAGAAACGCTGGACCACGCGTCACCCGCTGATCAAGGTGGGGGCGACGTCCGGTGCGGCGACCGCGAGCGCCTGAGCCTCGGCTCAACCCAGGGCCGGTGTCCTCCGAGGGAGACACGGCTCGACAATCAGACGTGTTCGGGGGCGTCCATTCTTGACGGCCCAGCGCCCCCCGAACGCCCATCGACCGCTGGCGGATTTGGATTCCACCGGCCCGGGCACGGAAGCCCGACGCCGGAGTCAGATAGCGAGACCAAGGAGCTGACCCATGTTGGTGCTCTCCAGGCAGCGCGATGAAACGATCATGATCGGTGATGACATCGAGATCACGATCGTGGATATCCGGGGCGACAAAGTCCGCCTCGGCATCGGCGCTCCGACACGGATTGCGGTGCACCGTAAAGAGGTGTACGACGCGATCAAGAGCGAGAACGAGAACGCGGCGCGGATCAACAACGCCGACCTCGCCTCGCTCGCACAGACGATCAGGCCCGGGCCCGCGCGCCCCGTTGCCTCCTCGAAAGCGCACGGACTCGTCACGGGCACCAAGCAGACCCGCTCGACGGCATAACCAGACACCCGACGCTCGCGAGGAACACCGCGGGCCGACCCTTGGCCACAATCACGGAGGATTGGCATGTCGAGGATCAATTCGAATACGCCGAGTATGATTGCCCAGTTCAACCTGGCGCGATCGAACGACAACCTTCAGGTCCGTCTGAACCGTCTCGCGACCGGTGTGCGCATCAACCGTGGCGGCGACGACCCGGCGGGCCTCATCATCTCGGAACGCATCAGCACTGACATCAACGGTGTCGAGCAGGCGATCAAGAACGGTGAACGCGCCAGCAGCGTGATCTCGACGACGGAGGCCTCCCTGGCGGAGGTCAACTCCCTGCTCAACTCGATCAAAGCCCTCGTGGTGGAAGCCGCGAACACGGGTGGCAACTCAAAGGAAGAGCGAGACGCGAACCAGCTGCAGATCGACTCGGCCATCCGATCGATCACGCGGATCAGCAATACCGCGACATTCGGCGGGCTGAACCTGCTCGACGGCAGCCTGGACTACGTGACCAGCGGCGTGAACTCGTCGCAGATCAGCAAGGCCCAGATTTCGGGCGCTTCGTTCATCGGGACGACGCAGTTGCAGGTCGAGGTGGATGTGCTGAACTCGGCCCAGAAGGGCGCGCTGTTCATGGAGCCTGGCGTCGGACCGCTCAGCGCGACGGGAACGACGAGCTCGATGACGCTGCAGATCGGCGGCAGCCGGGGCATCCTCGAGATTGACGTGACCTCCGGGCAGACGTTCCAGACCATCGTGGACGCGGTGAACCAGCGGACCTCGCTGACGGGTGTCACGGCCTCGCTGGTGAACGGGAACGCGAACTCTGGCGTCGTCTTCAACGCCGAGAACTACGGGAGCAGCTCGTTCGTCTCTGTCGAGCGGGTGAACACGCGCGCCGGTGAGGCCGGGCCCAACCTCTACAAGTTCGGGAACAACGAGGCGCTGAACGCGACATTCGCGTTCACCGATACCGGGCTCGTGACGGCGAACCGCGATTCGGGGCGGGATGTCATCGCTCTGGTGAACGGCGCTCTCGCGAACGGTGACGGGCTGACGATCTCGACCAACAGCCCGATCCTGAGTTCGCAACTCACGCTCGCGGAGTCCTTCGCGATCGATCCGACCATCACGGCGAGCACGTTCGACATTATCGGGGGCGGGTCGATGTACCAACTCGGCCCCGAGGTGAGCGCGCTGCAGCAGGAGAACATCGGCGTGCAGTCGATGGCGGCCTCGAAGCTGGGCGGCACGCTCGACAACGGGGTGATGCAGTTCCTCTCCAGCCTGCAATCGGGCGGGGTGAACGACCTCGAAGCGAGCCTGCAGCGCAACGACTTCTCCACGGCGAGCGACATCATCGATACCTCTATTGATGATGTCACGATTATCCGGGGTCGGCTCGGTGCGTTCGAGCGGAACGTGCTCGATACGAACAAGCGGAGCCTGCAGGCCGCGGTGGAGAACCTCTCGGCGAGCCGATCGGTGATCCGCGATGCGGACTTCGCGGTCGAGACGAGCGAACTGACTCGGGCACAGATCCTGGCGAGTTCGAGCACGACAGTGCTCGGACTTGCGAACCAGCAGGCCCAGTCGGTGCTGCAGCTGCTCGGCTAACACCTGATTCGGTAGAGACTGCGTCCTGATAATGAACACGCCGCCGGCCTTCGGGCCGGCGGTTTTTCGTGCGCACACCGCATAACCCCCCCGCTTTCGGCAGGTGCGCGATTTTCTCGCGCGTTTTCGACGTGTGCGAGTTAATTGAGGATCCGTGGAGGCCGATTCGTTGCCCCGGTCCGGCTCGGTGCCGGGCGCAGCATAGTTGCCCCGAGAGGATTCCGGGGACAGAGCGTACGTTGGGCGGACACGCAGAGCGGCCGCCGGTTCAGTTCACGGAGGATGTCTCCCATGAGTCGGATTAACACAAACGTCCAGTCGCTGATCGCTCAGCGAGTCCTGGGTCAAAACAACAAGAGCCTGAACACGGCCCTTACCCGTCTTTCCACTGGTCTTCGGATCAACCGTGGTAAGGATGATCCCGCCGGCCTGATCGCCAGCGAGAATCTCAAGGCCGAGATCACCTCGCTGAACAGCGCGGTGAGCAACGCTGAGCGTGCTGACCAGGTGGTCAACATCGCGGAGGGTGGTCTTCAGGAAGTCTCGGGCCTGCTCGAGGAACTCCAGGGTCTGCTCGTCAGCTCGGCGAACACCGCCGGCCTGAGCCAGGCGGAGAAGGAAGCCAACCAGGACCAGATCGACTCGATCCTGGGCACCGTCGACCGCCTCGCGAGCTCGACCAACTTCCAGGGTATCAAGCTGCTGAACGGCAACTTTGATTACACCACCACCAACGTCTCGGGTGGCGTGACCGACTTCTCGATCAACGGTGCCAAGTTCGACGGGGCGAGTCAGGACGTTGACGTTGTCGTCACCAACTCGGCCCAGCAGGGCACGCTGTTCCTCTCGTTCGGCGGAGCGGCCCTCGACTTCTCGGCCGGCTCGAGCTTCACGCTCGAGGTCTCGGGTTCGCTGGGCAGCCGCGAGGTGAGCTTCACCTCGGGCAACACCCTCGCCCAGGTCGCCGCCTCGATCAACACGTTCAGCGATGTGACAGGCGCTATCGCCACGGTGAGCGGCACGGGCATCTCGATCCAGTCGGAGGCCTACGGCTCGCGTGAGTTCGTCTCGGTCAAGACCGGTGGCGACGCGACGGTCGTCGGCGACGGTGTCTACGCCGTCGATGCGGCCGACACCAACACCACCACAGGCTCCGCGACCACCTTCGCGAATGCGACCAACCCGGTCCGCGATGAAGGCCAGAACGTGGACGGCACCATCAACGGCATCGCCGCGGTGGGCGACGGTAACTCGCTGAGCGTCAACACCGACTTCCTCAACGTTGATATCACGCTTGACACAACCGGCACGATCAACTCGCAGACGCTCGGTGGGGGCACGGCCTTCACCATCAACGGCGGTGGTGCCGACTTCCAGCTGGGCTCGAACGTGAGCATCGGCGACAAGGTCTCCATCGGCGTCGGCGACGTCGCGACCCGCAAGCTCGGCACCGCCGCGCTCGGCTTCCTCGACGAGCTCGGCTCCGGCCAGGCGTTCAACGTCGTGGACGGCAATGACCTCAACACCGCCCAGCGGATCGTTGACGAGGCGATCGAGCAGGTCTCCTCGACCCGTGGCCGTCTCGGTGCGTTCCAGAAGAACGTCGTGGGTGCCACGATCCGAAGCCTGGGCGTCGCCGTCGAGAACTCGGCCGCCGCGAACAGCCTCATCGTCGATGCGGACTTCGCCAGCGAGACCGCCAGCCTGACACGGAACCAGATCCTGTCGTCGGCGGCTCAGAACACGCTGTCGCTGGCAAACCAGCAGCCGCAGGCCGCGCTCCAGCTTCTCGGCTAAGCGACGGTCGCTCCGCCCGGTCGGAGGACCGGGCCTCAACTCTGACTCAGGGACGCCCCGCCTAACCGCGGGGCGTTCTTTGTTTTTGCGGGTTCTCCAGGGATGCTTCTTTTTGACGCAGGTGTTTGTGCGGAGCGCCGGCTCGCGACGATGATGAAACCATGCACAGCGCCGCTGGCGAAACCGGGAGCGAGAGCGACACGACGCCGGCCGAAGGGTCGGCATCGCGATCGGCCTCATCCCCCGCGTGGGAAGCGCAGCGGAAGGCCTTCGCGGGGTACATCCGGATCGAGTGCGGGATGGCCCCCACCACCGTAGAGGCGTACGGGCGGGACCTGCGGATGATGGCCGAGGATATGACCGCCTGGGGCGCGGACACTCCGAAGGCGGTGACGCCTCGCCTGCTCGCGGATCACGTCGCGTCGCTGGGGCGCGATCGGGGGCTCTCGGGCTCGACCGTCGCCCGGCATCTGGCGACGATCCGCGTCTTCTTCCGCTGGCTGCTCGGTCGGCGGGAGATCGACATCGACCCCACGGAGATTCTCCAGACGCCGACGCGGTGGAAAAAGATCCCGGGGGTGCTGACGCCCGGGCAGATGCGCCGGCTCGTCGAATCGGCCTGCAAAGCGGACGCGCCGGAACGCGACGCGGCGGCCTCGGGGCCGGGCCTTTGGGTGCGCGACCGCGCGATTCTGGAACTCATGTACGCGAGCGGGCTGCGCGCGAGCGAGGTGGGCGCGGTCGGCGTCACCGATGTCCTTGAGACGCTCGGGGCGCTGCGCGTGACGGGAAAGGGCAGCAAGCAGAGGCTCGTGCCCATGGGCGAGCACGCCCAGGCATGGCTCGGTCGGTACCTCGACGAGTGCCGGCCCGGGCTCGAGCGTCGCGCCCGCGAGGCGATGCGGACCGGCGGTGCATCACCCGACGCCGGGCGGGTGTTCCTGACCAAGAACGGCAAACCGATCGAGCGGGTCCGCGTGTGGCAGCTGGTCAAGAAGTACGCCGCCCGGGCTGGCCTCGCGGGCGTGCACCCCCACACCCTCCGGCACTCGTTCGCGACGCACCTGCTGGCGGGCGGCGCGGACCTGCGCGTCGTGCAGGAATTGCTGGGTCACAGCGACATCACAACGACGCAGATCTACACGCACGTCGATCGCAGCCAGCTCAAGCGGACGCACGAGCGGTTCCACCCGAGAGCGTGAATGCGCGGCACCGGGTTCAGAGCGAGACGGCGGGGAAGCCTGCGAGGGTCTTGCCGATGCCGGCAGCCATGCCCGCCTGCTTCTCGTCCTTGAGCGAGCCGTCCTCGTTGAACGCATCGAACGCGCCCGGCAGGCTGAACATGTCGGGGAGGACTACGACGCCGATGTTGCCCAGCAGGTAGCGGACCTGCTGGAGGCCGCGGTAGCCGCCGAAGTAGCCGGGCGAAGCCGCAAGCAGGCCCGCGACCTTGCCCCGGAAGCACTCGAGAGGCGTTTCGCCCTCGCGGGGCCGGCTCGCCCAGTCGATCGCGTTCTTGAGCAGGGGGCTAAACGAGCTGTTGTACTCAGGGCTGGCGATGAGCAGCCCATCGTGCGCCTTGAGCAGGTCCTTGAAGGCCTTGACCGACTCGGGAAGGCCATGGGCGGCTTCGAGATCCTCGTTGAAGATCGGCATGTCGTAATCGGCGAGATCGGCGATGGTGACCTCCGCACCGGCATCGCGCGCGGCACCCGCGACGACGTGCAGGAGTTTAGTGTTTACCGAGCCCTTCCGGGTGCTACCAGAGAACGCGAGGATCGACTTCGGCATGGGATTGGACTCCGATTGGTGTGCGTGGATTGGTGTGGGTGCGGTGATGTGTGTGATCAATCGAACGGACGGATCGGAACGAGTTCGTTGCGCATCGATCCGGCTTGACTTAATCGGACCAAGATGATCTGGCAAGCCGCGACGACGAGCCGGATGGTCGCGATGCGTTGCCGAGCGTGATCCGTGGACCAGGGACATGCTAGAGGACGGCCCGCGCTTTTTCATTTACCTGTTGAAACAATTACCCGCACCACTACAATATTCCGGCATGGAGACATCGCCATCCAATCTCGCCCGCCTGCTGGGCAAGCAGGACACGTTCCGCTCGCTCCGTCAGGAAGCGTTCCTGAACCTGATGCGGACGCAGGCAATCACGAGCGCCCCGTTCCACAGGCTTTTCAAAGCGCACGGGATCTCGCCGCCTCTGTACAACATTCTCCGGATCCTCCGCGGGCATCAACGCAAGGATCAGGCCGCGGGCCAGACGTATCGCGGGCTGCCCGTGCTGCGGATCGGCGAGGAGATGGTCACACGCGAACCGGATATGACCCGGCTCGTGAACCGCCTTGAGAAGGCCGGCTTCGCGGAACGGTGCCGCTGTGACGAGGACCGACGCGTCGTCTACGTGCGGATCACCGACAAGGGCCTCGGCCTGCTCGAACGCCTGGGGCCGGAGACCGACGCGTTGCACGAATCGCAGTTTCGGGGACTCAGCGACGCTGAACTCCGCACATTGAACGACCTTTTGTTCCGGGCGGCGATCAGCGTTTCCGCTGCGGGATAGACCGAACGCTCTTCTCTTCCCAAGCCGTGTGGCCCTCGAGCGATCGATGGGCCGCACGGCGTTTTTCTGCGCTCGCTGATATCGGACACGGGTGGACCGGTTGCGCGGTATGTGACGATTCGCCGGCGGCAAGATCGGGGAATCGCCGGGTGTCAGAACGATCGCCTTGTTCTCACTGTCGAAAGGCGGCACCCTGCTGGCGACCCATCCCTTCCGGGGCCTGTTGTGCTGGCCTTGGATCCGAAATCATGAATACAGGAGAGTAGAGATGAAAACTGCAAGCCTTCTCGCGCTGATCGCCGCCGCGGGCGTCGCAAACGCCGGCGTCGCGTCCTATGCGGACCTCAGTGGCATGACCACCAATGACGCCGAGGGCAGCGTGACGAACGTCGCCTTCACCCACGCCGTCGGCATGGGCGACACGCTCGTGACCGCCGTGTCGTGGGACCTCGACCAGACCGCGGGTATCGATCCCGGCGGCGCCAGCTGGCTCTCGGAGATGACCATCGCCATGGACTTCGACGGCGACGGCATCAACGACCTGTACATCACGCCCAGCGCCACCAACGCCCCGGGCACCGAGTTCAACAGCTCGGGCGGTTTCGTTGACTTGGGCGACGCCGGCATCGGCGACCTGCTCGCGGTCGGCGGCACCATCGACATCGAGCTCTTCGAGTCGTTCGTCGATTCCGACGGCTCGCCCGAGGGCATCTTCAACTCGGGCACCGTCGGGTTCCTCGTCCCGGCGCCCGGCGCCGCTGCGATGCTCGGCCTCGGTGGCCTCGTCGCCAGCCGTCGTCGCCGCTGATCGCGGTCGCACGACACCACTCAGGAATTCATCATGGGCAGCCCCGTCACGATGGCGGGGCTGCCTTGTTTTCTATGCAGCACGGCATGAACAAAGACCTAGTATGAATTTCATCCAATATATTTTGAGCTTACGGGTGCGAATTCCTGTTTTTTGGGGTCGATTCTGAGAGTTTTGCTTTACTTGCCCCCCGAACCGGGAGATCATGTTCCCGGAGTCGAGGAGAGCGTTTTCTCACTGACCAACGTATGCCGAGGGCGAGGTGCCCCGGTCAAGGCCGTGCCAGCATGAGCTGCTCGGCCATCTTGTGGGGCTGTTCCGCCGCCCTGAATATTCGGATAAAGAGATTGGGAGACCAGACATGAAGACCACGATCATCGCTATCGTCGCCGCCGCCGGCGTTGCCACCGCTGCTGACCACACCTTCGACATCAGCGGCCTGTCCGTTGACGAGGGCTTCGGCGCCGAGTTCTTCACCATGGTTCACGACTTCGGCTTCGCCGGTACAGTGACCAACGTCGCCTGGGACGTCAACTACGAGGCCCTCGGCGGCAGCTGGGCGAGCGAGGCCCAGATCGCGATCGACACCGACGACGACGCGAGCCTCGACGCCGACGTCAACCCCGCCGACTACGGCGCGGGCGACGCCCCCGGCGTGTTCGCCTACAGCGGTTCGATCTCGGCGGCCTCGGCTTCGTCGAACGGCCTCGTCTACCTGACCCTCTACGACAGCTTTGACGACGCCGGCGTGGACCACGTCTACGGCGCGGGCAGCTTCGTCACCGTGACCTACATCCCCGCCCCCGGCGCCGCCGCGCTGCTGGGCCTCGGTGGCCTCGTCGCCACCCGTCGTCGCCGCTA
>DDFO01000022.1:279594-284277 GCA_002337215.1 Phycisphaerales bacterium UBA1926 | reverse complement strand
CGGCGGGGCTGTTCTTTTTGCACTCTGGAACGCGGCCCCGGAAACACGGGATATATTGACAGAACACAAACAGCGATAGCCCATCAACCTTCGATGCTTGACCATCACACCGGAGCACCGCAATGAAACCCCAGATCCTCGGCCTGTTCGCCCACACCCTGTCCGAAGCAGAGAAACTCGTCGCCGATGTGCCCGACGAGCGTTTCGCCGAGTTGCCCTACACCAACGCCAAGCACCCCGCATGGGTCCTCACGCACCTGTCGGTCGGTGCCGGCATGATGATCGGCTGTATCAAGGGCGATCCGAACGACCTCGGCGGCGTGCCGGCCTCGTGGCCCGAGCTCTGCCCCGCGGGCGGCGCGGTAAGCGGCGACCGAGCACAATTCCCCAGCAAGGACGAGCTGCTCACGGCCCTCCGCATGACCCACGAGAAACTCGCAGGTATGGTCGAGGCGATGACCGAACAGCAGCTCGCACAGGAGTTCGTCGTCCCCGAATGGCGCGAGTTCTTCCCGACCAACGCCGTGGCGACCGCGTACATGCTCGCCCACCACGAGGGGTACCACCTCGGGCAGCTCTCTCAGTGGCGGATGGCGGCCGGGTTCGGCCCGCCCGAGGGGGCGTTCTGACTGTCGGATTCGGGGACGACCTGGTTCACACTGAGCGCATGTAGAGCAGCGCGCCGAGCAACGCCAGCAGCACGACCCACGCCACGATCGCGCGGCGGGTGGCGCCGCGGGCGCGGTCCGCCGCCCACCAGGTGTCGGGGCGGATGCCCTGGACAAGGAACGTCGCGGTCGCCGCGAGATTGACGCAGACCACGTTGACCGCGACGAGCGAGAGGGCGCTCAGCCCGCGCCCCGCGTCGCCCATCCCGAAGTACAGCCCCGCGGCCGTCGTGGGCGGGAGCAGCGCCACCGCGACCATCACGCCCACGAGCGTCGCGGGTGCGCCGGTCGTGAAGGCAAGGGCACCCGCTGTTCCCGACGCGAGCGCGAGCACGATGTCGGTCGCCCCCACCGTCGTCCGCGCAACGAGCTCGGCCCCGTCCGCATCGATCGGCACGAGCAGGCCCATGACGACGCTCATCGCCAGCGCGATCGACCCCCCCATCCCGTTGGCTGTCAGCGACCGACGGATCAGCGTCCGGTCGCCCAGCGTCGTCCCGAGCGCGAGCGCCATGTTGGGCCCGAGCAGAGGTGCGATGACCATCGCCCCGATGATCACGGCCGCGGAATCCCGCAGCAGCCCCGCTGCCGCGACGACCGTCGAGAGCACGACCATCACGACGAACAGCCGCCCGGCCGAGACCCCCGCGGCGATGTCCTCGTACAGCTCTTCGCGCGAGATGCGCCCGATGAGGGGCTTGGGTGCTGCCGCCGATGGCTCGTTCACTGGCGGAGCACCATTTTCGCTCTGCTCGTGGCTCTCGAGGGGCTCGGGTTTCGGTGCGGGCTCGGGCAACTGGGGCTTGGTCGCCTCGATCGGGAAGAGGATGAGCCGGAACCCGATCTCACTGCGGAACCGCTCGTTGAGGGCATCGGAGAGCGGCTCGACCTGGTCGGCTCTCAACAGGATGCTGACGAACCGGAGCCCGCCCGCGACGTCGTCGCGCCAGACAAGATCGGGCGGCACATCGGCGAGCAGCGTCTCAAGATCGTCCGCGCTGGCGATGGGGAGGACGACCTGCAGCAATCGGAGCGACATGGGCCGAGCGTATCTGGTTCCGTCCGCCAGCGCGGAGTCGGGCCTGCCGCTCGGTCAGTCGCTCGCGCCGACCGTGAGGTCCGCCGGGGCGTTGACCGGCGCGTTCGCCTGCTGGTGCAGCTTCTTGGCGCGGTGCTCTGACCAATCCTCGACGAGCAGGTCGGGGCTGTTCTCACCCGTGTTGAGCCTGAGGATGTCGTAGGTGTTGTTCCGCTGCGCGGGGGTGAATCCCGCCGTGCGGATCAAGTGGTTGAGCACGGGCTCGTCGAGGCAGTAGGTCGTCCCTGCGGCGCTGACGACGTTCTCCTCCATCATCACACTGCCCATGTCGTTGGCGCCGTAGTGGAGCGCGAGCTGGCCGATGTGGGGACCCATCGTGACCCAACTCGACCCGATCGAGTAGATGTTGTCGAGCATGAGCCGGCTGACCGCCTGCGTGCGCAGGTATTCGGTCGCGCCCGCCATGCGGATGCGCCGGCCGAACTCTTTGTGGTCCGCCTTCGTCCCGCTCCCGTCGAGCGTCGCGACCACATCACCCGGGAACTCTCCTTCGTCATCAGCGAGCGTGCCCCACTCTTTCACCCGGCCCAGCGGTGTGTTATCCGGCTGGAAAGGCCAGGAGATGAAGCTGACATAGTGCCCGCCTGTGGTCGGCTTCGCGATCGTCGGGTCGCCTGCGACGGAGTCGGGGATCTCGCCGGTCCCGAAGTCGAGCAGGGCTTTGTCCTGCCACTCGCGGACAAGGCGCATGTGGTGGATCCGGTCTGCGTAGCCCTCGATGTGACCGAACATCATCGTCGCGCTGGTGTACATGCCCAGCGAATGGGCGACGTACATCGTCGTCAGCCACGCCTCGGCGGTGCACTTGCCGAGACCGATCTTGTTGCGCACCGCGGGGGCGAAGATCTCGCCGCCCCCGCCGGGGAGACTGTCGAGCCCGGCCTGCTGCAAGCGGACGAGCACCCATCGGATCTTCTCTTCGAGGTTCGCGCCGGGCGGGTCGAAGAAGTTCACGAACTCGATCATCTCGGGGGGGCTGAACGCGTGGATGTGCAGACCCGGGAAGCGGGTCTTCAACTCGCTGAGCAGGTCGAGATACCAATCGAGCGGCAGGTCGGGGTTCATGCCGCCCTGCATCAGGATCTGCGTGCCCCCGATCGCGCGCACGGCCTCGACCTTCGCGAAGAGTTCTTCTTTCTCGAGCGTGTACGAATCGTGATCGGTCGCGTCGCGCCGGAACGCGCAGAACGTGCACTTCGCGGTGCACACGTTGGTGTAGTTGATGTTGCGGTCGATGACGTAGGTGCGGATCGTGTCGCCGTGGACGTGCCGGCAGCGCGCGTCGGCGTACCGTCCGAGCGTGTGCATCGGCGCGCGCTCGAGAAGGTCCAGACCCTGCTGCGGGGACAGACGGGCTTCACCACGGACGACCGAGCCGAGGAGGCCGGCGTCGAGCGCATCGAGCCGCGGGTGCTCGGGGAGGGGCTGGTAGATGGTCGCCCGCGCTGTCGTGTTGGGAGTGCTCGCCTCGTTCATGGTTGCTCCACCGCTATCGTTGCCTCGTCGGCGTTCGGAGACATCTGGTTTCCGGCCCGCCCTCAGCACAGAGCCCCTGTCGCATTGTGCGTTTCTACGCCGAGGGGCCTCCAAAGATGGATTCGGGAGCCGGCACGGCGTGGATTTCACAATATTCTGAAAATACTAGCGCCTCCAAGGCCCGTTCTCCCGGCCCCGAGGCCTGTTTTCGGTCGCTGATCCCCGAATTGATGTCGGTCTTCGTCTCGAAGGAAAGGTACCCGGCCCATGCGATTCGCACTGCTCACCTGCGACCCGTTGCCCGAGCACGACCCGGACGAGGCCCCGCTGCTCGATGCCTTGCGGGGCCGGGGCCACGAGGCCGACCCGGTGGTGTGGGACAACCCGGCGGCGGATTTCACCGCCTGCGATGCGATCGTGCTCCGAGCGACGTGGGACTACGCCCACAAGGCCGACGCGTTCCGGGCGTGGCTCGATCGCCCCGATGTCGCGGCCCGGGTTCTGAACCCACCCGGAGCGGTGCGGTGGAACCTGGACAAGCGGTACCTGCTCGAATTGGCGTCGCGCGGGATCCCGATCGTGCCGACCGCAATCGTGGACCGGGGCGACCCGGCGGGTGTCGCGGCGTGCGCACGATCACGGGGCTGGGACGACATCGTCGTCAAGCCCGTCGTCTCGGCGGGCTCGGTCAACACGGCGCGGTTCACAGGCGATGCGATCCACGATCCGGGCTCCGGTGCTGATCTGTATGTGCGAACATGGCGAACCGACGCACCGGCGATGGTGCAGCCCTATCTGCGGAGTGTCGAGGGCGGGTCGGCGGGCGAAGCCGAGCGGGCGATCGTCTGGATCGACGGGGAGGTCTCGCACGTAATCGAGAAGTCGAGGCGGTTCGCGGGGGATGCGGAGGCCGTGAGCGCGTGCCCGGCTGTAGCCGATGCCGATCGCGACCTCGCGGACCGGGTCGTCGCTGCGTGCGGGTATGCCCCGCTGTATGCGCGAGTCGATGTCATGCAGGCCGACTCGGGCGAGACGGTGCTCAGCGAGTTGGAGCTGATCGAGCCTTCGATGTACTTCTCGCTCGCGCCGCGGTCGGTTGATCGGTTTGCTGACTCGCTCGAGCGGCGCGTTGCCACCATGAAGTCGTGAAGGCGATCAGCGGCGGCGGCGTCGGGTGCCGACGATCGAGAGCCCGGCACCGGCGAGCAGGCCCGCCGAGGGAAGCGGGACCGTTTCGAGGTGGATGCCACCCCCGGTGCTGACGAAGTGCGCGCTGTAGTCTTGGTTCTCGCCGAGCCGCTGGAGATGGAATGCGATGCGCGATTCTCCGGCGAGCAGCCGATTGAGCCCTTCAGAAAAGAACCCCGAATCGGCGGCGTACCGGATTGTCAGCGATTCGCCGGCGTCGATCCCCATGGCGGCGCTGCCCTTGCGGCCGAG
>DDFO01000022.1:263475-279486 GCA_002337215.1 Phycisphaerales bacterium UBA1926 | reverse complement strand
CGCTCGTCGGTGCCGTTCCACGCGAGTTCGCCGTTGGAGCCGGCCGGGTTGCGGGACCCGCGCCCGAGCCGCATGTCCACGCTTCCCGTGTCGTGGACCGCGAGGACGTCGCCGAGCCCCGAGCCGTTCTCAAACCAGATGGACTTGACGGTCCCGAGGCCGGTGCCGGCGTCGAGCGCAAGCGTGAAATCGGCGTACCCCGCGGACTCGTTGGTGTCGATGGTGAAGGAGATGCCGGCGAGCGGATCGGCGCCCTGGTCGTAGCCGGTGTAGTGCTCGAATCCGAGATTGAACTCACCGGCGATCGTGATCGAAGCGGATGCCAAGATCGCGCCGGCGGCGAAGCGCTGGGCGGGGGTCATGTCTCTCTCCTTGTCGGTCAGCGACAGCATATCCCGGTGCGTTCGGCTGACAACCTGAGTTGCAGTCGTATTCGCGGAAACTGCATCAGCACCGCGACACCACCGGTCCGGACCGTGGTTATCGGAGAGCGGGTGCTCTTATCGGAGATCAGCGTTCGCCGCGGATCTCCAAGGCGATCCCGTCGAGCTTTGCCCGGCCCTTGCTGTCGGCGAGGCTGACGACGACCGCGACGATCATGCCGACCGCGAAGGAGGGCGGGAGGACATCGAGCGCCGCGAGCGCGTCGTTCAGCCCGTCGAATCCCGCCGCGTCGAGCAGTGGCGGGATCGCGAACTTAAAGATCGAGACGCTGCAGAACCCCGCGACCATCGAGCACTTCGCGCCCAGCGATGTCAGCTTCGTCCAGAACAGGCTCAGGACGATCGTCGGGCAGAAGGTCGCGGCGATGCCCGACCAGCCGAAGATGATCGTCCAGAAGATGCCCTGCTCCTTGTCGTAGAGCAGGATGCCGATGCCGATCGCGAACGACACGAGCGCGAGCGCCACGGTGAGCTTCTTGCTCAGGCTCATGAGCGTGTCGTCGGGCATGTCGGGGTGGCGCGTCTTCTGCCAGTAGTCGCGCACCGCGGCCGACGACGCGACGACGAGCAGCGAGTCGATCGTGGACATGATCGCGCTGAGCACCATGGCGATGTACAGCCCGCTGAAGAACGCGGGGAGCAACGTGTCGCTCATCACCGGGAGGATGTTCTGGTCCAGCCCGCCGATGTCGCCTGGCGTGAAGAGCGCCCGACCCGTGACACCCACGAGCACGGCGCCGGAGTCGGCCAGCAGCGTCCAGGTCAATGCCGTGATCGTCCCGGGGAGGATTTCCTTCTCGCTCTTGATCGAGATGAAGCGGACGAAGACCTGCGGCGAGCCCAGGAACCCGATACCGATCATCATGAACCCGATGATCGAGAGGACGGTCATGAGCGTCCAGCCGTCGCCCGCGTGGAAGGTGAGCAGCCCCGGGTCCACCGCTTCGAGCGTTTCGGTGACGCGCGTCACACCGCCCGCCTCGAGCAGACCGACGATCGGCAGGGCGATGAGGCCCAAGGCCATCAGCGAGCCCTGGAACACATCGGACCAGACCACTGCGGTGAACCCGCCCTGGGTGATGTAGAGCAGCACCACGAGGAACCCGACCGATGCGCCGACGTAGTGGTTCCAGCCCAGGAATGAGAAGAACGCGCCGCCCGCGGCGTGGACCTGCGTTCCGGCGTAGATGGGGACGAAGATGAGCAGCGCGCCGCACGCGATGAGGCGGAGCCAATGGCTCGAGTCGCGGAGCCGGCTCTCGAGGTAGTCGGGAACGGTGATCGAGTCGTACTTGTCGGTAAGTCGCTTGAACCGCTTTGCCATGAAGATCCAGGCGATGCCGACGCCGAGCATCTCGCCCAGCACGACCCACATCGCCTTCATGCCGACGGCGTAGCCCATCCCGGTCAGCCCGAGCAGCAGCCACGCCGATTCGCCGGTCGCCCGGCTGCTGAACGCGACATTGATGAAGCCCAGCCTCTTCCCGCTGGCGAAGTAGTCGCGGATGTCGTGCATTTTCTTGGAGGCGAGGTAGCCGATGATGAGCAGCACGACGGCGTAGAGCGCGAACGCGAGCATCTTCAGGAGATTGTCTCCGCTGAAAAGGCTCTCTGGCATCAGGATCTCGGAGTCGATGGTGGCCCCCTTCCGGCGCTGCCCGGCGAGCGAGACATAGGCCCACCGAGCCATGCGACTGGCTCGGTGCAGCATACAGACCGATGCGTGGTATGCACGCTCAGCCGCTCGTCAGTTCGTTGTAGACGAACACGATCGCGTTCTCGCGCAGGCGATCGAAGCCCATGCCCTCCATGAACGGGAAGGTCTGGTCGCGGAGATCGTCGAGCGGCGTCCCGGCATCGATCGCGTTCCGGACGCTCTCTCGGAGCTGTTCGATATACCGCTGCTGCGTGCGGACGATGCCGCGGTCTCCCGCGGGGCCGTGCCCTGGCACGATCACCGTGTCGGCGTCGCACAGGGCGTCGATATCGGCGAGCGTCTCGATCCAATCGGCGCTGCTCGCGCCGCCGTCGGCGTCGAAGAAGGGGTGCAGCCCATTGAAGACGACGTCGCCCGTGTGGATGACGTTGCGGCCGGCGAGCCGGATCACAAGGTCGTTGTCTGTGTGGCTCGGGCGCCCGAAGTGGCGGAGTTCGATCCACTCGCCGTCGAAGTCGAGGCCCGACACGGGCGACGTGATCGGCGTGTTGGCGATCCAGTCGGACGCCTCGAGAGCATCCGCCTGCGCGAGCAGGGCCTCGAGATCCTTCATGATCGTTGCGCGGAACGCTTCCGGTGCGCGCTCGACCGTCCGTGCACCGCCCGTGATCCCGGCGACATAATTCTCGAACTGCCCGCGGACACGCCCCTCCCCTTTCTCGTGCGCCATCACGATCGCGTTGCCGGTGAAAGCCTGGTTGCCTCCGGAGTGGTCGCCGTGGTGGTGGGTGTTGACGACGTGGGTCGGCGCGAGACCGGTGAGGGCTTCGGCGTCGCGACCGATCAGCGGGGAGAAGGCAGGGAACTTGGTATCGACCAGCAGGCACCGGTCGCCCCCCCGGAAGACCAGGCAGTTGCCGCCTGTCGCGAGATTGGAACTCGCGAAGACGCCGGGGCGGACCTGCATCCACTCGAAGGGGGACGCGACGACCTGGCCCGCGTCGTCCTGGGCGACGCCCATCCAGCTGGCCCGGGCCTTGGACGCGAACGCCGATACCGCGAAGGGTGCCACGGCCAATCCTGCGGCGGTCCCCGCGGCGGACCCCGCCCTCGCGAGAAAGGCCCGGCGGGTGAGTCCGGCTGTCTGCTCGTGGGTCTCCATCGCGGTCTCCTGATTGGTCGCCCGGGGCGGGTCGCGTTTCGATCTGGCGGGGAATCTGGGCTCTGCTGTGGGCTCGGTGCCCCTGAGCCGCCGGGCCTTGGGGGAAATCGCCTCTCGCATGGCCTTCCGGGCCCGCTCTGGAGGCGTGATCGATCTACCATAGCGTCCCGATTCCACGGGCCCTGACCACCACCCGAGCGGCCGCGCCGCGACACCCAACCGAGCGGCGATCCCGCCCCGAGATGGAAGCAGACACGATGAAAGCGAACGAGATCAAGCCCGGCGTCGCCGTCAACCTTTCCGGCAAGCTCTACGTGGTCGTCAAGACCGAGCATGTCAAGCCGGGCAAGGGTCCCGCCTACATCCAGGCGAAGATGCGCGGCGTTGACGGCTCGGGCATGAAAGAGCAGCGCTTCAACAGCTCCGACACCGTCGAGGGCGCGACGCTCGACCGGCGCGAGATGGAGTTCCTGTTCGCCGACGGCTCGGGCGGCGGCACCTTCATGAACACAAGCGACTACGACCAGGTCGAGATCGGTCCCGACCTGCTGGGCGAAGCGCTGCTCTACCTCGCGCCGAACTCCTCGTGCACCATGCTCTTCCACGAGGAGAACCCGGTGAGCGTGGAACTCCCGGCGTCGGTCGAGGTGACCATCACCGACACGACCCCCGTCGTCAAGGGCGCGACCGCGACCAACCAGCTCAAGGAAGCCGAGTGCGACACGGGGCTCAAGACCCGCGTGCCCCCGTTCATCGAGATCGGCGAGAAGGTCAAGGTCTCGACCGAGGACGGGTCGTACATGTCACGCGTCAAGGAGTGACGGGCCGCTCCCTGACTGACGATCGATGATCGGCGATAGCCATGGAATAGTTCGGGCCTCGATCCGGATCAACTGACGTGGCACGACCCAGGCGTATTTTCACACGGATCGTTCTCGCGGCGGTCATCCTCGGCCTTGCCGGGGGCGCGGTCTTTGTCTTTGCGCCCGGCAACAGACCGGGCGCGGTCGCACGACAGATCGCCAACGCGATCGCTGGGAAAGACCAGACAATCGGGGTTCCGAAGTGGCTCTCCGAGCGTCTGCTCGGGATGGTCAACGCTCGCCTGCGTCCGCAGCTCGCGTTTGCCGACATCGCCTACAAGCCGCCTTACACCATCACGCTGACCGACGCGACGCTCGAGACCCCCGAGGGCGAGCGGATTATCGAAGTGCAGACGCTGGTGATCACGCTCGCGGAGCGGCCCACAGAGGGCGAGCCGCTGCGGTTCGCGGGGATCTCGTTCGATTCGGGATCGGTGCGGCTCATCGCGATCGAGGCCGGTCCAGACGGCGACGGCGGCGGGCTCGCGGGATTCAGCCGGATGACGCGCGCCCGCCCCGGGAGCACGCCCACACCAGCAGGCCGGCAAGCGGGCGTGCAAGCGAAGCAGCCCTCCGGCGAGCAAGAAAGCGGGGCGCTCTTTTCGGACGCGATCGAGCTCCGCGACGTCGTGCTCCGCGACTTCGTGCTCGAGTACATCGGGCCGGGGAACGCGACGCCGATCCGTCTCGACAACATCGATGCGGAGATGGATATCCAGCCCGACGCCGGCGAGGGGACCGGGAAAGGGTGGTACACCATCGGGTTCACGTCCGGGCGCGCGCCGGGCTTCGAGCTGGGGATCGAAGGCAGGCTCAATCTCGACACGCTCGACGCCGAGATCCGCGAACTGACCGCATCGATCGACGCCGGCCCCGAGACGATGGGCTCGCTGCCTGACACGCTCGCCGAGATTCTCCGCGGGAGTGACGTGCGGGGTCGGATCTCCGCAACCGGGAGCGCGAGGGCGAATCTCAAGAACATCACGAGCGGCAGCGCCGAACTCACCGTGAACGGGACCGATCTGAACGCGGCGCTCGGCGAGTACCACCTGCCGATCGACGCGCTGCAGATCGCGACATCGGTGGAAGCCGGAATTTTGGCGGTCGAACCGATCGACCTCGACATCCACGGCGGACGCGTCTCGGTGACCGGCGAATCGAGCCTGAACCAGACCGGGATGCCGTTCGATGCCGCCTGGTCGATCGACTCGCTGCAACTCGCCGACCTGCTCCGTTCGCAGCCGGCGCCGGGGGTGCAGCCCGGCGGGGCCCCGGCTGCGGCCCCACCCAAACTCGCCGGCACGTTGAACGGAAGCGGGAACGTTCAAACTTTGCTCTCCGACATCCGCGGCGGGCTCTCGGGACAGGGGTCGGTGGTCGTCAAGGACGGTCGCCTGCTCGTCCTTCCGGGGCTCTCGCAGCTCGCGGCGATGGTCAGCGGCAAAGACCCGTCAACCGACAAGATCTCGAACCACCGGGGTACCGCGACGTTTACGCTCGCTCCCGATGCCGCGACGATCACGAATTCGGAGGTGGTCACCAACCTCGTCGCGGCTCGGGGGACCGGCACGGTGGCGTTCGACAAAACCCTCGACCTGCGCGTCAACGCCGGGCCTCTCGAGAAGCTGCAGAGCCTGCTCGGCCCGATCGGCGATCTGTTCGGGAGCGTGACCGATCGCCTGCTCAAATACACGATCAAGGGGACGATGGACGAGCCAAAGGTCGGCGTCGCGCCGCTCGGGCTCGACTGACAGCTCGGCCAGAGCACTGTGTGCGTTCAGACGCGGCTACCGTTCCTGTCCATGGCTCCACACGCCCCGACACCACGCCCCGATGACCTTGCCGCGTCGCTCGTGCTGATCGGGCTTCGCGCGAGCGGGAAATCGACCGTCGGTCGGCGTGTCGCGGCACGTCTCAGCCGGACGTTTGTGGACCTTGACGATCGCACACCCGCGTTGCTCGGCGTCGGCAGCGCCGCCGACGCGATCAATCTCCACGGACTCGGCGCCTTCCGTGACGCTGAACGCGCGGCGCTGGAAGAGGTACTCGCGGAATGTGCAGGTGCGCCGGTCGTCCTCGCGCTCGGCGGAGGGACGCCCACCGCGCCGGGCGCGACCAAACTGATGCGTGACGCGCAATCACGCGGTGTGATCCGGGTTGTGTATCTCCACGCGACGCCGGGCGTGCTCCGGGATCGTCTGAGCGCGACCGACACAACCACCAGGCCGAGCCTGACCGGCGCGGATCTGCTCGACGAGGTCGAAACGATCTATCTTCAGCGAGACCCGCTGTACCGCGGCCTCGCGGACGCGGTGCTCGAGTCAGATGACGGTGACCAGGAGCGCCTCGTTGATCGGCTCGCCGAACTTGCGATCTGAATCAACCCGTGCTCATCAGGCTCGAGCCGGAACGGGGCGGCCCGTGCGATCCCGAGCGATGCTCCACACGGCGACGGTGCCGACGACGCCAGACGCGACAACGATCGCCACCACGAAGAGCGGCACCCCGCGTTCGACGAGGATCCAACCGCTCAGCCCGATCGCCGACCAGATCGCGATCGTTGAAATGATCCGTGCCCGCGTCGGCATGACGGTGCCGGGTCGTGTGTACTTCACGAACGGCGCGAAGAACCTGTTCTGGATGAGTACACGCTCCAGAGCCGGGCACGAACGGACAAAGCACCACGATGCGATGATCAGGAAGATCGTCGTCGGAAGCCCTGGAACGACCACGCCCAGCCCACCGAGCCCAACACTCAGCACGCCGACCCCGGCGAGCCACCACCGGACGGCCCGGTTCTGCGCGACCGCAACACATGCGACCTCGGACTGGCTCTGGCAATACGCAGAGCACGTCCCGGGGCATGATTCGCCCCGAGGCATACGCGGGAGCGTTGTCGTCTGGGAGTCGCTCTCTGGCATCAAGATCGGGTCCTATCTCAGCCGGACAAATGCAGCCAACACAATCAGCAGGGGTGTCTGCTGTCAGTTGTAGGCGGTGAGAGGCGATTTTTCCTCACTGAGACTCAGTCTCAATAGTACTTTTTCCTGTCCAACAAAAAACCCCGCGTTTCCGCGGGGCTTGTTCGAATCAACCAGGGACCCGTTTCAGAGCCCGAGCGCCGAACTCAGGATCGGGCCGAACTTCACGATCAGGCCCGCGAAGACGACGGACACGACCGAGATGAGCTTGATGAGAATGTTGAGCGAGGGGCCCGAGGTGTCCTTGAACGGGTCACCCACGGTGTCACCAACGACGGTCGCCTTGTGATCGTCGGAGCCCTTGCCGTAGACGATCGTGTCGCCGCTGCCGGCCGCCCGCATGTCGGTCGCCCGGGCCGCGATCGCGCCACGCACTCCGGCGGGGACCTTGTTGCGGATCGCCTCGTTGTCGAGGAAGTCATCGGCGGTGATCTTGCCGTACGACTCGAGCAGCTTCTTGGCGTTGTCCCACGCGCCGCCCGCGTTCGCCATGAAGACGGCGAGCGCGAAACCGCTCGTCAGGCCGCCCGCGAGCAGGCCCATCACACCGGGGACGCCCAGGACCAGCCCCACCGCGATCGGGATGACGATCGCGAGGAAAGCCGGGACGACCATTTCCTTCTGCGCGCCAGCCGTCGAGATCGCCACGCAGTTCGCATAGTCGGGGTAGTGATGCCCCTCGTGATCAACGCCGCTCTTGGGCCAGTTGTCTGGGTTGTTGACGTCCTCTTCGCTCATACCCTGAGCACGGAGCCCGTCGCGGATCTTGCCGAACTGCCGGCGGCACTCGTCGATCATTGCGTAGGCCGCCCGGCCCACGGCGTTCATCGTGAGAGCACAGAACAGGAAGGCGAGCATCACGCCGATGAAGATGCCGCCCAGCAGCCGCGGGTTGGCGATCGTGACGTCGTAGAACGCGAGCACGTCTTCGATCGATCCGTCCATGCTGGACGCGACCTCGAGCGTGTAGACATCGTCGTGCCCGTCATGTTCCTCGATGACCCGGACGGCGTAGCGATCATCGGAGACGCGATCGACGGCGTAGACCACACCGGTCTCCGGCTCCGCCTTGCCCCCGTGCCCGCCTTCGGTATCGAGCCACATGCCGCCGTCGGTATAGCTCTCGGCGCCCCCACCGTTCACGACCGCGAACTTGCCGTAGCCCTGATAAACCGCGTAGAGATCGGGGTTGATGCCGTCGCCCTCGGCGGGCAGGGTGTACCCGCTCTTCTGAGCGAAGGTCTCGGCCTGGGTCGTAATCTGTGTCTGAACGATCTGGATGTAGGCCGCGAACAGCGCGAGCGCCGTGAGCGCCGCCGACCCGATCGCGAAGCCCTTGCCCGTCGCCGCGGTGGTGTTCCCCAGCGAGTCGAGCATGTCGGTCCGCTCGCGGACGTGCGGGGGCTGGCCGGTCATCTCGGCGTTGCCGCCCGCGTTGTCGGCGATCGGGCCGTACGCGTCGGTCGCGAGCGTGATGCCCAGCGTGCTGAGCATGCCGACCGCGGCGATGCCGACGCCGTAGAGGCCCATCAGGAAGCTATCGCCGCCGCCCGCGAAGCTGAACGCGGCGATGATCGCGACGACGACGACGAGGAGCGAGGCCCAGGTCGACTTCATGCCCTCAGCAATACCGGAGATGATGACCGTCGCCGGACCCGTGAGGGCCTGCTCGGCGATGCGCTTGGTGGGCTTGTGCTCGTACGAGGTGTAGTACTCGGTCGCGTAGGCGATGACGTTGCCCGCGACGAGACCCGAGATGATCGAGAGCCCGAGCCCCCACCAGGTGGTGATGCCCGCGAGTTGGCCCTTCGCGTCGCCCGTCCCGAACAGGAAGTACAGCAGGCCCAGCGCGAGCACGATGATCAGCCCGGAGGCGACGTACACGCCCTTGTGCAGGCCCTTGAGGAGCTGAGCGAAGGTCGCGTTGTCGCTCGCCTTGACGGTGAACACACCCGCGATCGAGCAGAAGATGCCGAGACCCGCGAGGCCCAGCGGTGCCGCCGCGAGCCGCATCGCGAGCTCGCTCGAACCCGTCCCGATCGTCGCCGCGGCGGCCGCGCCGAGCGCGAGCGTCGCGAGGATCGAACCGTAATACGACTCGTAGAGGTCCGCGCCCATGCCGGCCACGTCGCCCACGTTGTCACCGACGTTGTCGGCGATCGTCGCGGGGTTCCGCGGGTCGTCCTCGGGGATGCCCGCCTCGACCTTGCCGACCAGGTCGGCGCCGACGTCGGCGGCCTTGGTGTAGATGCCGCCGCCCACACGGGCGAACAGCGCCTGCGTCGAGGCGCCCATGCCGAAGCTCAGCATGACGGTCGTGATCACTTCGAGCGAGTCGAGCCCGATGCTGTCGCCGATCGCGTTGAACAGCAGGAACCAGAACGAGATGTCGAGGATCGCGAAGCCGACCACGACCATGCCCATGACCGCGCCCGAGCGGAACGCGACGGTGAGCCCCTCGTTGAGCGATTCCTTGGCGGCGAACGTCGTGCGGGCGCTCGCGTTGGTCGCCATCTTCATGCCGAACCAGCCGCAGAGGCCGGACAGGAACCCGGCGACCGGGACGCCCAGCATCGTGAGCGGGCTCTGCAGCCCCAGGCCCCACATCAGCGCGAGGAAGGCGACGAGCAGGACGAACACGCCCGCGACGACCTTGTACTGACGGGTGAGGTACGCCATCGCGCCGTCGCGAACGGCCTGGGCGATGGTGACCATCTCGTCATCACCCTCGGAACGCTTCATCACGCTCTTCGAGAAAACGAGCGCCATCACGAGGGCGGCGATGCCGCCGATCGGTGCGAGGACGTACGCGGCGTGGATGTCGCCGATCGCGGCAAGCATCGGGTTCATGGACGACCCTTTCCTTCTTCCGTGCGACGGTCTGCTGACTGTCGTGATTGATTCTGTTGAAGAAACTGTGCGACGGTGTACCCCGACTGCACAACCGGCAGACGGGACCTTCCCCGTAGGGAAAGACGAATACCACACCGGCGCTGCCGCACCGGGTGTGACACTTTTTTCTCGGCTCAGACACCGATCACAAACGAAGATCGGTGAAAAACAAACAGGCCGCGTCTGCCAGCGGTCTCCCGCGGCCCGACACGGCCTGATTCATCGGATCAGACTTCGGACTTCATCCGGCGGTTCTCCGCCTTCCGGTCCGCGCGACGCCGGCGCTCCGAGGGTTTCTCGAAGTACTCTTTGCGCTTGATGTCCTTGGTCAGGCCTTCCTTCTCGCATAGCTTCTTGAAGCGCCTCATCATCTGATCGGCGCTCTCTCCGCCGCGGGCCTTGATACGGATCGCCATGCTGGCTCCTTGCTTAACGCATATCTCGAAACAGCTTTTGCTCTTTTCAGGGCGAAGCGGGATTGTCCGGCTCGACCGACGTCGTACGCTCCCAACCCGGGTCGGGAGGGCCTCAAGTAAAGGCTCACGACGCTTCTGAATCAAGGTTTCTTGCTTGGTACAGCCCAGATCTGTCCAGAATTCAGACCACAGATCCGGCGGAACTCACCCGTCGAGACCGGCCGCCAAGCCCGGTCGAGTCCGTATCCCGCGTTCCTCTCCCGCCCCAACGCCATGCTGATCATCGACGCCTTCAATGTGCTCCACACCCAGGGCGTCCTGCCGCCCGATCTGGCCGATCCGGGCGTGCCCGGCCTGATCCGGCTGATCGCACAGAGCCGGTACGCCCCACGCGAGCTCACCATCGTCTGCGACGGCGGGGGTGGGTCCGCAACCTCCGGGGTGCGGCTGGATCACGCCCATATCCTCTATTCAGGGGTCAATCGTGAAGCCGACGATCTGATCGAAGATCTGATCGATCGATACCACCGAGGAAACCCACTTATTGTGGTGAGTTCAGACGCACGGCTGCAGCGTGCTGCCCGCCGAAGACGGTGCGACCGGATTGCGAGCGGGGTTTTTCTCGCCCATCTGGTTGAAGATTCCGTCCAACCCACCGCGCGCCGGGACCCCGCCGTACTCAGGGCCCAGGTGCCCCTGGACGCCTACTCGGTGGACCGGTGGCTCGACGAGTTCGGTCTGCCGCCCGCCGACCGATCGGCCCCGACCACGCGGGTCACGCCGGCAACGCCAACCACCCCAGCCACGCCGCACGCGGCGCGGCGTCGGAAAAAGAAGCTGTCAAAGCCTCGTCAGAAGGGCGGCCAGAAGTCGACGCTCGGAGAGCCCCTGCGGCTGGATCTGCCGACGCCGATACCGGAACCGAGCGGCGACCGTGTTCCAGAATCGGACTCCGCTTCACCCTCACGGCCTCCCCGTGAGCCCCATACGCCCCCGCGCCGACCGGTTGAACCATCGCCGGGCACCACCGAACCCGAGGCTGAGCAGCTTTCGGGTCTCGACCCGTTGCTGGTCCGAGCCCTCGAAGAATGGCGTGATCGCCTCACAATCGACGATCTCGACATGCAGAAATGGATACCAGACGCCACCCCACTCCCGCCCAATCGCCGAGGCGGCCCCGGCTCGCCCGGCGGCCGATCGTGAGAATGTCGGCGTTCGTCTCAATCGGGGCCACGCTTGCCTGCACGCTGTGCGGATGCAGCGCCCCGCAGAAGGAAACGAGCTGGCACGGGCGTGAGAAGCTGATGGCCGTCTACACGATGGGCACGCTTCACACGACGGTTCCGCCGGATGTCCCGGTCCATTCGGTGATCGCCGCCGCGGAGATGGCCCTCGAACGCCGGGGATACACCGTGACGAGCACGGACGCGACCGACGATCGGGGACACGTGGTCGCCCGGCCCAATGACGGGCGGGGCATCAGCAAGGTCTCCGTGACGGCCCGCCTGGCCGACGACGGGACGGGGATCTCGATCCGCACCTATCCAGGGGGGCACGAGCATGTCGCCCGGGACATCTATGAACGCATGCTGACCCGGCTGGGCCTCTGAAGCCACCCCCATTATCGGGCAGCGAAGAATTTCTTGAATTTTCCTGGCAGATTCCTCGTATGGGCGCACATTATTTGTTGGTGCGTAGGACACCGGCTTCTGTCGGTGGCACGGGACAGCCGTGGCGAATGGCTGTCTTCGCGAGATCGAAGAAAACGACCCCTTGCGGGTCGTTTTCTTCGTTTTGCATGTCTGCGGACCAGTTTCGCCTTGGCGGTTATCACCACTTTACGGTGGGTATTTCTGCCCCTGATCTCGTTCAAGATATGCGTATTTTTGCGGGATGTCTGCTGCGAGCCATCCCGCTGCGTGTCTCACGCGCGCGATTGCCGTATTGCTTGGAACGAGTCCAGACTATTGCAAGAACGCGTATCATCACCGGCAGGATTGATGAACCTGAGCAACGAGCCAACTTTACCTGACACGGACGGCGTGAAGCCAGAGGCGCTGGCGACCCTCAGTGGGATCAGTGGGCTCGGTACGCTCGTCCGAGACGACGAGCTTCGGGTGCGTTGGTGCGACAAGACCTACGCGGCGCTCTGCGGTATTCCGTCGGAGTACGTGATCGGGACAACGCTCAAAGATCTGCTTCCCGCTCCAGCCGCAGAAGAGCGCGAGGCGTTCCTTCGGGGCGTACTCACCAGCGGCGAGGCCAGGTCGGCGGTCCAGTTTGGGAATGACAAACGATTGCTCTGCCGTGTGCTGCCCATCGATGAGACCGCGTTCGGGTATCGCGGGCTGCTCTGCATGATTACCGAGGGTCCGCTGACAGAGGGTGCAACGGACGCGCGCAACGGATTCACCCTCATGCGCACGCCGTGCCTCGACGACCTCGCGGTGCTCACGAAATCAGAACTTCGAACGATGTACGACATCGCGTGCGGTCGATCGAATCAGGACACGGCGGATCGCCAGTATCGGTCGGTGCGCACGATCGAGAACCATGTTGAATCGATCCACAAGAAGTTGAGAACAGGCACGCGGTCGGCGCTTGTGCGGCTCGCGACAGAACGCGGCGTGCACGGGTTCTCAGCAGAAGAATGGGATGAGATCGTGGACGGGTCAACCGAGACTCGCAGAGCGGCGATCCCGGAAACCAAGCGAGCGTTGCAGGCGATGGCCGCCGACCAAGCGTCGGATTCAAAGCCCGCCGCGCTGAACTGAGCCCCCACGATCGGGTTGAGCGCCGTGTCGCTCGAACGGACGAGCCCGGAGCGCACGCGAGCGGCGTTTTTTCCCGGGGCACTGTGGCGGGGTCATCGCACGTCGAATCGGGATGCGTTCGATCGCGGCACGGACCGTGCGCGCTCCGAAATCGGCTTGTATGCTGAAGAAAGTTGGGGGATCGGGTGACGCAAGCATCTCCGTTGAATTCTGTTGGCACACCGGAAGCCGCGACGCCCGAGGCGATGGCGATCCTTTCGTCTGTTCCGGGGATCGCGACGGTCGTGCGCGATGAGGAACACCGGGTGCTCCGGTGCAACCCGGCGTACGCCGCGAACACCGGAACATCTCGTGAATCGCTTTCCGGGACAACGCACCGCGATCTCCGCCCCGGATCAGCGGCCGAGGAACGCATCGAACTCATGCGGCGTGTGATCAGTGAGCACCGCGCTCAGGATTTTCTGCAGTTCTGGAACGGCCGCGCCTGGCTGTGCCGGGTCATCCCGCTCGACCCGGACGCGTACGGCACGCGGGGCACGCTGAGCGTGATCATGCAGGCTCCGATCGGGACACCTCTCGCGGACGCGCGGTCGATCCACGTGCTCGACACGGCGGACTTCGGGGCACTCGACGTGCTCACGCCCGCGGAGAAGCGCACGATCTTCGACCTCGCGATGGGGCGATCGAACAACGAGATCGCCGAACGGCAGGAACGCAGCGTGCGCACGATCGAATGCCATGTCCGCGCGATTCACGAGAAACTCGGGACGTCCTCACGGTCGGCGATCATCCGCGACGCCTCGGAGCGGGGAATCCAGCTCTTCAGCACGATGAAGTGGGAATCCATGATCGAGGCAGAGAAACGCCAACGGGGGACACGGAATGGTCGGCCCGGGCCGACCGCACCACCGCCCTCGACCGGCGTTTCTCACGGGATGATCGAGCCGAAGAACGGGTAGAAACGCGACCGTCGTCGCGTTCCCGCGGTGCGAACGGTGGTCTGCGAACACGGAATCAAAACCGAAACCCGGTGTCAGACGCGCGGCTCCGTGCTCGCCGCCACGGAAAGCTCGTCCTTGTACCGCTCCCGCAACGGTTCGACGACCTCAGCGACGAAGCGCTCGGTCTGCTCGACGGACCGTCCCACGTACTTCATCGGGTCCAGCAAGTCCTTGCCGGTCAGGCGATCGTGCACGCTCGCGAACGCGGGGTCGGCCTTGAGCAGATCGATCAAATTGTTGTCGAGCCCCAAGTGCTTGACGCGGTGGCCGGCTTCTTGAGCGTGCACGCGGATGCGCTCGTGCAGGTCCTGGCGATCGCCCCCTGCCTTGACGGCCTCCATCAGGATGTTCTCTGTCGCGAGGAAAGGCAGCTCGAGCATCAGGTTCTTCTCGACCATCTTCTCGTGGACGATCAGCCCCGAGGCAACGTTGTGCATCAGGTCGAGGGCGCCGTCGAGGGCGAGGAACGCCTCGGGGAGCGAGAGACGGCGATTCGACGAGTCGTCGAGCGTGCGTTCGAGCCACTGCGTCGCGGCCGTGTCGTAGGCGTTGCCGACGAGGTTCATCACGAAGCGCGTGAGCCCGCAGATGCGCTCGCAGCGCATGGGGTTGCGCTTGTAGGGCATCGCGGAGGAGCCGATCTGCTTGGAGCCGAACGGCTCGTCGATCTCTTTGCGGTTGGAGAGGAGGCGGATGTCGGTGGCGATCTTGTGGAGGACGGCGGCGATGGAGGCGAGAGTCGAGAGAAGCACCGCGTCGTTTACTCGCGCGTAGGTCTGCGTTGTCAGGTGGCGTCCGCCCGCGATGTAATTGACAAGGCCTCGGTGCATCTGATCGAGATCACCGAAGCCACAACTCTTCCAGAATCCCCACGGACTTAGACGAGCCAGAAATTCTCTTTCGAGTTCGTCTACGGCTTCTGGTCGACCGAGCAAGGCAACGAACGAGGCCTGCGTGCCGGTCGCACCCTTCAGGCCTCGTGGCTGAATGAGAGAGGCACGCTCGCCCAGAATCGAGTTTGGGATCTCAAGCTCGCAGCCCCACTGCGCACAACGACGCCCCACTGTTGTCGGCTGAGCCGGTTGGTAGTGCGTGAAACCGAGCGTCGGTTTCGAGATGTGCTCCCTCGCAGTATCACCAAGAGCCGTGACAACCTTCACGGTCTTCGTGAGAATGAGATCCACGGCTTCTCGTTGGCAGACGATGTCCGCGTTGCACACCACATCCTGGCTCGTGCACCCCAGGTGGATGATCGCCTTCGCCTCGGGGCATGACTCGCCCAGGCAGTGGACGTGGGCCATCACGTCGTGCCGCAGGTCCCGCTCGATCTCGGTCGCCCGCGCGAGTTCGGCGTCGGTGATACCCCGCTCGACCACCGCCCGCAACGCCTCGACCTGCTCGGCGGTGACCAGAGGACCCTTGGAGCCCCCCGCGCGAGCGGGGGGAGTGCCGGGACCATCGGGCGAACCTTCGTTGTCCGACGACGGGTTCCCCTCGCTTGCGCGAGGGGCTCGCTCGGAATCGCCTTCAGATCCCCAGTCCTTGGTCACCTCGTGCTGGGCTTCGGCGACCGCGAGCCAGATGCGACGCCAGGTGTTGAACTTGTGGCGGGGCGACCAGAGCCGCAGCATCTCGGGGCTCGCGTTGCGGGCCGCGAGGGGGCTGGTGTAGGTGTCGTTGGGAGAGAGCGGGGAATCGGTGCTGGTCGTCATGGGCGATGGTATGTCGGCGTGCCTCGTGGGCGGGGTCAGCGGGCGGCCGACCGGACGGCGTCAGTGATCGCGTTGACGAGGTCGTCGCCGGTGACCTCGGGGCCGATGAC
>DDFO01000022.1:251303-263416 GCA_002337215.1 Phycisphaerales bacterium UBA1926 | reverse complement strand
TCGGGGCCGATGACGCCGGTGATCCAGCCGGAGCGATCGACGACGACGATCGCGGCGTCGGCGCCGGGCGCGACGCGGTCGAGGAGGAGGGAGGCGGGGCCGACGGAGATGAGAGGGATCGCGCTGCCGCGTCGGCCCTCGTCGGGATCGACGCTCGACGGCCTTGCCGATTTCCACGCGTCGCCGAGTGCATCGAGTTGGTCCATCGCGTCTTCTGTCGCGGCGGTCGCGACGACCGGGTGGGCAGCGAACGGGATCGGGCGTTGGTCCTGGTCGAGCCCCCGCCGGGCGTGTTCGATGCTCGCCGAGAACTGCTCGAGGCGCAGCGCGGCGTCTCCCCGGGGCCTCGTGATCGCGAGGACGACGGCTCTGGGTCGATCGTCGGTCCCGCGGACGCGGTGCATGAACAGATCCATCGGCTTCCAGTTCCGGATCGCGTTCCGCTCCGGATCGGGGTAGGACAGATTAATGACCGGGGACCGATCGCCCGCGACGAGCTGCGGCGTTGCCGGGCCCAAGTCAGCGAGAGAGCCCACGGGCGATCGCCCCTCGAACTCAATCGGCGTCCACGAATCGGGCAGCGCGAACTCGTGCTCGAAAGCGGTCGTCGTCCGTGTTCTGCCCCGCTGCACCGAGAACGCGTACCCACGCATCCACACCGACGGCGCGTCGATGCGCTTCCCGTCGAAGGTGCCGGTCCCGATCATTCCCGGGGCCCTCTGCCGGGTATGGACAAAGCTCATTGACGCGGTCACGCCGCCGTGGTCATCGAGCATTCGGTACCCGTCCATGCTGTACGGCCCGGATCCCAGTCCGCCCCCGTGCGGCTTGATCGTGCTCGGGTCGAATCTTCGACCGTCCCCCACCACGGGCCACGCCGTCGGGTCTCCATCCTCCAGCGCGATCGCGAGCCAGGGGCACCAGAGTGGGGGCAGTTCCTCGCGGATGACATCCGCGATGGAAAATCCCTCGTGCGTCGCCCGGTACATCGTCTCCCAGTTTCGCACGTGCACCGCGATCAGCTCGCCGGGGCGGACCTCGAGGCGGAGCATGCCGAGTTTCAAGCAGACCGGACCATCGGGGTCGTACCACACGAACATCTCGTCGGAGCGGGGCGTGCCGATCGGCTGACTCGAGGTCGCCATCGACTCGGAAACCGTTGCCTCGATGCGGGCCGCCCAAGGTTCTTCGTGTAGGAGGCGAGCCATCTCGAAGACCGGCTCCAGTTGCGGGTGCGGCGCGTGTTCGGGCTCGGCTTGCGGTTCGGGCTCGTATGACATCGCACCGTGCGCACAGAAGGAGACCGCGAACGTCGCGAGCAGGTGAGCGATTCTCACTGGTGTGTCTCCCGACGGCTGATCTGATCCAGCATCTCCCGGATGCACCGCTCATCCCCCGGCACGATGAAATCGGGCTCGATCGATTCCAGCGGCTCGAGCACGAACCGCCGGTTCGCCATCTCGGGGTGGGGCACCGTCAGCCCCGGCTCGTGGATCACCGCATCGCCGTACAGGATCAGGTCGCAGTCGAGCGTGCGCGCGCCCCACCGCTCGCGGCGCTCTCGGCCGTGCGCGCGCTCGATCTTGAGCAGGGCTTCCAGCAACTCCCTCGGACCGAGCGTCGTCATCACCGAGACCGCGGCGTTGAGGTACGGGCCCTGCCCCGGCGGGCCGACCGGCTCGGTCTCGATCGGCTCGCTTGCGGCCTTGAGTGACGTGTGCGGGAGTGCCGCGATCGCGCGCACGGCCGACGCGATCGTGTCGGCCCGATCACCGGCGGGCGAGGGCAGGTTCGAGCCCAGCGCGATGCAGGCAAGGACGGGCTCGGTCTTCGTTGTCGCCGCTCGATCGTGCATTGCCACCACGATACCACCCACGCAGAAAAAACCCCGGGATTTCCCCGGGGTTCGTGTCACGGCCGTGTCACGTGCGGAACCGATGGGCCCGGATCAGGCCTCTTCGAGTTCCTTCATGCGGTGCTGCATCTGCGCCTTGAGGCGGGCGAGGATCGACGAGTGCATCTGGCTCACCCGGCTCTCTGAGAGATCGAGCGTGGCGCCGATCTCCTTCATCGTCATCGACTCGTAGTAGTAGAGCACGACGATCAGACGCTCGGCCCGGCTGAGGCCCTTGGTGATCAGTTCCCGGAGATCGCGCCGCTGGAGGAGCTTGACGGGGCTGGTCTGCCCCTGGTCCTTGATGACGTCGATCTCGCGGAGCTCGCGGTTGCCGTCCGAGCTGAAGCAGTTGCGGTTGATGCTGGTGATGCCGACCGCCTTGCTGTCGCGGCGGTACTTCTGGAACTCCTCGTCGGCGAGGTTGAGGCGTTCGGCGATCTCGTCGTCGGTCGCCTTGCGGCCCATCTCCATCTCGATCTTCTGCCGCATGCCCTCGACCTTGCCCGAGCGGTGACGCACGAGCCGGGGCACCCAGTCCATCGAGCGGAGCTCGTCGAGGATGGCACCGCTGATCCGCGGGGCGCAGAACGTCTCGAACTTCACTTCGCGGGTGAGGTCGTACTTCTCGATCGCGTCCATCAGCCCGAAGAGGCCGACCGACATGAGGTCTTCGATATCGACCTCGTCGGGGAGACGCGCGTAAATACGCTCGGCGTTGTACCGCACGAGGTGGAGGAACTTCTCAACGAGAAAGTTCCTGATCGCCTCGGCGTGGGTCGCCTTGTACTCGCGCCAGACATCCTCCATAGGGATGTCGTCGTACGGCGTCGGCTGGTTGGTTGCTTCTGCGTGGCGCGCGCTGGAACGCGACGAATAACGCATAGATGCGCGTGTCATGGCCATGGTCCGCTCCTTGAACCATCTACTTGTGCACCCCGCCGGTGCTGGTTGCGCGGCCCGTCGAGCGACGGAAAGTGCGGGGTGCGGACTGGGCGATCCTTGCCCAGATGGACAGCAGTATACACATTTTCGGACGGTTGTCCCGGCGAATGCCGAGACCGAACAACACAAATTCAAACACGGACCAACGCCGGGTCTTTCACAAACCCGACGCATCATCGCTCTACTTCTTCTTCCGAGGCGTACATCGCCACCGCATCTTCCATGCTGGGCGGGAGATGTTCGGCGCGATAGTTTTTCAGATACTCACGAACGGCGTGCCCCGCGATGAGACCGAGCAGGGCGCCGACCGGATAACAGACCACCATCGAGACGATCGCGCGGCGGAGCGTGGCCGAGGCGTCGGCTCCGACAGCGAGCCCCGTCGCGATCGCCACGGCGAAGGCCGTGAGCCCGAGAACCGCTGCGTAGATCTTGCTCGGTGATTCCACCCGGTTCTTCCTCCATGACGGCAACGAGGCGCACCGTCACACAATCGATTTCGGATCTGCGCGACCGAGTCTGAAGCAGAACCGGTCGATCATGCCTCGATTTGTTGGTATTGATGCCGCGGAGACCGGCGGGTCAGGGGTTTGCATGGGCGGACGGTGAGTCCGCACGGCCGCGAACCGGCGCGAGCGCCTCGATCAGCGCGGCGAGGCTGCGCAGATCCCGTGCGGCGGGCCCGAACGACCGCCCCGCGAGAATCGGTTCTCGCCTCCGGGCCGCCTGAACGACCCGCGCATCCCGGCGGACCATGCCGAGCATCGGGACGGTCCCACCGAGAAACCTCCGGCAGACCCGATCGATCCGCGAATGCGCGGCCCGGGCCTCGGCCCGACCTGACACCATCGTGACGACCAGCCCCAGCCGCAGCGGACGCGTATCACCCCGCTGCTGCACGACGCACTTGATGATCGCGTACGCGTCGGCGATCGCCGCGGGATCCGGGGTTGTGACGATGATCCCGAGATCCGCGGCCGCGACGGTCTCGACGACCGAGGGCCCGATGCCCGCGCCGAGATCCGCGATCACGGTTTCACCCGCTGTACCCAGCGCCTGGACGGCCGACAGCAGCCTCCGTCGCTGGAGCGGCCCGAGATTCGCCGCGGTTGCGATGCCTGCGGCTCCGGGGATGAGCCCGAATCCGTGGGGAGTGCGGACGATGATTCTCCGAAGGTCGGGTCTCTCGATGTCGAAGAGTTCCGTGTCCATGCGGGCCGAGGGAGACAGGCCGCACATGACATCGAGATTCGCGGTGCCCAGATCGAGATCGACGAGCGTGCACGCCCGGCGCGACGCTGTGGCGATGTTGAGCGCGATCGTGGACTTGCCGACGCCGCCTTTACCCGAGGCGATGGCGACGACGGGTGCCGGGGCCGCATCGGGAGCCGGCATCGGAACAGGATTCGCGAGTCGCGCACCGGTGGTCTGCAACGGTCGCTCGACCGACGCGGGAACCGCGGGCATGGAGGGCGACGCCGCCTCGGCGACGAGCGTTCTCAGTCTCGAGGCCTGGTCATCGGGACCGACGGTCTCGGTTGCGCAGCGGTCATCAGGCTCGCGGTCTTGCCCGAACCCCTCGGCGATCGCGCGGGCGATCTCGGGATACGCATCGACCTCCGCCGCGCCGCTCACCCCGGCAGCCCTCCCTCGAGGACGGCCCGCGCGAGGCGGTCGGCCCGGGCGGGCTCGATGTCGTCGGGGACTTCCTGGCCGGTCGTGAGGTAGCTCAGCGGGAGGTCGGTCGTTCGTGTGATCTCGAGCAGGACGCCGAGCGCCCCGGCCTCGTCGGCCTTGGACACGATCAGCGCGTCGGGGTCCATCGCCCCGAAGCAGCGTGCGGCGGACTTGAGCACTGAGCCGCTCGCACCGGCCGAGAGCACGAGGTGCTTCCGGGCGTTGCCCAACGCTTCGAGCACCGCCGACAATTCATCGAGGCGTGCGCTGTCGCGTGGGCTCCGGCCCGGGGTGTCGACGAGGACGATGTCGCAGTCGGCGAACTTTGAGAGCGCGGGCTTGAGATCCGTCGGCGCAAGCGCGATCTCGAGCGGGATTCCGATGATCCCGGCGTAGGTCCTGAGCTGATCCACCGCGGCGATGCGGTACGTGTCGGCGGTGATGAGCCCGACACGCTTGCCGTGCCTGAGCTTGTAGGACGCCGCGAGCTTGGCGATCGTGGTCGTCTTCCCGACGCCGGTCGGCCCGATCAACGCCTGGACGGCGGGGCCATGGGCCGAGAGCGGCAGTTGGCCGTTCTCGTCGCCTTTGTGTTCGCCGAGCGTGTTGCTCGCGATGGGGATCCTCGCCGCGATCGCGCGGAGCGCAGACTCTCGGACGATCGCCGGTTCGTGCGATTCGGCGGGGTCGAGCCCGTCGCGGACCTCTCCGACGATCTCGTCGGCGAGGTCGGTCGGTACCTCGTTATCGCAGAGCGTCCCGTACAGCGAGTAGAGCGGGTCGTTGGTCGTCAATGCCGACGAGCCGAACGCGCCGGCACCCTCGACGCGGATCGCGGTCTTTCGGGTCGTGCGGAGAACGTCGCTGACGAGTTCGCGGATCGACGCGAGCTCGGCCTCGAGGGCCGCGTGCGAACGCTCACCGTCGGGCTTGAACTGCACGCGGGTCGCGGCGACCGGCGTTCTTGGACGGTCTTGTTGAATGAACTCATCGGCCTCGAACTCACCCGGAGCCGAGCTACCCCGCAGGTCGCCGGATCGTGGGCGGGCTTGGGGACCTCCGGGCGAGACCTGTTGGGTCGAGGAGGACGCGGGCGAAACGGGTACGGGAGAGACGGGCCGAGCGGCTGAAGACCCGTTCGACCCGCCGGCGACGGCGGCACGCATGCGTTCGATCGCGCTGGCGTCGAACGGCTGACCCGGTCGCCCTGGCTGGGCCGTTCGTGTCGCTGATGACTGCCTTGCCGACTGCTGATCGTTCGCCATCTGGGCCGGGGCGGGTGTCTCGCTGGCCGCGGTGATCTCGACGACGGTATTGCCGCCGAGTCCCATCACGCCGCCCGCTTTGTAGTTTCGTGTGCGCAGAATGACAGCGTCGGGCCCGAGGTCTTTCTTCACCTCGGCCAACGCACCGGCCATCGAATTTGAGCGATAGGTCTTGAGATCCATCGCGGCCGTCCTGGCTCATGCCTTCTGCCGGCGCCGGAAAGTCGCCCCGGTCGCCGTGGAGTCACGGGCATCCTGCCCACGCGGGAGAGTCTACCAAGAGAAGCCGCCCCGGGGCGGTTCCGCTCAGGCGACGGCGGCAGTTTTTTCCGATTCCGGCGCGGAATCTGCGCCGAGCGTCGATCGCGCCTGCTCGGCGAACGGGTCGGTGATGAGCGCCATCGATTGCACCTCGACATCATCGACGACCTCGTTGTACCCCAGCACGGCGACACTCGGCATGTGGGGCGAGACGATCTGGAAGACGACCGCGCGAACGGTGGGCGACGCGATGACAACAGGCGGGTGCCCCGCGTTCACCACGCGATTCAACCCCTCCACGACCTTCGACGCCAGCACGGATGACACCCGCGCGGGCATGTTCACGCTCGTCCCCGCGGCCCCCCGGTCGATGTAGGACTCCACCCGCGCCTCGAACTGGGGATCGAGCGTCACGCAGGCGAGCACGGGCCGGCCCGCGCCGCCGTCCGGCGCGTCCACCCCGGCGTGCTGCATGCAGATCGTCCGCCGCAAGGCGTTGCGCACGTACTCGGTCGCGACGTCCAGGTCGCTCGTCTTGGGCATCCAATCGCCGAGCGTCTCGATGATCGTGTCCAGGTCCCGCACCGGCACCCGCTCGCGGAGCAGGTTCTGCAGCACACGCTGGAGGTCCGCGGCCTTGACGATCGCGGGGATGATCTCCTCGACGAGCTTGGGCGCGCGCTGCTTGACGCCCTCGATCAGGTTGTTGACCTCCTCGCGGGTGAGCAGCTCGTCGGCGTGCGTCTTGACGATCTCGGTCAGGTGCGTCGCGACCACGCTCGTCGGGTCGACCACCGTGTAGTTCATCGTCTCGGCACGCTGGCGCGAGGCGGGGTCGATCCACCAGGCGTCGAGCCCGAACGCGGGCTCGGTCGTCTTCTCGCCCTGCAATGTTCCGCTCGCGATCCCCGAGTCCATCGCGAGCAGCCGTCCCGGCTCGGTCCGGCCCCGGGCGACCGCGTTGCCCCTGATCTTGACGCGGTAGGACGTGGGCTCGAGCTGCATGTTGTCGCGGATCCGCACAGGCGGCACGACCACGCCCATCTCCACGGCGAGCTGACGCCGGACGGCGCTGATGCGATCGAGCAGGTCCCCGCCCCGGGTCGTGTCCACGAGCGGGACGAGCCCATACCCGACTTCGAGCTCGAGGAGATCGACCTTCAGCAGGTCCTCGACCGGAGGCGGCTCGGACTGCGAAGGGTCGGGCATATCTGTGATCTCGTCGGGAATCACCCTGCGGCTCTCTGCCCTGGCGAGTCCGAACCCGACGGCGAAGATCCCCGCGGCCGTCACGAGCAGCGGCGCGGTCGGCAGGGGAGTCATCGCGAGCAGGGCGAGGAAGCCGGCGGTGATGATGAGCCCCCGGGGTTTGCTGGAGAGCTGCCCGGTGAGTTCCTGGCCGAAATCTTCCTTGGCGCCGGATTGGGTGACGATCAGCGCGCTGGCGATCGAGATGACGAACGAGGGGATCTGGCTCGTCAGCCCGTCGCCGATGGTGAGCTTGGTGAACGACTCGGCGGTCTCTCCAGCGGGCCAGCCCTTCTCGAACATGCCGACGGCGAACCCGCCCAGCACGTTGATCCCGGTGATGATGATGCCCGCGACCGCGTCGCCTTTGACGAACTTGCTCGCACCGTCCATCGCCCCGTAGAAATCCGCCTCTCGGGCGATGTCCTCGCGGCGTTGCCTCGCCTGGGCCTCGTCGATCAGCCCGGCGTTGAGATCCGAGTCGATCGCCATCTGCTTGCCGGGCATCGCGTCGAGTGTGAACCGTGCCGCGACCTCGCTGATCCGCCCCGCACCTTTCGTTACCACCATGAACTGCACGACCATGAGGATCAGGAAGATGATCACGCCAACGAACAGCGAACCGCCCGCGACGAAACTCCCGAACGCCTGGATGACCTTGCCCGCGACGTCCATGACACCAGAGGGCGACGTGGCGTCCGCGGAAAGAATCAGCCGGGTGGAGGCGATGTTGAGCACGAGCCGAAGGAGTGTCGTCGCGAGCAACAGCGACGGGAAGACGCTGAACTCAAGCGGCTTGGTCATGTTCAGCGTCGTCAGCAGGATCAGCACCGCCAGCGAGATGTTGACGCTGATGAGCAGATCGAGCACGACCGGGGGCAGCGGGACGAGGATCACCGCGAGAAGCGAGACGAACCCGATCGGGACCATCAGCGTGCGGTAAGAGCCGATGCGCACGAGCCACGCGGGGAGAGCCCCTTTGCCGGCGAGTGCGGGTTGTTCGGCCTTGTCTGCCATGGGTCTCGTGTCGGTCCGTTCTTAATCGGCTGTCGTGAATCGTCTTGGTTTACGCCGCGCCCGCTCCCACGGGGTTTTCTGCTCTGGCGGCGTCGCGCACCCGCTGGGCCTGATCGATGCTGTAGACATAGGCGAGCAATTCCGCGACCGCCGCGTAGTGCTCGGGGGCGATCTCGCTGCCCACCTCCGTCCCGTGGTACAACGCCCGCGCGAGGGGCGGCCTTTCGACGATGGGCACGCCGTGCTTCTCGGCGATCTGGCGGATCTGGAACGCGAGCAGGTCCGCGCCCTTCGCGACGACCGTCGGCGCGTTCATCGAGTCGCTGTCGTACTTGACGGCGACAGAGAAGTGCGTGGGGTTGGTCACGATCACGTCGGCCTCCGGGGTCGCGCCGCGGATCTGGTTGCGCACGATCTCGGCGTACATCCGCTGCCGCTGCCGCTTGGTCTCGACGTCGCCCTCCATGCTCCGGCGTTCGTCCTTGACCTCCTGCTTGGTCATCCGCTGATCCTTCTTGAACTGCCACCTCTGGTACAGCCAGTCGATGAACCCGAGGATGAACAGGAGGATCGCGAGCAGGAGCGCGACCTCGAAGATCGTGACGCCCACGGCCCACGCGGCCGCGCCGATCGGCAGCGAGGGCAGGGCTGCGAGGTTCTCGAGGCGGAACGACATCAGCAGCGAGGTCAGCCCGATCGCGCCGACGAGTTTGACCACGTTGACGCCGGTCTTGACGAAGTTCTTCGCTTCGACGAGCCGCTTGATGCCCTTCTGCGGGTTGAGTTTGCCGAAATTCGGCTGGATGGGTTTGAGCGTGAACAGCCAGCCGATCTGCAGGAAGTTGGACAAAAACGCCGTCAGGAACGCGAAGACCATGACGGGCGCGACGACCAGCACGACGCTCATCATCGCGCTCGAGAACGAGTCGGTCGCGTCGCCCGCATAGAACGGAGAGCCCGCGATCTCGTGCTCGAGCACGGACCGGATGGCGACCGCGAACCGCTCCATGATCGCGCCGCCGTAGAAGACGAGCACGAGCACCGCCGCGATAAGCGTGACCCCGCCCGCGAGGTCCTGGCTCTTGGCGACCTGCCCCTTCTCGCGGGCGGTCTCCAGCTTCTTCGCGGTCGCGTCTTCGGTTTTTTCGCCAAGCGACTCGGCCATCCGTTACCCGTTCTCCCTTTGTGAACCCGGTGCACGATTCATCTCGCCGGCCCCAACGATCTCGCCCAATCCCCCGCTTGCACGAGCGTTTGGTCGATGAACCCCGCGAGCGCGTCGTTGATCGAGAACAGCGCGAACAGCAGCATGAGCAGCCCGCCCACGATGTAGACCGCGAAGCCGACGCTCAGCACGTTGAGCTGCGGCATGGTCTTCATGAGGAATCCCATCGCGACCATCGAGGCCATGATGATGCCGATCGTCGGTGCGCTCACACGGATCGCGATCTCCGACCCTGTCGTCAGCACGCCCAGCACCAAGTCGACCGGAGTCTGCGAGGCGTCGAACCCGCCGATCGGCAAAACCTCGAACGTATCGGTCAGGATCATCAGCACAGTCTCGGGGCCGCCCATCATCACGAAAGCGCTGATGCCAAGAAAGAAAAGCAGCGAGCCCACGGAGTTGAGATTCGCCTCGAGTTCGGGGTTGTACGCCTGGGCGAGCGAGAGCGCCATCTGGTGACCCATCAGCTGCCCCGCCATCTCCATCGCCACGAGCGGCAGACCCGCGATGAACCCGATGCAGGCACCGATCATCAGCTCCCCGAACATCATCGCCGCGTGCCCAGCGAGCGACGCGTCGGGCATCTCGCGGACCGGAGAGGGCAGGAACCCGTAGACACCGACCGCGAACGTGGCCCCAAGCAGGACTTTGAACCGCATCGGCACGATGTTGCTCGCGAGCAGGGGCGTGAACATGAACACGCCCAGCACCCGGTTGAAGACCAGGAGCCAGGGGCCGAACTGCTCGATGTACGCCGTCACATCCGACACCCGCGTCTCCCACGCACCGAACCGATCTGTCCGCGTCCGCCGTCATCCTCTAGAACAACCTGAACATCATGGCCGAGAACTCGACGAGTTGGAACACGATCCAGGGCAGCAGCACCGCCGCGACGACGACCATCACCGCGATCTTGGGAACGAACGTGAGCGTCTGGTCCTGGATGCTCGTGACCGACTGCACAAGCGAGACGAGCAGGCCCACGACCACGCCCGCGAGCAGGATCGGAGCGGAGATCATCAGCGCCACCAGCAGCGTCTCGCGCACGATGTACACCGCGGATTCGTCGTACATTCAGCGTCCCCTTCCCGGCAGGACAATCCGTCGCGAGCGAGCGAGCAGCGCGGGCGGCTCGATCCCACGCGCGAGTTCCTGACCGCGCCGCGTGCAGGCCCGTACGCCGATCGGGATCAGCAACAGCGGCAGGATGGCCGCCTGCGCCGCGACCTGCGACGAATCGCGCGGGCTCATCCCGTCCTGCACGAACGTCTCCATGAGGCTGCCCACGACCAGCGCCCAGCCGTCCACGAGCACGAACAACAACAATTTGAATGGCAGGCTGATGAGCACAGGCGGCAGCATCATCATGCTCATCGAGATCAGGATGCTCGCGATCACCATGTCGATCACCAGGAACGGCAGATACACGCGGAACCCCATCAGGAAACCGACCTTCAGCTCACCCAGCATGTAGGCCGGCACGAGCACCGTCATGTCAACGTCGGACCGGGTCAGCTCGCCGGGCACGCTCGTGTCCACGCCTCGGTACTCGAGGAGCATGTACACGCTCGACCAGTTGCCCGTCGCCTCGATCTGATCAAACATGTAATCCCGCAGGGGCTGCTTGGCGCTGTCCCACAACTCGTCGTAGCTCGCCAGTTCACCCTGCGAATAGGGCGTGATGGCCTCGTCCCACACACGCTCCACCGTCGGCGCCATGACCATCGCGGTCAGGAACAGCGCGAGCCCGGTCACGACCTGCGCCGGAGGGATCGCCTGCGTGCCGATCGCCTGCCGCAGCAACGCGAGCACGATGAGGATGCGCACAAAGCAGGTCGTCATGATCATGATCGACGGCACGAGCGTGATCGCCGTCAGGAGGATCATGATGCTCAGGGCGACGCTGAAGCCCTCGCGTTCCGGATCGCTCCCCCCGCCACCGAGCACGGGGCCCAGATTGCCCGCACCGCCCCCGGCGATGTCGGTGCTCCCCGAGGTGAACAGACTTGCGGCATCTCCCAGAACCGACAGCGGGTTGGGACGGTCGATCCCGCCGACCAACTCCGGGAGATCGGAGAGATCCTGCAGTTCTCCCGGCGCGGGCGGGCCGAGCGGCGTCGCTCCCGCGGGCACACAGAGCACGCCGAAGACCGCGACCAGCAAGAGTATGAGTGAGCGCGACCCGTTCACGACCCGGCCCCCACCCAGCCGCGAAGCTTGCCGCGGATCGCGCCGATGTCGATCCCCGCCGCCGCGGGTCCGTCCCCCACGAGCAGGTCGATCTGCTGCTGCGTCGAACCGGCCTCGTCGACTCGTTGCGGCGAGCCCAGATTGACCGGGCCCTGATGAGCCGGGACGGGCTCACCGAAACCCCGTTCCATTTTTCGGATCGTCTCTCGGAAGCTCGCGTCGGCGGCGTCGCCCGTCGCGTCGCGTGTCTTCATCATGATCGACGCGACATCGTCGGCGTCGCAGACCTCGCTGATCGTGCGCATCGACGGGTTCTTGCGTCCACCGACCTGGTGCAGGAGCAGAACCCTGGTATCGAACCGGAGCAGGACAAGCGTCTGCCCCGCGCCGA
>DDFO01000022.1:240249-251137 GCA_002337215.1 Phycisphaerales bacterium UBA1926 | reverse complement strand
TCAAGGACGCCTGAGGGCGAGGGCCCGCCCGCGCCGATCGCGCCGGCGAGGCCGCCTCGCGTGCGTGCGAACTTCTTGAACACAACCGACCCGGCGACAGCGATCCCGAGCACGACCCCGAGCGCGAGCAGCGTCTCGAGATACTGCGAGAACTCGAACGGATCTCGCACGCCCGGCGAGGTCTCGCCGATCGGCCTGTCCTCGATGAACGTGCGTGCCTCGGGCCGACCCAGCGGCGTCGACTCGACATCCGCACAGACCGGGGCACCCAGCACCGCGCACGCGAGCACCGCGAGTCCGATCGGCCGGGCTGTCCCTCTGCTCCGCATGCCGTGCCTTCCTGGCCCGTTCGGCGTCCGAACCCGGCAAGCGGGTCCGACGCCGGGCGTTGGGGATCCTCCCCACGCCCGTTTGATCCGCCTGCTTAGCTGTCCTCGGCCGCCTCGATCGTCACAGGCTCGAGCACCTCGTTGACACGTACGCAGAATGATTCATTGAGCACGAGCACCTCACCCTTGGCGACGTGCCGACCGTTGACATAGACGTCCACCGGGTCGCCCGCGAGTTTCTCGAGCTCCACGACCGCGCCCTCGCCCAGCCGAAGCACGTCCTCAACAAGCATCCGCGTGCGACCAAGTTCGATGCGGACATCGACGTTGACATCGCCCAGCAGCTGCATCTCCGCGCTGTCGGTACCGGGGCCGGCGGGTGAGAAACTGGGCATCGCGAAGCCCGTGGGCTGAGCCCCGGCCTGCCTGTCCGCCTGCGTCATCACCCCTTCGATATCGTCGGCGCTCTCCTGAACCGCGTCCATCTCGCCGGCATCCGCGCTCTCAAGGTCGCCGTCAAGCGCGTCCGCGACCGCGGCCTGCGCCGCCTCGAGCGCCGCGGAGGCGTCTTGTTCCAGAACAGGATCATCGCCCGTGGGCGCACCATCGGCATCGACCGACCCAGTCACCTCGGCCTCGGCCTGGGGCCCGGGAGTCTCCGGTGTGTTCGCTGTCTCGGGGGTCGCCGCCGATTCCTCGGGGGTCCCGCCCTGTTCGTCTTCGCTCATAAGCTGGGCCTCCTGCCCTTCGACGCGGCGTCCGGCCGCGCGGCGAATCAACCGCTTCTATCGGCCCCCCGGCGCGCCCGGGCTCAAACTTTGCCGATCCCGCGCAGAGATCATGCCCATCCCGCGCAATATCTGCCGAATCCGCGATCGAGCACCGCGGATTGCCCGACCCGCGATCAGAAATCGAGGGGCGAGGGCAGCCATCGCGAGATGACGATCTGCTCGACGAGGGGTTCGCCGTCCGCGTCCTCACCGAAGATCTCGTTGACGAACGCCGTGAACTGCCGACGCACCGTCTCCTTGTTGGGCTCGCGCAGGTGCCGGTCTTTCGCGGCCGAGATGATCTCCGCGATCCCTTCGCTGATCTCCGCCTGCCGCCGCTCCATCTCGCCCTGCACGCGCTCGAGGTTCTTGCTGCGGAGCTTGATGTGCACCGTCGCGGCCCACTGCCAGACCCGGCCCGTCTGCATGTTGATGAAGCGGTCCTCGACGAGCAGCACCTCGACAAGGCGTTCGGATTCGTCTTCGACTTCGGAGATGTTGACAGACGCCTCGCTGCTCTTGGGCCCCATCATCGTCACGACGGCGTAGACCCCCACGGCTTCGAGAAGCATGAGCACGCCGACCACCCCCACCAGGATGAGCGGGCTTCCCTTCTTCTTGGGTTCTTCGGTTGCCTCGGGGCTCGGTTGTTCGTCGGCCATCGTCGTGTCCTCTCATGCGCCGTGCGGCGCGATCAATCCCGCCGGCGACCCGTCCCGTGCGGATCGGTTGTCACGTCGCCCAGCGTCATCCCCGTCGCGAAGACCTGCACGCGACGGTTGCTGCTCGCGCTCTTGCCGCTCTCCTGTGGCGCCGGCTCGAAGTTCGCCGCGATCGACAGCCGGAGCAGCAGCGGGTTCACGTCGCACTCATCGACCAGGTAATCGAACACGGAGCGGGCCCGCTGGGCGGATGCTTCGATATGCCCACCCATCGTGAGATCCTCGGTGCCCCAGGAGTGCCCGACGATGCGGATGATGTACTCGCGGTCGTGGATCTGGCCGGCGATGTTCTCGCGGAGTTCCTGTTTGACATCCTCGGTCAGCGCCGCGCTCCCGGGCGCAAAGGTCAACGATCCGCCGAGGATCTGCAGTTCACCCTCTTGCACGATCGTCGCTTGCTCTTCGATGCCCGTGATGTTCTTGCGTGGGGCCTCATCCGCATAGCGACCGTCCTGGCCGCGGGTGACGTTCTGAGTCTTGATGGTGATCTGGGAGTTTGCTGAGCTGAAATCGATATCCGCGACGCCCTGCCCCCCCTTGAATCCCAATGCTTCTTTGATCTTCTGCAAGACCTTCTGAAACTCCTCGGGCTTCTTGGGCTCGCTGAACGCCACGATCAGGATGAAGAAGCACAGCAGCAGCGACATGAGATCGCCGTAGGTCACCACCCATTCGGGAATGTCGCTGCCCTTGGGGGGCTTGCGCTTCGCCATGCCGGCGTTCCTTCCGGGTGATCAGGCCGCCTGCTCGATGTCCGCCCGCTGCGAGGGCGGCAGATACGTCAGGAGCTTGCTCTCGACCACGCGCGGGTTGTCGCCCGACTGGATCGACATCACCCCGGCGATGATGATCGTCTTGACGAGCACTTCCTCGGCGTCGTTGGCGCCAAGCTTCTCGGCTGCGGGGCCCGTGATCACGTTCGCGATGATCGCGCCGTACATCGTCGTGATGAGCGCGACCGCCATGCCGGGGCCGATCGCCGACGGGTCATCCATGCTCTGGAGCATGAAGATCAGACCCATCAGCGTCCCGATCATCCCGAATGCGGGCGCCATCTTGCCGGTCGTATCCAGGATCGCCTTGCCTTGGGCATGCCGCTCCATCGATGCTTCGAGCTCGGTGTCCATAATTGTGCGGATCAGCTCGGGGTCCGTGCCATCGACCGCCATCTTGATCCCGCGGACGATGAAGGGGTCCTTCATATCCTCGACGTGGCTCTCGAGGCTCAGGATGCCGTCGCGGCGGGCGATCTCGGCGTACTCAACAAGGCTCTTGATCGTGCCCTTCGCGTCGAGCCCGCCGCCGAAGACGGCCTTGAGCACGACCGTGTGGACCTTGAGCACGTTCGCGAGCGGGAACGACGCAACGATCGCGCCGGTCGTTCCACCGAACACAACGAGGATCGACGGGATGTTGATCAGCGACGCCGGGTTTCCCCCGCCCATGATGATGGACAGGAAAATCGCGACGATGGCGATGGCAAGCCCTGCGATAGTTCCAATGTCCACGCGTCATCCTCCGCGACAGAAGCGCGATCCGTTCTCGGATGGAGGATCGACCGGGCGGGGACATCACTTGATCGGGCGCATGCTCCGTCTGCAATCCGCCGCACGGCCCACCGCTACAGACCAACAGTTTGTGTGGGTCGAGCCGGTCGCCGCCCAGTTCTGGGGTCAGTCCGGAGGTCAGTTCGGAGGTCAGTTCGGAGGTCAGTTCGGGGCGTACTTCCTCGTCGAGCTCGGGACCGTGTTAACTGGCAGGCATCATCCGCCGCAGGCACCGGCCGTATTCGATCGCCCGCCGGATGACCTCGTCCATGTTTTCTCGGACGATGATGTGATCCCCGTTGACGAGCGTGATGATCGTGTCTGGGTTCTCCTCAACGGTGCGGATGAGCTCCGCGTTGAGCACGAACCGATCACCGTTGAGCCTCGTCACGCAGATCATTGCTGAATCGCCTCCGGGGTCTCTGCCTCAATCACCGCCCGATCACGAGCAACTGCTGCATGAGTTCATCGGTCGTCTGGATGATCCGAGACGAGGCCGAGTAGCCCGTGCTTGTCAGAATCAGGTCGATGAACTCTTGGCCCAGATCGACGTTCGAGAGCTCCAGCGCGCCGCTCGCGACCAGCCCCGCCGCCTGTTCACCGGGAGCCGTCACGATCGGCTCGCCGCTGTTGGCGCCGACGCGGTAGAGCGCGTCCCCCTCCTCGAGCAGCCCGTTGTTGTTGATGAACCGGGCGACCGCGACCCGCCCCAGCGTCCGGGTCGCACCGTTGGAGAACGCGCCGATGATCGTCCCGTCCCGATCGACGCCGAACTGTTCGAGCGTCCCGGTCGGCACCCCGTCCCGGAAAACAGGCGCGAACTGGCTCGGCGCATCGGTCAGCGCCGTCATCCGCCCGTTCGAGCTCGAGAGCTGCATATTAAACGACAGCGGCGAGGCCGCCCCGGTGCCCGCCCGGCTGACCGACACCGGGATCGGGTCGTTGGCGGTGAGCGCGCCGAGCGAATCGAACGAGACCTCGCCGGTCCCGAGGAACTCCCCCGAGTCTCCGTTATCGGGGCTGAACAAGTCGTAGCGCCAGGTTGTCCCGCTCGTGTTTTTGCTCACGAGCGTGAACGCGATCGTGACCTCGACCTCGTTGCCGAGCGAGTCGTAGACCACCGTCGTCGTCCGGTCCGCCTCGCCCGAAGACGGGCGCACGTTCGCGGTCGCGAACGGGAGCCCCACGAGTATGCCGTCCGCGTCGAGCCTTTTCAGGTCCGCCGAGTCGAGCGCGATCGTCGACGTCGATCCGGTGTTGCCGTTGATGGAGATGACGCCGTCCGCGTCGATCGCCGCGCCTGGGAGCGTGCCGTCGGGGTTCGGGACCGTCTGGCTGTGAATCCCGAGTTCGCTGTTGAGGAACGCGAGCAGATCACCAACGGTGGTCCCGGCACCGACCGCGAAGTCTGCCTGGGGGATCCGCGTCCCGCCGCGAGTCGCCCCGTCCATGCGGATCGTCTCACCCGCGCCGAAGAGCGCGCCGCCGGTCGTCGGGTCGGCGAGGTCCGTCAGCGCCGTCGTCGCCGACGCGATCGCGTTGCCCAGCGTGCGGAACCCCGTCGCGCCCGGCGCGAGCAGGTTTGTGATGCTCCCCGCCCCCGCGACGTCCCCGCCCGCGTTCAGGTTGCCCGCGAAGTTCACGAGCGTCGTGGGCTCGGCGATCTGCAGTCGGCCGACCGGGATGTTGATCTCCTGGAGCGCCCCATCGATGACGTTGTAATCAGCGTCGACACCGTACCCGAGGACCTTCTCGCCGTTGATCGTCACCAGATCCTCGTTCGCGTCCTGTCGGAACGCGCCGTTCCGCGTGTAGAAGGACTCGTCGCCGCGCCGCACGATGAAGAACCCGTCCCCCTCGAGCGCGAGGTCGCGCGGGTCGCCCGTCGGCGAGATCGACCCGACCGAGAAGTTCTGCGTCGTCCCCGCGATGCCCACGCCGAGCCCGATCTGATAGGGATTCGTGCCCCCGGTGAACTGCTGGGGTTCGGTCCCGGGGTTGATCGTGCGCGGGTAGTTGTTCTGGAGTTCGAGCCTGGTGCTCTTGTACGCCGTCGTGTTGACGTTCGCGATGTTGTTGCCGATCACGTCGAGCCGACGCGCGTGCACGCTCAGCCCGCTCAGCCCCGTGTAGAACGCCGTTGTCGAAGCCATCCGTCACCCTCCACGCGGGCAAAGCCCGCCGCCCCATCACCCGCGGCAGCCGTTCCCAGACCCCGCCTACGCGGCGTCGGTTCGGCCCAACGCCCGCAGCAAAGACAGGTTCTCCGGTGCCGGGAACGCCGGCGATGTCAGCACCGCGCCCTCCCCGGCATTCGCCGGGGCGCGCACAAACGCGTCGATCCCCGTCGTTGCCTCCGGGGAATCGAGGTCCACCTCGCCCATCACCGTTCGGCTCATCACGTCGTACTCGATCGCCATCCCGTCGAGCAGGATCACCGCCCGGTTCGCGCCCGCCTTTTCCAGCGTCGCCGCCGCCTCGCCGAGCCGCTCGAGTTGGTCAGGCGTCAGTTCGACCGACGAATCGGACCCCAACCGGATCGGCTGCCCTGCTCGGAGGGTCCCCGACCTCGCCTGCGCCAACAGATCGTCGAAGCTCGCGCCCTCGATCGATTGCTGCGGATTCACCGCGCGGGCCAGGAGGTTCACCCCCGACCCCAGCAGCCCCAGCAGCGATCCGGCGGCAGGCGTCATCCGTCGGTCCCCCCGCTGCTGTCGTCGCCGTCATCGCCGTTGCCCGTGTCATCATCGGGCGCGTCCTCATCGTCGCCCTGCTCATCGAGTGTGAGCGGCGCGACAATCTCGTCCACGTTCTCGAACGCGACACGCGAGCCATCGAAGAGGTTCAGCACCGGGCCCTCGTCGGTATTGCTCACGCTCAGCACAACGTCGGCGACCCGTTGGTTCGTCTCGCTGATGCCGCTGATGAGCGTTCCGATCAGGTTCGCCGCGCTGGCGAACTCGTTCGAGTCCACCATGCCCTCGAGCGAGTCGAGCATCTTCTCATCGGACTCGATGTTCCGCAGCGTCGAGATCTGATTGAGCAGCGCCTCGGTGTCGTTGGGCTCCATCGGGTCTTGGTTGGTCAGCTCGCTGAGGATCATGCTCATGAAGTCCTCAGAACTGACCTCGGCGAATCCCCGGCTGGGTTCGCGCACCACTGACTCTGTCAGCGAAGCCGACGTACCGATCGCGCTCATAATTCCGTTCTCCTGCAACGGTCCTGCGCAGCAATACCCGCCGCGCCACCGCCGCTCGTCATGCGTGACCACCCGCGATCCAATCGATCGTCAGGCCACTGTGTCCAGACGCACCGCCATCACGCCCGGCTCCCACCGGGTCGCCGCAACGCCGTCCGTCTGTCTTTGCAACGTCTCGGACTCCGCCGATCGTGCTCGCGTATGGGCACCGCTCCGCTCCGCGGAACGCCAGGGGACTCCGCCCCGAGCCCTGTCGTCGTGCCCGCCGTCTCCAGGCGGGTTCCGATCGTGCCCGGCCTCCGTGCCGGTGCCGCGGGGTTCGTCCTGCGCCGATGTCCATCGGCCCCCGCGTCGTTCGTCCGCGTCGGTGGTCGCATCCTGCGCATCCGCCGCGTTCGAGACCTCGAGCGATTCAACCCGAAGGCCGCGCTGCTCCAGCAGCGATCGCAATCGGTCCAAGTTTTCAAACAGCAACTCGCGTGCCGATTCGTTCTCCGCCGACAGCGTCGCGCGCACAACCCCGTCCTTCACCGCGAGATCAACATCCACACGCCCAAGAGCCTCGGGGCGGAGCTGGATCTGCGCCTGCCCGCCGTCCTTGAGCACGAGCGATGCGAGACCCTTGGCGATCTGCGGCGCAATCTCGGCCTGCTCGCTGCGCAATGGTTGCGGCGTCGCGGTCTTGAATGCCTTCGCGTCCTGCGCGTCCGGCCCGCGCTGAGCCGAGGCGATCGAACTCACGACGGGGAGCGATGCGGATTGTCCCGATGCGGTCTGCCCCGATGCCGTGCCCGCACCGCCGCCGGCCGCGCTCACCGCGCTGACCCCACCACCGGTCCCGCCGCCCGCACCGAGATTCCCGGCTGCCGAGCCGCCGGCCTGACCCTGCACGGGCGCCACAAGCCCGGTCTGGGATGCCCCTTGACCCGCTGGCCCCGACCCGCCGCTCGACTGGTTGAGCCCGGTATCGCCCTTGTTTGTCTGAGTTCCGGTGCCGCCGGCCGACGAGCCTTCACGCCGCTCCGTCGTTGCAGCCGACGCGCGGCCTTCCGCGAGGCCGCCGGTTGTCGAACCGTGCCGCGTTCTGCCCGGAGACTCGCCCGCAGGCGATTCGAGGGCGGCGTCCTTCACATCGAAACGCCCGGCCAGCAACGGCGACGCGCCCGGCGTGACCGCCGCCTGACGGGTCGCGAGCCCGAGCGGATCGCTCATCTCTCGGCGGACCGCTGAGTCCAATCCCTCGGGGCGAACCTCATCCCTGCCGGCGTTCGCCGATCCCAGCAAACCCAGCAACGCCGCGTACCCCTCGCTCTGCGCAGACGCCGCCCAGGGCGCAGGCCTTGCCGGCTCGCTCGTCGGGATCTGCGGATCGATGCGCAACGGTGATCACCCTCATTGCCCCCCGGCCTCCAAGCCGTGCAGGCGGAGGGCTTCTAGCAAACCCGCTGCCATATCAGTTTGCCCGTCCTTGTTGAACTCCCGGATCACATTCGCCCGGGCCCGCGAGTCCATCGCGTCCAGGTAGGTCACGACCTGCACCGGATCGGTCGCGTAGAGCTCCGCCAAGACCTCCATCGCCTCCGCCGACTTCAGTGTATCCAGTACCTCGACCGACTTGGCGAACTGCGCATCGCCCTCGATCTCCGCGATCTCTTCGCGCATCTCCTCGAACTCGGTTCTGTCGGCCTCGAACGCCGCACGATCCCGATCGAAGATCCTGCGTTCCCGCGCGAGCGTCGCCTTAAGGTCATCCACCTCGCCCCGCAGACGCTGGAGCCTCTGAAGATCGATCTCGGAGGTCGCCATGCGCAGCGCCAGCGCATCCTGCGCCGAGACGGGCGGGCCCGACAGCCGCTCGATCTCGGCCGCGTCGATCGACGCTTGCTCCGCCTGTGCCGCGGCTTCGAGTTCGCGGGAATTCTGCTCAACGATCGTCTCGCTGAGCATGGCGCGGACGGACTCGACGCGGTCCATATCCAGCCGACCCGAGAAGTGGAGCCACCAGACGAACCCGACGATCGCGATCATGTTCGCCAGCGCGATCAGCGTGATCACATTCCAGGCCGCCTTCATCCGCCATGCTCCTTCCGGCCGGCCGCCTCGCCGACCCCGCGACCAGATCCGGCCCCGCGTCCATGCCGCAGGACAGCCAGATCATCGAGTTCCGCCTGCTCACGTTTCTGCGCCGCGCGTCGCCACGCCTCGTGCCGCTCCTCTCGCAGCAACTCGATCGCACGCCGCTTGGTCGTCAGGCCGATCAGTTCCAGCCGAGCCGCGTCGAGCCGGTCGTGGACCGACTTGAGCCGGATCACCGCCCGCTGGGCCCGATCGATGTGACGAAGCGACACGTTCGCCTGCATGCGGACGGCTCGCAGATCGACACCACCGCTCGGCCGACCGCCGAGTTCTTCGAATGATCCGTGGTTGCTGTCGTTCCCGGCGAGCCGGCGGGCGAGGTCCTGCTTCTCTTCGATGATCGTGTCCTGAAAGCCGCGGATCTCGGCCTCGAGCGCGAGCCGTTCCCGTTCGATCAACGCAACAACACCCATCTGCTCGCGTTCCTCGTGCCGACGCTTGCGGAGCAACGCCTCGAACTCAAAGACGAACTTCGCCATCAGCGACTACCCCCACCGCGTGCCTGTCCGGCCTGGCCCGCGCCCTGGCCGGAGAGCGTCGCGTTGTCGCGCCGCGTACGCACTTTTTCACCCGATTCCATCGCAAGCCGGACAAGCCTTTCACGGGCCGCCTCGAACGCCGCGATCTCATCGGTCGGCTGCTGCAGCAGTTCCTCGAACGCCGCGGACATCTCGATCGCGGTATCCGTCTCAGGGTCCGACCCCCGCGCGTACGCGCCGATCCGGACGAGTTCCTCGACCTCGCGATGGGCCGCGAGCATCCGCATCGCCTGCCGGGTCGCCGCCGCGTGCACACCGTCTGACACCGCCGGCGCGACGCGGCTCACCGAATCGAGCACGTCGATCGCGGGGAAGTGTGCCCGCTGCGCAAGCTTGCGCGAGAGCATCACGTGCCCGTCGAGGATGCCACGCGCGGCGTCCGCGATCGGCTCGGTCATGTCGTCTCCCTCGACCAGGATCGTGTACAGACCGGTGATCGATCCGCGGCGTGCGCCCGAGCTGTCGCCATCGTCCGCGAGTGCTCCCGCACGTTCGAGCAGCACGGGCAACTCCGCGAACACGCTGGGGGTGTACCCCCGCGTCGAGGGCGGCTCGCCCACGCTCAGGCCCACCTGCCGCCTTGCATGCGCAAACCGCGTCACCGAGTCCATCATCAGCAGCACGTCCCGCCCGGCGTCCCGGAAATGCTCGGCCGCCGCGCACGCGTACCGCGCCGCACGCAGCCGGATCAGCGGGCTCTCATCGCTCGTCGCGACGACCACGACCGACCGCGCGAGCCCCGCGTCGCCCAACGCGTCGTGGATAAACTCGGGAACCTCGCGTCCACGCTCACCGATGAGGGCGATCACGCTCACATCCGCGTCCGTCCCGCGCGCGATCTGTCCCAGCAGCGTGCTCTTGCCCACGCCGGGCCCCGCGAAAATCCCGAGCCGTTGTCCCTTGCCCATCGGTGTCATCAGATCGATCGCACGGACCCCCGTCCGGATCGGCTCGACCACCCGCGCACGTGCCATCGCCCCGAGTGGCGGCGCGTTCAGCAGCCGGCCCGCCCGATCCCGCACCGGACCCTTCCCGTCGATCGCCTCGCCCAGCCCGTTGACGACCCGCCCCAGCAACCCATCGCCCACGCCCACGATGGGCGACGCCGACACGAGCGATACCGGCGCTCCGGGCCGGACGCCCTCCAGCCCGCCGTAGGTCATCACCATCGACCGCCCGCCCTCGAACCCGGCGACCTCGCCGAGCGTGCCGGCCTGATCGCCCGGTGGACCACCGACGGCGTCGCCGCCCATCCGGACGATCGCCCCGACCGGCAGCGGAAGGTCGTTGACCGCGACGCTCAGCCCACTCACCGACGCAACCCGGCCGACAAAGCCGAGCGGCTCGCACGCGTGAAGCCGTTCGATCTCGGGCGCAAGCACACTCACGCACCGCCCCGATCGTCAGCACCGTCCGTCGCGCCGCCATCGGCACCCGCGGGACGGTCCGGCTCAGCGTCGTCTTCAGCCGGGATCAACGCCTCGACCATCCGGTCGATCTCCCGATCGACATCGGCGTCGATCACGCCCCCGCCCTCGGTCCGCACGATGCATCCGCCGCGCCGGAGCGAATCGTCGCCGACGATCGTCCCGTGCGCCGATCCGCCGACCCTCTCGAGCAGCGCGGGCATCAGCCGCTGCGCCGCC
>DDFO01000022.1:227786-240197 GCA_002337215.1 Phycisphaerales bacterium UBA1926 | reverse complement strand
GGGCATCAGCCGCTGCGCCGCCGCGAGATCATCGGGGTGGACGGTGACGATCAACGCCGAGGGTGACACCACGCGCCGGACGACATCCCCGAGCGTGCGCTCGATCACGCTCGGATCAACCTCGACCGCACGACGGGTCACCTTCGCGGCAAACACCGTGGCGAGCCGGACGATCTCTCGCCGGGAATCGGAGATCATCGATTCACGCCGCTGCTCAAAGTTTGAGAGCACAACGCTCCACTGCTCGGAGAGCGACGAGATCACCGCCGACGAGCCCTCAAGAGCACTCGCTTCACCCGTCTCGGCACCCTTCTCCAGACCCTCGGCGTGGCCCTTGGCGTACCCCGCCTCGTATCCGCGCTCCGCGGCGCCGGCGACCAGCCGGTCGCGTTCCGCCCGGCCCTTCGCGATGATCGCCTCGGCCCGTGTCTTCGCCTCGGCGATCAGCGACTCGCCCTCGCGCTCAAGATCGCCGAGGTGCAAAGCGACCGCCTCGCGCGCGAACGAATCTGCATCGGCACGCTTGATCAACGCCACGGACAGGCTCCTCTACACACGCTCCGTCGTCGCCGGGTCAGACCAGCAGGTCCGAATCGCCGCCGCGGCCCTGGATGATCACGTCGCCCGATTCCTCGAGCCTGCGAACGATGTCGACGATCCGCTGCTGTGCCGCCTCGACATCGCTGACGCGGACCGGGCCCATGAATTCCATGTCTTCCTTGATCATCGACGCCGCCCGCTCGGACATGTTGCCGAGGATCTTCTCTTTGAGCCCCTCGCTCGCGGTCTTGAGCGCCACCGACAGCTCGTCGTTCTCGACCTCCTTGAGCACCGCCTGGATGCCCTTGTCGTTGACGAGGTTGATGTCCTCGAACACGAACATGAGCCGGCGGATGTCTTCGACGAGATCCGGATCGTCGCTCTCCAGGCCCTCCATGATGCCCTTCTCGGTCGCGCGGTCCACAAGGTTGAGCACCTCCGCGACCGTCGGCACACCGCCCGCCTTCTCCATGTTCTGCATGAGCATGCTCGACAACCGACTCTCGAGACCCTTCTCGACCGCCCGGATCACCTCGGGGTTCGTCTGCTCCATGTGCGCGATCCGCTTGATGACCTCGAGCTGTTTGGGCAGCGGCAGCCCGACCAGGATCTCCGACGCCTTGTGGTGCGCCAGGTGGCACAGGATCAATGCGATCGTCTGCGGGTGCTCGTCCTGGATGAACGTCAGCAGGTTCTCGCTCTCCGCGCGCTGCAGGAACGAGAACGGCGTCTTCTGCACCTGCGTCTGGATCTGCGCCAGAACACGCTCGGCCTGCTTGGGGTCCAGACTCCCCATCAGCACCTGCTTCGCGAAATCGAGGTTCCCCTCGTTCATGAAGCGGCTCGCCACCGAAACGTGGTAGAACTCCTCGATCACCTGCGACTGAAGATCGTCGGGAACCCGGCCGAGCCCCGCCAGCTCGCGCATCAGCTCCTCGACAGACTCGGGCTCCATCGTCTTGAGGAGCCCCGACGCGGTCTCCTCACCGACCGCGACCAGAAGGATCGCCGCCTTCGTCACGCCGTCGAGATCGCTGGCGCTCGACGGGAGTTTTTCATGGGGCCGACGCGCCATCGTCCGTTACTCCCCCGCCGTCATCCAGCGGCCCATCAGGCTCGCCGCCTTCTGCGGCTCCGCCTGGATCAGTTCAGAGATCTGGTCGAGCATCTTGTTCCGCTCCACATCGCTTTCGTTTACCTCGATGCCCTCGAGCGCGCTCTCGCCCTCCTCGGCCTCGCCGACCATGTCGTCAGAATTCTCCATCCTGGGCGGCACGCCCACCAGCTCCTCGGCCGACGGGAGTTCCACCTTCTTCGAGGACCGCCGGACCATCATCACCATCATCGTGAGAGATACGAGCGCCAGCCCGCCCAGCAGCGCGGTGTCCAGCACGCTATCACCCACGAGCCCGCCCCCACCGTTGATGAGGCCGAACGCGCCACCCCCACCGCCCATCCCGGACGCCGCGTGACTCGCAAGGACTTGATTTGGGATCATCGCCACCTGCACCTCCCCGTCCACAAGAGCGCCCGCTTCGCCCCGCGTCTTGAGGTGAGGTTTGACCTGCTGCTCAATAATCAGCCGGAACTCGTCAAATCTGGCGCGGATCGCCTCCGTCGTCGGGTTCTCGGGCTCCGCACCGTCAGCGGGCGGGTTCTCTTCCCGAAGCCAATCAACGATGAACGTCTCCGGCACATTCACCGACGCCGCGAAGAACGTCGGCATGCCCCTGGGATCCACCGTGTCGCGGACTTTGGTCCCGATCGCGGTCTCAAACTCGAGGTCCGAATCTTCCTGAGAACCGCCGTTCCGCGCCGACGCCGGGGCCTCGTTGATATCCGCGCCCTGCATCGAGCGCACGCCCGGCTCCGAGCCCTTCGCCACCCCGCCGCTCTCGATCGACGTCGTGCTCTCGCTCTTAAGCAGCGAGATCGTCCCTTCGCCCTTGGGAAGGTTCGACCGCGTTTGCTCGCTCACCCGGCTCACGTCAACCTCAGCGGTGACCGCGACAATGACACCCGGGATGTAACTCAGAAGCCCCTCGAGCTTGCGGAGCATCTCCGATTCCATTTTCGAACGATGGTCGAGGTACGTCCCCGCCGCCATCGACGACTCGTCGGTCGCCATGCGCCGCTGCTGCGTTCCCCCGTCGATCACCTGGACCCGCGATCGGCTCAGCCCGCTCTTCGCCCCCGCGACCAACGACGCCACCGCGTCCACCGTCGCCTGGCTCAGAGGCTCTCCGCCCGCCGGGAACACCGTCACCGACGCCGAGGGGTCCCGGCTTGTCCGCCCCAGACCCTGCCGCTCGGGCGCATCGATGATCACCGTCGCCTTGCTCACCCCGCGGAACCGCGTGATGACCCGGCTCAGCTCGTTCTGCAGCGCGAACACATACTGCTGGCGGTGCTGCTCCCGGCTGTGCCGCCAGTCCTGCTTGGTCACGAGGTTGTTAAAGAGGATCGTCGTGTCATCGGGAAGACTCCCCGACTCACTCAGATGCGCGATCGCTTCCTGCTGCGAGCCCTCGGGCACCATCACCGAGCCGTCCCGCATCGTCGCGCGGAAGTTCGCGAGCTGCAACGAGTTGAGCACCCGCGGCTGGTCCTCGGGGGCGATCCCGCCCAGCGGGACCAGCGTCGGTCCGCCCGCGTACTGCGTCACCAGAAAAAGCGACATCAGCGCGATCACGACCGTGCTGCCGATCAGCAGCTGCTGCGTCACGCTCAGTTTGCCCAGATAGCTCCGGATCTCCGCCAGAACCCGCTGCAACTGCCCCATAGCACGCGGCCTCCCTGCCGCCCCCCGGCCACGAACGCCGGGTTTCCGAGCGCTCCGCGCCCGGGGGTGTCCCACCCAAGCAGTTGATGTCGGCTCATCAAATCCAACACCTTGAAATCGGCGCACAAACAACCGCCGACGCGCAATCCACGCCGGCGGTCTTCAGCATTTCTTGCGCGATTCCGATCAGGCGGAGCCCGAACAGATCAAACACGCACCTGCTTGATCTCGTCGTACGCCTGCAGCACCTTGCCCCGCATCGCCTGGAGCATCTTGAAGGCATTGTCCGCCTTCTCGGTCGCGAGGATCACACCCTCGACATCCCGTCGACGCCCCGACACGAGGTCTTCGACAGCCCGGTCCGCGTCCTGCTGCGCGCTGTTCACCTGTTCAAGATTGTCCATCAGCACGTCGCGGAAGCCCTGGCCGTCCTGGCCCTTCCCGGCACCAGACGCCTGATTCGCGGGGCCAACAGGACCGATCGGGCGCATCCCCGCCCCACCAGCACCCGAAACCAATCCAAGCGGATCACTCATCGATCATCCTCTAACACCCCGGCTTTCACAAGCCGGCGCGAACGCAGTCTACCAGATCTCTCACGCGATCAACCGCAATGCCTGTGCCATCATCGTCTTTGTCGTCTCCGCCGCAACAACGTTCGCCTCGTACGCCCGCGCCGCGGTCATCGCGTTGATCTGCTCGATCTCGGGGCTGATGTCGGGGTACGCCACGTATCCGTCCTTGTTCGCGTACGGGTTCCCCGGCTCATACTGATACCGGACCGCGTGCTCATCGCGGCCGATCTCGCTCACGTGCACGCCCATCGAACGACCCGCGGGGTCCGACGACGACGGATCGCCCGGCTCGAAGTGCACGATCCGCTTCTTGTACGGATTCGCGTTCCCTTGACTATCGAGGATCGTGTTCGCGTTCGCGATGTTGGCAGAAATGACCGCCATCCGCGTCCGCTGCGCGATCATGCCGCTTGTCGAGATGTCCAGAACGCCGTACATCGAGTCTCCAACTCCTTGCCGAGCCGCCGTTTACCAGCCAACCCGAATCAGCTCACCCGCTCTGCAATCGCGTCCCGCAGCGCCGTCGTCCGGTTCCGCAGCAGGTCCGTCGCGACGCGGAACGCCGACGCGTTCTCGACCAGCGACTGCATCGTGCGCTCGAGATCGCGGTTGTTCCGATCGTGGAACAGAATGTTCCCGCTGCTCGTCCGTGGGTTCAGCCGGATACGACCGTCCCCCAGCGTCTCGACCTCCCGCGAGGACTCCATCGGCAGTTCGCCATACCCGCCGCCCCGCACTCGATCGCCCCCGATTCCATCCCGCCGGCGCTCGATCGCGTCGGCCAATTCCGCCTGGAATGCCGCAGGATCAACATCCAACGGCTGGAAGCCCGGCGTCTCGAAGTTCGCGATGTTGTGGGAGATCAGCGTGTGGCGAGCCCCGGCGAACCGGATCACCTTGTCGAGAGCCGGCAACGCCCCGGCCGTGTCGAGTTGGTCGATAATGCCCATCGTCAGAGTCCTACGCAAACACCTTGCCACTCGAACCGACGCACGCCCGTGTGAATCAGAGCGTCGCCGGCACCAGTTCTTCTTCCTTCCACTTCTTGAGTTTGAGCCCAAGCGTGCGCACGCCGATGCCCAGCGCCTTCGCGGTCTTCTGACGGTGCCCGTGGAAATGCTCAAGCGTGTGCACGATCGTCTCGCGCTCGATGTCACACAAAGGCCGGATCTCGCCGTTCGACCCGACTCCAGCCGAACCCGTTCCGTTCGCGAAATCACGACCCGAGAAACCACCCGGCTTGACTTCCGCGGCGTCGAACGAAACCGCCACGTGTGTGGCGCCCTGCAGGGTCCCGCCCGTGCGCCCGGTCCGATTCACCGAGCGCAGCCAGGGCTCGACCATCGGTGCCTCGATCCGCTCGGCCCCGCGAGCCACCGAGATCACCACCGCCCGCTCGCAGATGTTCTGCAGCTCGCGAACGTTGCCCGGCCACGCGTACCCGCTCATCAGGTCCATCGCCTCGTCCGTCCACGCCAGCGTCTCGCGCCCCTCACGACGGCAGCACGCCGCCACGAAGTGCGACGCCAGCAACCGAACATCGCCGGCCCGCTCTCGCAGGGGTGGCAGGTGGATCGGCAGCACGTTGAGGCGGTAGTAAAGATCGCCCCGGAAATCGCCCCCGTCGATCGACTGCTGCAGATCGCGGTTGCTCGTCGCGACAACGCGGACATCAACCCCGATCGTCAGGCTGGATCCCACCCGCTCGAACGCCCGCTCCTGGAGCACCCTCAGCAGCTTCGCCTGGATATGGGGGCTCACCTCGCTGACTTCGTCGAGCAGCAACGTCCCGCGGTCCGCGAGCTCAAACCGGCCCTTCCGCAGCTTATCTGCCCCGGTGAACGCCCCGCGCTCGTGCCCGAAGAGCTCGCTTTCGAGCAGGCTCTCGCTCAGCGCCGCGCAGTTCACGGCAAGGAACGCGCCCGACGATCGGGGGCTCACCTCGTGGATCGCCCGCGCGACGACCTCCTTGCCCGTCCCGCTCTCACCGGTGATCAGCACGCTGCCCTGGCTCGACGCGACCGCCTCGATCTGAGACCGGACTTCCTGCATCGCGAGCGAATCGCCGATCAGACGGTCGAGCCCGTCTCCCGCCGAGACCGGCGTCGCCGCGCTCGCACGAAGCACCGCGTTCTCCCGCGCCATGCTCGCCGCCCTGAGGCCCCGCTTCACGGTGATGATCAGCTCATCGCCCTCGAACGGCTTGGTGACGAAATCAAACGCCCCGCGCTTCATCGCCTCGACCGCGGTCTGGATCGTCCCGAACGCAGTCATCACAACCGTCGGCAGCGCGTCGTCGATCTCCTGGATCTTCTCGACAAGCTCGATCCCCGTCATCCCGGGCATCTTGAGGTCCGTCACCACCGCGTCGGGGCGGGCCCGTGCGATGGTCTCGAGCGCCGACCGCCCGTCCGTCGCCGTGGTTACCTCGAACCCCGCCCTCCGGAGGGTCTGAGCCACGCTGTCGCGCATCATTTCTTTGTCATCGACCACGAGAACTGTGCTCATGCCTGCCGCTCCGTTCCTGGATCACCAACCGAACCAACCGAAAACTCACCCGCCGACCCGCCGACCCGTACCGACGGAAAACGCAACTCCACCGTGACGCCCGAACGACCGTCCGGCTCACCCGACTCGGTGTTGTTCCGCACGACCACGCTCCCGTCGTGCGCGTCCACGATCCGGTGCACGATCGCCAGCCCAAGGCCGGTTCCCGTCTCCCGCGTCGTAAAGAACGGGTTGAACATCCGCTCGATCACGCCCGGCTCGATCCCCGGACCGCGATCACGAACACCAACCGCGACACCCGGAACCGACTCGTCCGGGCTCGTGCGCACACGGCAAGGCTTCGCGAATACCTCGATCACTGATGACGCACCGGCAGGACCCGAGAGATTCGCCTGCCGCGCGTTCTCCACGATGTTCAGCAACGCCTGCAAACCCAGCGACGAGTCGCAGTAGACAGATTCTGCACCAGGCTCGACCGTGATCGCCGCGTCAGGTCCCGCGCTATTGTGGGCGCTGAACTGCTGATCAAATCTGGGTGACTCGACCGCCGCGGCGAGCAGGTCCCCCGCGTCGATCGCCTCGGGCCGGATTACCAGATCACGCGCGAAATCGAGCACATCGCGCACGATCGCGTCCAGCCGCCGAACCGACGATCCGATCTTCCGCGCCGTCTCCGCCGACTCTTCGGCTTCGAGCCCGCGCAGGTCTTCGGTCAGCATCTCGCTGTACAGGCTGATCGAGCCGAGCGGGTTGCGGATCTCGTGAGCGATCCCCGCTGCCATCTGCCCAAGCTCCGCGAGCCGCTCCGATCGCCGAAGCCGGGCGTTCGCCTCGCCGAGTTCCTGCGTCAGCCGGCTCACCTCGCCGCGCAGAACGGTGTGCGTCGCCTCGAGCCGCCGGGTCACCTCGTTGAACGAGGACATCAACTCCGCGAGATCACCCGCCGTCACCGCCGACGACGGCGTGTCTATCGCGTCGCGCGCGTCGGGCGCCGCGACAGGCACCGCGACAGGCGCCGTTACTTCAACCGCCGAACCGACCATCATCTCCGCGGCGTCACCCATCCTCAGGCCTCCCGATCCTGATACCGAGCCCCGCTCTTGCGAGGGCCGGCGTACGCACGGGCGGCTTGCTTGCTCTTGTTCACGCCGGACAGCTTGTCGGCGATCGCGTCCTTGTTTTTCTCGATCAACGCTGAGTCCGCCGCGTCCCGGTTCGCGATCGACTCGGCCAGGGCCGAGATCGCGTCCAGCCGTCGCTGCACGTCCCGCAGCGCCGCCTCGGGGAGCGCCGACTCGACCTCCGACCACACCTCGACGTACGGCGTGAACTTCCGAGCCGACTCGGCGATCGATTCGATCATCGCCGTCCGCTCGCCCAGAAGCCCCATGAGACGATCCGTATCGCCCGCCTCGATGTACGCCCGCTGCCGCTCGCTGAGCGCGTCGAGCGAGCCGTACTGCTCCAGCTGCGCCCCGACGATCGCATCGAGGCTCTCGTGCCACCGCTCGCCGAGCGTCGCCACGAGCCTGTCCGCGTCACCGATCCGAGACCCGGCCCCAGATCCCTGCTGATTGGTCATCCTGACCAGCCTTCCCCGGCGTCCTGCCGGTCGTATCGATCCCAGAAAACTCAGCCGCCCTGCGCGTACCCCGTCACCAGCCGCGTGTTCGCGTCCAGCCAACGCTCCCATTCCCGCCGGCTCATCGGGAGGTTGGGGTCGTCCCACACCGAGTCGGGGAGCGTCTGGTAGTACGCCTTCGCGCGGTCATTCGCCGTCCGTGCGCTCGCCATGTCCCCGAGCTCGAGGTACGCGTTCACCGTCTGGATCAACGCGACGAGCACGACCGGGTCGCTCCCGTACCGGGCCTTCGCCCGGTCATAGAAATCGATCGCCTCGCGATACTGCCCGAGGTCGAACGCGCAATCACCCAGATAGAAGTGCGCGTTGCGGAGATACACCGACTCGAGCTCGGTCAGCTCGCGCGGATCCGCACGCCCCAACGCGTCGCGCACCACAGAGAAATGCTCGATCGCGTTCCGAAGGTGCGACGCCCGCTCGCCCACGAGGATGCCGCGTTCCCGGTCGCTCAAAGGCTCGTCGAGCCGTCCGCCGATATCCTCGGCCAGCAGCCGCAACGCGTCCGCCAGCCGATACCGGACGGGGATCATCGGCTCCCCCGAATCGTCCCGTGCGACCGCCTCTTCGTACCGCTCGATCGCATCGGCGTACCGACCGCGGCGCATCGCGAGGTTGCCCAACTCGATCACGGCTTGCCGGAACTCAGGCCGATCCGGGCCGCCCCGCGTCCCGTCGATCGACTGCTCGAGCAGCCGGACCGCCGCGTCATCGTTTGTCTCGTCCACATCCGCGATGTAGCACTGCGCCAGCGGCACGAAGCTCTGGTCCGCCCACCGCCCGGCCGACCCCGCATCGCCGGATCGCACGTCATCGATCAGGCTCTCGTAGTACCCCGCCGCCGACTTGTACTCCCCGCGGGCCTGGAACAGCTGACCCAGACGGAACCTCGCCTCCGGCTGCCTCGCATCATTCTGCACCGTCTCGGCGAACAGCGCCAGCCCCGCGATCGCCTCCGATCGGTCGCCCGCCGCGTCGCTCAGCATCGCGCTGCGCCACAGCGAATCGGCGTACGTCTCGTAGTTGTCGATCACGAACCTGTCGGCGTGCAGACGCGCGTAGCTCGCCGCCTGGATCAACCGACGCTTCGCCTGACGCAGCGTCGAGGGATCGAACGAGCGCAGCTCTTCGAGCCCGATCCGCTCGCCGGTTGTCTCCGGCGCAAACCCAAGGTCCGCACGCGCCGAGGCCTCGTACGCCCGGCTCAGCGTGTCGAGCAACACCGTCGGCATCGACTCGACCGTGAACAGCCCGGCCGCGACCTCGGCATACCGACGCATCAGCCCCACCGCCGTCACATCCCCGCCCGCGAGCCATGCCGATTCCTGCCGAACGGCGATCTCATTCAGCGATTCCGCGACCGTCTCCGCGTCCGGCCGCGCCGGGGCACCACGCTCACGCATCGAATCGACAAGCGCATCAAACGCCTCGAACGCCGCCGGATGGTCGTCGAGCGCCGCCTCTGTCCGCGCAAGCCCGAATCGGGCCGCAAGCCGAACCGGCGCGGGAGCGACGCCCCCGGCGACGGTCTCATACAGATCCCGCGCGTTCCGCAACGCCTCATCGTCAACCGCGGATTCCTCGGTCGCCTTCGCGAGGTACAGCCGCGCGAGCGGTCGCGCCGGATCGCCAGGAGGGAGCATCGCGTCGGTGTCGGCGCGCCTGAGTTCCTTGATCGCCTCCCGCGGCGCCCCGCTCTCGAGATACCCGCGCCCCAGCAACGCATACAACTCGCCCACGCCCGGGATGTCGCGGCCGACAAGCAACGGAAGTTCCCGCAGCAGGCTGTTGATCGCCTCACCCGTGTATCCAAGCTCGATCTGTGCATCGGCCCGCCGCGACAGGCCCCACACCCGATCGGACTCGTCCAGCCCCGGAAGCCCGAGATACGTATCGATCTTGCGCAGCAAGCCCGCGAAGTCCGGCCGCGCCCGCGAGCGCACCGCGTCGATCACGAGGCGGTACAGATCCGCCGTCACCGCCGGGTTCTCGAGCCCCTCGGCGACCGCAATCGCCTCGTCGAACTCGCCCCGGTTGATCAGCGTCCGCGCGAGCCGTTCGACGTCCTTCGCCTCGAGCCCGCCCTGCAACTCCTCGGCCTTGCGATACTGATCGACAATGTTCTCGTCGTTGATCGGCTGCGGGAACTCCAACCCCTGCTGCCCACCAAAGAGAGCGCGCGCCAGCAGCACCCGGTACCGCGCTTCCGCATCCCGGTTCAACTCGGGCCGACCCATGTAGGGATACACCCGACTGTTCAACTCGTCGATCGCCTCGTCGTACGCCCCGGCGTCGATCAGCCGCGACGCGTCCTCGAACGCCGGTGCGAACACCGGGTCAGGAGCCGTTGACATCGCCATGTAGACACCCGCCGCGAGCAACGCCGCGCCCACGCCCAGCAGGGGGACGGGCCAGATCTCTCGCCAACGGGTCAGGGGCGGGCCGGATTCGGACGCAACAACATCCGTCGCCGGTTCGACCGGCGCCGACTCCCCCTCGGTCTGGGGGGCTTCCGGCGGTGTGTTGTCGGCCGTTTCCAACGGCGCACCTTTCCATGTTCGATCACCCAGCGACCACATCGCCGGGTCTGTCGCGCCGGCTTGGCTCGATCGCCGCACCAACCGCCACACGGATCACGGGACGGATCCTCCGCCCGATCGCACAGGGTCTATCGGGAGCCGGGGCGTCGAAACTGCAACCACCGCGCAAGAATTTCCGATTCCGCTCGGCCATCACTTCCGCTCAGTTGTCGTCCGATGCGTCCGCCGGATCGTCGATCCCGGCCTCATCCGAAGACCGTTCTTCCCGATCCTCAGGCCCGCCATTCCCGTCGGCGAGCGGCACAACGACGAGCACGCCTGCCAGGAAATCGCCCCGGTGCCGACCCGTCGGCTCGATCAGCGCAAGACTCGCTGCGGGGGGCAGGACCCACTTCACAGCATTCCGCGCCAGCGTGCGCACGAACCCGGCCCGCCTCGCCGAACCACCGTCGCGCGACGCGCGCACGACCCGGCACCCCAGCAGGAGCTTGCCGAACGTCCCGGCGAAGACCGTCTCGGTCAGCGTCGCGTACACCAGCCCCAGCGCGAGCACGCCGGGCAACGTGAGCCATGATTTGTCGGTCGCGATCAGGACCTCGAGCCCGACGATCTCGGAGAACGGCACCCCACTGACCCGCGAAACGATCATTGTGCACAGCGCGAGATCGAGCACCGTCGCCGCGAACCGCCGGCCAGGCGACGCGAGCGCACACCCAGCAGGAAGCGTCAACTCCGACTCACCCGGAACCGGGCGGAGCACGATGACCAGCGAGACGACCATCATCACGATCATGCTCGCCGCGAGGAGCAGAAATTCCTCGCGCGACACGGGCGCCACGCGGTCCACCGGGCCGTTGTAGAGCACGTCCCCCGTCGAGAGCGAGATCTCGATCAAGGCGTACCGGATCGCGCTCGCCGTCGCGCGCCCGCCCGGATCCTCCGCCGACGCGTCGGCACGCCCCACCGCAACGATCAGCCGTCCGTTCGCATCGGGGAACACGACCGCCCCTACGAATTCCGCCTGCCCTGGAATCTCAACCAAGGCGAGCGGCTCGCGCCGATCCTCACCGACCAGTTCGATCGAGACCGGAGCGTCCGCCGATGCGCCCGGGAGCCAGGTGACCAGCCGATCGCCGACGAGCCCCAGCGCGCGCTCGCCCGGTGATGCCTGGATCTCGCGACGCGTCCATCGAGGGCCGCCGGGATTCCCATCATGAGACTCACGAGATTCGATGAGCACCGCCGAGCGCCCGACGACCGCAAGGCGACGGGGCGACGCGACCAGCGCGGGCACCGCGTCCCCGGCGAGCAGGCCCGCGTCCGGGAGGTCGTCGATCCGCCACGCGCCGTCCCTGTACCGGGCGATCGCGAGCGACGCGCCCGCGCGCACAAGCGCGGCCGGCCCGGCCTCCGTTCCGGCAAAGCCGATCACGTCACCCGAAACGACCAGCGGTGCCAGCGATTCCATCCGCCCCGCGGGGCGATCTGCCCAGTTCCCGGACACCGCGGTCGGCCACGCCGTGATCGATCGGACGCTGTACCGCCGTGAGCCGGTCTCCCCGGCTCCCGTCTCGCCCGAAGGGATCTCGTCCGACTGGGGGCCACCCGATCGAGGGTCTGCGGCCCGGCCGTCAAAGAGCAAAAAGACATCCCGGCCCGATGCCGCGAGCCCGATCGGGGCGTCTTCGAGGAACCGGCTCCGGTGGCCCAGACCGGGCACACCGCCGAACAGCGATGCTTCGCGCGGCGGCAGGTGCAGCAGCACCCAGCCCGGCCGGGAACGACGCGTGCCCGATTCACCCGATCCGTCGGCATCGGCCGAGTCTT
>DDFO01000022.1:221386-227727 GCA_002337215.1 Phycisphaerales bacterium UBA1926 | reverse complement strand
GTCTTGCTCTCGAGCCGGCACGACGAGCCATCCGTGCGCTTCTGGGATCACACCCTCCGCGACCCGGCCGGCTGCACCGACGACAGGGGCGGCACCCGCGGCCGGCGCGCTTAGCACGACCGCCAGGAGCACCACGAACCGCGAGATGGACCGCACGACGCACCGGCCGTGTCCTGACGATGCATTCATGGCAACTCGCCCGCGTCCATCGGCTCGGGCCCCGGGTCCACCGGCTGATCAAGATCGACCAGTTCATCGATGGCGTAGGCGTCGATCAGCAGGTCGACCCGGAACGCGACGGGGCGGATCTCTTTCCGCTCGACCGCGTTGAGACTGAAGCGGATCTCGCCGTCGAACCCGTTCATGCGCACAACGATGCGCTCGGGGATCCGCAGCGGTGCCTCGTCCTGCTCGAGCCCTTTGATCAGACGATACCGCGAGAGCGACACATCGAGCGCCGGGACGCCGCCCGGCCCGATGAGTTCGACCCGCGTCGGCTCGCCCGATTCCCGCTCGATCGTGTACCGGCGCACGCCTCGGCGTGTGGGTGCGCTCAGCACGGCGGTGCTCTTGTCGGGGCCGGGGCGCGCGACGATCCGCCCCATGTCGGTGGGGAGCGGTGTGATCCCGAGCGCATCAACCAGGTTGAGCGGGTCGATCGGGAGCCCCAACGCGTGAACCTTGGCGGGCGTGATGTGCTCGTGCCGACCGACCGTCGCGACCTTGCGCTCCGAGTCGATCATGTCGAACCACCAGTAGAACGTCTCGTCGGATCCGAAATACAGGTTTGTGTTGCCGATCTTGCCGAGGCTCAGCGCGATCTGCTGGGGCGGGATGATCTGAAAGTGTCCCTCCGCCCGCTCGCGGAGGTCGCGGCCCTCGGCATCCTCGCCCTCGATCACCGCCGACGCGCGCGCCCAGAGCGAGGTGATCCGCTCCGTGCGCGCGTTGTAGCGTTCGACGATGGGCTCGGCGTCCACGAGCCGGCCGCGGTCGCCCGCGCCCCCGCCCCCGGTTTCGCAGCCCGACCCGGCCGCGAGCCCCAGCAGGCAGAGCGTTGCGACCGCAACGTGATTGGCGATGGATCGATTTGTGCGCACGTTGCGTGTCGCGCCCATTGAGCGTTGGTGTTGCATCAGGAGTCCGCGTCGAGGTTCATCACGGCCGAGAGCTGCAGGGTCGCGGCCTCGATGGATTCGTTGTCGAGGCCCGGGTCGATGACCTCGGTGGTCGGGCCTTCCTTGTCGCGTCGCCGGCGCACGATGACGACCCCCGCTTCGTCGGCGGTCGCGGGTCGGGCACCCTCCCAGACCAGCAGCTTCTTGCGGATCAGGATCAGGCAGAGCAGATAGCGGAAAGCGAGCTGGTCGTTACCGTCGGCGTCTTCGAGCTGTTCGAACAGATCGAGCACCTCGTCGTCGCCGATGAGCGCACGCTTCGGGGCGTCGCTCTCACGCATCGTCGTGCGCCAATGGGCGATCGGCTTGCCTTGACGCGCAGGGCGGTCGCCCCGCTCCCAGACGGGCATCGCGACATCGAGACGCTCGAGGGTCTCCCCGTCCGCGGATTCGTAGAGCAGCGACACGCACGGCCCTCCCGGCTCGATCAGAGCGCCCGTCACGGCGCAGGTCGGCTTGGGGGAGGTCACGGAATAGGACGATGCGCTTGACATGGATCTCCTCGGCTGCGGCGGGGAACGACGAGCGGCTGCGGTTCGATGGTAGTGCCGGCGGGTGGCCCATCGCTTGGATCGCCTCGTTGCCGGGCTGTTTGGCGGGCGGTTCGGCGGCTGGCCCGGACGGTTGATTCAACACGACACATCGAACATGCGGGCGTCGGACCCGCCCTGGCCGACACGGAAACGGATGCACTTGGCGCACTTGGGGCAACGGGCGAGGTAGGCCGGGGCATCCGGCTTGCGGTAGACGCGGACATACTGCCCAGCGCAGGTGAAGCGAACGCCGATCCACGGATTCGGGGGTTGATTCGGATTGGAGCCGCCCTGGACGTGGCCTGGTGCTCGGCCCGTTGAACGGTTGGGCGGCTGGCTGGGCGGCTGGTCGACTCGCGGGTTGTGGCGTGGTGTTTGGCTCATCTGCGTGCGGCGCGGCTCTTTGGGGCCTGTTTGTGAGTGTTCACGAACTTGTAGATGTCGGAAAGTCCGATACCATATCTTGTCGTTTTGTCGGACAAATCGGCCTCGTTCGGTCGATTCTGAGGGGTCGTCGACGCCGTTTTGTTGGCGGAGCGCTAAACTCGATGTCCCGCGCCGCCCCGTTCTAAAGGGATCGGGCGTGTTCCGAAGGGTTGGGCTGGGGCTCGACCGGCTGGGCATTTCGACAGAACGTTCGACTGATCCCACGCCGGATGGCGTGTGCAGCATCCATGATTGAACCGCAGCTCGCCATCCTGCCTGACCCACCTGCGCCACCGACACCGATCGGTCTGATCGCGGGTGAAGGACGACTCCCGGTGATCATCGCCGAGAGTCTTCGGAGCGCGGGGCACCCGGTGCACACGCTGGGGCTTGCGCGGCAGACCGACGCGGAACTGCCCGGGCTGAGCACGACGTTCCGCGAGGTCCCGATCCTGCGGGTTGGCTCGTGGGGCAAGCACCTCAAGAAACGCGGCGTGAAGCACGCGATCATGGTCGGGCGCGTGGACAAAGCGAAGTTCATGCACGACCCGTACCGGTACGTGCGCAACATCCCCGACCTGCGGACGATGATCGCGTGGTACAAGCATTTGCGGCACGACCGCCGGTCGCACGCGATCCTGCGAGCGATTGCCGAAGAACTCGATAGACAGGGAGTCTCCCTGATGGATTCGACGAACCCGATTCCCAACCAGATGTCCGAGCCGGGCGTGATGACCAAAACGCGTCCCTCGGCGAACCAGACGGCCGACATCGAGTTTGTCTGGCCCATGCTGACGGACCTGCTGCGGATGGACATCGGTCAGGCGATCGCGGTGCGCGATCGTGACGTGCTCGCGGTCGAGGCGGTCGAGGGGACGGACCGGATGATCACGCGGGTCGGGCAGGTCTGCCGGGCGCGCGGGTGGACGATGTGCAAGGGCTCGCGGGCCGGGCACGACCGGCGGAGCGACGTGCCCACGGTCGGGTGCGCGACGATCCGGAAACTGCACGAGAACGGCGGGCGCTGCCTCGCACTCGCGGCGGGCGACGTGATCATGATCGACCGGCGCGAAGTCATCGAGCTCGCCGACTCACTGGGCATCGCGATCGTGGGCGTCACGCCAAGCCGGACGCCGGCGACCGGGACCAAGACCGCGACGGCTCCTGCGCCGATCGCGTCGAGCGAGGCCGAGGTCAAGTCGGCGGGCGAGTCCGCGGGCCAACCCGCTGCCGAGCGGGCCGGGGAACGGGCTGGGTCGACCGGCTCGCTTGCCACCGAGGCCGCGGGCTCGGCGAACCCGTGATCGGCGGGACCGGTGGGCCGCAAAGGCAAATTCAGACCCCCGAAGAAGCACGCCGAGGGTGATCCCTCGGAGGTCGTGCCATCGCAGAGCGTGGGCGATGTAAATCCGTATGTAAGCCGGGGCGGGCTGAAGCTCCGGCGGGCGCTCGACACGTTCGGGGACGAATTCGGCTTGGATGTTTCCGGCTTGTGGTGCGCCGATCTCGGCTGCAGCACGGGCGGGTTCACCGATTGCCTGCTGCAGGCCGGGGCCGAGCGGGTGTATTCCGTGGATACCGCGTACGGCGAGTTGGCGTGGAAGATCCGGACCGACGAGCGTGTGGTCGTGATGGAGCGCACCAACGCGGTGCACACCGATGCACCGGCGGACGTCGGTGAGCGGGGCGGCGTGGATCTCGTTGTGATCGATCTTGGATGGACGGCGCAGGCGAAGGCGATCCCGGCGGCGCTGCGGTGGGTGCGGGGCGGCGATCCCCGGCTCGCGCCGGGGGCTCGCCCGGACAAGACCACGGGTGCCCCGCAGACGGCAACGCCTTCTGCGGGTGATGACACAGAAGAACGATCAGGACATGGAGAAGCCTTCGGCGTCTCCATGGCACCCAGGGATGGTCATGCACGCGGGCGAGTCGGCCGGATCGTTTCGCTGATCAAGCCGCACTATGAGGTGGGCAAGAACGAGCTGGGCGATGGTGGCGTGCTCGATCCGGCGCGGGCGGAGGCGGTGACGGAAGAAGTCCTCGCGGCGATGCCGGGGCTGGGCGTGCGCGTGCTCGGGTGCGTGGAGAGCCCGGTGCTCGGTGGGAAGAAGAAGGGGAAGGGGACGGGGAACCGGGAGTGGTTGGCGTTGCTAGAACCAATCATGTAAACCAGCGGTTTAGTGAGTTGCTATATTGCTCACGTCAAAGTACCTTTTGAGTGGAGTATCGATAATGGAAGAGGCGGGCACAATCAATCTCAATCCGATGCCAACGGGGATGCAAGACCAGCGATCCTCATCTCCCAGCGTGCTCGGATGTCGTCCCCGTCACAGTGCGCTTTCCGAGCTCCGAGACGCATTGTTCGAGAGCAGAGTGACTCTGGGCGGAGTGTCGTCCTTGCCGCGTGATCTCGATATCCGCAGCGTCGGCATCACGCAGATTGATCATGACGCAACGGCGAGTGAGGAAGGCCTATTGGTGTGCGCGCGGTCAACATCTCAACAGACGTTCAGCGCGACAACGAGAGGGCGGATTGAGGGCGTTCCTTTCCAGCTCGTTGTAGAGACCTCCCTTACCCAGCCAATCGGCGGTCGGCCTGCACGGACTCCGTTTTGGGTTTCCCATCAATCGGGAAAGCCGGGCACTGCGGGTTGCGTGCTACGTGACAAGAATCATGACCTCTACATTGTTTCTGCGGCCCACGTGATTGGGGGCATACGCGGCGAAGCACTGCCCGGCGATCCTGTGTATTGGGCGCCGCCGATTACGCACGGGCCGGACGAACGGTGGGCGGCTGACGACGCGAAGATTGGGACGTTCGTCAACGGCTATTTTCCTACCGAGAACGGGAAGAACTATCACGATTTGGCGATTGCCCGCCTGGATAAAAAGCATGCTGATCAGTTCATCAGAGCACCTGGTATCGTGAATATCGGGCGATTGAGTTCATTCGGTGCCGCACCGCGGCTCGGTGAACCTGTGTCGTATTCTCCCGCATCCGGTGAGCGTATCCGTACGCGTGTCCGTGCTGTCGATGTCATAGCGAAGCTTGATTTCTGGGGTCGGGAGTATGTGTTTCGTGAGCTGTGCCAGATCCAGAATCGCACTCAGGCGACAAAACGCCGACTCGGCCAACAGGGTCACTCAGGCAGCGTGGTCGTGAATGGAAACCGTCAGCCCATTGGGCTTGCTTTCTACATGGATTCGTTGTCTATCTACACCTGCTCGATGGAGCCGGTTTTTGGTGATCTTGGGCTAATCCCTTGGAGAATCGAACATCCCGACGGTATGCTCGTATGAAGATATGGTGAATTATGTCATCAAACACCCGATATGTCCAGCACGAGCGTCCGATAGCCCGATATACCGTGGCAATGGGACGTATCTCCACTATGGATTGTGGTAGCACGCCGTGCAACTCCGGCACATTCGCCGATTCACTCAGGGCCGCTCCACTCCGGACCGATGGCCTGCAGATGGAACGGTACACACCACGAGCGGCACGCGACGCAGTTGTAGACCTCATTTTCGGTCGCCCAGAAGTTCGGACCGTTGCGATAGGTGGTACCGAGGAATCACCGTGTATCGTGGTTGGGGTTCAATCAGCGGCAGACTTGGATGAACTCGGGCAATTAGTTCTATCGATTTCGTTCCCTGTTCGCTTTGAGAAAGCGGACAGCGGTATGCCCATGTGACCCGACCGAGCTTGAGATCAATCCGTATCCCACCCGTCCGCGCCCTTCCCGTCCGGGTGCACCATCGCCCACAGGGCTTCGAGCAGCGGCATCAGGTTCTGCCCCACCGCTCCCGAGATCGGGATCACGTCCGTATCAGCCCCGAGCCTCAGCGTGCTCCGAAGGTCGCGGACGGCCTCGGTGATCTCGTCATCGTCCATGAACAGGTCGGTCTTGTTGAGCGCGATCAGTTCACGCTTCTCGGCGAGGGTGTCGGAGTAGCCCGCGAGCTCGGCCCGGATCGTCTCGTAGTTCTCGGCGGGGGTGGAGCCGTCGAGAGGCTGGGCGTCGAGGAGGTGGAGGATGACCTGGGTGCGCTCGATGTGGCGCAGGAAATCGTGCCCCAGCCCCGCGCCGTCGGCGGCGCCCTCGATCAACCCCGGGATGTCGGCGAAGACGAGCCGACGGGAGGGGTCGACGGTCGCGATGCCGAGCTGGGGGCTCAGGGTTGTGAACGGGTAATCGGCGAT
>DDFO01000022.1:220640-221292 GCA_002337215.1 Phycisphaerales bacterium UBA1926 | reverse complement strand
GTTGTGAACGGGTAATCGGCGATCTTCGGGTCGGCCCGGGTGATCGCTTTGAGCAGCGTGGACTTCCCGGCGTTGGGCAGGCCGACAAGACCGACCTCGGCGATCAGCTTGAGTTCGAGTCTCAGATCGAGTTTCTCGCCCGGGTCACCGGGATCGGCCTGACGCGGGGTCTGGTTGGTGGCGCTCTTGAAGTGCTCGTTGCCGAAGCCGCCCCGCCCGCCCCTGGCGACGACGATCGTCTCGTTGGGGGCGATGTCGTGGAGGAGTTCACCGGTCTCGTCGTTGTAGACGAGGGTCCCGGGGGGCACCTTGATGGTGCGGTCCTTGCCGGCGTGGCCGTACTGCTGCTTGCCGCGTCCCGGCTCGCCCGACTCGGCCTTCCAGTGGCGGACGCCCTTGAAATCGACGAGGGTGTTGAGCCCCGGGTCGGCGTAGAAGAGGATATCGCCGCCCTTGCCGCCGTCGCCTCCGTCCGGGCCGCCCTTGGGGATGTACTTGCCGCGGTAGAAGGAGACGCAGCCGTCCCCGCCCTTGCCGGCCTCGACGATAATGGTGACTTCGTCTACGAACATGCGCAGACGATAGGGAGAGCGGGTCTCCCGCGCACGCGATTCGCGGATTGGGTGTGATCCCGGATACGGATTGAGCCCGG
>DDFO01000022.1:212330-220536 GCA_002337215.1 Phycisphaerales bacterium UBA1926 | reverse complement strand
GGATACGGATTGAGCCCGGTCGGCCGGGCATGCCAGCCGAGCCGGGCTCGGATTCTGTTTTCTTGTGTGGTGCGGTGAACGCGGGCGTGGATCAGGCGACGCGGGCGTACGCCCCGGAGGTGATGCGGCGCATCAGTCGGTCGCGGTCGCCGGCGCGGGCGAAACGGGTGACCACCAGTGCCATCTGCGCTGGGCCGGGCTCCTCGGTATCACACCAGACGACGTTGCCGAGCAGGAAGACGGCTCGGCCGGGACCGTCAACGAACGCGGGCGAGCCGGCGTACTCGGGAAGGGTGATCTCCATCGCGACTGGCGTGCCGGGCTCGATGGGGTGATCCATCTCGAACCGGACGCCGCCCTCGGAGACGTCGTAGACGTGCCCCGGACGGGTGAAACTGTCCTCGGTGAGCAGGCGGACTCGGGCCGAGGTGTAGGAAGGCGTCACGGCGAAACGGGGATGCTGACGACGGTTGATCTTCTGCTGTTCCACGCGTGGCTCCGTTCTTTGCTCGGGCGACGCCGTGCCCCGGCGATCGCTCCGGACCCGGCGTTTTAAAGCCCGGTCCAAGATCACAATCGTCCAAAAGGACGGTTCACTCAAGATCGGCAGCCGAGAATTCTGGGACCTCAGCCCCCGTGCGTCAGATTGAGCATTTGAAGCCCTTAACCCGCCGCTGTCCCGGAGAAACAAAACCCGTTTTCTGGGGGGAGGCTGCACCGCTCACGGATGCCGCCGTTGAGACGCGGGCTTCAGGTGTTCCGGGTCGCACGCCCGCTGAGCTGCAGGCTCACGCGGTCGATCCGGACGCCGAGCCGGCGTTCGATCTCATCGAGCACGGTCTGCGGGACCTCGGTCTCGATCCGCCTGCTGAGGTCGTGGGGCAGGTCGAGCACCCGGCCGTCGTCGAGGACAATGTGGGCGTGGTGGTCGACATCCGCGTCGAAACGGCACGGGCCGGACCCGTTCGGGGCCGGGAGCCTGCGGCAGAGGCCGCGCTCGCTGAAAGCGTCGAGGGTGTTGTAGATCGTCGCGAGGCTGAGTCCACCGTCGGCGTCTTTGACGGCGACATGCAGTTCTTCCGCGGTCGGATGGGACGTGGAGGCGGCGAGCGCGGTGTAGATCTGCTCGCGCTGGCGGGTGCAGCGGAGGCCGTGCTCGCGAAAGAGCGTCCGGAGATCTGTCCGGCCTTCCGGCATGCTCTCTGATCGGGCGTCAGGATCGCCGTGCGTCGGCCTGGCAGACTGATCGGCGGTCGGATTGACGGTCGGATTGACGGTCGGATCGGGCGTCATTTCATAGAAGTATTCCAGACTATGGATCAGAAGGCCAGCCCGGAACAAAAAGTCTTTGGGGGTCCGCAATCGCCTTGGTGAGCCAGAATTACGGATTTTCGGTGAGCCGGGATGGACACCGACACCTAATCGGCGTGCTCAGGCTGGGGCGTCTTGATGAACATCCGGTGGTGCGGGATGCCGGCCTCGACGAACTCGTCGCCATCGACCAACCAGCCGACACGCTTGTAGAAGTCCATCGCGGAGTTCTGGGCGTGACAGTAGACCTCGCTGAGGCCGAGTTCGCCGAACGCCCTGCTCTCGATCGTGACCATGAGGCGCCGCCCGATGCCCTCGCCCTGCCGCTGTGGATCGACGGCGACCTGGGTGACCTTGCCGTACCCGTCATGCGGATGGTTGGGGATGAGCAGGGCCGTGCCGAGGACGCGCTCGACGGGGTTGCCCGCGTGGGAATCGACCGTCAGAGCGACGAAATGCTCGGCCTCATCCTCGTAGGGGTATTCCTCGCGGAAGGTCGCGAAATCGAACCCCGCGCCGCGCAGCAGGACCCGCTCGCGGAGGTCGGTCTCCTGGGCGTAGAGCGGGTCGGCGGGGTTGATGCGTCGGATCTCGATCATCGGAATCGCAGTCTATCGGGAATCACGGGCGATGGGATGAGAACTGCTGGGTGAACGTTGCGGATCTGGACGACCGGCGGGCCGTACCGTTGGCGATGCGCGACGGGATCGATGAAGACACGCTGCTCTGCGAGGCCTGCGGGTATGTGATCGACGGAATGCCGCGCGACGGGCAATGCCCCGAGTGCGGCAAGGCTGTGGCGGAGAGCCTCCCGGAGCGGCGGGATCAGGCTGCATCGCTCTTGACCCTGGCGCGCCGCCCGCTTCGGACCTGGGCGTCCATGCGAATCGAGGATTCGGAGGTCGCGGGCAAGCGCACGGCTGCTCGCTGCATGGCCGCGGGGCTGGTCGTCTCTTTCGCCGTCGTGATCGGCTGGGTCCCGTGGTGGATCACCCAGCTCGACATCGTGACCGCCTTGTTCTCCACGGGCGTGTCGGCGCTCGCGGCGATCATGGCGGCCACAATCGTCTGCGTGCTGCTGATCGTCCTGACGTGGATCGAGACGTGCGGGCTCCGGTTCATCGGCGCGCGCCGCGGCTTCCGTGTCACCCGCGACATCGCAGGGACCGTGTGCTCGCACGCGACTCTCGGCTGGCTCGCCGGGTCGATCGTCTGGCTGCTCGGCTGGATCCTCATCGGCGCGGGCACGCTCGTCGAGATGCTTCTCCCGACGGGTGTCGTGGTCGTGGTCGCCGGGCTGCTCGTCGGGCTGTTCGCGTTCGAGGTGCTCGCCTATATCGGGCTCCGGCGGTGCCGATTCGCGAACCGGCACCGCACCAAAGCCGACACCGGCGAGGACTAGAGGCCCAGTTTCTCTGCGAGGAACCCCGCGACGTCCGCCATCGGCATCCGGCTCTGGTCCTGCGTGTCCCGATCGCGGACCGTCACGGTCCCGTCCGCCATCGTGTCCCCGTCGATGGTGAAGCAATAGGGGCAGCCCGCCTCGTCCATACGGGCGTACCGCTTGCCGATCGACTGCTTCTCGTCAAACTCGATGGCACCGTAGCGGCCGAACTTCTGGACCAGTTCGCGGCGCAGTTCATTCGCCTTTTCGGGCATGCCGTCTTTCTTGACGAGCGGGAAGACCGCGGCCTTGATCGGGGCGATTCGCGGGTGGAACTTCATGAAGACCTTGCTCGCGCGATCCGGGTCGGGGGTGTACGCCTCGCAGATGAGCGCGAGCACGCCGCGGTCGAGGCCGGCCGACGGCTCGATGACATGGGGCAGGTACCACTCGCCCTTGGGCTGTCCGTTGGGGAGGGGCTCGCCCCGGGTCGTATCGTGGTACTCCATCTTCTTCTTGGAGTGGGTCTGATGCTGCTTGAGGTCGAACTCCGTCCGGTGGGCGATGCCCTCGAGCTCGCCGTAGCCGGGGGCGGTGAAGGGGAAGCGGTACTCGACGTCGGCGGTGCCCGCACCCTCCTTGGCGTAGTGGGCGAGTTCGTCGCGGTCGTGCTCGCGCATGATCAGGTTCTCGCCCGCGAGGCCCAGGTCCTGCCACCACTGCATCCGCCAGTCGCGCCAGAAGGCGTACCACGCCTCCGCGTCGTCGGCGTGGCAGAAGAACTCGATCTCCATCTGCTCGAACTCACGGCTGCGGAACGTGAAGTTGCGGGGCGTCACCTCGTTGCGGAAGGCCTTGCCGGTCTGGGCGATGCCGAACGGGACGCCCACGCGGGTGGTGTCCACGACGTTTTTGAAGTTGATGAAGATGCCCTGCGCGGTCTCGGGGCGGAGGTAGACCTTGTTCGCCTCGTCGCGGATCGCGCCGGTGATGGTGTCGAACATCAGGTTGAAAGCGCGGGGTTCGGTGAGCGTGCCGGCCTCCTTCGCGTCCGGGCCGACCGTGATCGCGAGCTCGTCGGCACCGAGATCGGTCAATGCGCACGTGTCGACCTCGTCGTCTGTCAGCGTGCGCTTCTTGTACTTGTCGAGTTTCTTGCGGGCCGCGGCGTAGGAATCGTCGTCGCTCTCGACGTACGCGTAGATCTGGCCTTCCTTGTCGCCCTTCTCACCGAGGCACATCAGATGGTCGGCCCGGTACCGGCTTTTGGACTCGCGGCAGTCCACCATCGGATCGTTAAACCCAGCGACGTGGCCCGACGCCTCCCAGACCTTCGGGTTCTGGATGATGCACGAATCGAGCGGGACGATCTCGACGGGCTTGCCGTTCGGGCCGTTCTGCCCGTTGCAGCCCATCATCACGACATCGTTCCACCAGGCGTCGCGGAGGTTCTTTTTGAGCTGGGCGCCGAGCGGGCCGTAGTCCCAGAAGCCCTGGATGCCGCCGTAGATCTCCGAGGCCTGGAAGATGAACCCACGGCGTTTGCAGAGGGCCATGATGTCGTCCATGGATTTGGTCTGGACGGTATCGGACTGTGTATCGGTGGCGGCAGCGGCGTCGGTCATCGTTCGGAACTCCGGTCTTGGATCTCTTGGGGCGGCAAGTGTAGGGGAGAGCCCCGGCGGATGGACCCGTTAGAATCGGGTATGACCACCACCCAGCACGATCGCTCGACCGCTCTGCAGGGAGCCCGCCACCCGGCTCTTGCCCGGTGCATCCTCGACAAGGCCGTGACGCGGGGAGATTTCACCCTCGCGAGCGGGGCGAAGAGCGACTACTACTGCGACATCCGCCTCGTGAGTTTCTCGGGGGAGGGGGCAACCCTCATCGCCGACGCGCTGCTCGACGAGACCGCCGACCTTGAGTTCGACGCCCTTGGCGGGATGGACATGGGCGCGACGCCCATCGCCGCCTGCTACGGGATGCGGGCCGAAGAGAAGGGCCGGCCGACCACCGTCTTCGTCGTCCGCAAGGCCCCCAAATCTCACGGCACCCAGAAACTGATCGAGGGCCCGCTTCCCGAATCGCCGCAGCGCGTCGTCATCGTCGATGACGTTGTCACGTCGGGCGGTTCGCTCATCAAGGCGATCAAGGTCGCCCAGGACGCGGGGCACACCGTCGTCAAGGCGTTCGCGGTGCTCGATCGCGAATCGGGCGGGGAGGCCGCCATCGCCGAGGCGTTGGGTTCAGCCGGGATCGAGGGCGGCGCGGATCTGTACCAGCCGCTGGTGACTGTCTCGGAACTCGGGCTCGGCCATGGATCGAAACAGTGAGCGGGTCTGAACAGTGAGCACGACCAATGAAATCTGGATCATCGGAACGGGAGGGCACGCCCGCGTGGTGCTCGACCTCGCCCTCTCCGCGGGCGAGCGGGTGATGGGGTTCATCGAGCCGCAGACGGGCGAGAACGCCAACCCGGTGACCGCCGAATTCACCGACGGCTACGCCGTCCTGCGGGGCATGGACACGCTGGGTGATCTCGAATCGCCTCGCGTCGCAATCGCGATCGGGAGCAACACGCTCCGGAGAACGTCAACCGGGGAAGCCGAGCGGTTCGGGGGCATACCGAAAGCGCTGGTCCACGCGCGTGCAATGGTCGAAACCTCCACGGCGATCGCCGAGGGGGCCCAGGTCTGCATCGGCGCGATCGTGAGTTCAGGGGCCTCGATCGGCCGGGGCGCGTTGGTCAACAGCGGTGCCATCATCGAGCACGATTGCGTCGTCGGCGACTTTGCCCATATCTGCCCGGGAGCGGCGCTCGCCGGCAACGTCACGATCGGCGCCGGCGCGATGATCGGGCTCGGCGCCCGCATCATCCAGGGCGTGACGATCGGCGCCGGGGCGACGATCGGGGCGGGCGCGGTGGTGCTGGGTGATATCGAGGCCGGGGCGACGGCTGTGGGCGTGCCGGCGGTCTCGAGACCCGATTGACTCAGCGGCCGCGACGGGATCCGTCCCGACGGCAACGCGGTGCCACGGCTGCGCCCAACGCAAGAACGAACATTCCCGCCGGCGCCGGGACGATCGATGCTGAATCGAGCGATCCGAGGACGATCGGCAGCAGGAACTGATTGGCGTCGTTGTTGGCGTAGAGATTCCGGGCCGAGTTGAAGTCTTCGAGGTCGATCGAGGTCGGCAGCGCATTGGGGATCTCGGCAAACCCGAACAGTTCGGCGGTCGCGGTGAAGTCGAGCGACTCGACCCAGCCATCGACGTAGAGCAGGCTTTCCCCGTTCACGCTCCCCACGGTGATCCGGATTCCGTCGAGCACAACGGTGGTGTCGCCGAGCCGGACCCACGAGTTCCCGTCTTCGAACTCGTAGATCGGTCGCTCGCCCAGGAACGAAACGGGGGCTGCAGAGATGTCGTACTCGAAGTGGTAGAGCAGCGGGTCGGCGTGCGCGGTCATCGAGAACGGGAACTGATCCGCGCCGTTCGCGGACGCGATGAAGTTCTCGATCTCACCACCGAACTCGAGTGTGTAGAGCTGCGCCGCCGCGGGCCCGCAGAGCGAGCCGACCACGAGCACGGCCGCCGAAACAGGCAGGTTCCTGGACATCATGTCACTCCTCCATTGGTCCCACAGAGCTTGGGATCGCGAGACGAGCATACAAGAGCGCTGTTCTTCTCCAAAGCATTTGATGCGCCGCTCCTTGGTAAAAAGCGGGAATCGAGCCTCATCAGGGATTTCGTGGCGAGAGGTTTCTCGCCCCGAAGTCGATCTTCATCGCCTTTTTCGCCTCGTACAGCGTCTCCTCGGCGACCTCGTTCGCCCGCCGGGTCCCCGCCTTGATGATCTCGACGATCTTCGCCTCGCCCTCGGGGGTGTCGAACTTCTCACGTGTCTCGCGCTTGGGCGCGATGATCGCCTCGATCGCTTCGGACACCTCGGCCTTGATATGCCCGTCCCCGATGTTGTCGCCCTCGGAATACTTCGTCTCGAGCTCGGCGATTCGGCCCGCATCGGGGATGAACGCGCGCACGTAGTCGAACAGCAGGTTCGTCGTATCGCCCGGCTCGTCCATCGTCTGCCGGCCCGTCGTGATCTTGCCGACCTTCTTCTTGATCTGCTTGAACGAGTCGCTGAGATAGATCGCGTTGTTGAGGCTCTTGGACATCTTCCGGCCGTCCACGCCGGGAAGCCGCCCAACCCGCCCCACCTCAGCCTTGGGGATCGGGAAGAGCCCGCCTTCCTTGACATAGTCCTCGTCGTCGAGGTGCGAGTCGACGCCGCAGTAGAGCTGATTGAACCGCCGGGCGACCTCTCGGCAGGGCTCGATGTGGGCGACCTGGTCCTCGCCCACCGGAACCAGTTCGGGTCGGAAGATCAGGATGTCGGCGCACTGCCCCACGGCGTACATGGGGAAGCCGAACGAGTAGCCGTCGCCCAGTTCCTTGTCCTCGATCTCGGTCTTGAGCGTCGGGTTCCGCATCACCCGGTTGAACGGCAGCAGCATCGCGAGGTACCACGTCAGCTCGGCGATCCCCGGGACCTCGGTCTGCAGCACGATCGTGCTCTTGTCCGGGTCGATCCCGCAGGCGAGCCAGTCCTTGACGATCTCCAGCGTGCTCGCCCGGATCTCGTCGGGCTTGTCGGCCCGCGTCGTAAACGCGTGCATATTGGCGATCAGGAAGTAGCAGTCGTACTTGTCCTGGAGCTTTACCCGGTTCTCGACCGAGCCCACCCAGTGACCGAGGTGGAGCTTGCCGGTGGGGGTATCGCCGGTGAGGATGCGGGCTTTGGACACGGGTCGGCCTCCGGGGAACTGACAATCGACCGCAAGGGGCTGCGATCGTGATCGAGACTGAGGAATATCGGGCGTGCAGAGCGACACGCCGGGCGTCGCCGCCCGACCACGCCGGGTCGTGAGTTTAGCGCCGTAGACGTCGATCTCTCGGAAGAGTCGCCCCGTCCGAGAAACCGCTTCGCGGTCGCGAATCTGCCCCATATACTCGTATCCACGAGAGAATCGCGAGTTCGCGCAGGCCGGCCTTCTGTCCGCAGGCCCAGGAGACGATCTCGCCCGGGGGAGCACCGATCCATGAAGACCCACGCCGCGACACGCACCGCTATTCGACCGGCCGCCTTTTCCGCTGTCATGCTCGCCGCATTCGCGAGCTCGGCCTCCGCGGGCGATCTCCAGTTCACCGAGAAGGCACAGGCCGTGGGGCTGACCGGCGGGCACGCCGCGCCCAATGGGTTCGGCCTCCAGATCATGCTGGGCGGGTCGGGCGTGGGCGATTTCGACCGCGACGGCGACCAGGACATCTTCGTCGTGGGTGGGTCGCTCGGGGTCAACCAGCTCTACATCAACGACGGCTCGGGCACCTTCACCGAGCAGGCCGCGGCCTGGGGGACCGACAGCCCGGGCGTGCGTCACTCCGGGGTCTCGGTCGCCGATTACAACAACGACGGATGGCTCGACCTGTTCGTCACCTGCGTGCTCGAGA
>DDFO01000022.1:209353-212323 GCA_002337215.1 Phycisphaerales bacterium UBA1926 | reverse complement strand
TCGAGAACGGCACCACCGGGCTCGCCGAGAACCGCCTCTACCGCAACAACGGGGACAACACGTTCACCGACGTCGCCGCCAGCGCCGGCGTCCAGATCATCCCACGCGAATCAAACGATTCATTCTCCAGCGCCTTCGGCGACTACGACAAGGACGGCGATCTCGACCTCTTCATCGCCGGCTGGTACGGCGGCAACCACCTCTACACCAACAACGGCGACGGCACCTTTACCCCCCAGCCCGACAGCGTCTTCGGGGGTGAGGTCATGGATCTCATCCGTGGATACTCCGCTCGCTTCACCGACATCAACGCCGACGGCTGGCCCGACATTCTCCTCGCCGCCGACTTCTTCACCAGCAAGGTCTTCATCAACAACACCGACGGGACCTTTACCAACGCCACCGCCGCCTGGGGTGCCGGGCTCGACAGCAACGGCATGGGCCACACCCAGGGCGATTTCAACAACGACGGACTCATCGATTGGTACGTCACCAGCCGCATCGCCCCGGGGGGCCAGGCCGGGTCGGGCAACATGCTCTACATGAACAACGGGAACGACACCTTCACCGAGCGGTCCGTCGCCGCGGGTGTCAACTTCGGCTCGTGGGGCTGGGGCGCCGACGCGGTCGATTTCGACCACGACGGCTGGGTCGACCTCATCGCCACCAACGGCTGGGCGGGCTCGGTCTTCGAGGACGACCAGACCTATCTCTGGCGCAACGACGGCACCGCCGTCGGTGATTTCACCGACATCACCACCCAGGTCGGCATCACCCACACCGGTCAAGGCCGGGGCCTGCTGACCTTCGACGCGGACAACGACGGCGACCGCGACCTCATCATCAACAACAACGCCCAGCCTATCACCTACTACGAGAACACCCTCACTGGGGCAGACATCAACGCCCTCACGCTCTTCTTTGACACCCAGGGCGCGCCCGACCTGCCCCCCGACGGGTTCGGCGTCCGCGTCGAGGTCGACACCCCCGCCGGCACCCAGCTCCGCGAGATGGACGGCGGGTCCAACTTCCTCAGCCAATCCGAACTCTCCGCCCACGTCGGGCTCGGGTCCTCCGCCGCCGCCGACGAGGTCCGCGTCACCTGGCCCAACGGGCAGGTCACCACGCTCACCAACCTTGCCTCGGGCCGGCACACCGTGACGCCCCCCACCGCCAACGCCGGGTGCAACCCTGCTGATGTCGCCGAACCGTTCGACGTGCTCGACCTCGCCGATGTCCAGGGCTTCATCGCAGCGTTCGTGACCCAGAGCGACCCGGCCGACATCGCCGAACCGTTCGGCGTGTTCGATCTCGCCGATCTCCAGGGCTTCGTCGGGGCGTTCGTCGCCGGCTGCCCGTAATTCTCACCGAATGCCAGCGGAACAACGAGCCCCGCCAACCGGCGGGGTTTTCCGTGCGCCCCGCCCTAACCTCATCACCATGCTCGTCTGCGTCATTGTCTCGCTCGCCTTCGTCCTCTTCCTCGTCTTCTCTCTGTTCGTGCGCACGAAGTCGCTCCACCGCCTCGCCGCGGCCGGGAAACTCGACGGGATGGACGAGGCCGAACTGCTCGCCGAGTTCGGCGTCCCCGTGTCCCGCCACCCCGACCCTGACGCCGACCCCGCGCTCCCGCGAGAGATCCTTGAGTTCACGATCCCCAACGATTCCAACGTCTGTGTCTTCATCGATCCCGCGACCCGCACCGTCACCGGCTCAACCGTGGGCAAGCCCGCCGGCAGAACGGACACCCCGGCGAGCAGCCCGGATGACGACTCACACGCCGGATAATCCGGGCGCCCCATCCCCACCCGCCGATCACGCGAACAATCCCCCGTGCCGACCGCCGACGCACCCAACACCAGACGCGACCTGATCGTGCCCACCGACCGTGGCCTCTGGTGCGCCGCCGGCAACTTCCACATAGACCCGTGGCGCCCCGTCGAGCGCGCCGTCGTCACCCACGCCCACGCCGATCACGCCTGCCCCGGATGCGACCACTACCTCGCGAGCCCCGCGACCTGTGACCTGCTCAAAGTCCGCATCGGCCCCACCATCCACGCCACCCCGCTCCATTTCGGCAAAGCCGTCACCGAGCGCGAGACCCGCGTCACACTCCACCCCGCGGGGCACATCCTGGGATCCGCTCAGGTCCGCGTCGAGCACACCAAGACGGGCGCAGCCAACCTGGGAACATGGTGCGTCTCGGGCGATTACAAGGTCGATCCTCATCGACAGCAAGATCCCACGGCCGAGCCCTTCGAGCCCGTCGCGTGCGACACCTTTCTCAGCGAGACGACCTTCGCCCTGCCCATCTACCGCTGGCCGGACCGTTCGCAGATCGCCCGCGACATCAACGACTGGTGGCGCGCCAACGCCGCCGCGGGCCGAACGACTGTCCTGCTCGCCTACTCGCTGGGCAAGGCCCAGCGCGTCCTCCGCCTGCTCGATCCTTCCATCGGGCCCATCGGCGTCCACGGCGCGATCCCCAAGCTCTCCGCCGTCTATGAATCCCACGGCGTCAACCTCCCCACCGCCGTCCACGCCGATGAGAACACCGCCAAGGATCTCAAGAACGGCGGCGTCATCGTCGCCCCACCCTCCGCCTCGTCGGGCCCGTGGATCCGACGTTTCGCCGGGCCCGAGGGCCTCCGCATCGCGATGGTCAGCGGGTGGATGCGCGTCCGCGGCCGTCGCCGCTGGCAGTCCACCGACCACGGGTTTGTCCTCAGCGACCACGCCGACTGGCCCGGTCTCATCGACGCGATCAAGGAGACCGGCGCCACCCGAGTCGGCCTGACGCACGGGTCCGCCTCGGTCATGGCGCGATACCTCGCCGAGCACGAAGGCCTCGATTCCTTCGTCGTTCCGACGCGATACACCGGGGAGGGCGACGCCGAAGCCGCCGATTCAAATGAAGTGGTCGAAACGACAGACGACACCCAAATCTCCTCCCCCGTCGCCGACGGGGGA
>DDFO01000022.1:183583-209336 GCA_002337215.1 Phycisphaerales bacterium UBA1926 | reverse complement strand
GGCCCCGCGCCAGCGGGGTCGGAGGGGGTGCCTCCCCATCCGGAGTCAGGCCCCCCGGAGGCCACCCCATGAGCCTCCACCGCTTCACCCGCCTTTACCTCGACCTCGACGCGACCGGCTCGACCACCGAGAAAGTCGAACTGCTCCGGACCTTTTTCCGCGCCGAACCTGACGACACCTCCCACGCTCCGCTCGACGACCGCGACAAGGCCTGGGCCCTCGCCCTCCTCACCGGCAACCGGCCCAAGCGCGCCACCAGCACCGCCGCCCTGAAAGCCCTCGCCCGGGAGATGACCGGCACGCCCAAGTGGCTCTTCGACGCCTGCTACGAATCCGTCGGCGACCTCTCCGAAACCATCGCCCTGCTGCTGCCCGACCCGAAACACGACCCCGCTCCCGAATCAGACTCTGCACCCGGCGAACCCCTCCACGAGACCATCGAACAGCGTGTCATCCCTCTCGCCACCACCACCAGCGACAGGAAGAAGCAGACCATCATCCGCGACGCGTGGCAGCGCATGGATGCGGACGAGCGGTTCGTCTATCTCAAACTCATCCGCGGCGGCTTCCGCGTGGGCGTCCAGAAGAAGCTCGTCAGCCGGGCGCTCGCCGCCGTCGCGGGCGTGGACGACAAGGTCATGGCCCAGCGGCTCGTCGCGACCACCGACCCCACACCCGAGGCGTACCGAGCGGTGCTCTCCGGAGAAGTCTCCGCCGAGCGTGCGCTCGCGCCACTTCCCTTTTACCTCGCGACCCCGCTCGAGAGAGCTCCCGGAGACCTGGGCGACATCGACGCCTGGCACGCCGAGTGGAAGTACGACGGCATCCGCGCCCAACTCGTCCGACGCGGCGGCGACACCGCGCTGTGGAGCCGGGGCGAGGAACTGATCACAAAGCAGTTTCCCGAGATCGTGTCCGCCGCGGCGACGCTCCCCCGCGACGCGGTCATCGACGGCGAGGTCCTCATCTGGTCCGACGACGCCGACGCCCCCAGGCCCTTCGCCGAACTCCAGACCCGTCTGAACCGCAACGCCGCACCATCGCCGCAGATGGCCCTCTTCGAGACCAGCCGGGTGATCCTGCTCGCCTTCGACCTGCTCGAACTCGACGGGGCCGATCTCCGCGACCGACCGCAAACAGAGCGGCGTGCGCTGCTCACCGAACTCCTCCAGGAATGGCGGCCAGCTCGCGCCGACCACGACCGCACCCTGCGCCTCTCGCCGCTGGTCGAAACCGATTCGTGGGAAGCCCTCGCCGAGCTTCGAACCGCGAGCCGGGACCGGGGCGTCGAGGGGCTGATGCTCAAGCACACCGCGGCGCCCTACCTCGTGGGACGGAAGCGATCGGACACAGGCTGGTTCAAGTGGAAGATCGACCCGCTCACGGTCGACTGCGTGATGGTCGCCGCGCAGCCGGGCTCGGGGCGACGCGCGAGCCTCTACACCGACTACACCTTCGCCGTGCGCACGGACGAGTCCCCCTTCGACCCGTCAGACACCGAGAGCCGGGGCCGGCTCGTCACCTTCGCCAAGGCCTATTCGGGGCTCGCCCAGGACGAGATCGAACAACTCGACCGCTGGATTCGCGTGAACACGACCAGCAAGAACGGCCCCTTCCGCGCCGTCAAACCCGAGCAGGTTTTCGAACTCGCCTTCGAGGGCGTGCAGGACTCGACCCGCCACAAAGCAGGGGTCGCCGTCCGCTTCCCACGCATCAACCGCTGGCGCACCGACAAACCGGTATCGGAGATCGACACGCTCGCGACGCTCCGCGCGATGATCGCCGAGGAACCAACCACGGCGATCGACCTGGACCCCGACGCGCACGGACTCGAGTCGTGACGCCATCCGGTCAGCAGCAGGGCACGCACCCGCTCGTGGACGGCTGGTTCGCCTCGCACGGCTGGGATCCCTTCCCCTTCCAACGCGACGCGTGGCGCGCGCACAACGAGGGCCGCTCGGGGCTCATCCACGCCCCCACCGGCAACGGCAAAACCCTCGCCGCGATGATGGGCCCGCTCATCGATTGGTTGCAGTCCGCGGAGGGCGCTCGGCTTATGGACTCGGAAAGTCCTGAGCCACCCCCGCTCCGCCTGCTCTGGATCACCCCGATGCGCGCGCTCGCCAACGACACGCTCGAATCGCTGAAACTCCCGATCCACGAGATGGGCATCCCGTGGACCGCCGAGAAACGCACGGGTGACACCGGGTCGGCCGCCAAGGCCCGGCAGCGAAAGAAGATGCCCACCTTGCTTATCACCACCCCCGAGAGCCTGACGATCCTGCTCTCGTACGCCGACGGCCCGACCCTCTTCAAAGGTCTCCGCGGCGTCGTCGTCGATGAGTGGCACGAACTGCTGGGCTCCAAGCGGGGCGTGCAGACCGAGCTCGGCCTCAGCCGGCTGCGCGCGCTCAACCCGGGCCTGCGCTCCTGGGGATTGAGCGCCACGCTGGGCAACACCGAGGAAGCCGCCCGCGCGCTCGTCGGTGTGCGTTCAGCCGAGCCCACCCTCGTCCGGGGCATCGCGCCCAAAGCGATCGAGGTGGATTGCGTCATCCCGCCGACCATCGAGAAGTTCCCCTGGGCGGGGCACATCGGCACAAGCCTGATGGGCCAGGTCGTCGCGCGGATCCGGGAGGCCGGGACCTCGCTGCTGTTCACGAACACCCGCGCGCAGGCAGAGATCTGGTTCCGCGAGATGATGCGCAGACACCCCGAGATGCTGGGACGCGTCGCCCTCCACCACGGCTCGCTCGACCGGAAGATCCGCGAGCAGGTCGAGGATCATCTGCGCGCGCACGACTCGATCCTGAAGTGTGTCGTCTGCACGTCGAGCCTCGACCTGGGCGTGGACTTCTCCCCCGTCGATCAGGTCATCCAGGTGGGCAGCCCCAAGGGCGTCGCCCGGCTCGTCCAGCGGGCGGGGCGATCGGGCCACCAGCCCGGCGCGGTGAGCCGGGTGGTGTGCGTGCCGACAAACGCGCTCGAGCTCGTCGAGTTCGCGAGCGCGCGCGAGGCGATCGAGACCAAGCAGATCGAGCAACGGAGGCCGGTCCCCAAACCCCTCGATGTGCTGACCCAGCACCTGGTCACCGCCGCGATGGGCGGGGGCTTCGACGAGCGTTCGCTCCGCGACGAGGTCACCTCGTGCTATTCCTACCGCGATCTGACCGATCAGGAATGGTCGTGGGCGATGGCGTTCGTGCACCGGGGCGGCGAGACGCTCGGCGCGTACCCCGAGTTCGCGCGGATCAGCCCAGATGAGACTGACCAGTCCGGTTGGACCGTCGCAAGCAAGAAGATCGCGACGCGGCACCGGATGGCGATCGGGACGATCGTGAGCGATCAGGCGGTCGCGGTGAAGTACGCCAACGGGCGCACGCTCGGGTCCATCGAGGAATCGTTCGTCAGCAGGCTCAACCCCGGCGATAAATTCGTCTTCGCGGGCAGGCCGCTGCAGCTCGTTCGGCTGCGGCAGATGACCGCGACCGTTCGCCCGGCGAAGTCCACGAAGGGCACGATCGCCCGCTGGGGCGGGGGCAAGATGCCGTTGAGCACGCAGCTGGCCGACGCGGTACGCGAGCGGCTCGCGCACGCCGGGCGGGGCGAGTTTGGTGGCTTGGAGATGGAGGCCGTCCGCCCGCTGATCGAGCTGCAGGCGAGTTTGTCGCGGGTCCCGGCAGCCGACGAGTTGCTCATCGAGACGATCAACCTGCGGGACGGATTCCACATGTTCGTCTACCCGTTCGGCGGGCGGCTGGCGCAAGAAGGGCTGGGAGCCGTGCTCAGCCTTCGGCTGTCGCGCCGATCCCCCGCTTCGATCACGGCAGTAGGCAATGACTATGGGATCGAGCTCGTCACCGATGATCCGATCGGGCTGACCGACACGGAATGGCGTGTGATTCTGTCGCCCGACAATCTTGTTGACGATCTGGTCGATTCCGTGAACGAGAGCGAGCTCGCGCGGCGGCAGTTCCGGGAGGTCGCGCGGATCGCCGGGCTCACGAGTTCGGGGTACCCCGGCGAGCGGGTCAGCTCGCGCCAGACGCAGGCCTCCAGCGACATGTTCTTCGACGTCTTCAACGAGTTCGACCCCGGGAATCTGCTGCTCGATCAGGCTCGCCGGGAGGTGATGGAGGGCCAGCTCGAGGTGCAGCGGCTGCGCGATGTGCTCGACGCGTGCGCGCACCGCCGCCTGGTGATCGAGCGCCCCGAGTCGGTCACGCCGCTGGGGTTCGGGCTCTTCGCCGAGAGCATGCGGGCGACGACGGTGAGCAGCGAGTCGTGGGAGGACCGGATCCGGCGGATGTCGGTCGAGTTCGAGCGGCAGGCCGACCGGAAGACGGACAGGATCGGGTGATCGGTCTACATTCTGAACGCATGGCGACAACGGCGCACGACATCAAACCAGACGCGGGTGACGGGTGCTGCGAATTCACGTTCGGCGGGGCATCGCTCACGCTGACCGGGGACCGGGCGGTCTACTGGGCCGCGGAGCGCGCACTGCTGCTCGCGGATGTGCACCTTGGCAAGCCGGCGAGTTTCCGTGAGCGGGGCGCACCTGTCCCGGAGGACGTCACCTCGGGCGATCTGGCGCGCATCGATGCGTTGGTGGATCGGCACGCGCCCGACCGGCTCGTGATCCTGGGCGACCTGGCGCACGACCGCGCTGCGTGGCAGGCGACGACGCTCGACGCGTTCGCGGCATGGCGCGCACGTCACGGGGCTTTAGATGTCGTGCTCGTGCGGGGGAACCACGACCGGTGGGCGGCCGACCCACCGGCGTCGCTCGGGATCGAGGTCGTCGAGCCCGGCTGGGTACTTGGGGGCAACGCAGACAAAGATGGCGGCGGGCTCGCGATGCACCACGAGCCTGTCTCGGGAGGTGATCTTCCTGCGCTGTGCGGGCACCTGCACCCCGGTGTCCGCCTTCGGCACGAGCGCGGGCGGGGCCGGACCGGGATGCGGTCGGCCTGCTACTGGTTCTCAGAGAATCTGGGCGTGCTGCCGGCGTTCGGTCGGTTCACAGGGTGCGCGATGGTGCGACCCGGCCCGGCGGACCGGGTTTTCGTCGTCGGCGAGGGCCGGGTGGTTGAGATCCGCGGGCGAGGATGAGTGGCTCGATCAGCACCCGAGGCACGCGGCGGACCGCTCGAGCAGCGGAACGATCGGCGTGCCGGAGTTGGCCGCGACGCGCATGGTGGCGAACATCTCCGCGACCCGCTCGCGGGAGAGCTTCGCGCCCGGTCCCACGCTGTTGACGAGCGCGAGGGTTTCAAAGGCGAGCGCGACGTTGAGGGCGTTGAACGCGACGGTCCCCGGGGACGCGCCATTGAACTCCAGCGTGCGCACGTATGCGGCGGCAGCGTGGAGATCGCGGGCGGCGAGGTCGGCGAGGTCGCGGCGGCAGTCCTCCTCCGGTATGTACCGACGGCCCGCCTCGGCGTCGTCCCGCTCGTCGCGCAGGATGTTCACGAGTTGGAGCCCTTCGCCGAAGCGCGGCGCGAGATCGATGAGCGCGGCGTGTGCTTCCGCGAGCCTGGGGTTCCGGGTGGTGAACAGCTCGGTGCAGAGTTCACCGACGATGCCGGCGACCGCGTAGCAGTACGCCCGCGCGCCGGCGACGTCACCAGGCGGAACGCCCGTTTCGAGTTGGAGCGCCATCCCCTCGGTGGTCCGGGTCAGGTGCCGGGCGATCAGTTCCCGCTGGTGGGCATCGAGCGCGGCGAAGCAGTCGAGCACGAAGACCGTATCGGCCAAGAGCCTCGCGTAGCCGGCGTGAGCGACCTCACTGGTCGCGAGCGAATCGATGAGGTCGGGCGCGACGGAACGGAAATCGCCGTCATTGAGCAGGGACGTGAAGACGTTGAGAGCGCGAGCCTTGTCGCCGCTCGACCAGTCGACCTCGTCCTCGATCGTGTCGGCGATGCGGAAGAGCAGGTACGCGATCGTGACTTCGCTCCGGAGCGGTTCATCGAGCAGGGGGATGGAGAGCGCGAACGTCCGGCTTGTCTCGGCGAGCAGACTCGCGAGCCGTTCGGACTGCGCGGGAGACAGGCGGGATGGCACACCGCCGGAACTGCGAGATGAAGATGGAACGGACGCCCTTGTCATGGGGCGGTGCCCTGCAATTCGGCCTGCGGCGCAGAACGCGGGCGTCCGGCGTCCTGGATGGTTCGTTGGGCCGAGGCCGTGACGACGACGGGGGGCGGCGGCGTGACGCCCAACTCCTCGAGGAGCATCTTCGCGGTGATCTGCGCGGAGAGGAAGATCACGGGGAGCCCGCTCCCGGGGTGGGTCGCGCCGCCCACGAACCACGCGCCGTCGCAGAACGGGGCGCGGTGCGGGATGCGTTTGTGGAGCATCTGGTCGAGGGAGTGCGCGAGGTTGAAGGTCGCGCCGTGGTTGATGTTCATCCCGGCCCAGTCGTCGGGTGTGATCTGCTTCTCAGCACGGATGCGACCCCGGAGCTCGAGACCGAGATCGGCGTGGATCTTATCGAGAATGCGCTCCCGCATCTTCGGTGCCTCGGCCTGCCAGTCGATCGGCGCCTTCGTGTTGGGCGTGGGGACGAGGATGTAGAGCGAGGAGTGTCCCTCTGGCGCGAGCGTCGGGTCGGACACAGACGCGTTGCAGAGGTAGTACGAGGGATCGTCGGAGAGTGTGCCACCGGCACCGCCGGCTCGACCGATGTCGTCGAGGTTCTGCTCGTAGGCACGGGCCGTGCGGATGGTGTGGTGCGGGAGATCGATCCGCCCCTCGATGCCCATGTAGAGCATGTAGGTCGAGCACGAGTACTTCTTCGCATCGAGTGAGGCGTCGGTCATCTTGCCGCGGACGGACTCGGGGAAGATGTTCTTGATCGCCCACGAGGCATCGGCGTTGAGGACGGCGTGGTCGCAGGCAACGGTCTCGCGATTGCCGGACTCGCGGGAAACATGGAGCCCGGAGACGCGTCGGCCGGTCATCTCGGCCCCGTGGACCTCGACGCCGGTCTCGATCTTCCCGCCGAGTTCGGTGAAGATCTCGGCCATCTTGGTCATGATCGCGTGGCACCCGCCCTTGGGGTGCCAGACGCCGAACTCGTACTCGATGTAGGGCAGGATCGTGAACAGGCTCGGAGCGTCTTTGGGAGACATGCCCAGGTACTTGCTCTGGAACCCGACGGCGAGGCGGACGGCGGGGTGCTCGAAGTACTTGCTGTTGAGGTCGTGCACCGATCGGAGCGGCTGGATGAGCGGCGCGGCCCTCATCGCGTCTGGGCGAGCGAGGTCGAGCAGAGAGCGGATGGGCCTGCGGAGAATGGGCTCCGCGGCGTCGAGCTTCTTGCGGTTGTGGTCGATGAACGCCCTGAACCGCTCACCATCGCGGGGGTGAATCGCGGCGACGCGACGGCCCATTTCCTCGATGTCCTGGGTCGCGTCGAGGGTGACGTCCGTGCCGCCTGACGCGCCGCCCTCCTGGCCGACAACCAGCCGGTACATCGGGTCAAGACGGGTCATCTCGAGTTCTTGGTAGAGGTCCTTGCCGGCGATCTGGAAGATCTCCTGGAGGACATACGGCATGAGGTAGAAGGTCGGGCCCAAATCGAATCGGTAGTCCCCGACGCGGACCTGGCCAGTCCGCCCCCCCACGATCGGTTGTTTCTCGTAGATCGTGACCTCGACGCCCCGCGCGGCGAGCAGGATGCCCGCCGCGAGCCCGCCCGGGCCTGCACCCACGACGGCGATGCGGTGGTTCCGGTTGTGCGGTGGAGCGATCATGTGTTCCTGCCAGACTATCCGACTACGCCGGCCGAGCACGCCGCTATCGCCCGCATTGGCGTGGAATCGAGTCCCAGCGCTTCGTGTACAAGCGGCTTCGACGATACTGTCTCTCGGATGCGAACGCCCGGAACAAAGTCAGAATCCTGCGGGAGGGAGCTCCCGCTGAACCGGATCCGGGAGCGTTCGTCGATCTCGGCTGATCTGGCTGATCTGGCATGGGTGCGCCGGTTTCGTGCCTTGCTTGCCCGGAACATCGAGACCGTGTGCGAAGAGGTCGGCGAGGAACTCGGCAAGCCGGCGTTCGAGACGCTCACGGCCGAGATCCTCCCGCTGCTGTCGGCCTGCCGGTGGACCGAGAAACGGGCCCGGCGGGTGCTTCGGCCGCGCCGGGTACGCGGCGGCGGGATCTTCCAGATCGGGCAACAGCATCGGGTTGTGCGCGCGCCCCTGGGCGACGTCGCGATCATCGCGACGTGGAACTACCCGATCCAGCTGCTCGGCGTGCAACTGATCCACGCGATCGCGGGGGGAAACCGGGTCTGGGTCAAGCCCAGCGAACGAACGCCGAGATCGCAGGGCCTGCTCCTCGATCTGGCGCAAGAAGCCGGGCTCGGCGACGACCGCTTGTCGCGGGTTGATGCCTCGCGCGGGGCGGGCGAGCGGCTGCTGACCGAGCACCGCTTCGATCACGTCGTGTTCACCGGGTCGACGGACGTCGGGCGGTCGATCGCCCGCACGCTCTCGGAATCGCTGACGCCGAGCACGCTGGAACTCTCGGGGAGCGATTCGGCGATCGTCCTCGCGGATGCGGACGTCGATCTCGCCGCCCGGGCGGTCGCGTTCGCCCTCCGACTCAACGCGGGGCAGACCTGCATGGCACCCCGGCGGGTGCTGGTCGAGCGGGGCGTGTACGAGCGGTTTGTGGCGGGGTTGGCCGGGGCGCTCGCGGAGCCGAGAGACGAGACCATCGCCCGGCCTGATGAACTGGAACGGAGCGGTGCCCTTGCACGGGACGCGGTCGAGCGGCACGGCGGGTCGTGGATCAGCGGCGCGTCGGGGGTGCCCCCGTTCGTGGTCGGGTGGCAGAAGCATGAGACTGGCCCGGCTTCGGGGCTGGTGCCGGGGCTGGTGTCGGGGCTGGTGTCGGGCGACCATTTCGGTCCTGCGATGGCGGTCGTCGGTGTTGATTGTGCTGATGAGGCCCTCGCGGTGCACGCCGGGATCCCCAAGAAGCTCGCGACGGCGGTGTTCACACGCGACCTGAAGCGGGCCGACAGTTTGGCGCCGAGGCTGGGGTCAACGGTGGTAATCATCAACGATTGCGTGGTCCCGACTGGGCACCCGGGTCTCGGGATCGGGGGTCTCGGGGAGTCGGGCTGGGGGGTCTCCCGGGGGGCGGAGGGCCTGCTGGCGATGACCCGCCCAGTGTTCGTGAGTCGAACGGGGCGAGTTGTGCGCACCCCGCTCTCCGAGCCAGATGCCGCGATCAGGCGACGTATTGCCCGATTCGCGGCTTGGCTGTACGGTTGAACGCGTCGGGTCTGAATCGGAATGCATGCGGGCGAATCTCGCGAGATCGCGGCACCGGGTGCGTCCGGCGAGCCGACCACGGCGAAAGGAACGGGCGATGATCACGACCAGCGATATTCAAGGCCCTCGGACCAGAGTCGTCGTCGTGGGGGGCGGTCTCGGCGGCCTGTCCGCGGCGGTGGAACTCGCGACCCGCGGGGCGGACGTCACGGTCGTCGAATCGAACGAGCACCTGGGCGGGAAGATGAACGTTCTCGCCCAGGACGGGTTCACCTTCGACATGGGCCCGACGATCCTCACGCTCCCGGAGGTGATCAGCGGAATCATCCGGCGGGCGGGCAAGAAGGTCGAGAACTACATCGACCTGATCCGTCTTGACCCGCAGTGGCGGTGCGCGTTCGAGGACGGGACGGTCATCGATCTGTTCGAGGACATGGACGCGATGGCGGCGCACATCGACGAGGTGCTGCCCGGTCAGAACGCGGGGGCGGGGTACAAGAAGTTCATCGAGTACAGCCGGCGGATGAACCGGCTGAGCCGGAATGTGTTCTTCTACCGCGATGTGGGCGGGGTCGGCGACGTGATGCGCGGGACAAAGCCCGGCGATAAAGAGGTGATGAGCGATGCGCTGGCGATGCGGCTGCACTCGACGGTCGGTAAGACCGCCCAGAAGCACGTGCGGGAGCCGCACGTGCTGCAGATCCTTGAGCATTTCCTGCAGTATGTCGGTTCGAGCCCGTTTCTTGCGCCCGCGATCCTGACGATGATCGCGTCGGCCCAGGTGGACCAGGGGTGCTGGTACCCGATGGGCGGGACCCGGATGGTCGCGCGGGCGCTCGGTCGTCTGGCCGACGAGATGGGCGTGGAAAAGATCCTGGGCCACAAGGTCGTCAGGATCAACGAGTTCGGTGGCAAGGCGACGGGCATCACGCTCGCGGACGGGCGCACGGTAGAGGCCGACGCGGTCGTCTCCAACTGCGACGTGCAACGGACACTCAAAGATCTCATCGGTACACCCGCGGCGCTCGCCGAGGCGAAGAAGATCAGCAAGAAGTACACCCCCGCGTGCAGCGGGATCGTGCTCTACCTCGGGCTCGACCGGCAGTATGACCAGCTTGCGCACCACAACTTCTACTTCAGCAAAGTGAGCGAGGATGAGTTCGGGGATATCTACAGCAAGGGCATCCCCGCCCGCGACCCGACGATGTATATCGCGGCGCCCTCGCGCACGGACCCGTCCCAGGCCCCCGAGGGGGGCGAGGCACTTTATATTCTCGTGCACACCCCCTACATCCGCGCCGGGTCGCTGCAGGCCGACCAAGATCGGTTCATCGCCGAGTATCGCCCGGTCATCATCGAGAAGCTCAAGCGGATGGGGATGCCCGACATCGAGGAGCACATCGTCGTCGAGCGTTCGCTCACGCCGACCGGCATCGAGGCGATGTACAACGCCGAGGGCGGGGCGATCTATGGGCTGGCGAGCCACGGGAAACTGGGCGGCGGGTTCAAGCCCAAAAACACGAGCAAGGCCCTCGATGGCCTGTACTTTGCGGGCGGGAGCGTGAATCCGGGGCCGGGGATGCCGATGGTGCTGATGAGCGGCGTCACCGCGGCGGACACGCTGGCAAACGATCTCGGGCTGCCGGCGATGGATCTCGCCGCGACGAGCGGGCAGCCCGGGCCCGGCGAGTTCCGCCACCAGCGGGATGTCGCGGGCGCGACCAGCGGCGAGCGAGAGGCGGCCCCGGCATGGGCGGCAACCTGATCCAACCCCCTGGACACGAAGCGATCACGCCCTCACGCCGGAGCGCGTGGTTCACGCGGTTCTTCTCGGGCTACAGCGCTCGCATGCTGCAAAAAGACTTCGCGAACGTTCGGCTGACCGTGGGATCCGGGGCGGTCTTGCGATCGCTCGAAGCGCACGATGGGCCCGCGATCGTGGCGATGAACCACGCCTCGTGGTGGGATCCGCTCGTGGGGCTCGTGCTCGCGAGAATGTTTGCGCCGACACGGGTGCTGGCGTCTCCGATCGAGGCCGAGCAACTGGCGAAGTTCAGATTCATGCGCCGGCTCGGGCTGTTCGGCATCGAGCCCGAGCACCCGGGGGCGATGGACGCGTTCGTGTCGCACGGGGTTCATCTCTTTGATCGCGAGCCGCGGACGCTGCTGGGGCTGACACCCCAGGGCTTGTTCACGGATGTGCGTCCATCGGTCCGGCTCCGCCCGGGGGCTGGGGCGCTGGCGGCTCGGCTGGATGGCGTGCGGGTCGCGGCGGCGACGTGCGAGTATGTGTTCTGGGCGGACCGGAAACCCGAATTGTTGATTCATGCTCGCCCGTGCCGCGAGCCCACGCTGCATTCGACGGCGGGTTGGACGCGTGCGCTCACCGAGACGATGGAACTCGGCCGGCAGGAACTCGCGGCGCTCTCGATCGAACGAGACCGATCGGCGTTCGAGCCTCTGTTCGGGCGTGCGGGGGCTTCGGTCCATCCGGTGTACGACCTGCTGCTCCGGCTTCGGGGCAAGCGTGCTGCGATCGACCCGGCCGTGCGCGGTGGGGTCGATCAGCATCGGCGGCGGGAGACGATCGCGTGAGTCTCATATTCATCGTGCTCGCGGCGGTCGGTGCGTTCGGGGCGGTGCTCACGCTCGTGATGACGCTGATCAATCTCTCGGTGTTCCGATCCTCGCGCGGTCCGGCATCCGAGGGAACGCTCGTCAGCGTGTGCATCCCGGCCCGCGACGAGGAAGAGAACATCGAGGCGTGCGTGCGGAGCCTGCTGGCGAGCGACCATCGCGCGATCGAGGTGCTCGTCTACGACGATGAGAGCACCGACGCGACACCGGAAATCCTGAGTCGGTTGACGGCCGAGGATGACCGTGTGCGCACGGTGGTGACCCGACCTCTGCCCGCCGGGTGGAACGGCAAACAGCACGGCTGCCATCGGATGAGCGAGGCCGCCCGTGGCGAGTGGCTTCTGTTCACCGATGCCGACGTGCGGTTCGAACCGGGCGCGGTGGGCGCGGGGCTCGCGTTCGCGGAGCGCACCGGGGTGGACCTTGTCTCGACGTTCCCGCGTCAGATCGTGCGGACGCTCGGGGAGCTGCTGACCGTTCCGTCGATCTTCTTTGTGTTGTTCAGCTATCTGCCGTTCCCCCGGATGCGAAACTCGGCGGACCCGGCAGCGGCGGCGGGGTGCGGGCAGTACCTGCTTGCGTGCACGGCGACGTACCGGGCTGTCGGCGGGCACACGGTCTGCGCCGATTCGATGCACGACGGGATCAAGCTGCCGCGGGCGTTCCGGTCGGCGGGCCATCGAACAGACCTGTTCGACGGGACACGCGTGTGCTCGGTGCGGATGTACCGGGGGCTCGACGAATCGTGGCGCGGGTTTGCCAAGAACGCGTACGAGGGGCTCGGCTCGGTCGGGCTGCTGGTCTTCCTGACGGTGTTCCACCTGATCGCCCACATCGGGCCTTGGGTTGGGCTCGCGTGGGTGCTGGCCTCGGGTGTGCGCACGCCCGCGATGCCGCTGCTGCTCGTCGCGGTCATTGCCGCGATGGTGCAGCGCTTCGCTCTGGCGCGTCGGTTCCGGCACACCGCGTTTCTCGCGGTGCTTCACCCGGTGACGGTCGCGGTGATGATCGCGGTCCAGTGGCACAGCTTCGTCAAGGACAAACGCGGGACGCGGCGCTGGCGCGGGCGGACGATGGACGCCGGTCCGGAATCCGCCTCGGGGACGGTGGACACATCGAACGACATCGCCGAGGAATCGGTTGTGCTGGTGGACGAGGACGACAACGACATCGGGACGATGGGCAAGCTGGCGGCGCACGTCGATGGTGGCACGCTGCACCGGGCGTTCAGCGTGTTCCTGTTCTCGTCGGACGGGCGCGTCATGCTCCAGCGGCGGTCGGCGTCGAAATATCACTTTGGCGGCCTTTGGACGAACACGTGCTGCAGCCACCCCAGGCTGGGTGAGACACCGGGCGATGCGGGCCGACGCAGGCTGATGGAAGAGATGGGCATCGATGCGCCGGTCGAGGCGATGACATCGTTCGTGTACCGCGCGCACGACGCCGAATCGGGACTGACCGAGCACGAGTTGGACCACGTGCTCATAGGCCGGTTCGACGGGAAGCCCGAACTGAATCTCGACGAGGCCGATGATTGGCGGTGGATGACCCCCGCTGAGATCGACGCGGACCTGAAAGCGCACCCCGAGCGGTACACGCCGTGGTTCCCGATCGCGTGGCGGGCGCTGCGGACGGCGATGCGGTCGGACGCGGCGTACGCGTAAACTAGCCCTTGTTCGCGCTGCTGGCCGCTCGTTCAATGAGCGCTCTGTGCGGCCCGACGCGGAGGTCGGCGACGACGCGGTCGGCGATGACACCGTCCGTGCCGATCAGGAACGTCGCCCGGCGGACGAGCCCCAGCGGGAGCCCGACGCCGAACGCTTTGATCGCGACCCGGTCCGGATCGGCCAGGAGTGTCTGGGAGAGATCGTGCTTGTCACGGAAACGCGCCTTGGAATCCGCGGGCTGCGGGCTGATGGCGACGACACGGAGCCCGGCTTCGGTGAGCCGGGCGTGGTTGTCGCGCATCATGCAGGCCTGGGCGGTGCAGACGGGTGTGAAATCCGCGGGGTAGAACGCGACAACGACGGGCCCTCTCTCGAGTAAACGAGAGAGGCGGACCGGGCTGCCGTCCGCGTCGGCGATCTCGAAATCGGGTGCTGGTTCGCCTTTTTTGAGCATGGTTCCCCGGGATTCGTTGATGATCGCGTCGGCGATTCGGGTTCTTAGCCGCCGATGCGGTGGACACCGTTCGCCTTGACGATCAGAACATCGCTGCTCGGCCGTGGGGCGACGGTGCCGACGACGACGATTTCATCGAGCGGCTCGAGTCCGCCGACGCTCGGTCCCCCGCTGATCGCGTTCCCGTCGGCGTCCACGATCTGGATCGTCGCGGAGTTGGCGACGAGGTCGGCGGGATCGGCGCAGCAGTAGTCCCACGGCGTGCTGCAATGGTCGGCTTCTGCCGTGCAGCGGTTGAACAGTCCCGAATCGACGACGCGGAGCACGGGGCTGTCTGCTGACATCGGCTTGACTTCGCCCCCGATGATGCCGCGCAGGACGATCGTGTCGCCTTCGGCGGCGTTGGCCTTCGCGTCGGTGATGCTGATCGCGTCGGCGGGAGCGGCCGCGAGGACCCAGGTGGGTTGCCCCGTGCCCGCGGACGGGTCTGTGGTATCGGTGGTGGGTGCGCTGTTGTCGCACGCGGCGAGGGTGAGCAGCGTGGCGGTCGCGAGGGCTGCGGAGAAGGTGATCGGGACATTACGGGTCATGGGATTTCCTTCGATCGGTGGTGTATTCATAGGAACAGTACGCGGTTGTGGGAATGGTCAGAACGATTTGAGCGCCTCGGGGATCGGCAGACGCAGGCAGCGGATGGCCGGGGGGATCGCGCCGATGAACCCCACGGCGAGGCCTCCGACGATGCCGGTGAGCAACACGGGCGCATCGATCGTCAGGGCGAACGCGCCCATCGAGAAGCGGACGGCGAGCCCGTTGAGCAGCAAGAGACCGAGGGTGGCACCGATGAGCGTGCCGCACGCGGCCGCGAAGACGGATTCCTCGGTGAGGTTCGCGACGATGGCGAGGCGGTTGAAGCCCAGAGACTGGAGCATGCCGACCTCACGGACGCGTGCGGCGAAGGCGGCGTACATGGTGTTGAGGCCTCCGAGGATGCCACCCGAGGCGATGAGGACGGCCGTGACGATCACCATGGCGCGGATTGGTGCGTAGAACGCGGCGATGGAGGCGTAGTAATCCGATTCTCGGATCGCGGTGATCTCGAGATCGAGCCTGCTCTTGGCGAACAGATCGGCGTCGGCGAATGTCGCGGTCTCGGGGGTGACGACGACGCATGAGTAGGACGATTCGCGGTTGGTGGCGATCTGAAGATCGGTGAGGGGGAGCCAGATCTCGGCGTCCATGACGGTTGTGGGCGCGTTGAATCGGCCGACGATGGTCCAGTCGCGGTCGTCGAAGTGGAGCGTCTGCCCCACCGCGACTCGTGCGCTTGGCAGGCCGAGCCGGGTCGCGGCGAGGGAGCCGACCATGAGTTCGTCGCGCCCGCCTCGTGGGGCTCGGCCCTCGACGATCTCGACCTCGGGGTGGACGAGCAACGCGATGGGGCGGACGCCTCGCATGACGGCGGCGAGGTCCTCAGTGCTATCGGCCGACTCACGGACGGGAAGGGCTGCGTGGATCTCAGGGGAGGCGTAGATGACACCCGCGCGTTCCTTGAGCCCAGGGATGCTCGCGGCGGCGATGCCGTCGATCGAGGCGTCGATCTGGGATCGCTCGACGCCCTCTTCGCTGCCGGTTCCGAGAATTATGATGTTGTCGTGGAGGCTGGTGTCCTGGATGAGCGTGCGCTGCATGCCGCGCACGAAACCGCCCGAGGCGAGGACGAGCAGGACGACGAGCGTCGAGCCGATGAGCGAGGCTGCGAGGCGGACACCGCTTCGGCCCAGGTTGCGGAACGCGTAATGGAATGGGAGCTGTCGCATCGGTCTTCCTTGGTTCGAGCCTGGGGTTACGCCATGCGGAAGCAGGCGGCGATCTCTCGTCTCGACGCCTGCCAGGCGGGGAAGAGCCCTGCGAGGATACCGATGAGACCGCAGACGCCGAGCCCGGTGAGCAGCAGCCCGGCGTCGGCGACGATGGGGATCGTGGCGCCCTCGACCGAGAGCGCAAAGCTGCCATAGCGGGCGACCCCGATCGCGGCGGCCGCACCCGCGACGCCCCCGATCAGCGCGAGCAGGACACCCTCGGCGACGATGAGCCCGGCGATGAGTCTCCCCGAGTAGCCCAGCGTCTGGAGCACGGCGTGCTCTGAGACCCGGCTCTGGACGCCGAGTACGATCGAGTTGGCGACCAGCGCGAGGACGGCGGCGAGGCAGCCGAGCCCGAGCCAGCGTGCGAAACCGACGAGCTCGATGATGTCGTCGGCGATGCGCCCGATGAACGCCTTCTCGCTGAACGTCGCGGTGGGCTCCTGGGCGGTCGAGAAGATCGCGTCGATGTCGGCGGCGACGCGTTCGAGCATCGACGCGTCGGCGACCTTGACGTTGAACTGGGTCACGACGCCCAGCTTGTTGGACCCGGCGAGCTGGACGAACTCGAGGGCGGTGTAGGCAACGTTGTGGTCCTGGGGATTGTCGGATCGGATGACGCCCGCGACGTAGGCGGTGATGCCTGCTGCGTCGAAGGTCATTCCCGGGCGCAGGCCGCGACGGGTGGCGAGGGTCTCGCCCAGCAACGCCGCGTCTGTTCGCCGCTTCCAGTCTTCGATCGAGCCCGACATCAGCTCGAACTCGTCGGCCTTGTCGTCGAGGAAGGCCTGCTTGGGGACACCCCGGAAGGTGACGACGTCGAGGCTGGTCCGGCAGTTGGAGACGACGACCTTCACGGGCGTGGCGCTCACGACGCCCTCGACCGATTCGATCCGGCGTTGGTAGTCCTGGGGCAGCAGGCTGGTCGCGGGGCAGTAGCGGTCCTCGCGATAGACCACGAGCGTCGTGTCGTTGGCGGTCGCGGATGTGGCTTCGGTCACGCCCCGGTTCATCGCCTGGACGGCGGTGAACAGGAACATCGCGATGCCGATACCGGCGATCGTCAGCAGCGAGCGCACGCGGTGGCGGACGACCTGCTTGAGCACATAGGGCACGCAGCGGAACACGTTCATGCCATCGCCTCCTTGGGGTCGTGGACGCCGATACCGGCGTCTGTGTTCGCGGAATCGTGAACAAGCCTGCCCTTGTCAAGGTGCAGCGTCCGGCTCGCGTACGCGGTCGTTTTCGGGTCGTGGGTCACCATGATGATGGTCTTGTCAAGGTCACGGTTGAGGGACTGGAGCAGTTCCATGATCGCCTCGGCCGACGGCTTGTCGAGGTCTCCCGTGGGCTCGTCGGCGACGATGATGGTGGGCTCGGTGACGATGGCGCGCGCGATCGCGACGCGCTGCTCCTGACCCCCGGAGAGCTGACGCGGGAAGTGCGTCCGCCGATCGGCGATGCCGACGAGGTCGAGGGCCTGCATGATCCGCGTGTGGCGCTCGCGTCGGCTCAGGGAGTGGAGCAGCAGCGGCATCTCGACGTTCTCGTAGGCGGTGAGGACGGGGACGAGGTTGTAGAGCTGGAAGACGTAGCCGATGTGGACGGCGCGCCACGCGGCGAGCCTGCGTTTGCTCAGCGTCGCGAGATCGGTGCCCTCGACGACGAGGGTTCCGTGCGTGGGCGAGTCGATCCCGGCGATGAGATTGAGCAGGGTGGTCTTGCCGCTGCCGCTGGGACCCATGAGGGCGAGGAAGTCGCCTCGCGGGACGGCGAGATTGAGCCCGTCCAGCGGGCGGATGGTCTGCTCGCCCTTGGTGTACTCCCGCACGAGATCTGTGCATTCGATGAGTGTCATGATGAACGCCCCTCTCGGCGTGCGGGTTGCGAGCCGTCTGGATCCGATCGGAACTTCACCGTCGCGCCGTTCGACGGATCGGACGGGTTGACCGCGAGCAGGGCGCCGGGCTGGATGTCACCCGCGATCGAGGCCCAGCCGTCGGCGCGGGCGAGCACGCGGACCGCACGCTCGGCGAGCACGCCGCGTCCGTTCTTTCGGTCCGTGACGAGCCAGACCCTGGTGTTGTCGCCGGTGCCTTCGATCGTTCGCTCGGGGACACGGACGCGGGAATCGGCTGGCTGTTCGGGAGCGCCGGTCGATATCGCGCCGCCCGATGGCAGAAACTTCACGCGGGTCAGCATCTCGGGCCGGAGGATGGGGTCGGGATCGAGCACGCGGACCTTGAACTGGAGCGTGTTCTTCTGGAGATCGGCCTCGTGGGTCGTCCGCGTGACCTCGCCCCGGAAGACACGGTCGGGGAGCACCTCGACGATGACCTCGCAGGCCTGGCCGACCGAGACGTGCGAGGCGTCCACCAGCGGGACATCGACACGGACCTGGATCTGCTCGGGGTCGTAGAGGTGCACGATGTGGTTCGACATCCGATCGTCCATCGCCCTCATGACTTTGTCGCCCGGTACTTTCAGCCGGGCCTGCACGTACCCGGTGATCGGGGCCCGGACGGACATCCGATCGAGCTCGAGGGCCGCGGCGTCGCGTGCGGCCCGGGCCTGGGCCACCCGGGCTTCAGCCTGCGCGACGCTCGCCTTCGCGGCGTCGAGGCGGCGTCGGTCTTCGATCCGCAGCTCGAGTGCCCGCTCGGCGGCGTGGAGTTCGGCGCGAAGTCTTGCGACGCGGGAGCCGAGGAGCGGTTCGCGTGCGCGGAGCGTCGCGAGTTCGGCGCGTTGCCCGATCTCGCGTTGTTCCGCGGCGATGAGCTCGAACTCGCTCGTGGCGCCACGTGCCGATGAACGACGAACGCGGGTCGTCTCCTCTTCGAGTCGGGTCAGGACGGCCTGCGCGGCGTCGATCTGCGTCGGGAGCAGCGCGAGTTCGGCTTCACTCTCGAGCAGGGACGCCCGCCCCGCCTCGACGGCCCGGACGAGTTCGAAGGGCTCGTCCCAATTTCGGGACGCCGCGTCACGCTCCGCGGCAGCGAGCGCGACCGCCGATTCCGCGGCAGCGAGATCTGCTTCGATGCGCCGCAGAGCGATCTCGGCATCCTCGGCGACGAGCCGGGCGACGACCTGCCCCTTTTCGACACGCTCTCCCTCGAGCACGTCCACCGACTCGATCACGCCGTCGGCGAGCGCGGCGCACGCTGTGTAGAACGGATCGGCCTCGAGCCAGCCCGGGGCCTGCACGGTCGGTCCGGCGCGGCCGGAGCGAGCGGTGGTGTTCGCCTCCCGCGAATCATCGGGTGCCCGTGCCGACACCGACACAGGGTCGGCCTGCCTCTCGAAGACCGCCTGCACGACCGAGACCTCCGGCGCGGGGCTGAGCACCGGGAAGAGCGACCATGCGAGCAGCGCCGCGGTGAGCGCAATCACCGACGCGGTCACTACTGTGGCGGCCCGACGCGGCGGGGGCGGATCGGACTGCGTCGCGTGCGCAGCGCGCGGTTCGCCTGACTTGTTGAGAGAATCCATATCACAACCTCCGAGGTTCAACGAGGAGACATCACCAAGGGAGTGCCGAGAAGGGGCACCGTGATGCGCGCGGGGCGCGCACCGTACCTATGCGGCGATGGTCGTTGCTCTCGGGGGACGCTTGAGACGGCTGATATGGGCAGGGGAAGCGGGACGCTCGTCGGCCGGGAAGACAATGCCGGCGCATGTCGCGGGGTCGAACGCCGAGCACTCGGCGATCACGCGGTAGACAGACGTCGCGGACATCCCGGGGCACAGCGGGCAGTCGCACCCGTCGCACGGGGATCTGTCGTTGTCATCGGTGTCGCGGCCGGAGTGCGGAACGGTTTGGTCGCCGCATTCTGTTGCGGACTGCTCGCGATCGGACGGTTCATCACTCGCTGGCGAGCAGCACGATCCCTCGGTCCCGGTCTGCGTCGGGACACAGCATGAGTGATCGGCGTGACCCTGTCCTGATCCAGGGCTGCAGCACACGCCGGGGGCGATGCGCACCGGCATCGCGACGGCGATCGCCAGCAGCAGACTGAGCAGGACATGGGAGAAGTGGTCACGCATCTGAGGGCTCAACGCTATCGCAACCGCGACATCGCGTCAATTATTCGATCGGCGAGCGGGTATTCCGTCTTCATCGAAACAAGGGGGTTCGTCCGTTGTTTGGTCGTCGGACGTGCCTGAGACGGTTTACGGACAGCCGGCGACGAACGCGGTCACGAACAGGGTGATATCGCTCAGATCGAATACGCCGTCGGCGTTGAGATCGGCGATGGGTTCCGTCGTAACAAAGCCGGTCGTGAAGGCTGTTATATCGGCGAGGTCGTGCGTGCAGAACGGCCAGGCGAGGTCCGCGGCGTTGCAGGGCTTCGGGTCGGTTAAGAAGTTGATCGCGTTGACCGCCCAGCTCGGGAAGTTCGTCGAGTTGTTCGAGTTGTTCACAACGACGAGCCGGCCCGTCGGAGCCAAGCTCAGATCACCAACGTCCCACACCGCGGTGATCGGCAGGCCGGTCAACGTGGGAGTCCCATACGCCACCGGCGTGCCGTTCCCGACGTCGAAGAACCCGCCCGTAAACTCTGTCCCGGCTGCGAACGACGCGAGCGGATTGGGCTCAGCATTGATGGGATGGACCGGGTCAAGGTAGATCGTCGATCCGAGATTGCAATCGCATACGCCTTCCACATCTCCGCCACCGAGCCGGTCGCGGATGAACGCGTCGCGCCAGGCCTGGAACATCGTCTGCGTGTCGCTCGCGTTCTCGCCCGCGAGGTACAGGCCCCCGCCGTCGGCGACGAACGCCGCGAGAAGATCTTCGACGACCTGCGACGGGACTGGGTCGTCGTCGGGGCAGAACGGGTTCGTCGCGTCGATCCCGTTCGGCAGCCATACAGCGTCAAAGTCCGAGAGGTCGACACCTGGGATCTCATCGACTGATCCCAGCGTCGTTACCTCGAATCCCGCGCCGCTGAACGCGGGTACAACCCGAGTAAGGAGGCACGTGTTCTCGTCCGATCCCGCAACGAGCACCCTGGGGCCGGCGAGACACGAAGGAACGATCGCCGAGCTAAGCAGCGCCAGCGGGATCACGAGTTGAGACATCCGGCAATTCCTGGAGTGCTGCAAAGGAATACTCCTGCGCGCCGGCCAGCCCCGCTGCAGCGTGCAACTACGGAAAGACATCCATTCACTTTGAATTTTTGAGCGGCGGAAGGTCAGTTTATGGTCCGCGGAAGTGAGATCCTCGGAGAAATTCCAGAAAATCCCCGACACCATGGCCCCGCTAATACCGGCGCGTCGAGGGTAGTTCGGGGGGAGCTTTCACCGCGCTGCACAGCGCGGGCTTACCCCGCAACTTGGAGGAGGTCTGATGACGCACCGAATCTCAGCCGTCACGGCTGTCGTCTGCGCTGCCACGGGTGCCCTCGCACAACCGTATTTCATGGAATCGAGCACAATCGACGGGGGTGGCGGGACCCTTGCGGGTCTTACCTATTCGCTCTCTGGCACGATCGGGCAGGCCGATGCCGGTGTGCTCGAGGGGAGCACGTACTCGTTAGCGGGTGGTTTCTGGACGACCTCGGGGCCGAGCGGGTGCAACGCCGCCGACCTCGCCGAGCCGTTCGGGGTCCTCGATCTGAGCGACATCTCGACATTTGTCGGCGCGTTCACATCGGGGATGTCCCCGGGTGATATCGACGGCAACGGGATCTTCGACCTGGCCGACATCAGCGGATTCGTCAGCGCATTCACCGCTGGTTGTCCCTAACCCCGCATCCGAACGCGGTATTCGACCGTGGATCGATCGATCCACCTCGGGCACCCCCAGCGTTCGAGTCAATCAAACACATCCACACAGACCACTGCGACTCAATCAGAGAGGTACATCACCATGACGATCAACCACACACTCGCCATCGCCGCCGGCCTCGCCATCGGCCTCGCCGGCACCGCCACCCCCGCGTCCGCGGCGCCGCCCGCGCCGTCGTTCACCTACCAGGGCTCGCTGAACCAGAACGGCTCGCCGGTGAACGGCCAGCGCGACATGCGGTTCCGCCTTTACAATGTCGAGACCGGCGGCTCGCCGATCCAGACTGTCCAGGTGTTCGATGTTGAACTGACGAACGGCCTGTTCGCCGTCGAGGTGAACTTCGGTTCCTCGGCGTGGACATCGAACGACCAGTTCTGGGTCGAGATCGAGGCGGGCCCGGCGGACCAGTCGCAGTCGTACGAGGTCATCGGGCGGCAGAAACTGACCGGCACGCCCTACGCACTCAACACACGCGGCATCCTGGTCGACGACGCGGATCGCCCGACCATGCGCAGCCCGGCCCTCCGGCAGGCGAACGACCCGGACGCTTCCGAGGGCGTGTGGCGCGCCATCAACAGCACCGGCAACGGTGAGTTTGTCCTGCGCAAGGAGCTGAACGGGAGCACCGTGACCACACCGGTCGTGATCCTCGACAACGGCGATATCGGGGTCGGCACCCTAACGCCGGATGCCCCGCTGCACATCTTCGCCGGCGAGAGCGGCGCTTTCCCAGGCTTCAGCAACACGCAGTTTGTGCTCGAAAGCGATGCCGGCAATGTCCTGCAACTCCTCGCACCGCCGGAGGCGCGGCAGGGGATCTATTTCGGCAACTGGAACGGCTCGGGATCGCAGACCGACACGCTCGACGACGGCGCCGTGATCTATGACGGAAGTCTCAATGAAATGCAGTTCCGCGTCGGGGGCTTCTCGAACCCGAGGATGAAGATCACCAGCGACGGCAGGGTTGGCATCAACCTTGCCAGTGGATCTTCCCCGGCGGCGAATCTCGATGTCGGGGGCGACGGCAACATCCGCGGCGATCTCAGCATCGACGACGCGCTCACCATCCGCGGCGGGGCGGACATCGTCGAGGGCTTCGACTCGATCTGCGAGACCGCGTTCGAGCCGGGCACGGTCCTCGTGATCGACCCCGAGAACCCCGGCATGCTGATGTGCGCCGAGGGGGCGTACGACAAGAAGGTCGCGGGCGTGGTGTCCGGCGCCGGGGGGGTGCGGCCGGGGATCAAGCTCGGGCAGGACGGCGTGCTGGACGGCGATATCCCGGTCGCGATGACCGGGCGCGTGTACGTGAAGTGCACCGCCGAGAACGGCGCCATCGAGCCGGGCGACCTGCTCACGACCGCCGACCTCGCCGGGCACGCGATGAAGGCGTCCGATGCCGGGAAGAGCAACGGCAGCGTCATCGGCAAGGCCATGGGCGGCCTTGTGTCCGGCGAGGGGCTCGTCCTCGTGCTGGTGAACCTGCAGTAAAGGAGGGTCGAACATGAAAATCTCATTCAGACAACAACGATCCGCCTGCCTCATCGCTGCCGGTTGCCTCGCCATGACCAGCACGGTTGCATCTGGTCAGTTCCAAGCCCACTCGGGACCGGCCGAGCGTGTGTTCAACGCGGAGGCGTATATCGACTATCAGTTCGGTATCCCGGCGTCCGGGCAGTCGGTCGGTTCGCTCTTCTCGGCCGTGAACAACGTGCCCGAGCACCCCGCTGCGCTCCTCCCGTCGCAAGAGAAGGGCGTCCGGGTGGCGATCAACCCGGGCGCTATCGAGGCGATCGGGCTCGTGGCGGATGCGCGGCTGACGATGCCGTGCTTCGACGGTCAGACCTTCGAGCTCGCGTTTGTGCTCGAAGAGAAGCTGGGTCGTGATACATCGATTTGGTACGGGCAGATCGCGGGCGTGCCGCGCAGCGATGTCATTCTCGTGCATCACAAGGGCTATGTCGGCGCCGAGATCCGGGACTATGCCAGCAAGCGTCACTATCAGATCAGGCCGACCCCCGACGGTGGGCAGGCCTTGTACGAAGTGAAGCAGGCGGACAACGCCGGCGCCTGGTGCGGCGGGCACGGAGCGGGCGGCGCCGTTCCCTACGACCCTCAGATCGCCCCGCAGGGCAGGAGGAATCTGCGTGGATCGGTCTCGGATCCGATCAACCAAGTCGACATCATGACGATTGTCACACTGGAGGCCCGCCTCTTCTACGGGTTCGAGGAGAACTTCGTCCTCGAGTCGGCGCTCGCGGTCGGCGATTTCAATCTGCGCGCGGACAACTCCATCTCAGATGTCAACCTTCGTCTCGTCGCCGCGGATTGGGACCTCGCGGGCTCGTACAGCGAGGCATCGGCGCTCGGCGGGGATCTCGCCGCGATGAGAACGGGCGGGAGCCTGCACAGCGCGGTGCAGAGCGCCAGGGAACTGTACCGCCCCGATGTGATCGCGATGATCCGCCAGTTCCCCGATGGCTCCATCCAGGGACTCGCCGCTCGCCCTCTCTCCCTCCCGATCCCCACATCGACCTGCATCTCCACGAATGTACGCGGCGGGAGCCTCTCGTTCGTCGGCTATATCTTCGCCCACGAGGTCGGGCACAACTTCGGCGGAGCGCATGACCTAGCCACCTTAATTGACGACGGGGGGTCGCCATTCCCGGGCCAGTTCCCGGCTGTGACGGACAGCCCGATGGGCTACGTGATCACCTGCGAGAACGGGTGCATAGCCGGCGATGAGCACTGGCACACAACGATGGCGTACGGCCCGAACTCACTCTGCGGCGGGAGCGTCCTTCTTCCTTACTTCTCGAGGCCGAACTTCACTTTTGATGCGCCGTTTCCATGCGGCACCTATGATATTGGGGCCGATCCCTTTATCTTTATCGGATCGAATGTCGGCGACCTCTTGTTCCGGACGCGTAGCTCTGTTTCGGACAATCTCCTCCATGCGACGCTGGCCTGGACCGAGCCCGCGCTGAGCGGATTCCAAAGCGAGGAGGGAACTCACCTGTTTCCGTACTCGCGGATCACCGATGCCGTGAACACGGTGCAGGGTGGTCCGGACAACGCGGTTGTCCGCGCCAAGGCGGGCACCTACGAAGAGACGCAAGCCGCCGGCGGCCCCGTCGTGTTCAGCAACGGGACCCAGATCAATGCGATCGGGGGCGTTGTTGTCATCCGGTAGGCACCGCGATCCGACGACCAACGCAACGATTCGATTCAAGAACCCGTGACTCTATTCAAACGCCGCGCTTCCCAGTGGGAGGCGCGGCGTTTTTCGATGCCGCCATCTGCCGGCATGGGCCGGCGATTTCAATCATCGGCGGACTCGGCTGCCCAGCGACGGATCCGGGCCGCTCGCACCGCCGGCGCTGACGCGCCCGCGTCGCCTCGCTCGGCTCGCTCGGCTCGATCGAGGTCGCGTGTCCAATCTGTGCGACGCGCGTCACGCACGAACCTCCGCTTCGATTCCAGGATCCGGATCGTGCTGCCGCCGCAAGCGATCAGCCGTTCGCCGTCGGGCGTCCACACGAGGCTGTACACATAGTTCCGCCCCGACGGGTCGTCCGTCTCGGGCATGCGGATATCGATGACCTTCCGGTATTCATGCGTGTCAAGGATCACGACGCGCCCGTCCTCGGTACCGATCGCGAGGCGGCTGCCGTCGGGCGAGTAGGCCATGCCGTACGCGCGGACGGCGTGCCCGTCGGTCAGCTCAAACAGAATCTCGTCGGTCGCCGCGTCGCGGATGCGCGTCATCCGGACCTCGCCCGAGGCGTAGACCGAGCCGTCCGGGTGGGGTGCAAGCCCCGTCCATTTCGCGGCGATCTGCTCGCGGACCGTCGTTTCGAGGCCGTCAACACCGCGTGCGATCGTTCGGCTAGGACTCCGCTGTACGGCGTCGCTGTAGATGATCCTTCCGTCCGCCAATCGGCAGGCGTGGTGGTACAGCGGTGCAGTCTCCCCGGGCGGGATCAACGCCGCGACCGCGTCGAGCGTCGCCTCCCGCGATCCGGTCGGCGTGAACGAGCGCC
>DDFO01000022.1:172982-183520 GCA_002337215.1 Phycisphaerales bacterium UBA1926 | reverse complement strand
CCCGCCGGTATCGAGGTCAAGCCGCGTCATGCCGATGGTCTCGGTCTGCGCATCGATCTCGCCGAACACCAGCGAGCCGCCGTCGGCGGTGAACAACAGCGGGGACTCCATGTTGTGGACCATGAGTCGGTCGGCGCCACCCGCGCGCCGCTCGATCGTTGCGAGCACCGCCTCGCGGTGCAGGTCCCAGAGCACGATGTCGCCCCGGGGTTCCGCGGCCGCGAGCAGGCTCCCATCGGGGGAGACCGCCATCTGGTAGATCCACGATCCTCCGCGGGGGAGCGTCGTGATCCCATCCGACTCGGGGTGCTCGACATCCGTGATCCATGTCCACGTGCTCTCGGGCGAGAGTGTCGCGACCAGCCGCCCGTCGGGCGAGCTCAGGAGCCCTGCGCGGAGCGCGGTGGCGCCCGCGGTTATCTCCCAGAGGGTCTCTCCCGATTTGAGATCGTGGATGTGCAGCATGCCGGGATCACGCGTTGCGTACGCGATGCGTTGCCGGCCCGCGGGGCTTTGATACTTGGTGATCAGGCCCTCCCCGTGCGCGACGGTGCCGATCCGTTGCAGGTCCGGGGTTCGATACTCGGCGATCTCGTCGCCACCGGTGAGCGAGTACAGCCGGGAGCCGTCGGTCGAGATCGCGATCCTTGCAAACCACTTAGCCACCTTTGCCACATGTGCGACCGACCAGGTGCGCGTATCGACCGCGTGGATCAGGTCGGGGGTTCCGGCTTCGGGGATGTAGATCCACCGTCCGTCCGGGCTGAAAGCCGGCCAGAAGTAGCTCATGCTGCTTGCTCGACCAACCCGCGTTTCCATGCGGAAGACCTCGCGCCCCTCGCGGTAGATCCTCAGCGTCGGGACATGGAATGTCACCACGGTATTCGTGGGCGCGTGGATGGACAGCCCGAACGAGACGACGCCATCATCGCGAAAATCGACGCCCGGCGCCCATTCCTCGAAGCCGCCAGTCGTCGTATCCAGCGTCCCCCCCCGTCCGTCGCGGAGGAAGACGCCGACATGTCCCTCGGATACGGGCGAAGGCGAGAGCGCCGCGACTTCGATTCCATCGAGAGGGACATCCCGTCGGTCCCCGGTGACGAGATCCACGACGACGACGCCCCCCGACTCACGCCGATGATAAATTATCGAACCGTCATCCATATGGCGCGGGTGCATCGGGTCGAGGCTCTCGAGCAAGACATCGGTGCGACCGTGCTCGACGACCCAGGGCATGCCGAGCGAGGCGTGCCCCCACTCCCAACCCCGACCAGATGGATTGATCGCGAGCATCTGACGGACCGCTTCCCAGGGCTCGCCGCGCTGGGCGAGCAGCTGCGCACCGCTCAAGACGCCGCGCACGGCGTCGAGCTCACTGCGGCGGGCACGGTTCCGCTCATCCTCCGCCAGCTCGCGGGCGGCCCGCTCTTCGACCGCGTAGTACGCCGTCCCCGTGAGCCCGACGGTCAGCGCGAGCATTGTCGCGAGAACTCCACCGACGAGCAGATGATTTCTCTTGACGAACTTGGAAACCCGGTAGGCCGCCGTCGCCGGCCGTGCCCGGATCGGCTGCTGAGAGAGGTACCGACGGATGTCTTCCGCGAGCGCTGCGGCGCTCGCGTAGCGACGCGTCTGGTCGCGATCCAGGCATGTGTTCACGATTGTGTCGATGTCCCGATCGATCGCCCCGTTGACGCTCCTGAGGCACGGCGGGTCATCAGCCTCGACCGCTCGGAGCGCCGCCGAGAGCGACAACCCCGCGACCTGCAGGGGCGGATGCCCACAGACCAATTCGAACAGCATCGCCCCGAGGGCGTAGACATCGGCGCGGGCATCGACGTCCGACGATTGCCCCGTGAGCTGCTCGGGTGCCATGTACGCCAGCGTTCCCAGAATCTGACCCTCCCGGGTCATGGTCGTCGCGGCGAGCGTCGAATCACCAACGATTCGCGCGATGCCGAAGTCGAGCACCTTGGGATGTCCCTCGGCGGTGACCAGCACGTTCTCCGGCTTCAGATCGCGGTGTACGACGCCCTTCCGATGGGCGTGCTCCATCGCGTCCGCGATGCGAGCAACCAACACCGCCTTTTCTCGGATCCCCAATCTGTGGGTCGCCGCGTATTCGTCGAGCGGCTCGCCCTCGATCAGTTCCATCGCGAAGTAAGGCCGCGACCCGAACGGCGTATGCTCGACGCCGGCCCCAAAGACCCGAGCGATCCCGTCGTGCCGGAGACGCCCGAGTGTCTCCGCCTCTGCCTCGAATCGGCGAGCCGAGGCTGATCGACCGCCTCCCGAGATGACCTTGAGCGCGACCTCCCGTCTCGGACGGTCTTGCATCGCGGCGTAGACAGCGCCCATCCCACCCTCGCCGATGTGGCTGAGGATCGTGTACGGCCCGAACCGAGTCCCCACGGGCAATCCAAAGTCTCCCTGGTGGTCCAACTCACCGACGGGGCTCCTGTCCGATGCGGCGGTTCTGGTCAGGCTCCCGGAGCCGATCGCCTGCTCCAGTTCTTCTCGGCGTCGCCCAATCATTGTGTCTGCAAACAACGGCGAACCCGTGGGATGGTCCGACGCTAGCGCAAGAAGCTCGAGGGCCTCGGTGAGTACACGCGGGTCGTGTCCGCAGGCTCGGCGAACCGATGGCTCTCGCTCCTCGGGTGGCAACTCGAGCGCCTCGCTGATGGCATCCTGAATGAGGTCGAATGAACCTTTTTCCATCATGAACCGCGTAGTTCTTTGGCGAGCCAGAGACGGGCAAACTGCCAATCTCGCTTGACCGTCCGTTCGCTGATGCCAATTACATCCGAAATCTCCGGCAGGCTCAGCGTGCCCAGCAAACGGAGTTCGGCGACCCGGTAGACCCGCTCGTTCAGCTCTCCGAGCCTTTCGAGTGCGTCGTGGAATGCCAATAGATCAAAACCCTCACCCGGGGTTGCCAACGCGTCGCCCGACAGCGTGACACGCATCCGGTCGCCGCCCCGCTTCTCGCGTGAACGCCCCTTGGCATGATCCGCGAGCACGTACCGCATCGCCCTCGCCGCGAGTGCAAAGAAGTGATGCCGGTTCTCGATTGTCGGCGAACTGGATGCGAGCCGCAGCCAAGCCTCGTTGACCAGAGCGGTGGCCTGCAAGGTGTGCCCCACGACTGCATCTCGGAAAACCACCCCCGCGAGCCGCCGGAGGTCTCTGTACAGCGCGTTCTGAAGTTCGTCGGATGCCGCAGGGTCACCCGCGCAAAACGCGTCGAACAAGAGACTCAGATCGTTCGGTTCTCCTGATCGCATGCAGCGAGTGTAATCAAGGATTGGCACGGAACACTTCGATTCCACCTGACGAGAAGTATTCACGACGACTTCCCATTTCGGTTTTCATTATCGGATTGTCCGCGGTGCGTTTCTCGTGGTTCCCGTACCAATTGCTAGAACCGGGCACGCGCAGCCGGACGCATTGTCGCAGAGCGGCGCGGAGTAGATTCCGGGGGCAGGTCAGCCGCGGCAGGAGAATCTTGAAGGGTGACCACCACCCCCCGAGCGGACAGCTCATTCGCCTCGGAGTCTGCGTTTTCGCATTCAGAGGTTGGACTCGATTCAGCGGGAATCGCCACCACGTTTCAGGACATCCGGCCGTGGCGTTGGCCCGGTTTTCCATACACGGGCCGTGCCGTCGCCGGATGCGGTGAAGAGGTGCTTGCCGCCTACGCGAGCACGCGATCGTTGCGGGGCAGCACGCAGGCTGTCTCGCCGGAACGCCGGATGGAGTCCGCATGCAGTTCTCGTTCGGTGCGGCGGTGAGTATTCCCAGCGTGCCAACATCCCGGTCGTCGCCGGTGAAGCTGACGACACTGCCCGGAGGCTCCCGGTTGACTCTCGCCCCCGGCGAGAAGAGCTCGGTCGCGTGTTTCCAAGAAGGTGTCTTCGCTTCGGCGATTGTGCCCAAGCTGGGGTCCCAGCGGTGGATGGCCGAGGGGTGCTCCCCCAACAGGTCACAGAATGTGGGCGGGTCCTCTCTCATGCTGATTTTCTGGGGCGTGGACGAGGACAGCGCCTCTGACATCTTTCGTGATAGGAATCTCCCCCGCTCCTTGTTCATTGTTAAGGATGAAGCAAGTGAGCGAAATCCCTGTATCATCGTGGGTAGTACGACACATGGGAGCACATCAAAGCGCCCGGCCGAGTTCCTTCACAACAACGACCATCCTTCGGGTATTCGCTCGGCCGGAGGGCCACGCGATTGACGGACGAACGAACGACAACCGCTCTGCTCAACGGCCTTCGCGATCCTGACAATGCCCAGGCCTGGGTGGATCTTGATGCGCGGTGCCGCCCGATCATGCTCGCGGTCGCGAGGAGGATCGGGTTTGGCGATGCGGAGGCTGAGGACCTCGTGCAGATCACGATGACCAACTTCGTCGAGGCCTACCGCAGGGGGCAGTACAGGCGGGAACGCGGCAGGCTCAGTTCGTACCTGATCACGATCCTTCGCTCCAGGGCGATCGACCTCTGGCGGACGAAGCGACGTCGCCGCGAGACCGATACACCGCCTGAAGCGATCGAGCATCTGAGCAACCGGCATGTCACCCGGCTCTGGATGGACGAGCGTCAGACGCAGGTGCTCCGTCAGGCGCTCGATGAACTGCGCGGAAATGGGGTGGACGAGAACATGATCAAGGCGTTCGAGATGTTCGGCGTCATCGGCATCGAGATCGCTGAGGTAACCGAGACGCTCGGGATGACCCGTGAGGAGGTTTACAACGCGAAGTACCGGATCACCCAGCGTCTTCGACCCATCGTTGCCAAGCTCGATGAAATCTACGAGGACCTCTGATCATGGACGACGGACCTCGCGGCGATCCAGAACTCGACCCGACCGGGGGGTGCCTCGGTCTCGAGGTGATGGATCGGATCGTGAGTGATCGCGGTTTCGACCCGGGCCCGGTGATCGAGGCACATCTTGATTCATGCGAGTGCTGCCGTGACCGGCTCGCGGAGGTCCGCCGTGCGAATCAATTCCTCGAACGCTTCCGCACGGACAGCACCGGCAGCGCGGACAACGCGACACTTGCAGAGCCTGAGCCGAACCTCGCACAGATTCCTGGGTACAGAGTCCTCGGGCTGCTCTCGTACGGAGGGCAGGGCGCGGTCTACCGGGCGATCCAAAGGAGAACCTCGCGAGAGGTCGCGATCAAGGTGCCGATCGGTGACGCGCAGCGGCGGCCGTCGGCCCGGTACCGTTTCGAGCGTGAGATCGAACTCACCGCCCGTCTCGATCACCCCGGGATCGTGAGGGTACTCGGCGCATGCGAGTTGAGCGACGGCCGCCTCGGGTGTGTCATGGAATTCGTGCACGGCGAGCCCTTCGACCGCTGGGCCTCGCGTGAGCGGGGACGAGGCTCGCTTCGTGGCATCGTCGCGGCCGCCGAGGCGGTCGCCGATGCGATCGCGTATGCGCATCAACGCGCGATCATCCACCGCGACATCAAGCCGAGCAATGTGATCGTGACCGACGACGGCACGCCCCGTGTCCTCGACTTCGGGCTCGCAAAGGCGATCGACGACAGCGGGTCGAGCTTCGCGACGCTGACCGGTGCGTTCCTGGGGACGCTTCTCTACTCGGCCCCGGAGCAGATCAGCAAGGGTGCGAGCAGGATCGACCTGCGGACCGACGTGTACACGCTCGGACTGCTGCTCTTCCAGTCGCTCACCGGGCGATTGCCGTACGACGCGGAAGCGTCTCCAGGGGAGCTCGTCCATGAGATCCTGGACTACCCGACGACGAAACCGTCTTCATTCGCGCCTGAGATCGGCAGCGAAATCGATGCGGTGGTGATGAAAGCGATGGCGAGGGAGCCGGAGCGGCGATACCAGTCCATGGCCGAGTTCCGCGACGACCTCCGCGCCTGGCTCGAGGGGCGCGCGGTACGGGCACGGAACGACAGCCGGTGGTACACACTCCGAAAGGCGGCCTGGCAGCACCGGCGCATCATCGCCCCGGCCGGCGCACTGGTTCTCGCGCTCGCCGCGGTGCTGACCGCCTGGCTCATTGCGCGCGAGCAGGTCGCGCGCGCGGAAATCGCGAACGCGGTCCGCGACGTGCGCACGACCGAGTCGCACTGGGTGCGCACGGCGGAGCTGCGATCGATCGGTCGCGACAACTTCGAGTCCGGTGAGTTCGGGGCGTGGGACGCCCTGCTCGAGCCAGAGCCGACGCTGGTGCGGAACGGGATCGAGGGCCCGATCGCCGCGGGCGGCACCCCGGACAGCGCCGCGTACTGGGCGCTGTGGGAGATCTACCTCAACACGCCCGTCGTGTTCAGCGTGCCCACCATTGAGCGCACATTCTCCAGCTACGAGCCAGCGCTCGACGCGATCGTCAAGATCTCGCACATCTCGGGCGAGTTGCAGTGGTGGGACTGGCGACGCGGGGAGCGGACGCGGTCGATCCCAACACACACGACCTCTCCCGCAACCGCGTTCATGTTCGCGCCGGATGCACGGACCGCGGCGCTGACACACCTGGACGGCGAGTGCTTCTTCCTGGACACAGAGGCCGGATCGTTCATCCAGATCGATCCGCAAGAAGATCAACGAGGGGCGCGGATCACGAACGATCGGTTGCTGACGATCACGCGGATCGAAGACGACGCGTTCGAGCTGGGGCTGCTGGACACTACCCCCCGGACCCCGGTCCAGATCGCTCGCATCCCGACCCAAGAACCGAACAGCACCGCGTTGGACGCGTCAGGCTCGATCGCAGCCGTTGTGTCGTTCACCGGCGAACTCTGCGTGCTCGACATGCGCACCGGAGAGGTGGTTTTCCGGAGACCCGGGGATGTCCAGCCGAGGTTTCTCCTTGCCCAGAGCCGCGGCAATCCGGGTGAGTTTCTTCTCTTCGGGCGGGGCTCGAGCGTGTTCACGCTCGACACGCACGATCCGACGAGGCGCTTCGTGCCGCTGGGCGAAGCGGGCACATTCGCCGACGGTGCCCGCGAGATCGCGACCGCCGCCGGCAGCGATCGGATCATCGCGGTCACGGATCGATTCAGGCTGGAACTCGGCAGCAGCAGCGGGCACACAAGCGAGCCGATCCTCCCCGCGTTGAGCGCCACCGGCATCTCGCTCTCGGCCGACGGTGCTCACGCGTTCGGCCTGGCGTTGCCTTCCCGCCGGTCCATCGCGTTTTCCCTCGATCCCGGCGCCGTCAGGCGGCTCCCGTTCCCCGCCGAGGTGACCGAGAGCGGGCACGCGACTGTGCCGAGCGTCTGCTTCTCCGAAGACAGCGCCACGCTCCTCGCCGCGGGCATGGACGGCTCGGTCAGGGGCTTCGATGCGCACAGCGGCGCCGAACGCTGGCGCGCCGTGCACGATCTCGGGAACGGGGTCGAGTTGGTGCGCATGCTCGGCGACAGCGTCCTTGTCGGCACGCACGATCTGGGACTCGGCAACGCCGCGATCCTGCGGTTCCGGGACGGATCCACCGAGCAACTCCATACCGGCGAAGAACGCCGGTTCGCGGGGCTCGAGGTCGATCCAGACGGAAGGATCTGGGGCCTGACAGGAGACGGCCATCTGATTCTGATCGCCGCCGCCGACGGGTCGTTGACCCGCGAGGTGCGCCTCGAGCGGCACGCCGAGATTTCGACATTCCGCACGCTGGCCAGGCTCGAACAGCACGCCCTGCTCATCGCCGGGCCGGCCGAAACAGGCGTCGTGTTTCTTGATGAGGACACGCTCGAGCCCGTGGGCGGGGTCGCGATGCCGCCCATCAGGGAGGTCGCGGTCAGCCCGACCGATCCCGATCTCTTCGCGACCGCCGGCGATGATGGTCGGATACGCCTGTGGAGGTACCGGTCCGGTCCCTCGCCCACGGCCGAGCCCGCGGGGGAGATGGGGGCGCACGCGGGCTCGGTCTTCTGCCTCGCCTTCAGCGCAGACGGCGAGCGGATCGCATCGGGAGGCGGATCGCCCGAGCGGCGCGACGTCCGGATCTGGGACGTGGAGCACGGACGAGAACTCGCGGCACTGAACCTCTTCGAGCAGGGCGTGTTCGGCCTCGCCTTCAGCCCGGACGGCAAGTGGCTCGCCGCGAGCGGGGAGGTGCACCCCGATCACCCGGAGGAGGGCGGGCAGCTCTTCCTGATCGACCTGCGCGCTCCGGACCGGTGCATCGCGGGCAACCTCGAGTACCACATCGCCCGATTCGTCGAGGGCCAAGGCCGCGAGCCCGAGCGGGCCGGGGCTTTGAGGGATTGGGCAAACGTGGTCCGCTGATCGGGGTTCTCGCGCCGGGTGCCGTAGATACGCGGAGCTTTTCCGCGAACACAGGCGTCCATCGTGGAGAAACCGCTCCGCGGTGTCTCCACGGCACCCATCTTGTGATTTTTTTCGAAGTCGGCTGCGAGATCTCCCCCTGACGTTCGGAGACAGGGTGACGGACGCCCGCTGGTGGGTGTCCCGAAGGGAAAAGGAGAATCACATGCCCCGGACATCGAACAACATCGTGAGCCTCGCGTTCCTCGCGTCCATCACCGCCGGACTGGCGGCCCCGCACGCTTCGGCTCAGGCCGGCCCGCCCTACATCACGGGGTACAGAGGTTGCATGCAGGTCCCCAACATCACGGGGCAGACTGCGAATGACTTCCACATCGAGATCCTCAACTTCCCGCCCCTCCTCGTGACGGGTATGTACGCGGGCACCGGCGGCTACACGGGCAACTGGACGCCAATCAACAACGGCACCGGTGTGCGCATCAACTACTTCGGGGGCAGCACCCCGCCCGGCGGCGTCGAGCCGTTCGGCTTCAGAACCCAGGCGCACCCCCCGCTCGGACAGGAAACGACCGCCAGCGCGTACTGGACTCTCGACGGCGTCGAGATCGGCGAACGCATGCCCGTGCCCAACTTCCACTGGGCCACCAGCAGCAACCACGGGAACGGCAGCAACGGCGGCGGCGTCATCGACCTTGGTCACTACCACATCGTGGACGATGCCTTCCAGGTTCAGCGTCGCGTGAACTCAGTGTCCTACGACATCGACATCGCGTCGCTGCTCGCCGATCCCTCCGTCTTCGAGAACGCGACGCTCATCGATCCCGAGCCCACGGTCTGGTTTCCGGGCGAAGTCCTCAATCATCAGTTCGAGATCCCCGACGAAAGCCCAGCCCAGACCCTCGTGATGATCTACTCCGTCTTTAACATGAGCGACGAACTCGTCGGCACGTTCTACGAGGCCGCCCAGGTGACCACGATCGCCCCATGCGCCGCCGACATCGCCGAACCGTTCGGAATCCTGGATCTCGGCGATGTGAGCAGCTTCGTGTCGGGATTCCTCTCCATGGCACCGATCGCCGACGTGAACAACGACGGGCTCTGGGACCTGGGTGACGTCGGGCAGTTCGTCAACTCGTTCATCACCGGCTGCCCGTGACCATTGATCCAGACAGTTCGTTTCTTTTCCGCACCCGGTGCCGGCCTGACGGCGCCGGGTGTTTTTCATTTCAGACCGGGTGCCGTGGAGACGCGCCCCTTCTCCACGAACACTGGCGTTCATCGTGGAGAACCCGCTCCGCGGCGTCTCCACGGCACCCAATTTGTGTTTCTTTTTGAAGCTCGCTGCGAGATCATGCCGCGCCGTTCGGAGACGGGGTGAGGACGCCCGCGTGTGGGTGTCCCAAAGGGAAAGGAAAGTCATCATGCTCCGTCAATCGAACCAAATCGTCCGTCTCGCCATCATCACGTCCGTCACCACCGCCCTGTTGGCGGCCCCCGCCGCCGCCCAGACACCGATCGCGAATGGGCGGGACTTCCACGAGGAACTCGATATCGGGGAACCGGGCGTTCCCTACTACTGGCGTTGGGACACTGCCTTTTTCGTGCTCCCCAACGCCGCCACGGCTGCGCGGCCATGGTTTATAGACACTGTCGAAATCTGGTGGGGATCCGCGGCGGTTTCGCCGGTCACCCACGGGTTGGGCTGGAGTTTTCTCACCTCCTTCGGTGACGACTGGAACGCCCCAGACTCTGGGCAGATCACCACGGTCTACGGGCATGACGCGAACCACGGCGAACTCGAACCTGTACTCACCGGTCTGAACCCCGCTGACCCGGAGTATGTGCCCGTTTCTGACGAGACGATAATCACACGGCACGGCAACGAGTACTACTCGACAGAGGCAATGACCGTACCAATCTACCAACTCCCCGATTTGCTACCGGGGCACGACCTCTCGATGGTCGACTTCTCCGACCCGTTCACAGTCGTCCATGTATTCCGCACATACGCCCCGATGAACGTGGTGTACTTCCCGTGCCCGTCAGACATGAACAACGACGGCGTGCAGGACCTGAACGACATCTCCATGTTCATCGGCTCATTCCTCGCTGGTCAGTTCGGCGCCGACTTCAACGCCGATGGCGTCTACGACCTCACGGACCTTGTTGAGTTCATCGATGGATTCGTCGCCGGCTGCCCGTGATCCGGCGGCACCGCATCATCTCATCCACGAGATCAGCAAGTTCTTCAGCCCCGGATCGGCCCGC
>DDFO01000022.1:160226-172943 GCA_002337215.1 Phycisphaerales bacterium UBA1926 | reverse complement strand
CGATCCGGGGCTGTTTGCTTGGCGGGTGTTTTCCACGCGATCAGCGGATCGAGCACGGGCGATCGAAAAAGACTCATGAGACGGGGCAGGAAAGGACGCAGCTCGCCGGTTCGACGTGGATTGGGATGCGTGGAAACCCAATACACGCACGCACGTCGATCATGTCGAGCGCCCTGAATAGTCGCGTCACATCGTGGGCCGGGCCTTGGCTCGCCTGTCCTTTGATGCAAGGAGCCTGATGAAGACGAGATCAAAGACGCAGGGCGGGCCGAAGTACTCTCGGGCGTGTGAGCAGCGCGGGATCGATGAGCGGATCTGGACGGAGTCGACCTGAAAACTCCGCCCTGCCCCCCGGCACCGGGTGCTGATCACCGCACAGGGTCATCTTCTGACAGATCACGCGACAGCATGGACACCAGGACGTTCCGATCCGATGTCGCTCGCCGGTCGCAGAAGCGGGCGATCTCGCGAATGTCCTCCTCGGTCAGGGAGGCGACAAGGGCCCGCCGATGAATAGCCCGCAGCAATGCCGGCCCAAACTCGGATACGGGCACGGTGCCATAGAACTGGCAGAGTTGCCGGAAGGCGGGCTTTTCGACCTCGGCGAAGGTCGCGGGGCTCAGCCCGAAGGTTCTCCGGATATCGGCGTACCGCAGGACCAGCACGGCGATCGACATCGGACCCGCCACTCGAACGCTCGGCTTGTGCGGGGAGTATTTCGGGCTGGAATGGGACGAATGCGGCACCGCGCGTACGTCGTGGCCTTGGGTGGGAATCACCACCGGTCAAGGGCTCTCGGGGCCGCGCTGCCCGACTCGGGCAGGTACGCGAAGCGCTGCGTTCGGCTGACGTTATCGAAAAGCGGGTGAACGGACTCGAACCGTCAACATTCAGCTTGGAAGGCTGACGCTCTACCATTGAGCTACACCCGCGTGAACTCAGTCTAGGCCCAGATCCGATCGAAGTGTTGCCACCAGCCCACGCCGATCGGGGGCGATGCCCGTGCCGACGTAGGCCGACGCGGTGTCGGCGCCGCAGGCCAGCGACTCGGCGAGGCCGAGGCCGCACACCCGGGCGGCGATGTACCCCCCGTTGAAGTGATCGCCCGCGCCCGTCGAGATCGCGGGACGGGCGATCTGCCTGGTTTGGACCGCGGCACTGCCGTCACGCTCGGACCCGGCGACCATGCCGCGGGTGTGCACAAGCACTGTGTGAAGGCTGAGTTCTTCCCGCAAACGAACGGCCGCGTCGCGCATCGAGCCCGTGTCCCGTCGCAGCGGGACCGCCTCGCCGAGGATGAGCCCGCCGAGCCGCTGCGCCTCGGCGAGGTTCAGCCCCAGCGTGATCGGGCATACCTCCGCGAGCGAACGCAGATCGTCGAGCATTTCGTACACAGATCCGTCTGTGCGCTTCGCGGGATCCGAGAGATCGACGAAGACGCCCGGTGGCGTACCGAGTCCCGGAAAGACCTCGGCCCGCAGACCGCGCCAGATCGAAGGAAGCCCGCCCAGGTTGGTCCAGTTGATGGTGGCGATCACATCAGCCTGTGCGCACATCTCGGCAAGGGGACCGAGACCGACGTGGCCGACGACATGCGCCCAATCGACAGGGTCGAGATTGGCCGACCAGTTGAACATGACCTTGCCATCGTCGAACTCGAGCGCGTCCGTGCGCGCGGACGGCGCGATCGAGATCGCCCGTTCGCACCGCTCGACCAGCGGGGAATAGGCCGGGTGGATCGGTTCCGCGTCGGATTCGCCAAGCGCACCGATGAGTGTGACCGAGGCGCCCTGAGCGCTCAGCGCGGACGCGAGCAGCGGGCCGTTGCCGCCGGCCCGGAGTTCCCGTTCACGAAGTTCGATATTGACCGACCGTCCTCCGCCGGCCCCCGCGATCCGCGACGCGAGGGCGTCGATCGTGCGCATCGGCTCGAAGTCCTCGGCCTGCATCGAGCGACGCGTGCCGACGGCGCTGGTGATCGAATCGAGGAACCCGTCGAAGCCGACGAGCACGCGGGGCCGACACGTCGTCGCCTCGAGCGCATCGGCCGCGGAGAGGCGCACAGGATCGCTCATAGCCCGGCTCCCGGTTTCGTTGCTCACGCGAGGGCGAGACGCGCGAACATCTCGACGCCCAGCGGGATCGAGTCGTCGTTGAAATCAAAGTGCGGTTGGTGCAGCAGGGCGGGCGTGCTCTGACCCTCGGGGCACGCGCCCAGCACGAAGAAACACGCGGGGACGTGCGCCCCGTAATAGGCGAAGTCCTCGCCGCCCAGGAACGGCTCGGTCAGCCGCTGGACCTCGGTAACACCCGGTGTTGTGCGCGAAAGCTCGAGCACGTGATCGGCGAGCGCCGCGTCGTTGCGGGTGACCGGGTAGCCGTCGCGCCAGTCGATCTCGGCGGTGCAGCCGAACGAAGCGGCTTGGGTGCGCACGATCTCGTGGAAACGCTCGCGGGCCATCGTGCGGGTCTCTTCGGTGACCGTCCGGAGCGTGCCGCCAAGGGTCGCCTCGACGGGGATCACGTTGTGCGTGAATCCGCTGTGCACCTGAGTCACCGACAGCACCATCGGGTCGGTCGGGGGCGCGTTGCGGCTCGCGATGGTCTGGAGCGCGGTCACGATCTGGCAGACCGCGGTGACCGGGTCGGTCGCCATGTGCGGGAAGGCCGCGTGGCCCTGGTTGCCGGTGATCGTGACGTTGAACTCGTCGGTCGCGGCGAGGAGCGGCCCACCCTTTGTCGCGATGGTGCCCAGTGGCATGCCCGGCCAGTTGTGGAGCCCGAAAATCTTGTTGACCTTCGGGCCGAGCCCGCCGCCGCCTTCACCGGCGAGCGCTCCGTCGTCGCACATGCGCTTGCCTCCGCCCCCGCCCTCCTCGGCGGGCTGGAAGATGAGCGTGACGGGATTCGGGCGGTGCTCGAGGGCGACGAGCGTGCGCGCCAGCCCGATCAGGATCGCGGTGTGCCCGTCGTGGCCGCAGGCGTGCATGACGCCCTCGGTCGTCGAGGCGTACGCGACGCCCGTTATCTCGTGGATCGGCAGCGCGTCGATGTCGGCCCGGAAGGCGATGCAGGGGCCGGTGCTGTCGGCTGTTCCGTCGCCGGTCGCGGGGATGTGTGCGACGACGCCGGTGCCGCCCGCGTATCCCGCTTTGTGCGCGACGCCGAGGGCGGCGAGTTCACGCTGGATGACCTCGCAGGTGCGCCGCTCCTCGTACCCGAGTTCGGGATGGGCGTGGATGTCGCGGCGGATCGCGATGAGTTCGTCGTGCTCGGCGGCGATGATCGCGCCGAGATTTCCCGGGGCCTTTGGCGTTGCGGTCGTCATGCGTGCAGTGTAGGGAGACGTCGATCGGCCGGTACACGGGTCAGTCGGTGCCGGCACCCTTGTCATTTTCCTTGGCGATCTTCTCGAGTCGGCCGAAGTAGGCGCGGACGGCGTCGTGGTATTCACGCGGGACGCGCATGGACTCGATCGCCTCGGCGGCCTGCACCGAGGAGGCCCCCACCGCTTGCCCGAACTCGGCGGTCGCCTCGCCCTTCACCTGGGCCCCGTAGACCATGGTGGATCCGATGATGGGCCCGCCCATGTTGGGGACCTGGACCTTCTCGCTCTTGAGCATGTAGTCGTCGCTCGCGGCGAGAGGCTGGTCCAATTCGTTGACTGAGTCCGCGGTGCCGGGCTTTCTGCCCCCTCTGCCCGGATTGTTGCTGAGGCCCTGGCCGAGGCCCGCCATCTGGCCCTGGCACTCGCTCATCGCGGCCTGGAGCGCCTGCATCTCGGCGGACGCCATCTCGCAGGCGGAGAGCTGATCGCTCATCTGCTGCATCGCCTGGGCCATCCCCGGTGACATGCCACCGGGCATCTGGCCCTGCTGACCTTGCTGCCCCTGCTGACCCGGCTTGCCGTTCTGGCCTGGCTGGCTCGGGTTCTCGCACGCGGCCTGCATCTGCTGGGACATCTCGCTCATCGCCTGCGCCATGGTCTGCATCGCCATGCTCGTCTGGAGCTGCCCCATGACGTTGTTCATCATCTCCTGCTTCTGGGCGGGCGACATATTCTCCATCTTCTCGAGGGCTTGCTTGAGCGCCTCGGGGTCGCTGGCGAGCTTCTCGGCCTGCTCGGCATCCATCCCCTGCTTCTCGAGTTCCTGCTTGAGGGCTTCTTTCTCCTGGGCGAGCTTCTCCATCTGCTCGGCGAGCGACTTGAGCTGCGCGGCGGCCTGCATCTTCTGCTCGTCGGACATCTCGCCGGCCTCGATCGACTTGCCGAGTTCTTCGAGCGCGGATTTGGCGTTCTTGAACTGTCCGCGCGCGAGGGAGCGGGCGAACTCGGTCATCGGGCCCGGCCCGGGGGTCTTGAGCCGTTCGATGTTCTTCTGCAGCGCCTTGGTCTGCTCGGCCTGCTCGCCGTTCATCTTGTCGTTGAGCTGGTCCGACAGTTTGGTGAGTTTCTTGAGCGCCGACCGGCGGAGCTCCTCGGGCGAAGTCGGCTTGTTCTGCTCGGCGGCCTCGTCGTCAGTCGCGTCTTCTTCTTCCATCTCGACGCCGGCGCGGTCGAGGATCTCCTTAAGCTCGTCCTCGCGCGCTTTGATCTCGAGTGCGACGGTGCGGATCTCGGCCTGCTGCTCTTCCTCGGCGGCCTGGCGGTCGAGCAACCCTGTCAGGTCATGCGTGGGCGCGAGCCAGAGCGCGAGACCCGCGGCGGCGAGCAACGCAAGCGGCGCCTGCCAGTTCCGCGGCGCGAGCACGGGGATTGCGTCCCGCATGACGATCTTCCGGGCCCGGTCGGCCGCGGATTCTTTGACCGCGATCGCCCAAGCGGTGTCGTTGCCAGCCCCTTCCCGCGATTCGAGCGAGATCGCGGTGCTCAGCGTCTCGCGGAGCCCCGCTCGGCGGTCGAGCTCATCGGCGAGCGCGACTCCCCGGGGGCGACGGACCCACGCGGCGAACGCGGCGGTGGCGAGCGTGATGCCGGCCGCGGCGAGCCCGATCGGCTTCCAGTTGAACGCGTAGGGCGTCAGTTTTTCGATCGCGACGAGGACGAGCAGCACGGAGGCCGAGGCGGTCGCCATGACCACCACCACTCGCAGGAACGTGTTGAGGAACAGCCGACGGCTGGCATTCGTGAGTGCGCGTTGGATGTCGTGCATCGGGCCTCCGAGGGTGTTCCGTCTGCCGCGAGTGTACCGATCGCTGGCGGTCTTCCGGACTGTTGTATCAACAGCCCCGACCTGGGTTTCATTCGGGATCGGCGCGGCCAGGGTTCACAGAACCGGCACCGATTCAGGAAACTGCCCGATCAAAAACCGTTCAGGATGTCGTTTCGAGCGGGTGATCAGTCGTCGGCGCTGATCGCCCGAGGCCCGGCCTTGCCGGCGGTGCGTTCCATGTAGCCGTCGCCGCGCTTCTCGTATTTGGTGAAGCCGAGCCGGTCGAGGTTCTCGTTGCTGAGCGTGCTCTTGGCCTTCATGTCCGACCATTTGCCAGCGATGTTGGGGGCCTGGGGCACCCGCTGGACCTTCCGGCCTTCGTGCTTTTTGAGCGCGTCCTCGCTGATGGACTGGACGACCTCGAAGCACTCGTCGGTCGGATTTCCGTCGGTATCGAGATAGGCGTAGACATACGTGGGCATGGGCAACGATACGCATCGCGGGGCGCGTCGGCTCCCGGTACGCGTCTTCGGCAACACCCGCGGCAGGGCTCGAACCTGCGACCTCTGCTTTAGGAAAGCGGTGCTCTATCCAACTGAGCTACGCGGGCAGGGTGTCTCCGCGAGTGTATCCGCGGGCGCACGAAAAAGGCCCGGGAACATGCCCCGGGCCCATGGTTGGATTTCAGAATTTGAAGACTACGCGATCACGGCTTGTAGTTGGGCAGGCGCCCCGGGGTCCACGGCGCGCCGAGCTTCTCGAGATCTTCCTCGAGCTTGGCCAGATCGGTCCCGATCAGCTTGCGGAGTTCCTTCTGAGCCTTGGTGTACGCGTCGCGGGCGTAGCCGTACTGCTGGCGGAAGGTCTCGGTGGGCGGGCTGGTGATGTCGGTCATGCCCTCGATCACGCCCCCGATGCGTTCGCTGATGCCGGGTGCCTGGGCCTCCTGGCGGCGGCCGATTGTCGGGTCGCCGTACAGAGCGATCTTGAGATCGGCGAGCTGGACGCGGATCTCTTCGAGCCGCTCCATGTGCGACTCACCCGCCTCGGGGGTGTCCATGATCGCCTGGCGCAGGTGCTTCACGCGGTTCTCGGCTTCGCCGATCGCCCGGCCCGCGCCGGCGACGGCGCGGTGGAGGTTCGCGGCCTCGCGATGGAACGCGAGATCGGCGCCGGCGTCGTCGGACGCGAAGGTCGCCTGGTTGAGCGCGTAGACATCGAACTCCTCGGGGCCTTCGAGCGTCTCCGTCTCGCCGTCCTTGATGAGATCGAGCGTGACGGAGTAGGTGCCCGGGGCGACGAGCGGGCCGCGCGGGGGCATCGCCCAGTAGGGCACGCTGTTCCCGCTCAGCGAGACCGGGCCCTCGTAGGGGAAACGAAGGTCCCACGCGATGCGGTGGAAGCCCTTGCCCGACTTGCCGTCCACCCGGCGGATGACGTTGCCCTCGTCATCGCGGACCGTCAGCACGATCGCGGGATCGAGTTCGCGGTCCTCCGCCCGGCTGTCGTCCACCGTGGGGTACGACCACTCCTCCTCGTTCTCGATCGCCTCGTCCTCGGCCTCGACCCGCTGGTCCTTGAGGGTTTTGAAGCCCTCGGCGAGGTGGTAGGTGAAGACCGCGCCGTAGGGCGGGTTGTCGGCGGTGTAGTAGCTCGCGCCCTGCGCCCCCTTCCCGTTGTTGGAGCCCAGGCGGGTCCACTGGACGTAGAGCGGGGCGTCCTTGACGGCGAACAGCGTCGCGTCGTCGGTGAGGACTTCCTCGGTGACGTCGCGCAGCGGGGCGTAGTCATCGAAGACGTAGAACCCACGCCCGAAGGTGCCGAGCACGACGTCGTTCTCGCGACGCTGGATCTCGAGGTCCTTGACCGCGATGGTGGGCACGCCGGACATCTTGATCCAGGCGTCGCCGCCGTCGATCGTGAAGTACGCGCCGAACTCCGTGCCCACGAAGAGCAGGTCCTCGTCCTCGTGGTCCTGACGGATCGCATACGCGATGTCTCGCTCGGGGAGGTCGCCCGAGATGTTGGTCCACGTCCGGCCCCGGTTGTCGGATCGGTACACGTACGGAGCGAAGTCGCCCTGCTTGTGGTTGTCGAAGGTCGCGAAGACAACATCCTCATCGACCGGCGAGGCGTGCAGGCTCGAGACGTAGGTCAGCTCCGGGATGTCACCGACCGATTCGCTCGTGATCTTCCGCCAGGACTCACCCCCGTTCTCGGAGATGTGGATCAGGCCGTCGTCGGTGCCGACGTAGAGGAGCCCTTCGACCAGGGGCGATTCGTCGAGCGCGACGGCGTTGCCCCAGATCGACGTCGAGACGTGCTTCGCGACCGCGTCGGGGCGCTGGATGGTGTCCATCACTTCGAGCGTGTTGCGGTCGATCTTGCGGGTCAGATCGGGGCTCACGATGTCCCACGACGAGCCCCCGTTGTCGGTGCGAAACAGGAAGTTGCCCGCGAAGTACAGCCGCTCGTTGCTGTGGGGGCTCATGATCAGCGGGGTGTCCCAGTTGAACACATACGGCTCATCGCCCGGCTTCTCGACGGGGCGGATATCGGTGATCTCCCCGCTCTTGCGGTCGTAGCGAACGAGCCCGCCGTATTGCCACTGGCTGTAGACGATGTCTGCGTTCTCGGGATCGACGACGGTCTCGTAGCCGTCACCGCCCACGGTGACATACCAGTCCTCGTTGGTGATGCCCTCGAGCCGGGTCGTCCGGCTCGGGCCACCCTGCGAGTTGTTGTCCTGGGTGCCTCCGTAGATGTTGTAGAACGGCTGGTCCATGTCGGTGCTGACGCGGTAGTACTGCGTGACCGGCAGGTTGGATTTGAAGTGCCAGTTCGCCGCGTCGTCCCAGGTTTCGTAGATGCCGCCGTCGCAGCCCACGATCATGTGCTGGGGATCGCTCGGGTCGATCCAGAGGCAGTGGTTGTCGACGTGCTTGTTGTCGCGTGGGACCCGGCTGAAGTTCTTGCCGCCGTCACGCGTGACGTGCATGTACGTGTCGAGCGAGTAGACGGTGTCCACGTCGTGGGGGCTCGCGACGATCTCGTTGTAGTACTGAGGGCTCCCCGCGACGTAGTCGCTCATCTTCGACCAGGTCTCGCCCCGGTCGGTCGAGCGGAAGAAGCCGTCCTTGTCGTGCGCCGCCTCGACGATGGCGTAGACCACGTTGTGATCGACGGGTGAGATATCGAGCCCGATCCGGCCCTTGTCCTCGCTGGGCAGGCCCTTGTTGATCTCGCGCCAGGTCTCACCGCCGTCGGTGGACTTCCAGACGCCCGATTCGGGACCACCGTTGATGAGCGTCCAGACCTTGCGCTGGCGCTGGTAGGCCGATGCGTACATGACATCGGGGTCCTCGGGGTCGATGTGGACCTCGTTGACTCCGGTGTGCTCGCTGATGTCGAGAACGAGGTCCCAGGTCTCACCGCCGTCTTCGGTCATGTAGAGCCCGCGATCGCCCCCGGATCGCCACAGCGGCCCCTGCGCCGCGACGAAGACGCGGTCGGAGTCGCGCGGATCCACGGCGATCATGCCGATGTGCTCGGACTCCTTGAGGCCCACGTGGGACCAGTTCTTGCCGCCGTCGACGCTCTTGTAGACACCGTCGCCGAACGAGACGGACCGCTGCGAGTTGTTCTCGCCCGTGCCGACCCAGACGACGTTGCTGTCGTTGGGGTCGAGGGTGACGCACCCGATCGAGTAGGAGCCCTCGCCGTCGAAGATGGGCTCGTAGGTCACGCCGTTGTTGACGGTCTTCCAGAGGTTGCCCGAGCTCACCGCGACGTAGTACTCGGCGGGCCGATCGGGGTTCATCGCGAAATCGCCGATGCGGCCCGACATGAGGGCGGGGCCCACCGAGCGGAACGTCAGGCCGCTGAAGGCGCCCTTGCTCAGCACGGGCTCGTCGTCGGTATCTGTGTCTTGTGCGAGGACCGTCGGCCCGATCGCCGTCGCGGCGAGCGCCGTGAGCACTGCCGCGGCGTGCCTGGCTGAGAGGTGGGCCGAAAGTCGGGCCGAATGGCGGAATCGTCTCATATCGTGCGTCTCCGGTGGTGTATCACTGCCCGATCAGCGGGGCGTATCTCTGGATGGACCGGGGGAAGGCCCCCCGCCGTTCCGGGAAAGAAAGCCTATCCGGAATCCGGCCGCCCCGCCGGTCTACCATCGCGGTCCCACGGAGGTCTGCCCATGAAAGCCGGGATCGTCGGTCTGCCAAATGTCGGTAAAAGCACGCTGTTCAACGCCCTGACCAATGCCGGGGCGCTGGCGGCCAATTACCCGTTCGCGACGATCGAGCCCAACGTGGGCATCGTCCCGATCCCCGACCCACGCCTCGAGACCATCCGCACGCTGATCGAGAGCGAGAAAATCGTCCCCGCGGTCCTCGAACTCGTGGACATCGCGGGGCTCGTGCGTGGTGCCAGCGAGGGGGCGGGCAAGGGCAACGCCTTCCTGAGCAACATCCGCGACGTGGACGCGATCACCCAGGTCGTCCGCTGCTTCGAGAAGGCGCCGGGGGGCGAGGACATCCTCCACGTGGACGGCGACGTTGACCCGATGCGCGACATCGACACGATCGACAGCGAGCTCGTCCTCAGCGATCTCCAGACCGTCGAGAGCGCTCTGCCCAAGGCCGAGCGGGCGGCACGGAGCAAGGACCCCGAGGCGCTCGCCCGGCTCAGCGTGCTGCAGAAGATGCAGCCGGTCCTCGAGGAGGGCAAGCCCGCCCGGCTCGCGCTCCCCTCGATCACCAAGCCCGAGGAGATCAAGTCGCTGCGCGGCATCGGGCTGATCACCGTCAAGCCGCAGATGTTCATCGCCAACGTCGACGAGAGCGACGTTCGGGGCGAGGGCGATCTGGCGATGAAGGTCCGCGCCCACGCCGAGGCGACGGGGGCCGAGATCGTCCCGGTGTGCGCCAAGGTCGAGAGCGAGCTCTCTGAGCTCGACCCCGAGGACCGGGCGGAGATGCTTGCCGACTACGGCCTCGAAGAGCCCGCCCTCAACAGCCTCGCCCGGGCGGTCTACCGCCTGCTGGGCCTCCAGTCGTTCTACACCGCCGGGCCCAAGGAGATCCGGGCCTGGCCCGTCAAGCAGGGGTCCAAGGCCCCCCAGGCGGCGGGCGTGATCCATACCGACTTCGAGCGCGGGTTCATCCGCGCCGAGATCTACTCGGTCGACGACCTCGTCGAGCACAAGACCGAGAAGGCGATCAAAGAAGCCGGCAAGATGCGGATCGAGGGCAAGGAGTACGTCATGCACGACGCGGATGTGTGCCACTTCCTGTTCAACGTGTGAGACCCCGGCTCGGTGGGCCGATACTCTGTCGGCATGACACGCCGAACGATCGCCGCCGGAGCCGCCCTGTTGATCTTTGCCGGGGCCGCAATCGCCGCCCAGCCCAGCCCGCCTCGCTACGTTGGGACATACCGCCTCCCGACACATTCCCAGGGCTTCCACGACTGGCCGAGCGACGAGCTCAGCGCGATCGAGTTCATCCCCGATCCGAGCGGTGGCGTGCTGAATTCTCCAACGTCGTTCTGGGTCGTGCCCGACGACCGGTCCGAACAGGCCCCCGCCCGAATCGGCCGGATCGAATCCCGCTGGGACGGCGGCACGCCCCGATTCAGCGGCATCACCTGGACCGCCCTCCGCAACGAGCACGGCCGGATCTTCGAGAAGAACACCGTCGATCCCGAGGCGGTGCGGTTCCTGAGCCTGCTCCAGTCCGCCGGCGGGATGTCGCACATGATCCTGTGGACAAGCGAGGGGCACGCCAAGAGCGGCGTCCAGCCCGCGATTTACCAGTGGTCCATGAACGACCAAGCCGCGATCAAGTGGAAGCTGCCCAGAGCCTTCCTGCACGACAAAACCGAAAAACCCACGCGCGGGATCTTCCACAACAACGGCTTTGAATCCCTGGCGATCGACAGCTGGCGGGGCACGCGGCAAGCTCTCGCCGCAGTCGAACGACCACTCATCCAGGACCAAGGCACCGGCGTCTGCCGCGTGCTCGCGCGGAGCATCGACGGAAGCCGGGTCTACCAGTACGGCTACCCCCTCGGCCCCGCCCCTGACCGCACCGACCCCGACACGCTCGCGGTTGCCGAGATGCTCTGCGTGGGCCCGCGCCGGTTCCTGGTGCTCGAGAACGCCGAACTCCCGGACGGCGAGACCGTCGCGAGCCTGTTCTGGATCAGCACTGACGGCGCGAGCGATCTGTCGCTCATCGAATCGCTCAACGATCTCGGCGATGCGGAACCCCGCTTCATCGAGAAGAAACTCCTGCTCGACTTCTCAACCCTGCCCAACGACGAGGGTCTCGGCAACTTCGAGGGCATGGACGACCTCGGCAACAGGCTCTTCTTCGTTGAAGACAATGAACACGGCAAGGCCGGCAGCACCCGCCTGCTCGTCCTCACCAAGCCAAGCGGGCTGGACAAGTAAACCCGCTCGCGAGCGCGCTATCAGTCCCGGCTCTGCAGCTTGGCGAGCAATCGCAGCACCTCGATGTAGATCCAGACCATCGTCACCAGCAGCGAGAACGCGCCGTACCACTCCATGTGCTTGGGCGCCCCGCGCTTGATGCCCTCGTCGATCATCCGGAAATCGAGCACGAGGAACATCGACGCGAGCACGAGGCACAGCGCGCTGAACCCGATCCCGATCGGCGACGCCGACGCGTACAGGTTCGGGATGCCCGCACCGAACAGCCCGTTGCCGATCCACAGCACGCCGACGTACAGCATCAGCCCGATGCCCCCCGTCGCGGCGATCGCCGTGAAGACCTTGCCGCCCCGCACGATCCCCGTCCCGTAGGCGATCAGCATCCCCGCCCCGATCGCGAAGGTCAGCACAACGGCCTGGAAGATCGTCCCGTGAGCCGCGGGGTTCTCCGCGCCGCCCAGCCAGCGCTCGGCGACGAACAGGCTCAGCCCCGAGATGAACGCCCCCTCGAGGGCCGCGTACGGCGTCGAGAGCACCGCCGCGAGCTTGGGAACGAACGCGATCACCAGCCCCAGCACGAGCCCGCCGATCATCCCGCCGAAGAGCGCGATCCCGGGCGACAGCGTGACGCCGAACAGGCTCGCGGTCATCATCTTCCAGACGAGCAAGGCCGAGACCGCGCACGCCGTGAGCAGCAGCCCGGTCTTCACAATCGTGCCCTGGAGGGTCATCAGCCCCGCACTGGAATCGGTCCGCGTCTGGGCCGCGGGGCTGTACTGCGTGCTGTCCAGGTCTTCGTACCGCGGTGCCTGAAACGCTCTGAGAGTCGGGTTGCCGCTGCGCTGGATGAACATGAATCACACTCCTGCGTTGCCTGCCTGAAGACGTACGAACACGTCCGCATTCCGTTTGAGTTCGTTGGGAGACTACGCCCCGGATTCCGCGTGAGTTCTACGCGCCCCGCCCGCCGCCCGGCCCGCTCTCGACCGAGTAGTTTGGGCTCTCTTTCGTGATGCGGATGTCGTGCGGATGATTCTCGACGATCGTCGCCCCGCTCACCCTCGTGAACCGGGCCTGCGTGCGGAACGCGTCGATCGTCGGGCACCCGCG
>DDFO01000022.1:150379-160155 GCA_002337215.1 Phycisphaerales bacterium UBA1926 | reverse complement strand
GACGAACGGATACCGCCCGTCAGCTGGTATACGAATTCCGCGAGCGAGCCGCGATACGGGACGAGCCCCTCGACACCTTCGGGAACGAACTTCATCTGGGCTTTGCGGTCACTGGTGCCCCCAAGCTTGTCGGCCTGGCCGTACCGGTCGGCCGACCCCTTCATCATCGCGCCCTCGGAGCCCATACCACGGTACGCCTTGTACCGCCGCCCCGCGGAAATCACCAACTCGCCCGGGCTCTCATCGAGCCCCGCGAACAGCCCGCCCATCATCACGCACTCCGCCCCCGCCGCCAGCGCCTTGGCGATGTCGCCCGATTGCCGGATCCCGCCGTCCGCGATGACGGGGATGCTCCGCCCCCCGTGCGAGACGAACTCGTTGATCCCGTCCACGGCGTTCATCACCGCGGTGATCTGGGGCACACCCACACCCGTCACGACCCGCGTGGTGCAGATCGACCCCGGGCCGATGCCGACCTTGACGGCGTCCGCCCCCGCCTCGGCCAGGTCGATCGCCCCCCGGGCCGTCGCGACGTTGCCCGCGATGACCTGGATATCGTGCTTCTCTTTGATCGCCCGGACGGTGTCGAGCACGTTCTTGCTGTGCCCGTGCGCGGTATCGACGACGAGCACATCCGCGCCCGCCTCGATCAACGCCTCGACGCGGTCGTACTGGTGCGGCCCGACCGCGGCGCCGCAGCGGAGCCGACCCCGGAGATCGATGCACGCGTCGGGGTAGCTCGCGAGCCGCTCGATGTCGCGCATTGTGATGAGCCCGACCAGCCCGCCCTGGTCGTCGAGGAGCAGCAGCTTCTCGACCTTGTTGCGGTTCACGATGTCCTCGGCCTCGGCGAGCGTTGTGCCCGCAGGGGCGGTGATCAGGTTCTTCGAGGTCATCACCTCCCGAACGGGGGTTTCGAGGTCCTCGACGAACTTGAGGTCCCGTCTTGTCAGGATGCCAAGGACCTTGCCGCCTGTGTTTCGATGATTGTGCGAGCCGTCCTCGGTCACCGGGAACCCGGAGACATGGTGCTCCCGCATCAATTCCCGTGCCCGGCCCACGGTGTCGTCGGGGCCGAGCGTGACCGGGTCGGAGATCACCCCGTTGGCAGACCGCTTGACCTTCGCGACCTCGCGGGCCTGCACCTCGACGGGCAGGTTCTTGTGGATGATCCCCATGCCCCCCTCGAGCGCCAGAGCGATCGCGAGCGTGGACTCGGTCACCGTGTCCATCGGGGCGCTCACCAGCGGGATGTTGAGCCGGATTCCAGCCGTCAGCCGAGTCGATGTGTCCGCGTCGGAAGGCAGCACCTCGCTCCGGCTCGGGATCAGCAGGACGTCGTCGAACGTGATCCCGTCGGCGACAATGCGATCAAAGCCGCTCCTTGCGGGGGTCATCCCCGTCTGTGGATCGGCCTGGGCGGTTTCGTTCGGTTTTGAGAGGGTCGCCATGAGACAGTTTCCCACACCCACACCAGCCCGTCAAGCCAACGGGCCGATACTTGGACCCAGAAGCGCGAAGTTTGCGCACGCGGGCGACCATCTTTCCACTCCCCGCGAATCGTCCCCGGCTCGAGATCCGTCGATCACGACGACCGCCAATCCAAGAGATACGCCATGCCAACCGCCACCGCGCCCGCAGTCGACCCCCTGACATGCAACACCGTCCACCTCGCGACCGGGGGTGCCGACGACCTGCCCGCCCCGCTCGCGAGCGAGTGGATCCTCACCAACGGACTGGGTGGGTACAGCATGAGCACCGCCCCGGGCATCAACACCCGCCGCTACCACGGCCTGCTCGTCGGGGCCCTCACCCCCCCCGTCAACCGCGTCGTCGCCCTCAACGCCGTAACCGACACGCTGACGCTCGACCCCGCGGGTGCCAATGAGCGCACGATCACGCTCACGGGATTCCACTTCAAGGGCGCCGCCGACCACCCCACCAACGCTCCCGCACCCTGCACATTCACCCGCGGAGTCGAGGCGATCTGGACCTACCGCATCGATACGCCGCAGGGCGAAGCGTTCATCACCAAGACTCTCCACCTCTTCGACAAGCGGAACGCGATCGCGCTCGTTTACGACATCAAGGCACCCGGGGCGTTCCGCCTGTCGCTCCGCCCGCTGACTGCACTGCGTGACTTCCACGAACTCCTGAGCGGCGAGCAGATCACAGGCTACCACCAGGCGCGTCCCGTCGATGGGGGCGTCATGTGCGCTACACGCGGCGCGGGGGTGCACATCATCAGCGACGAGGCCGAGTACCGCCACGCCCCCGACATCTGGCACGACCTTGAGTACCTCCGCGACGCGGAGCGGGGCCAGTCGTCCACCGAAGACATGTTCAGCCCCGGCGAGTTTGTCTACGACGGCGAGCGCACAGGCACGGTCACGCTGCACGCCTCGATGGACGCGATGGAGACCAAGGCGGTCGAGTGGGACCGCACGACGAGGACCACCCGTGTGCGCACGCGGATCGACACCGTGCTCGAGCGGATGCCCGACGCGACCGAAGACGACCGCGACGCGATCGCCCGGCTCGTGGACGCCGCCGAGGATTTCATCGTCCGGCGCGGCCCGGCGGACGCCCGCAAGTGCTCGATCGTCGCGGGCTACCCCTGGTTCACCGACTGGGGCCGCGACACGATGATCAGCCTGCCCGGGCTGCTTCTCTCGACGGGTCGGCCTTACGACGCGCTGGGCACGCTCCGGCTGTTTGCCGACAACCGCAAGCGGGGACTGATCCCCAACCGCTTCGACGACCGGGCCGGGCCCGCCCACTACAACACGGTGGATGCGCCGCTGTGGTTCCTGCACGCGGCCGCGGAGTACCGACGTGTCTCGGGCGATCACGACGGGTACATCGAGCACCTCGCCCCGGCCTGCAACGACATCATCGATGCGTACCGCGTCGGCACCGAGTACGACATCGGGATGGACGATGACGGGATGATCTCCGCCGGGAGCCCCGACACCCAGCTCACCTGGATGGACGCGCAGCGGGCGGGCGTGACGTTCACCCCCAGGCACGGCAAGGCGGTCGAGATCAACGCCCTGTGGCATCACGGGCTGATCGTCACCGCCGACGCGATCGAGGACGAGTTCGGGCGCCGGGCGACCGAGCAGCGCGCGATCGCCGAGCGGTGCCGGGAATCGTTCGCGGACGCGTTTGTGCGCCCCGACGGGCTGGGGCTGTTCGATCGGCTCGAGCCCAGGGAATCCGGGGGCTGGGACGCCAGCGCCGAGATCCGGCCCAACCAGTTGTTCGCCGCGAGCCTTGCCCACGGTCCGTTGGACGACAGCCAGCGCGCGTCGGTCGTCGGTGTCGCGCGCGATCGCCTCCTGACGCCCCACGGCGTGCGCACGCTCGACCCCGCGGACCCGGGCTACGTCGGCCGCTACCGGGGCGACATGATGGCCCGCGACGGGGCGTACCACAACGGCACCGTCTGGCCCTGGCTCATCGGGGCGTACGCGGAGGCGGTCCTCCGGGCCGGCGGGTTCTCGGATTCGGCGTCCGCGGAGGCGCGGGCATCGATCGAGCCCCTTCTTGCGGTGCTCCGCGGGACGGGGCTGGGGCAGTTGCCCGAGATCTATGACGGTGATGACTCTGTCGACGAGCCGCGTGCGCCCGACGGCTGCCCGGCGCAGGCCTGGTCGGTCGCCGAGCCATTGCGGATTCTCACGCTGCTCAACGCGTGACCGGCTGTGGTTTCAGACGTCCCGGATTCAGCACTTGTCGGAGCGCTCGAACTCGCGGCCCGCGGTGAGAATGCGTTCCGCGTCCTCGGGGGTGATCGATCCCTCGGCGACGTACGCCGCCACCTCGCGGCGGGTCTTCTCACGGTTGCTGTTGATCACCATGCTCCTGACGCTGCCGAAGATGATGGCGATGATGGCGATGCCGCACCCCATCGAGATCGCGACGATCGGGACGACCTCCCCATCGATTCTGGCGAGGGCGGCGGTGCTCAAGAGTTCATTCATATCTGGCTCCTGCGGATGGTTCGACGCTCCGATTCATCGGCGAGGCGGAATCAGCCGCACCAGCCCGACATCTTGCGCCCGCCCGCCTTGACGAGGCGTTCGCCCTGCTCGGGGGACATGGTTCCCTCCGCGATATACGCGGCAATCTCTCGCTTCGTGCGCTCGGCCGCGATCGCGGTAAACGTCTTGGTGATCATGCTCATGATCCCGAGCACGCCGAACAACCCGATACCCAGCACGAGAAAAAGTTTCTCTTCATCCCGGACGATCTCGGCGATCAGATCTGCGATCATGGCGTTCCCCTCACTTCGACGAAAGACTGAAACGACGCTCCGCGACCTCGAAACGGCGACGCAATCCCGTCCGGCCTGTTCGGCCGGGCGTCCTTCTCATCTACTTGGGAAGCAGACGCCGAGGATTTCGTCGCACGAACCGATTTATGCTCAGCATACATGCCCGACCCGGAAGAACCAAACAACGCCATTACGCCGACCCAGGGGGCTGACCAGGATCCGGTTGTGGACGGGCTGCTCGCCGCGTACGCCGAAGGTGTTTTCCCGATGGCCGAGCCGGGGGGGGATGTGTATTGGTACGACCCCGACCCGCGGGGCATCATCCCGCTGGACGACCCTGTGAACGGGGTCGGACTCCGCGTGAGCCGGAGCCTGCGGGCGACGATCCGCTCGGGGCGATTCCGTGTGACCAGCGACACCGCCTTCGAGTCGGTTGTCCGTGCCTGCGGCGCGCCGCGGGCGGGTCAATCGGGCGACGAGAGCTGGATCGACGACCGGATCGTGGGCGCGTACACGCGGCTGTTCGAGGCCGGACACGCCCATTCGGTCGAGGCGTGGCTGGATGACACGGGTGAAGGGGACGGCGATCCCCTGCTTGTGGGCGGGCTCTACGGCGTCCACCTCCGCGGCCTGTTCGCGGGCGAAAGCATGTTCAGCAGGCCCGATCTTGGCGGGACGGACGCGAGCAAGGTCTGCCTGGTTGCGCTCCACTCGCACCTGCGGGCTCGCGGCTTCACGCTGCTGGACACGCAGTTCATGACCGATCACCTGCGGTCGCTCGGTGGGGTGGAGATCTCACGCCGTGCGTATCGGGACAGGCTCGCGCGCGCCCTCGCGGTCGAAACGGCGTGGGGCTCGTTCTCGGATTGACCGCGGGCTGACAGCGGATCGATCCCGGATCGAGCCTTGAAACGCGAGGGAACACGGATCGACGAGCCTCCTGATAGGCTCGGCCTCGCACGACGACCGCGGACCAACCGCCGCACGGAGGACCGGGTGGAACGGCTCATCAGCGATTTCATCTTCATGTTCACCATCATCGACCCCATCGGGACGGTGCCGGTGTTCCTGGCGGTCACCGCGCAGTTTCCCGAGTCCGTCCGGCGGCGCGTCGCGATCCGGGCCGCGATTGTCTCCACGCTGCTGCTCCTGGGGTGCGCCGTCGTCGGTCAGTTCCTGCTCACGACGCTGAACATCGACTTCGCCGCGTTCCGGGTCGCGGGCAGCGTGATCCTGTTCCTGTTCGCGCTCGACATGATCTTCGGGACCAGCAAGCCCGAGCACGAGGTCGCGGAGGCGGAGAAGCACGCCGACGATGCGCTCGACTCGGCGATCTACCCGCTGGCGATCCCGTCGATCGCGGGGCCCGGTTCGATGATGGCCGTGATCGTGCGCACGGAGAACGGCACGTACTCGATCGGCGAGCAGACGCTCACGATCGCGGTGATGCTCGTTGTGCTGGGGCTCGTGCTGGTCGCGATGCTGGCGGCAACGCGGATCGGACGCCTCATCGGGGCTTCGGGCGCGAGCGTCGTGAGCCGCGTGATGGGGCTGATTCTCGCCGCGGTCGCGGCGGAGGGCATGCTCTCGGGGATCGGCGAATACTTCGCGATCGGCGGGTAGCAATTGCACCGGGTCGGTGCCGGTCTCCCGGGTCAGTCGAGCAGGCGGACATAGAAGACAACCCAGGCGAACTGGTCGCGTTCGATGACGACGGGGACGTAGAGCGTCTCGTTGTAGGGCAGATAGTCGTAATCGACATGGCCGTCGCGGCGACGATGGCGGGTCCACCCCGCCCCGGTACGGGTGACGGGCTCACGCTCGATCGTCTGGGCCCGGCCGACGTAGGACGTGCTCCAGATCGCGTAGTCGGCACCGATCGAGGTCGCGAACGCCGAGAGCGAGCCGTCGAAGAGGTCAACATCGGCGGTCGATTTGAAGACGCTCCGGCCCAGGATCTCGAGATCGGCCGGGTCTTCGGAGAGTTGCAGCGCGGTCGCGAGGCGGGCCTTCTCGGCGCTGAGGCGGTCGGCGGGCCATTCGTCGGGGTGGACATCGCTCGCAGCCCGCTCGGCGTCGATGGCGCGGAGCACGGTGTCGATCCGCTCCCAGGGGACCTCGCGGATGACGGCCCGCTCGGTGGGCGGGTAGTCGGCGATGGTGGCGGGCTCGAAGGACTCACGCCAGGGGGAGGTGCAGGCGGTGAGGGTGACCGCGATACTCCCGAAGACCGCGAGTCGAACAAGCGGAATGCGGCAACGCGACTCAATCACGGCTGGCCCCCGCGTGCCGATGCTGATGGATCGCTCTCATGCGGCGCGTATCGCGTGCCGTCGGGAAGGGTCAAATTGCTGAGCATCTGCATCGCGGTGGTCTGGTCAAACCATTCGACGTGGGCGTCGGCGAAGCCGATGAGGGTGCCGTCGGGGTTCAGGGCGGGGTCTTCGTAGATGACGATGCGGGAGGCATCGAAGTCGTCCCGGCCTCCGGGGACGAAGAAGTAGTCGTCGCCCAGACCGTCGGTCGCCGGGCTGGTGAACATGTCCGCGGAGACAAACCCCGCGTCGATGAGGTTCTGCTGCCAGTCGTCGGCGGTCTGGGGAAACTGGCCGTTGTTGGCCTGACTCTGGATCGAGAGGCCCTGGAGCATCATGCGGATGTTGGCCGAGCTCTGGAGCCGCATCGCGGACTGGCGTGCCTGCCCGAGGGCGGGGAGCATGATGCCGATGAGGAGCGGGACGACGAGGATGCTCGCGAGCATGGCGAGGCCGCTGGTGACGACGCCGGCGATCGCCATCCCCTTGCCGCTCGCACGCGGCGGGGTCTCGTTGGCACGCGCGAGGCCCATGATGCCCAGGATCAGACCCGGGATCGAGGTCAGCGGGCAGAGGATGAGGCCGAGGATGCCCATGACGAGGGACGTCACGGCGAGCCCGCTGCCGGGCTCGGCGGCGTAGGCGTCGTGGTGAGCGGGGTGCTGGCTCATGGTCGTCTTCCCTTTGCGCATGAACAGATCGGGTCTTTTATGAATCTTCCAGAGCCGCATGATACCGGCTGAGGACCCGGCCGCGCGTGATGAGCCCGAGGGGCTCGGCGACCCCGTCGTTGCGCTCGCGGACGAGGGCGAGGCTGGTGACGTCGTGGGTCGCGAACTTGTTCATCACGGTGTCGAGGGTGTCCCCGGCGTGGACGACGGGGATGTCGGTGCGCATGAGTTCGGCGACGAGCAGGAGCGGGATCGCCTCGCGGTCGATCAGGGCGGTCCGCATGTCGCCCCCGGTGACGGTGCCCATGTAGCCGCCCGCCTGGTCGACGACGGGGAAATCGGGGACGTGGTAGGTCGCGTGCAGGGCGATGAGCTTGGAGACGGGGTCGGAGGCGTAGACGGGCTCGCTGGGCATGGGCTCGGGGGCGACGTCGCTGACGCGGAGACGGCGGAGGATGGTCAGGTCGCGGGCCGCGCCGACAAGGACGCCCTCGCGACGGAGCTTGAAGGTGTAGACCGAGTCTCGGTTGATGAGTTGGCTGACGACGGTCGCGATGACGGCGCTGAGCATGATGGGAAGCAGGACATACTCGTCGCGGGTGAGCTCGAAGAGGATGAGGATGGCGGTGAGCGGCGCGTGGGTTGAGCCGGCGACGACGGCCGCCATGCCCACGAGGGCGTAGGACGCGGGGGACCCGCCCTCGGGGATGAGCCCCGTGTTGTCGAGCGCGACGCCGAACGCGCCGCCCGCGACGGCGCCCAGGAAGAGGCTGGGTGCGAAGACTCCGCCTGAGCCGCCCGAGCCGAGCGTCAGGGTCGTCGCGAGAGACTTGAGTATGACGAGCGCGGCAAGGACGGTGAAGAGCGTCGGGAGGGGCGCGTGGAGCGCATCAGCATTCGCGTCGTAGGCGGCGGGGTTGAGGAGCCAGCGGATGGTCTCGTAGCCGTTCCCGAAGAATGGGGGTGCGTTGTCATCGTTGCCGAGGCTGGGAATGGAGAGGTAGGCGAGGCCGAGCAGGCCGAGCAGGAAGGCACCGAAAACAGGCTTCGCGATCGGGTGGAGGCGGAACTTCTCGAAGAGGTCCTCGCCCTTGTGGAGCATCCAATTGAAGAGCACGGCGGTGCAGCCGCAGACGATGCCGAGGACGACGTAGCTGGGCAATTCGGCGAGCGTGAACTCGTAGCCGATCAGGAGTTCGCGGGCGAAGAAGATCGCCTCGTTCTCGCCGTGGAAGGCCTGGGTGGTCGCGGCGCTGAAGACGGAGGCGATGACGATGGGCGTAAAAACGCGGATCGAGAAATCGCGGAGGAGAATCTCGAGAACGAAGAAGACCCCGGCGATGGGTGCGTTGAAGATCGACGCGATGCCCGCGGCGGCGCCGCAACCCACGAGCGTGCGCACATGCTCGCGCGGGATGTTCAGTCTCCGGCTCAGGAACGAGCCCGCGACAGCACCGATCTGAACGATCGGGCCCTCGGTGCCCGCCGATCCGCCCGTGCCGACGGTCGTGATCGAGGCGAAAACCTTGACGATGCCGACCCGGAGGGGGATCTCGCCGTTGCGTTGAATGAGGGCCTTGAGGACCTGGGGGACGCCGTGGCCCTTGGCCTCGCTCGCGAATCGCCAGACGAGGACCGCGCTGACGAAGGCGCCCGCCATCGGCACGAGGGGCAGGAGATACCGCGGGAGGTCGGCTCGGGCGACATTGGTGGTCTGCTCGACCTCGTGGAGGAGCCAGGCGAAGCCGAGGGCACCGAAGGCCGTGATCGTGCCGATACCGGCGCCGATGAGGATGAGATACCAGTCTCGCTCGAAACCGAGACTGCGGATCAGGCTCTTGAGACTTGTATTCAGGTCGGCTCGTTTCACGGCGTCGCGGTCATCCTGGGGTCGTCATGTGCACCTGTGTTGCGGCTCGCGGAGTGGATGGTAGAAGGCCCCGCGGGCCGGGCAGGCCCCCACCTGTTCGTGGTGTTGCGGATCGCCTTTGGGCAACGACCTGTGGATGCCTGTCGTGGCACCCGTCGCGATGAGGCTCGAACCGGGGAGAAACCGGCGGAGAAAGAATTGTTTGTTTCAGGAGTTTCCGCTTGGATCGGGGACTGCGCTGGTACACTTCCCGCGGACTTTGCAAGCCGGGAAGCTTCCGGCGGGTCCACGGTTCAGATTCCGATTCGGCCCGAGTCGCGATCGATAAACCGTCCATTGACTTGACTCTCGGGCACACGGATCGGATCAGACTGATGAAGAAGCTGTATGTCGGCAACCTGCCGTTCAGCGCCAGCGAGGCGGAAATTCAGGAAATCTTTAGCCAGCACGGTGAAGTTGCCAGCGTGGCGATGATCATGGACCGCGAGACCGGTCGGCCTCGCGGCTTCGGGTTCGTCGAAATGGCCAACGATGACGAGGCCGACAAGGCCATCGAAGCCCTCAACGGGCAGGACTTCGGCGGTCGCCCGCTGACGGTCAACGAAGCACGTGAGCGTCAGCCCCGCAGCGGTGGCGGCGGT
>DDFO01000022.1:128853-150214 GCA_002337215.1 Phycisphaerales bacterium UBA1926 | reverse complement strand
GGCGGTGGTCGCGGCGGCTACGGCGGTGGTGGCGGCGGCGGTGGTCGCGGCGGCTACGGCGGTGGTGGCGGCGGCGGTCGCGGCGGAGGCGGCGACTGGTAATTGCCAGTCACCGGGAAGCGGAACGCCGTTTCACTCTGGTGCAACCAGTGTTCAGGGTCATGCGATGCATGGCTCGAACAATGCCACGTGCAGCGTGGCATGACATTCTTTGAGATCATGAGCCGGCGCGAGAGCGTCGGCTTTTTTTATCGGTAACGCTCGCGGCTTCCGGGCGACGCGATCGTTGAATCACTGAATCCAGATTCGTTGTTTCTCGGAATACCCAGCCGAGGCCGCCCGAGGTTGCCTTGCGCCGGCAGACGGGTGATACTTCGACGAATTTGGGACAAGGCACCGCGGTGCTCCTGTGGTTCTTCAGAATCCTGACGATCGAGGGGGGCGGCGGCGGAGGGCCCACGGAGAGTCCGCACACGCAAAGCGTCGAAAACGGGTTCCGCTTCGTCGGGATCGAAGACATGTTCACGCAACGGCCAGACCCGCGGCGAACGCGGGATGACACAGCGAAACGGCAGAACAACGAAGCATGGCCGGACACCGTACACCATCAGCCCGCGAACTCATCTCCAAGCTCGCCCGCTTGATCGCTTCGGATTCCCGCGACCTCTGGATGATCGTTGTGTACTCGATCGTCGTGGGCGTGCTGGCCCTGGGCGTGCCGATCGGCGCGCAGATGCTGTTCAACTACGTCGCGTTCGGCGCGTTGCTCCAGCCGCTCGTCCTGCTGGCGGTGGTGCTGCTCGTTGTGCTCACCGTCGCGGGCGTGATGCGTTCGATCATCTCGTTCCTTGTCGAGATGATTCAGCGCCGGCTTTTCGTGCGTGTCGTCGGGCGACTGGGCGAGCGGCTCCCGAAGGTCCGCGCGGACGCGTTCGACCGCGCCGAAGGGACCGACCTGGTCAACCGGTTCTTCGACGTGATGACGATCCAGAAGGTGGGCGCAACCCTCCTGCTCGACGGCATCGCGGCGGTGCTGCAGATGCTGATCGGCCTTCTCATCGTGGCGTTCTACCACCCGTTTCTGCTCGGCTTTGCGATCGTGCTGCTCATCGCGGTGATGATCGTGGTCTTTATCCTGGGCCGGAGCGGCGCGCGGACGGCGATCACGGAATCCACCGCAAAGTACGCGACCGCGGCGACGCTCGAATCGATCGTGACCGAGCCGATTCTCTTCAAGCAGGCCGACGGGGCGGGGCTCGCCCACCGGCTCGTCAACGAGCGGATCGAAAAGTACCTGGAGGCCCGCCGGGCGCATTTCCGCGTGTACTTCCGGCAGGTCATCGCGGCGTTCGGCGTGCAGGTCATCGCCGCGACGGCGTTGCTGACAATCGGTGGCTACCTCGTGATCGTCGAGCAGCTCTCGCTGGGCCAGCTTGTCGCGGCGGAACTGATCATCACGATCGCGCTCTCGTCGCTCACCAAGTTCGCGCTCAAGTTCGACGATATCTACGACATGCTCGCGGGGGTCTACAAGCTCGAGGGGCTGCTGGAACTGCCCAGAGAACGGACCGACGGGCAGGATCACATCGCCTCCGACGGACCGGCTTCGCTGCTCGCGGTGGATCTGTCGTTCGAGTACGAGGACGGTCCGAGAGTGTTCTCGGGGCTCTCGCTCGCGATCGCGTCGGGCGAGCGGGTCGCGGTCGTCTCCGATCAGGCCGACGGAAAGACAACGCTCGCCGAGCTCATCTTCGGGATCCGCACACCGACGGGCGGTCACATCGAGGTCGATGGGATCGATATCCGTGAGCTGAGCCTCGATGTGTTGCGGCACCGCGTGGCGTTGGCGGAGGGCACGGAGATCATCCGCGGGACGATCGGGCACAACGTTTCGCTCGGGCGTCCCGAGGCGGATGAAGAACAGTGCCGCGCGGCGCTCGAACGCGTCGGCCTGTTGAGTGAGCTCCGAGAGATGCCCGGCGGGCTGAACACCGAGCTCACGCCGGGCGGGGCGATCCTATCAACGGGTCAGTGTCAGCGGATGACGATCGCGCGGGCGATCGCGGGGTGCCCCGGCGTGCTGATCGTTGACGGGCTGCTCGATGGTCTCGACGCGGAGACACGGGCGAAAGTCATCGCCGGGCTGACCGACCCCGACTGGCCCTGCACCGTGCTTTTCCTCGGGACGCACGACTGGTATTCAGAATCAGGTACACGCGTGATCGACTTCGGCGGAACATTCGGCAGAACACAAGGCGGGGCCGAACGCAACACCGGGGGTGAGCAATGAGCAGGATTCCCGTCCTGGAGCGTGATGTGTCGTTCGAGGGCGCGTGCGAACGGATCGATGCGGCAAGCCACCGGCTCACGAAGACGCCGCGATGGATCCGTTCGGCCGGCCGCGTGCTGCTGCTGCTGCTCGTGCTGCTCCCGTTCGTGCTGCTGTTCGCGCCGTGGCAGCAGACGGTGCGCGGGAGCGGGCGGGTGGTCGCGTTCAACCCGCTCGATCGCGAGCAGGCGATCGAAGCGCCGATCTCGGGACGCGTGTCGCAATGGTGGGTGCAGGAAGGCACGCCCGTTGACGAGGGCGACCCACTCTTCGAGATCACCGATATCGACGAGTTCCGGCTGCAGCGGCTGCAGACTCAGCTCTCGGCGATGCAGGTCAAGCTCGAATCGTTCGAGAGCCAGGCGATGCAGTACCGGATGAACGTGGACAACGTCCGCGCCATCGGGGAGTTGACGGTCCGTGCCAACGAATCGAAGGTCGAGGAAGCCGAGCAGAAAGTAACCGCGGCGGAGGCGGATCTGGAGGGCGCCCAGGCCGAGCTGGTCGCCGACCGTGCGCAGGTCGAGCGGAAACGCCGTCTTTTCGAGAGCGGCACCGGCGCGGTCTCCCAACGGCAGCTCGAGGTCGCGGAAGCGGACTTTGGGGTTGCGACGTCGAAGGTGGAGAACGCGAACGCGAAACTCATCGGGGCGAAGGCCGACTTCCAGGCGGCGATGCGTGAACTCGAACGCGCCCGCGTGGACGTCGAATCCAAGGTGAACTCGGCTCGGGCAATCCTCGAGGAAGCGAACAGCAAGGTCGCGGATACGAACGAGAAAATCGCTGAGGCGGAGGGCGCGTTGAGCCGGCAGCAGTCGCAGCTCGTCACCGCGCCGCGGGCGGGCATCGTCCACCGACTGAGCGGCAATCAGGGCGGCGAGATCGTCAAATCGGGCGATCCGCTGGTCGTCCTTGTCCCGGAGGCGTCGCAGCGGGCGGTCGAGATCATGATCGACGGGAACGACGCGCCGCTGGTGCGGGTCGGGTCCGACGTCCGGATTCAGTTCGAGGGCTGGCCCGCGGTGCAGTTCGCGGGGGCACCGGACTTGATGTTCGGCGTCTTTGACGGGGCGGTGGCCCTGGTCGATCCGACCGACAACGGGAAAGGGCAATTCCGGATTCTCGTCACGCCGACCGAGGACGAGGAATGGCCCGACCCCAAGTACCTCCGCCAGGGCGTGCGGGCGAAAGCCTGGGTGCTCCTCAACGAGGTGCCACTCGGGCAGGAACTGTGGCGCCAGCTCAACGGGTTCCCGCCCGTGTTGCAGACAGAGGATCCCAAGGACAATGTCGCACGCAAACGCCTCAAGTAAGACCGGGCACGGCCCACGGACCCGGCGGTTCTTCATCGTGAGCCTCGCGGCGTCGTTCGCGAGCGGGTGCGTGCCCTACGACGCGCCGGTGTCACACCGGCTCCAACGCCTCATCGACGAGGCGGGCGAACCGCCGCGGAGCCTGCCGCTCGCCTCGCGTGATCCGACCTCGCTCGAGGACGCGACCACGGCCTTTATTGAACGCGACGATGCACTCGCGAATCGAAGCGACGATATCGACGCCAGAGTGCTCTCGATCGACGATCTTCGGCTGACGGTCATCGAGAACAATCTTGATCTTCGGGTCGCGGCGTTCGGGCCGCGTCTTGCCGAGGAATCGCTGAATGCGGAGCGTGCGAAGTTCGACGCGGTGTTCGTCGCCGACGTGTCGTACGCCGATCAGGACCTCCCGACCGGCAACAGCAACATCTTCTCGATCACGTCGAACGATCCCGCCCTGGACAAGGGCTCGGGGATCTTCACCGAGACAGAGATCGACCGCGAGGTCTTCAAGGGCGGCGCGGGTGTGGGCGTGCCCCTGCCCACCGGTGCCGAGGTCGGCGTGAAGCAGACCGTTGAGATTGATGACAAGTCAGGGTCGGGGCTGCGCTCCAGCGAGGACCGCGCCGGAACGGTCTTCTCAATCAGCCAACCCCTGCTCCGCGGGGGCGGTGTCGCGGTGAACACGGCATCGATCCGGCTCGCGAGGCTCGGGGTGGGCGTCGAGGCCGCGAAGAACAAGCTCACGCTGATTCGCGTCCTGGCGAACTCCGAGAAGGCCTACTGGCGCCTCTACGCCGCCCAACGGCAATTGGATGTGCAGCGCGAACAGCTCGCGCTCGCGATCGAGAACCTCGGCGTGGTTGAGCAGCTGATCGGTGAAGGGCTCACGCCGCCTGTGGAGCGGTTCGCGGCCGAGCTCGCGGTCGCACAGCAACGCGAGGCGATGATCGTCGCCGAGACCGCGGTCCGCCTGCGTTCACGCGATCTTGCGCGGACGCTCAACCGAGCCGATCTTCCGCTGGGGGATCCGGAGGCCGTCCGCGTCGCGTCCGACCCTGCTCTCGTGCGCTACATGATCGATGCCGATTCACTCGCAGAGCGTGCCCTCGAGGAACGCCTCGAACTGCTCGAGCTCGAGCTCAAGCTCGCGGCCGACGCGGTGAAGATCGACCTCGCAGAGAACGCCACGCTGCCGGTCTTTGTTGTCGATTTCCAGTACGGCCTGGGTGACCGCTCCAGCACGATCGGCTCGTCGCTCGCGGGCTCGTACGACTTCGACAACCCGAAGTGGGCGATCGGGGCGCGGGCCGAGATCCCGATCACCAACGATGCGGCCGAAGCGCGGTACCGGCGGAGCCTGCTGAGCCGGCTCCAGCGGACGGCAACACGCGAGCAGAAACGCCTCGCGATCCGCCAAGAGGTCTTCGACGCCGCCGACGTGCTCGAGCAGAATTGGCAGCGGATTCTCGCGGCGCGGCTGAGCGTCATCGCCGCGGGCGCGAACTACGACGCGGAACAGCGACTCTTCCGCGAGGGCCTCCGCAATGCTCAGGATGTGCTGGTCGCGCTTCAGCAACTCGGCAAGGCGCGGATGAACGAGGTCAAGGTCATCGCGGCGTATCAAGTCGCCCAGATCGACCTCGCCTACGCATCGGGCACACTCCTCGGTTACGCCGGCACGGAGATCGCGCCCGAGCCGACAGCCACCCCGGACACCGCTCCTCGATAAGACGCCCGTCCCGGGAGACGAACCGGTCTCGGGGCGACGGGCGACCCGCACGGCGAAAACGCCCTCTCCTGCTCTCGGCCCGGTCGGTTTCTGGTACGCTCCCCCGCCGCACGACCGGTTCTGGCGTCGCGCGCTCGGGAGAGCCTCGTATGCCCAAAACCGTCAAGGTCCGTCAGGGCGATTGCATCGCGAGCATCGCCTTCGCCCACGGCTTCTTCCCGGACACGGTCTGGGACCATGCCGAGAACCGCGAACTCAAAGAGCTCCGGAAGAACCCGAATGTGCTCGCGCCGGGCGACAAGGTCCACATCCCGGACCTGACCGAGAAGCACCTCGATGTCGCCACCGAGAAGCGGCACCGGTTCCGTCGCAAGGGCGTGCCCGACATGCTCCGGGTTCAGTTCCTCATCGAGGGCGAGCCCCGAGCCGACCAACCGTGCACGGTGCAGCTCGGCCCCAAGACCCACGACATCACCACCGATGGCGAGGGCTGGATCGAGATACCCATCCCCCCGGACGCCAAGGAGGCCGTCATCACATTCGAGAGCGGAGGCGAGTACAAGCTCGATCTCGGCGGGATGGACCCGGTGACGACCCTCGCCGGTGTGCAGAAGCGACTCGAGAACCTCGAGATGTACCACGGCCCGATCGACGGCAAGACCTCCAGGGAACTGACCAACGCGATCACACTGTTCCAGCGGGTTCACGAGATCGAGCCGACCGGAAAAATGGACGCCGACACCGAAGCGAAGCTGGAAGAGGAGGCCGGATGAGCGCGCTGCCGACCACCGGGACCGCCATGCGCGGCGACCAGGGCTCGACGCTGGACACGAACAACAAGAGGGTCTTCACGGTTTTCTGCCACGGCACGGGCGGGCACCGCGACGGCAAGTGCGAAGAGCTGATCACCGAGTTCGGCGGCGCCTACTGGCACCCCGGCAACGCCGCCGGCAGGCCGATCCGGATGAAGCCCGACGGCATGGGCGAGGCCTCGTTCGCGGACAGCCGGCAGGCATCGAGTGTCTTCTACGCCGCGAACTACATGAAGACCTTCCTGATCCTCGACGGGGTCGGGACATGCGACATGGCGACGAACACGACCAAGTCCGTCCGGAAGAAGAAACTCGTCGCCAAGAAAGAGGTCGAGGTCGAGGTGGGGAACCCCGGCGTCCCGAACCCGATGCCGGGCGACTTCAATCCGTTCCACAAGGACAAACCGCTCAAAGACGAGAACGGGTTCGCAACCTTCGGCGGGCAGGCCGCGCCCGCCGATCTCCGCAAACGCGTGTCGAACATGAAGCTCAAGAAGATGTTCCGCGGCAAGCACCGCGGGGACATCTACGGTGACGGCTGGAACGACAACATCGCTCACGCGCTGTGGGTGCTCCGCGAGCTCCGCGTCGCCGATGTCGACTCGGAGGACCCCGCGGCCCCCAAGAAGTTCCCGCGCGTCATCAACGCGATCGGCTGGAGCCGCGGCGCGGTGACGACCATCAAGCTCGCGTATTGGATCGACAAGTACTTCGTGCGCGGCGAGCCGTTCAAGGTGCCCAAGGGCTACCACGCGGACGACCAGGCCGAGGGCGACATGATCGAGTACATGCCCGCCCTGGAGGCCGAGTACCAGGTGCCGGAGGAAGAGATCGAGATGAACCTCTTCGCGATCGACCCGGTGCCGGGCCGCGCGGGGGCGGGCGGGGCGTGGTTCGATTCGAAGCGGAGCCACGAGAAGTTCCCGACCTGCAAGGGCGACCAGGACTACCGAGAGATCGCGCCGATCGTGAACAACTGCATCATCACGCTCGCGCTCGATGAACGCCGCGAGGGGTTCCACCCCCTCGACGCCGAGAAGCAGCACACCACCGGCGACCCGAATGTGAAGTACACGGAATCGAAGACCAACGTGGTCTGGCTGCCCTACCCCGGCATCCACCGCACGCAGCTTCGCCTCACCGCCCGCGACCCCGCCGGGAGCGTGGACGAAGCGGAGAAGCTCCGGCGCCGCGGGCACCGGCTGGGAAACTGGCGTATGCACAGCGAGACCGACGACGAAGCATGCGCGCGCATCAAGGGTGAGCTGACCGCGATGCCCAGGCTGGTCTGGGATCTCGCGTGGAAGTTCCTCACCTTCCACGGAACCAAGTTCCAGCGCACGACCCTCCCCGACACATGGGGCGGGCTGCTGTCGGCAACCCAGATCCTCGAACTGGCCGAGGAAGTGATCGCGAAGCGACCGCTCTACCACACGGCCAGGAATCGCGGCGGCAAGCAGGCCGCGCAGGGCGGGCTCAAGTACCGGAGTTTCACGGGATACCCGCGGAACTACAAACCGATCCCTGCGCGGGGGCTCTTCCCGGACAAACTCGGCGACTATGTCCGCGGGCCGCACGACCGCTTCCTCAACGAGCACCACCGCGCGGTGCACGCGGCGATCACCGCCGCCGCCGGGGCGGAGCCCTCGCTCGATGCGCCCGAGGTCGATCCCCACGCGATCGCGGCCACCGACACCCAGTATCAGAGCGATGCCGAACTCGACGCGGCGGAGGGCGTGCTCGATGACGAGGCCACGCCGCCGTCGACCGCGCCGGAACGCGAAGCCGGCCTCGACTCCGGGCAGCAAGACGAAGGCGGACAGGACGAAGAGGGCGAGGACCGGGGCGAGGACGACGCGACACCCCTGCTCACCGATACCGAGCGGGCGAACGCCGCGGCCGGCGACGACGACGAGGACCTCCCCGAAGACGACGGACAGGACCCACCGGTCTGGCCCCGCACCGCGGTCGCGGGCCCGAACGACGCCATCTTCAAGGGCAGACTCGAGGAGATGAAACGCTCACGCTGCCTCGACGCCGCGGGACGCCCCATCGAAGGCACCGACCGCCCGGCCGATGACGCGAAGTTCATCGGCACGCTCATCATGCAGCCGACCGTCGCGGCGGCGCCGATCGGTTAGAGCGCCACGCGCGCACCGGTCGGCCGGGCGCGCATCGCCAGACCCCGGGCCCGCGGTCCGACGCGCGCGTTCTTTGCACAACCTCTGCGCAACGATGCCGGCTTGGCTCGCTTCGAGATCTGAATGAAAGGAATGGGAAGGCCCCGACGACCCTCGGTGGCCGAGTCGGCCTCCGGGTCGGCGACGACCAAAGCGGGTGAGGCGATTCGAACGCCCGACATTCACGTTGGCAACGTGACGCTCTACCACTGAGCTACACCCGCGACTTGTCAACGCTAGGGGATGGACTGCTCCATGACCCAGCGGGAAAGAAAAATAGGCCGAATCGGATCCCGCGTCAACGAAATCCGAGAATCGAGACGCTCAAGATTCGCGACGGGGACCGGCTGGGGGGCCTGAGCCGGCCGATCGCCCCCGCGTTTGGGGTCTGGGAGGTTTGCAGCGCGACCCGGATGTTAGGAACCCGGCCCCGCCGCTCTCGCGGCCTCGATCGCCGCGATCACCTGGTCGGAGGTGTAGGCACTCGCGATCCAGGGCTCGGCACTCCCCGGCGTGAAGACCACGAGTGTCGGGATCCCGGTCCGGCCCAATTCGCGGAGTTTGTCCCAGCCTGGTGCCTTCGTGCTCGTCAGATCGGCCTTCAACGGGACGACATCGTCACGCAGCAGTTCGCTCTTGACGGGGTCCTTGAGCAGCACCGCCGACTCCAACGCCTTGCAATTCAGACACCAATCGGCGGTGAAGTCGAGGACAACCACCCGGTCGCTCTCAAGGGCCGACGCGAGTTCGGCCTCGGTGAACGAGATCCAGAGATCGTCGCGAGCCTTGATTGTCTGGTCGACACCCGCCAGCACCCCCCCGCTCGCGAGCACAAGACCGACGAGCCCGAACACGACGCGGTTGCCCGGCTTCTTGCTGATCTTGACGGTCTGCCACGCGAGCCAGCCCCCCGCGGCGGCGGCGAACAGGCCGACGAACCACCAGTGAATGGTCTTGGCGTACCAGGGCAGGGAGATGAGCCGCTCCGGGTCGCTCTTGAGCAGCGCGAGCACGCCCGAGCCCGCGAAATACGCACCGGCCGCGAGCAGCAGCAGGCCCATGACCTGCTTGACGAGTTCGGATGCCGGGCCGGTCCGCGGGATCGACTTGACGAGGCTGGGCTTGGCGGCGAGCACGAGGTAGGGGATGCCCATGCCGAGACCGAGCGCCGCGAAGATAATGAGGATCGTCCACCACGGCATCGCGGCCGACCCGGCGAGCAGCGCCCCGGCGACGAACCCGAAGCAGGGCAGACCGAGCACCGCGGTCATGACGCCGAACATGAACGAGCCCTGCGCGCTGTCGGCTTTGGGATTGACCGCGTAGACCTTGTCGGGCAGGTTGATGTTGAACGCGCCCATGATGCCGACGCCCATGATGATGATGAGCAGGCCGATGCCGAGCGTGACGTACCAGTAGCCGAAGAGCCGGGACGGGTCGGCGAACTTGGAGAAGCTCGACGCGAGGACGCCCAGGCCGAGCCAGAACCCGACGACACCCGCGAACATCCAGAGGCCGAGATAGAGCGACTTGCCTGGCGAACTCGCGTGCTGGCTGATGGTCATGATCTTGATCGGGATGACCGGCAACACGCACGGCGTGAGATTGAGGATCAGCCCCCCCGCCGCCGCGAGCAGCGCGAGAATCGCGAGACCGACAGGCTCGTCCCAACCGGGGACGGAGACTCCAAAGAAACTCGTGGTGTTCGACGGCGTCGCGACCGCGGCGGTGTTCGACCCCGCCTCGTCCCAGGGCTCGGCGAACACGCTGGGATCGAACTTCTCGAAATCGACGCTGTCGATCGCTGCCGCGGCGGACGCCTCGACGATCGGGATCGAGATCGTCTCCGTGAGCAGTTCGGGGGGAAGGCACGACGCGTCGTCGCACGCCTGGTACTCGATCTCGATCGAGAGTTCAATCGACTCCCCCACCGCCGCGTCCTGGCTCACCAGCAGCGGCACGTACGCGATCGCCCGACCCTCGTAGACCAGGTACTCGACGGGCGTCCCGGTGAACGCGACCTCCACCGCGTGCGGCTCGGGCCACTGGATCGGGCCCAGCGTCGTCCCGGCTCCGTTTGATGCCACAACCACCCGCGTCGCGATCGGAACGAAGCCCTCCATCTCGGGCGGAACGATCGGGTCGCTGAGATGGCTGTGCCAGCGGTCCGCGTGATCGAGCACGACCGCGACAACGAACTGCCCACCCGGGGCGACCGCCTCCGCGTTTGTAAGCACCTCGACGGTGACCGGCGGATCGTCGTTGCCGAAGGGGTCGCCGAACGGGTCGCCGAACTTGTCTCCCATTTGGGCACTCGCGACGGGCACCGCGAGCAGCAGCATGATCCAGGTGAGCAGCGTGGTGAAGCGGTATCGAGGTGTCATTGTGGTTCCTGTCGGGTGTCGCGGTGGAGCGAGCTTATGTCGCGGAACGGAGGCCAACCCGCACGGCTCGCTCGGCCCGGACCAACCGCCGTGACATCGAGATTGTTCCGCGCGAAATCGTTGTGAATCGCACGAACGCCACCCGGTCGCGCCAGAACTCCGCCTTGCCGGTCAAGCGAATCGTGCCCCGGGGCCGATATCACCGCGTGCGCACTTGGGCGCACGGGAGGTATCCGATCGCATGTCCGACGTGCTCGATCAAGGCGATGTTGACGCGCTGTTGGCGGCCGTTGAAAGCGGGGATATCGAAGAGTCCGACGGTTCTGAGCAGATCTTCAGCCGGAGCCGACGGGATATCTCGGCGACCGAAGTCCGCGGCTACGACTTCAAACGCCCCGAACGGGTCTCCAAGGACCAGATGCGGGCCCTTCAGACCCTGCACGAAGCGTTCGCAAGGAACTTCGGAGCGGCGTTATCGGGCTTTCTCCGCGCGATCGTCGAGGTTCGTGTCGCGACGTGCGAGCAGATGACCTACGGCGACTTCGTCAGTGGGCTGCCCAACCCAACGAGTTTCAATCTGATCTCGGCCGACGAGTTGCAGGGCCAGATGTGCCTCGAGATCAGCCCGCTGATCATCTATCCGATCATCGATCGGCTTCTGGGCGGCACGAGTTCCGAGCTGTTCATCCCGCAACGGCCTATGACGCTGATCGAGACACGCCTAATCGAAAGCGTGACCAATCATGGACTTACGGCACTCCGTGAAGCATGGGAAAGCGTCCGTGAGCTCAAATTTGATATCAGCGCGACGGAGAGCAACCCCCAACTGGTCCAGATCGTCCCCCCGAACGAGGTAGTCGTGGTTGTGGGCCTCGAGATGAAGCTCTCGAACCGGGCCGGCACGATGAACCTGTGCATCCCTTACAACGTGATCGAGCCGGTGATGGAGGACCTCTCCACCCAGAACTGGTTCAGCGTGGGCGCAAACGAGAAGAACGCGAACTCGCGTGGGCTCATCGAGGGCTCGCTGTCGCGGGCTTCGGTGAGTGTGAGCGGCATTCTCGCCGAAACGACGATGACGATGCGGGATCTCGACTCCCTCGCTCCGGGGGATCTGATCATGACCGAGAAGCCGACGACGGCTCCGGTGGTCCTGTGTGTCGAGGGGCAGAAGAAGTTGCTGGGCACAATCGGAACATGCCGGGACAAGCGGGCCGTCCGAGTCCTGCGGCGGATCGTCCCGACCGATCGCGTCTGACCGTGCGGGGCCGGCGGCGCGAACTCTGACATCATCTTGTCTTTTCGAGGACTTCGTGTCCTATACTTCTTCTCGGTTTCGGTCCGCGCGGGCCGGGGCTTGTGTATTCGGTACGGTTGGCTCCAGCAAAGGGGTTCGGCGGTGGACACGGTGGATACCGATGTTCGTTGAGACTGAGAACGCGGGCGACGCTTCGGGCGTCTTCGGTGTTCTTCCGTCCCTCTCGTGGGCGGCTGGTTCGGGGCCCGTTCCCCGGTCCTGTCGGCTCGGGCTCTGCAGAGGTACTCGCGTGACGTGAGCACCCCGGCAAACCCGATCCCCGGTGGCGATTGCCCCCGGTTCCGCGCCGCGAGCCCCTTTGTGCTCGCGGTTCGTCGTTTTGGCGGAGCCGGGCTGGGCATGGTGCCCGGAGATGGATCGGCTCGCGGGGCAGACCGCACGACTCGGCACGCAATGATTCGTGTTTTCAACAGACAGACTCGTGATTTCGACAGACCGTGTTTGGACAGGCAGTGATTCGACAACAGGACAACCCGACAACTGGACATTCCGAACCCCGGGCGACCAGCGAGCCCGGCGAAGGGCCGGCGCGAGACGTCGGACACAAGACGAAGGAATCAGCATGAACTCCGGCGAAATGATGCGCATCCTTGATTCGATCGCCCGTGATCGCAACATCGATCGCGAGCTGCTCATCGAGGATCTCGAGCAGGCGATGGTCAGCGCCATGCGCAAGCACTACCAGACACTCGATCAGGAAGAATTCGTCTGCACGATCGACCGCCTCAACGGCGAGATGGAAGTCCTGCGCCACGGCGAGCCCATGGACCTGAGCCCCGAGGGCCTCGGTCGCATCGCGGCCCAGACCTTCAAGCAGGTGATGATCCAGCGCTTCCGCGACGATGAGCGGCAGAGCACGCTCGACGAGTTCAGCAAGCTGGTCGGCACCATCGTGACGGGCACCGCGCAGCGGTACGACCACGGCGCGCTGATCGTCCAGCTCGAGCGGACCGAAGCGGTCATGCTCCGCAGCGAGCAAATCCCCGGCGAGCAGTTCGCCCCGGGCGACCGGGTGCGGGCGCTCATCCTCGACGTCAAGGACATGGGCAGCCAGGTAAAAATCTACCTGAGCCGGGGTCACCCCGATTTCATCCGCCGACTGTTCGAGGTCGAGGTCCCCGAGGTCAGCGAGCGGATCATCGAGGTCAAGGCGATGGCACGCGAGGCGGGCTTCCGCACGAAGATCGCCGTCAGCTCGATCGACAGCAAGGTGGACGCGGTCGGCGCGTGCGTCGGCGTGCGGGGCTCGCGGATCAAGAACATCGTCGACGAGCTCAACGGCGAGAAGATCGACATCGTCCGCTGGAACGAGTCGAGCCAGATCCTCATCCAGAACGCGCTCAAGCCCGCCGAGGTCAACGAGATCAGCCTGTGCTTCGAGCTGGGCCGGGCGACGGTTGTCGTCCGCGACGACCAGCTCAGCCTCGCGATCGGCAAGCGGGGGCAGAACGTCCGTCTCGCGGCCCGTCTTACGGGTTGGGATGTCGACATCCTGACCCCCGAGGAGTTCACCAAGGGCCTCGAGATCATGTCCGAGACGCTCACGCAGGTCGAGGGCGTGGACGAGGAGAAGGTCGACCGTCTCGCGGCGCTCGGCATGATCAGCGTCTTCGATATCGAGGAGATCGGCGCCGAGGTGCTGGAGACCGAGCTTGAGATCGACGAGGAGCGTGCAGAACGGATCGTGCTGCTCGCCTCGGAGAAAGCGAAGGTCGTCGCCGAGCAGCAGGAGAAGGACAAGGCGGAAGCCGAAGTCCGTCGCGCCGCCGAGCGTGAGGCCGCCGAGCGCCTGCTCGCGGGCGAAGGTGGGGACATGGACGCGGATACCGCCGCGGCGGCGATTCTGTCGGCCGGCTCGGTCGCGGCACCCCCGGCTCAGGCAAACACCGAGGGCGAAGAATCCGACGGTGCATCGGATGGCGACAGCACGGCGGAAACAAAGCCCGCTCCGACGAGCGCCGAGGAGGAGGCCCGCGCGGCCGACATCCTGGGCGGCGGCGAATGAGTTTTCGCGGGGCGCGTCGTATCGCCCCCCGCGATCGGAATGGAACGGTGCCGCGGAGCGGTGCCCGACGGAACGCCCGAATCGCGGGCGATCGGATCGAGCGAGCCGGGATAGCCGGCCGAGACGGAGGATCAGTTGGCCAAGCGTGTCTTTGAGATTGCCAAAGAGCTCGGGGTGAAGTCCAAGGCGGTGGTTGAGAAATGCCACCACGAGGGCATCCCGGAGACGCTGATCAAGAACCACATGTCCACGGTGAGCGCCGGACTTGAGGCGACGATCCGTGAGTGGTTCAGCGCCGACGAGGGCGAAGGCGGAACGGCGACCGCTGTCGAGACGACCGAGAAGGTCGATCTCGAAGAGGTCAAGGCGCCCAAGCGTGCCCGACGCGCCAAGGCCATGCCGGCCGACGATGCCGCTGAATCGGCGGATTCTGCCGAGACCTCGACCGGCGGTGCTGCGGCGGCGGAATCGACGGGCACCAAGGCAACGGCGACCGATGCTGCCGACGCGTCCGGCACAGAAACCGCGACTCCGGAACGCACGGCCGCCGCCAAGCCGTCCGAGAAGGCTCCCGCGTCTCCCACACGGGCGATGCCCGGTGGGCTGAGTTCCACTCCCCCGGCGGCGGCGGAAGGCGACAGCCCCGCGAAGCCAGCCGTTGAACAGAGCGACGACAAGGCCGCCGCGGCTTCGGCCGACGAAGCCCCAGCGGGCGCCGCGCCCCCGGCTGAACCGGCTGTGCGCCGCGGACCGATCTCTCCGCCCAAGATGAACGTCCCGGAGCGTCCCAAGACGATCACGCCGGCAGGCCCGCGTCTCGAGGACCTCAAGAAAGACAAGATCCAGCTCTCCGGTCCGAAGGTCGTGCGGGTCGAAGCGCCCGAGCGGATCGAGCCGCCTCGACCGCGGCGCGGCCCCCGCCCCGGCGGCGGGTTCGGCGGCCCGATGGAGGGTCCCGGCGGCGGCGACGGTCGCAGCCCGCGACGCGGGCCCGGCGGCGGCGGCGGTCGCGGACGAGGCGAAGGCGTCCCGGCTCGGAGACGCGGCGATGCCGGCTCGGGCGGCGGCGGCGCGGGCTGGAGCGAGCAGGACCTCGCCGAGCGCGCGGCGCGGCTCAACAAATCGGGCGGCTACCTCAAGCAGCGTCGCCAACAGATGCGCCGCGATCAGATGGACCGCCCCCAGACGCCCGCCGAGAAGGGCGGCAAGGTCAGCATCAACGCGCCGTTCACGATCAAGGAACTCAGCGCCGCGACCGGTGTGAAGGGTGCCGACATCGTCAAGCAGCTGTTCATGCAGGGCACGATGGCGTCGATCAACTCGGGCATCGAGGTCGAGAAGGCCCAGGAGATCATGATCGAGTGGGATATCGAGCTCGAGGTCACCGAGGCGAAGAGCGCCGAGCAGGCCGTCTCCGAGGCGTTCGAAGCCCGCGACATGGTTGACGAGCAGCCCCGCGGCCCCGTCGTCACGATCCTGGGCCACGTCGACCACGGCAAGACCAGCCTGCTCGACAAGATCCGCAACGCGAACGTCGCCGACGGCGAGGCGGGCGGCATCACGCAGGCGACCAGCGCCTTCCGCGTCCCGCTCACGATCGGCGATGAAGACCGGACGATCGTCTTCATCGACACGCCCGGCCACGAGGCGTTCACGAGCATGCGGGCCCGCGGCGCGAATGTCACCGACATCGTCGTGCTCGTCGTCGCCGCCGACGACGGCGTGATGCCCCAGACGATCGAATCGATCGCCCACGCCAAGGCGGCGGGCGTGCCCATCGTCGTCGCGCTCAACAAGATCGACAAGCCCGAGGCGACGGACGCGAACATCCAGCGCATCCTGGGTCAGCTCGCCGAGCACGAGCTCAACCCCAGCGAATGGGGCGGCGAGACCGAGGTCGTCCGCGTCAGCGCCCTGAAGAACGAGGGCATTCAGGACCTGCTCGAGATCCTCGATCTCCAGAGCCAGGTTCTCGAGCTCACGGCGGACTTCGCCGGCGCGGCTCGGGGCACGGTCATCGAATCCCGCCCCGAAGAGGGCCGGGGCTCGGTCGCCAACGTGCTGCTCATGGAGGGCGAGCTCAAGGTCGGCGACTTCATCGTCGCGGGCCGGGCGTTCGGTCGTGTGCGTGATATCACCAACGACCGGGGCAAGCGGCTCAAGGAAGCCCAGCCCCCGATGCCGGTGCAGATCTCGGGTATCGACATGCTCCCGGACGCGGGCGACAAGTTCTACATCGTCGATTCGCTCAAGAAGGCCGAGCAGGCCGCCGAGCAGCGACGCCATGCCGAGCGTCAGGAGCACCTCGCACAGCCGAAGATGACGCTGGACCGGATGTTCGGTCAGCTCGCCGAGAAGGAGCTCAAGGAGATCCCGGTCGTCATCAAGGCGGACGTGCAGGGCTCGATCGACGTGCTCAAGAACGAGGTCGAGAAGGTCTCGGGCGACGAGGTCAAGGTCCGCGTGCTCCACGCCGCGGTGGGCGGCATCACCGAGTCCGACGTCGGTCTCGCCGAGGCGTCCAAGGCCGTCATCGTCGGGTTCAACGTCATCCCGTCCGGCAAGGCGCGCTCCGCCGCCGAGCAGAAGGGCGTGCAGATCAGGCCGTACAGCGTCATCTACGACATCGTGGACGACATGAAGAAGGCCGCCGAGGGCCTGCTCGACCCCGAACTCAAGCAGGAGGTCCTGGGGCACGCCGAGGTCCGGCAGGTCTTCAAGGTGTCCAAGGTCGGCACGATCGCGGGCTGCTACGTCACCGACGGCATCGTCCAGCGGGACGCGCTCATCCGCGTTACCCGCAACGACATCGTCATCGAGAACGACCGCGTGCTCGAGCAGCTCAAGCGCTTCAAGGACGACGCGAAGGAAGTTCGCGCGAACATGGAGTGTGGCATGAAGATCGTCGGCTACGACGACATCAAGGAAGGCGACATCCTCGAGTGCTACAAGCAGGTCGAGGTGAAGCGGACGCTGTAAGGCCGTTCGATAGCAGGCATGATCATCGGCCTCCTCCATTTCGAGCTGCTCATCCATGGGAGCGAATCGCTCAAGGACAAGCGGTCCGTCGTCAAAAGCGTCAAAGACCGCCTTCACCGCGAGCACATGGTCGCCGTCGCCGAGGTCGCGTCGCAGGACATCCTCAACCAGGCGGTCCTCGCGCTCGTCGTCGTCGGGACCGACGGGGCTGTGATCGGCGCGATGCTCGACCGCATCACCGAGAAGCTGCGGGGCGTGCGGGACGCCGAGCTGGGCTTCGCCCGCCGAGAACTGCTCCGGCCTTCCCGCGATGACACACCCGAGGCCGAGACGCTCGACACCGATTCGATCGCCGACGAACTGCTCGCCTACATCGATGACACCGACGACCACGCCGAAGCGATCGGCCAGACCGCGCGGGAAGCCGCGCGGAAGGCCGACAGCCGGGAACGTACGAACGGAGGCGACGCGTGAGCCAGCGCAAGCAGCAACGCGAATCGGTCCTGCTCAAGGCGATCCAGGAGGTCTTCAGCCGGGGCTTCGCGGATCCGCGGATCCGCGGTCTGATCACAGTGACAGGGATCGACCTGAGCGACGACGGGAAGAACGCAACGGTGATGGTTTCCGTCCTCCCCGAGGATCGCCAGGAACTGACGATGCACGGGCTCAAGGCCGCCGCGGGGCGGATCCGCAAGGACGCGATGGAAAAGATCCGCCTGCGGGACATGCCCAGGCTCGAGTTCGCCACCGACGGGAGCATCAAGAAGCAAGCCGAGCTTCTCCGCGAGATCAACCGGGCGGCGGAGGCCAGCAGAAAAGCAGAGGACGGGGTCGAAGACGCCTCGCCCGCCGGCAACGATCCTCAGGGAATCGCCGAGGTGGACGACGACGCTGCTGGAGGACTCGGGCTTTGAAACGTGATCATTCCGACAAGGCGTTCCAGGCGTTCATCGAGAAGCTCCCGGCCGTCGATGGTGCGCCGAACACCCCGGCGCCGAACGAGCTGGACGACCCGATCGTCCACGAGTTGGTCGTCGCGTGTCTCGCGTGGGACGCGCCCCGATCGGGCGTCGCCCCGGCCCTCGATCGCGTCCGCTCGACACTGATCGATTTCAACGAGTTCCGCGTGATGATCCCCGAGGACGCGGGAGGCCTGCTGGGCCCCCGGTACCCCAAAGCCGAGGAACGATGCGCCCGGATCCGGGCGGCGCTGACCGAGGTCTTCCTGCGGGAGAACGGGCTCGCGCTCGCTCACCTGCGTGACGCGAGCAAGCGCGACGCGAAGGCCTACCTCGAGTCATTGCCGGGTCTGCCCGCCTACGCCGCCAACCGCGTCGCGCTCGTCGGATGCGGGGTGCACACGTTCCCGGTTGACAGTCTCATATTTGATCTGTTCGAACACGCGGGCGTGATCGAGGAGAGCTTCAGCCAGGCTCAACTCAGCAGCCGGCTCGAGCGGGCCGTCCGGGCCGCCGATGCGATGGACCGGTACCGGTCGATCGAAGCCGCCGCCGCGAAGCCGCAGCGCAAGGCCCCATCGGGGAGCGCCCGGAAAACGACCAAGAAGGCTCCGGCCAAGCCCCGCAAGAAAACGACGAAGAAGTCGAGCGGGAAAACCACGAAGAAGACCGCGTCGGGCGCCGACAAGAAAACGTCGCGGAAGAAGACCGGCAAGTCGGCATGACCCAACGCGGTGAGACAACGCGAACCCGCCGACGCCCGATCGCGGGTGTGCGTCCGGGTCTGTGCCTGCTCACGGCCTGCGCCGGGCTCGCGACAACCGCGTGCGATTCGACATCCCGGCAGAACCCAGCAGTTCCGGGCACTCAGGCCGAGGCCTTGTCTGCCGGATCGACCGATGCGCTCGCGAAACTCCGGGACCTCGCGACCAGACCGGCGAAACGCGGCCGAACGCTCGAGCCCCCAATGCCGAGCCTCCGGCCCCTCGACGCCGAGCAGGCGCCCGGCTCGCGGGCGACCCATTCGCTTGCGGACCTCACGCCCGAGGACCTGACGCCGCAGGAACTCACATCACAGCACAATGCGGCACCCGCGGGAGGCGAGAGCGAACCGCCCGCAACGACGAACGACGATCGGCAGTCCGCACTCCGACTCTACGCCGAGGCACGCTTGCGGCTCGCCGACGGCGAGACCGACCGCGCGATCAGCATGCTCGACCGAGCGGTCGCGCTCGACCCGGCATCGCCCGAACTCTGGCGTGCGCTGGGCGATGCCCGTCGCGCCGCACGCTACGAGAACTCGGCGGGTGAGGCCTATCGGCGCGCCGCCGAAAGTGGCATCGACGAGCCGCAGGCGTTGCTCTTCGCGGGCCTCCACGCCCTGTCTCAGGACGAACCTACCGACGCCGCGATCTGGCTGCTGCGATCCGTCCGAGCCACACCCCCCCACGCCGACCCGCTGGTCGCGTACGCCGCACACGCCGTCCTGGGCGAGGCGCTGATCGAACTCGGCTACCTCGACGCCGGCGCGGAAGCGCTCACCGAAGGTCTTTCGATTCCATCCGCGGCCCGCGTGCCGACGCAGGTCGGACGAGAGGCCGCCGACGTCCAGCGGCGCCTCGGCCCGCTCCGCCTTCTGCTCGGCGACACCCTGCTGCGGCTGGGCCGGAACGCGGACGCGGCGGCGGCGTACGAGAGCGCCCGAGGCCTTCCCGGCGCAGAGGGTGTCCGCGATCGCCTGATCTACGCCCTCCGCACCAGCGGCAACGACGCCGGCGCGGCGGTGGTGCTCATCGATGAAGTCCGATCGAGCGCCCGCCTCGCGCCCGACACCGCCCGCCTGCTCGCGGCCCTCGCCGAGTCAATCAATCCCCGGACGCTCGTCGCCGACGCCATCGCCCAGACCGACGATCGCGGCTCCGCCTCACGCCGGGCGGATCTGATCGCCGCCCGCGCCGCCTCGCTGCCGCGAGCCGATGCCCTTCGCGTACTTTCAGGAGCCCTCGCCGATTGCGACGAGTTCTCCTCTCCGAGCACGCGGACGCTGCTCAGCACGGGATTGACCGCTTCTCGTCGGCCAACGAGGGGCGACACGCTCGGCGATCCGAGCCGTGCGATCCGTTGGATCACAGAGACTCTCGACGAGGACCCAACGCTCGCCGCCGACGCCGCGTGGGCGCTGTCCGCGGCCGAGCGCATGCCCCAGGGCCTCAGCGCCGCGATCCGCGACGCCGGCGTTCGCGACGAACGGGCGACGCCGCTGCTTACCGCGCTCGCGCTGCGGCAACGCGACACAGATCGAATCCGAGCCCTGCTCGACGCCCGCGGAACGCCCGTCAGGGCGGCGGATCTCGTGCGCACCGTCGAGCTCGCCGCCGCGATCGGACGATGGGACGCCGTCGACAACGCCATCGAATCGCTCCGTGCGCTCGAAGCGCCGCGTGCGCTCGCTCGTGCGCTCGCCGAGGCCCAGCGCACGCCCGAGGCGCTCAGAATCCTGCGAGGCCTCGAACCCCGGTCCGTCGATGATCTGCTGGACCGCGCTGCGCTCGAATCCGCACTGATCAACGGCATCGGCGAGGCCGAGCGTGCCCGCAACGATCTCGAGGCCGCCCGGGATCTCGACCCCCTCGATGAACGCATCTACGCGGCGCTCCTCGCGTTCCACGCGCCCGATGGACCGGCCCGGGACGACGACGCTTTCACCGCGATCGGGCGGCAACTCCGCACGGTTCTCCCCGAGAGCCCCCTTCTGCGGACCATGCTCGCAGGCGAACTGCTGCGCCGCGGGCTGATCAACGATGCGGCCTCCATCGCGATCCCGCTGCTCCGCGCCGCGCCGACCGACCCGGCTCGGCAGGACGCCGTGCTCAACCTCTGGCGCCGGCGAACGGCCGCGAAGCAGGGCGACCGCAACGAACTCGATCTTGTGCGCAGTCTCGCCGACGCGCATCCGAACGACGCGGGGCTCGTCAGGCTGCTCGCGGGGGGCCTCGTGCTCGCGGGCGACGCCGAGCCCGCCGAGGCCGAAATCGCCCGGTTCGCGGCCGGGGCCGATGACCGCTCGCTCGCGTCCCTGCGCGAGCAGATCATCCGGGACGGCCTCGCCGATACCGACAAAGCCGAATCGCTTGCGATCAACCGCCTCGGCGGCCCGACCCGCTCGATCGACGCGAGCGCCGAACTGCTCGCGCTCCACGCGGGCGCGATGGCCCGGGGCGATGCATCCCCAGAGCGGCTCGCCTCGATCCTCGACACGACGCGGACGATCCCCAGCAACGCGACCCTGACGGCATCGCAGCGGAACGCCGTGACGACCGGCGTGTCCAGAGCCGCGATCGTTGTCGATA
>DDFO01000022.1:118752-128842 GCA_002337215.1 Phycisphaerales bacterium UBA1926 | reverse complement strand
GATACCGCCCGCCGCGATGCCCGCGATATCGAGCCGTTCCAAGACCCGCTGCTCGATCTGCTCGCCTGGTCCGCAGGGCGCGATCTCCCGCTGGCCCCGGGTATCCACGGCCTCCGACTCGATCTGCTCGATCAGCGCGGCGACCCCGCCGGGGCGATCCTCGACGCCGCCGAGCACGCGATCGACCAGCAAGATCCAGGCGGCGAGCTCCGCCGGGCGTTCTACCGCCGAGCCGCGGATCTGCTGGTGGAACGCGGTGAAACCACGCAAGCATTCGGCTGGATCCGGGACCGATCGCTCCAGGACGGGGACCGGTCGCTCAACCTCGACGCGTTCCAGGAGTGGTTCCGCCTGGTCATCGTGACCGGGCAGAACGACGCCGAGGGGTCGCCAGCGTGGGCGAAAGCGATGATCGACGATCTCATCGCGACCGGCACCGCTGGCGAGGCGTGGGACGCCGTCCGCCCCGATGGACCCGATGGCCCGGTGTGGAGCGTGCCGAGTTCATCGCTCAGCGCGGCCGACAGAGAGAGCAAACTCGCGGGAGATCTCGCCTATCTGCTTGCGCTCTACGCCCCCGATCCGACCGGCGAGGGTCTCGCCCGCGCGGCCTACCTCCGCCTCGCGCTCGACTACGACGAGAACCACGCCTGGGCCGCCAACGACCTCGGGTACACGATGCTCGAATCCGGGGGCGACCTCGCCGAGGCCGAGCGCCTGATCGAGATCGCCTACCGCGGCAACCGCGACGCGGCGAACATCGTCGACTCGCTGGGCTGGGTCCGCTACCACCGGGGCAAGCTCGAGGACAGCACCGACCCGCGGACCGGCGAGGAGATCCCCGGCGCGGTGACCCTGCTCCAGCGGGCCGTCGACCTCTCCGAGAGCGACGACGACGGGGTCGTCCACGACCACCTGGGCGACGCGCTCTACGCCGCGGGGCGGACCGAGGACGCGATCGCCGCCTGGCGGCAGGCCGCCCGGATGGCCAACGCGTCGATGTCCCGGCTCCGCGCTTCAGGACGCACAGGCGGGGTACGATCCGAGGAAATCGCGGACCTCGCGGTCCGGGCAATCATGAAACCCAACGCGTTGCAGATGGGGCAGGCCCCGGCGGTCGAGCCGCAACGCGGTTTGGAAGACGTCGGGAACGAAGCACCCGGCGAAGACGAACCCGACAACAGCCAGCCCGGCGCGACACCGCCCGGCGAGTGATACAGGACACGCAGACATGGCCGGACACAGCAAGTGGGCGAACATCAAGCACCGCAAGGCCGCGGTGGACAAGAAGCGCGGCAAGGTCTGGTCGAAGGTCAGCCGCGCGATCATGGCGGCCGCCCGCGCCGGAGGCGGCGACCCCGCGACCAACCTCGCCCTGCGCTACGCGATCGACGAGGCGAAGGCCGCCAACATGCCCAAGGACACGATCCAGCGGGCCGTCGACAAGGGCTCGGGCGCGTCCGGCGGCGCCGACTTCGAGACGATCACCTACGAGGGCTACGGCCCGAGCGGCGTCGCGATCTTCGTCGAAGCCCTGACCGACAACCGCGCGCGCACCGCGGGCGATGTCCGCACCGTCTTCAGCAAAAAGGGCGGCAGCATGGGCAACCCGGGCTCGGTCGCCTTCATGTTCCAGTCCAAGGGGCAGATCTTCATCGACGCGGGGAAGACCGATGAGGAATCGCTGATGAACACCGCCCTCGAGGCGGGGGCCGACGATATCCAGGAGCCCGAGGGCGACGACGGCGCGTGGACGATCCTGACCGACCCGACCGATTTCCTGGGCGTCAAAGAGGCGCTCGAGAACGCCGGCATCGAGATCGCGGACTCCGAGCTCACCAAGATCCCCGACAACACCGTCGCGATCGGTGGAGAAGATGTCCGCAAGCTCATGAACATCGTCGACGCGCTCGAGGACAACGACGACGTGCAGAAGGTCCACCACAACGCCGAGATCAGCGAGGCGGATCTCGAGGCGCTGGACTGATCCGTTCCTGATCGGACCCCACCCCGCGGACTACGACATGGGCCCGAATCCCGGCAGGTCCATCCCGGACCGGATGACGTCGATCGCCGCGCGGGCCCCGCGGTCGGGGTGTTCGATCCCCCGCAGGTCGGTCACAATCGGCAATTCAGGCGTCAGCGTCGCGTGCAACGCCAGCAGCGTCGAAGCATCCAGCCGGCCCTTGCCCATCTCGCGCCGGCCCGTGTCGTCCGCGTCGTTCACGCGGAGCGTCGCGGCGGATTTGCTGAACTTGGCGAACGTCTTGCCGGGCGGTTGGGACCGCATGATCAGCCGGGCCGTGTCGATGCCCGGGCGGATCGATCCGTGCGCCCGGCCTTCGTCTACTCCCCCACCGTTCGCGGTGGAATCCGAGGGCGGCGCGGTCGCGCCCGCACCGAAGTCCTCCACGAGCACCCCCACCGCGTCGGCCTGTGCCAAGACCTCACCGCGGCCCGCGTAGTCGATGGGGAAAGCCGCCGAGACGACCGCGGGCGCCGAAGCGGATCCTGACGGGACGAGCCCCCGCAGGTCGGCCGCGAGCCCGATCGCTCCGAGCAGCGCCGCGTGCGCACGATCGGCGTGCTCACCCGCCGAGAAATGCTCGGGCGGGATCCAGAGATCTAGCCCCGTGAACCCCAGACCGGCTCGGCGGACGGAGGCCGCGAGATCCCGCCGGGCGGATCGGTCGATCGCTCTGGGCCGGATCTCGCGCGCCGAGGCGTCGAGCTGGATCCCGCGGTACCCGACCGATGCGCACCACCCGATCGCGGCGCGCACACCCTGAGCCCACGGCCCGTCCAACGCCGAGGCATGGAGACCGGCAACCGAGAGGCTGATCGCGGAACTGTCGGACGAGTCTGCGGTCATGTGCGCACGATTTGTAGCACCCCGGCCTGCGCCCCGTACGATCGGGCATGGCAGAACCGACCCCGAAATCGTCCGGACCCAGCACCCTCCGATCAGGCTTCGAGACCGTCCACGCCGTCGCCGCGGGGCTCTGGCTCGGCGCCCTCGTCATGGCGGGCGCCACCGCGGGCCTTCTGTTTACGCACATGCGCACGCTCGAACCCGCGTTCGGCGTCTTCGAGAACTACGCGGGCGACCAGAGCAACATCGGCGCCGGTTTCCTCCAGAACCGGGTGTTCCTCGCCCTCGATTTCGTCCAGTACGGCTCCGCGACCCTGGCTCTCTTCGCGACGATCGGAATCATCGTGCTCTGCAAACTCCCGATCCGCCGGGCGTCGTCGGTGGTGCGTCTGCTCGCCCTCGGATCGGCGATGATCCTGGTGAGTTATCACCTGTTCGTGCTCACACCGCGGATGCAGGAGAACGCGCAGCAGTACTGGTCAGCGGCGGAGGCGGGCGAGAACGAGTCGGCCGCGACGGCCTACGCGGCGTTCGACGCCGACCATCCGCGTGCGCGCCAGACGCTGATGGGGCTGACGGTGGCCGTGCTGGCGCTGCTGGCGAGCGGCGCGTGGAGCGCGGCGTCCTCGGCGGGCGAACGACCCGACCCGCCCACCACGCCGCGATCGGGACCACGCACGAAGGCGGACGGCCGGGAGGAGCCGAGGCTCGCATCACGCGGGGGGCGATCATGACCCCACCCGTGCGCACACCCGAGAACCCCAGGGGCCTGCGCGATCTGCCGTTCATGCTGCCGCAGGTCTCTGACAGCGACAAGCGGCGCGCACGCCGGATCGCCAAGTCGCTCGAAGAGCACCACGGGGATGCGTATTGCGAGCTTGACTACACCGAGCCCCACGAACTGCTGGTCGCGACCATTCTGAGCGCGCAGGCGACCGATGTCGGCGTCAACAAGGCAACGCCGGCACTGTTCGAACGGTTCCCGACGCCCGCGGACTACGCGGCGTCGACGCCGGAAGAGATCGAGCCGTACATCAAAACGATCGGGCTATTCCGGAACAAGGCCAAGGCCGTCCACGCGGCGATGACGGTGCTGACAGAAGAATTCGGCGGGGTCGTCCCAAGAACCGTCGAAGAACTCACCCGCCTGCGAGGCGTTGCGCGCAAGACCGCCAACGTTGTGCTCGGCAACTGCTACGGAATCAACGACGGGTTCGTCGTCGACACCCATGTCCAGCGGTTCGCCCAGCGGATGGGTCTCGTCGAATCGGGCGCGAGCGTGCAGCAGATCGAACGCACACTGATGGCTCTGTTCCCGCGGGACCAGTGGTGCGTCCTGAGCCATCGCATGATTTTTCATGGCAGGCGGGCGTGCCCCGCGCGGGGCGGGGTCTGCAAGGATCACCCGCTGTGCGCAGGGTTCGGCGTTGCATGCGAGAAGCGGGATTCGTGATTCTTGCTGATCAAGAACGCGGCGACGCCAAGGACCGTTCAGCCGGTTCGTCCGCCGGGCTGATCAGTCGTCGCCGGCCGAGCCTTTTCTCGCGGCCTCGAAGACCGCCCGGACGTTCTCGGGAACGGGGTACTCGTGACCGTCGTCGACGTTGACCTGGACATCGGTGAACTCGTAGCGGTTCGGCTTGATACCGCCTCCGAATTCCTGGATGAACAGCGTCGGGTAGAGCACCCCCCCGATGTCCTTGTAGTTCTGGATGCGGACGGTCATGTCCCGCATCGTCTCGTTCGGCCCGGTCACGGGGACGCGGTTACCGATGAGCAGCCCGGAGTCTTTCGCGAAGTAGAGGGTGTGAGGCCGACCGGCGTGCGTTGTCGCGCTGATCACATAAATCGCGGTATCACCCGCAACAGCCTCTCGCACGGTCTTGATTTCTTTGTAGCGGTTCTTGTAGTTCGCCTCGCCGTAGAAATCGGCGGTGTCGAGGAGTTCCTGCCTCTGGACGCGCCCTATGGGTGTCGGCTCGCCGTCCATCACGACCGACCAGGTCATGTTGTCGACAACGAAGAGGTCGTACCGCAACCCCGCGGGCTCGGCAACGCGCTGATGGAACCGGCCGTCCGATTCCGACCAAACCTTCAGGTTCGCGCGGAACTCGAACGGGTCACCCTGGTAGGTCCCGCTGACCCGGCGGTTCTTGATCGTCTCGAGCTTCTCCCGGCCGCCGATCACCTCGATATACCGCTCGAAGACTTCCTCGGCCTTGGGCAATGAGGACGATGCTTGGGTCGCGGGCTGGGCGGCCTCGAACTCTGCGGCTCCGCTCGCCGAGACCGATCCACCGAACACGAGAAGTGCACCGGCGACCACGACAGACCTCAGCAAGGCGACGGAACGCGGCGTACGGGCCTCAGACTGATGGTCACGGACAATTTGCTCTCGGCTATCGATGCTGCTCATGTTCCCTGCTCCATTGTGCCCGGGCGTGCTGAAACACCGGGCGGATACGGATGCGGGGCGTCGTCGCTCCGGGCCCGACGCCGAACCCCGCATGATCCGACCATCGGTCGGCTCCGGGGCCGGGTCAAGAGCAAAGAGCCGAATACGCCCGCCGCGATTCGAACGCGGAACCTCTGGCTTCGGAGGCCAGCACTCTATCCAGTTGAGCTACGGGCGCAGCACGGTCCGGGTTCACTCCGAAAGCCCCGGGCCGCGGCACTGTACGATTCTCGGGCCCTCATGGCAAACCAGACCGCATCAATCCCCGTTCTTGATCCCGGGCAAGGCCCGCTCGGCGGCACCCCGAATGCCCTCGGGGGTCGCGCGGGCCCCGCGCCGCTCGGGCCGGTGCTCGTCTTTGTCGGGCTCAACAGCCTGGGAACGGGGGCCGTGCAGACCGGGGTCTTTTTCCTGCTCCGCTCGGCGTACGGCTTCGCGGCACGCGACAATTTCCTCTTCGGGCTCTTCCTCTATGGCGCGTATATCGCGGGTGCCCTCGCGGTCGGGCCTGTGATGCGGCGTGGGGCTCGGCCTGCCGGTGGGCTCGGCACCGGGCCCGGATCTCAACGGGTTTTTTCGCGAGGATCGACGCGTCGGTTCCTGGGCACGCTCGTGATGGTGCAAGCGATGATCGGCCTCGTGCCGCAGATCGTCGCGTGGGCCACCGGTGTGCGCACGCCGCCGGTCTGGACCGTCTGGCTCGTCGGGATCGGGTTCGGCGTTCTGACCGGCATGATGTGGCCGATCGCGGAGAGCTTCTTGTCCGGCGGGCGCACAGGCAAGGCCCTGAGCCGGGCGACCGGGAAGTTCAACATCGTGTGGGCGGTCGCGGTCGTCGCGGCGTTCTGGCTGATGGCGCCGCTGCTCGAAGACCGCCCGATCGCGGTGATCACCCTGCTCGCGTTCGTGCAGGCGGGAAGCGTGTGCTGTCTCGCGTGGTTCCCGGCAGAACCCGCGAAACACCTCGAAACACGGCACGAACCACACCCCGCGTCGTGGCGCCGCCTGCTGACCTGGTTCCGGGTGCTGCTCCCGATGGGGTACGTCCTCTGCGGGGCGATCAGCCCCCTGCTTCCCGGCGTGGTCGATCGGGTCGGCGTCGCGGGAGGGTGGGCGGCGCTCGTCGCGTCGGCCTGGGTGACGAGCCGGGTCTTCGTCTTCGCGATCTTCGAGCGCTGGGACGGGTGGCACGGGCGGTTCTGGATGCCCTGGGTCGCGGGGGGCGGTCTCGTAGGCGGGTTCGCTGCAACGGTCGCGATGCCTCCGTCCGCGGGGGTCTGGGCGTTAATCGCGGCGCTCGCGGTGTTCGGCGTGGGGCACGCGACGGCGTATGTCGGCGCGCTGTATTACGCCATGGAACTCGGGGACGCCGAGGTCGCCGCGGGGGGAACGCACGAGGCGCTCATCGGCGCCGGGTACGCCGCTGGGCCCGTCCTGGGATTGATCGCGTACTTCTGGGCCGGGGCGGATCACGGTGCCGCGTTCGATTCGCGGATGTTGGGGCTCGTGGGGATCGTCGTTGTCGCGGTGCTCGTTGCGGCGATGGTGTTGCTCGCAACATCCCGGCATCGGATGGGTAAGACGAACGGGGAAATCTGACCGGGATCGATCTCAGCGTGGGTAACGCCCGCGCAACGACCCAGAACCCGATCAGCGATCCGCCGTATGCATGACATGCCGAGGACACGCTCCCGTGACAACTCGAACCCGGTCTCGTTCCCGGTTTCGGCGACGTCCGAAAACTCGGGATGGTGCGGTTGGGAACAAACCGCGTGCGGGGATTGCTCCGCCCGATATGCTGGGCTCGCCCGGCAGAACACGGCAGATCAAACCCCCCGGTTCGTGTGGGCCGATACAGCCGGCACCGAATGGCTCGGCACCTTCATTGGGTCGATTTGGTCGGGACTGGCCGGGAACGGCCGCATCGGTCATCTTCAGGATGATCGAAGTGCAGTGAGGCACGGGGAGCACAGGACGCGGCATCGGCCGCGGATTGGAGTACGCAGGATGACGAACCGTTCAGGACTCGCGCGTTGGACCACCGGGCTCGCGGCCTCGCTGGCGTTGTGTGTATCAGCGGGGCTCTCGACGCCCGCGTCTGGTGCCGACGTTGCCGGGCCCAGAGATTCTGCCCGCTCGGTGAGCGCGTCGGAGCTTGTTTCGACCGCCGGGAGCGAGGACGACCTGCGACGCGTGGTCGATTCGTTCGCGGCGAGCGGGATCGGCGACAAGAACTTCCGTGATCTCACAGAGCGGTTCGAGGCGAGCATCGCGAAGCGCGAGCAAGACCGGACCGCGAAGCTTGCGGATGTCAACGGAGAACTCGACGAGCAGCTCGCCAAGGCGAACGACGCCCAGGGGCTGGTCGCCCGATCGCTCGCGCTGGCCGAGGCGATGCGGCTCACCGTCGAGGCGCAGATCCTCTCGCCCTCCCGTGACCTGTTTATGTCGCAGCCCAAGGTTGCGCGGCTCATCACCGACACCGAGCAGGCCGCCAAGCAGGCCGAGGCCGAGGGCGAGTGGATGATCGCCAACGAGCTCTTCGCTCGCCTCGCGACATTGCTCGATCAGGAAGACGCGTACCGGACCGACGTCGAGCGGCTCGGCCGCCGGCTGGGCATGGTCCGGCTCTACGCCCCGGCGATGTTCCGCGAGCTGATCGCCGAGCACCGCGAACGGCAGGGCGAGGACGCGCATCCGCCGTACAACGCGTTCGGCGATTCGTTCGAGGAGAAACTCGACCCGATCACCGTGCAGGCGGTCGAGCGGGCGATCCAGCACGCCTCGTTCAAGCACGTGGACATGGCGCGGAAGGGCGCGATGGCGCCCATGCTGATCGCCGGTCTGGACGCGGTCGAGTCGCTGGTGACCACCAGCGAGCTGGCCGAGGTCTTCGAGAGCCTCGGGGACGACGAGAAGCGCAGCGAGTTCCTCAACTTCGTCCGCAACCAGCGCGACGAGATCCGCCGGCTCGACACCGACAGCCGGCGCGGCGTGGGGCTGGCCGAGCTCGATCTCACGCTGTCGCGGCTGCTCACCGTCAACCGATTCTCGATCGATCTGCGCGAGCAGGCGCTGCTGCACGAGTTCGGCAACGGCGCGATGAGCGCCCTCGACGACTACACCGCGGTCATCTGGCCCGACGAGATCAAGCGCTTCCAGCGCAACACCCGCGGCGAGTTCGTGGGCGTCGGCATCCAGATCGAGATGGACGACCTCCAGAACATCCGTGTCGTGACGCCGCTCGAGGGCACGCCCGCCCAGCGGGCCGGCGTGCAGACGGGCGACCTGATCAAGAAGGTCGATGGTCATTCGACAATCGGGTTCACGCTCGATCAGGCCGTCGAGGTCATCACCGGACCCAAGAACACCAGCGTCACGCTCACCGTCGAGCGCGGCGAGGGTGACAAGAAACGCGAGGTCGAGTTCGATCTCGCCCGCCAGCGGATCGAGCTCCCGACCGTCCGCGGCTGGCGCAAGGCCCAGGCGGGCGACGAGGTTGATGCGTGGGACTGGTTCGTCGACAAGCAGGCCGGCATCGGCTACATCCGCATCACGAGCTTCAGCAACAACACAACCGACCGGTTCGACGAGGCCGTCGATGTCATGCGTCGCGAGGGGCTCAACGGGCTCGTGCTCGATCTCCGCTTCAACCCGGGCGGCCTGCTCGACGAAGCGGTGAGCATCTCCAACAGGTTCATCGACGACGGAATGATCGTCAAGACCGAGGACGCCGCGGGCTCGGTCCGCTCGCGTGAGTTCGCCCGCCGTCTGCCCAAGAGCAAGCGGCTCGATGACATCCCCGTCGTTGTGCTGATCAACGAGGGCTCGGCCTCGGCGAGCGAGATCGTCTCGGGCGCGATCCAGGCGGAGGCCCACAACGACGGGACGCTCAAGGCGACCGTCGTCGGGCGCCGCAGTTTCGGCAAGGGCTCGGTGCAGAACGTCTTCAGCCTGACGGCCGACAACAGCGCGATGATGAAGCTCACCACGCAGTACTACAAGCTGCGGGGCGACAAGATCATCCACCGCAAGCCCGGCGCGTCGGAATGGGGCATCGAGCCCGACATCGAGGTCGAGATGCTCCCCGAGCAGATCATCGAGGCCGCGAAGATCCGGCGTGACGCCGACGTCCTCGCGCTCGATGAGAAGGGAAACATCATCAACGACCCCGACCGCCCCGATCCGGACACGCTGCTCGAAGTCGGCGGCGATCTCCAGATCCAGACCGCGCTGGTCGTCCTCGAAGGGCAGATCCAGGGCGGGACGCTGAAGGTCACCGCAGCGGACTGATCGGTCTTCTTTCCGGCATGGGTTTGAGCGGTGAAAACGCCGCCCAAACTGTGTCAGCACAGGAATCGGATCGCCGGAAATATTGTCTGAAACTCTGTTCTCACCTACGATCGCTCCGGGGTTCCGGGGCGATTTTTTTCGCGCTCATGACGGTCGGCGTCCGCGCTGAGCCCCACGCAATCAGGTCCGCCGTCCGCACCCGGCAGACCCCCCACCATCATCGGAGACTCGGATGGCACAGGCGACGACAGACAAGCCCGCGGCCCGCCCCTCGGACGCGCTCTCGAACGAAACCCTGCTCAAGTGGCTCTACGACATGCAACTCATCCGCGACTTCGAGGCGCGGACGATGCAGAACTATCAGGCCGCCAAGATCGGCGGGTTCTGCCACATCTACTCGGGGCAGGAAGCGTGCGCCGTCGGCACCAACGCCGCGATCGAGCCGACCGATCCCATGGTCCTCGCCTACG
>DDFO01000022.1:97854-118698 GCA_002337215.1 Phycisphaerales bacterium UBA1926 | reverse complement strand
GTGATCACCGGCTATCGCGATCACGGTCACATGCTTGCCTACGGCATCGATCCCAAGGTCATCATGGCCGAACTCACCGGACGCGAGGCGGGCATTTCGAAGGGCAAGGGCGGGTCGATGCACATGTTCTCGACCGAGCACAAATTTTACGGCGGGCACGGCATCGTCGGCGCTCAGACGCCGCTCGGGACCGGCCTCGCCTTCGCCGCCCGCTACAAGTGGGAAGTGCTCGAGACCGGGCCCAAGCAGGTCTGCCTGTGCTACCTGGGCGACGGCGCGATCGACCAGGGCGCGTTCCACGAGGCGAAGAACCTCGCGAGCCTGATGGGCATCCCGGTGATCTACATCATCGAAAACAACGGCTACAGCATGGGCACCGCGATCCACCGCCACACCGCCAACCACGACAAGCTCACCATGCGGGGCGAGGCGTACGGCATCAAGAGCATCGAGATCGACGGGCTCGACATCCGCAACGTCTACGACAAGATGAAGCCGCTCGTGGACGAGTGCCGCGATCTGCAGCGTCCCGGCTTCGTGGACCTCAAGACCTACCGCTACCAGGGCCACTCGATGTCGGACCCTCAGAAGTACCGCACCAAGGACGAGGTCGACGAGTTCAAGGGCAAGGACTCGATCGCCAACCTGCTCGACTACCTCTTGAAGTCCGAGGACGAGGGCGGGCGCGGCTGCATCACCGAAGACGAATGGAAGGCGATGCAGAAGAAGATCAAGGACATCGTCATGGATGCGGTGGACTTCGCGGAGAACGCGGCCGACCCCGACCCGGAGACGGAACTCGTCACCGACACCTACGCGCTGCCCATGAAGAACCTGAGCCCGAGCGAGACCTATCACCACGGGGCGAAGAACCCGCTGCTGTGAGAATGACCCTTGAACGGCATCGTCCCGATCGTCGTGATCTCGATCCTGTTTCTGGGGACGCTGCTATTGCGGGCCTTGCTGCTGGTCCTCCTGAACAGCAGCGGGCAGAAGAAACACGATGACGGGGGCCCGCCGCCGCGGGTCGTATCGCTGAAGACGCCAACCGACGGGGCTCGCCCCGAAGAACCCACAGAGAACCACCCATGACCACCGCCTACACCCCCGACCTCAGCAAGATCACCAGCGACATCCACCCCGCGATCGGGACGTGGGAACTGCCCACGTTCGTTGCCGAATCCGAGATGCCGAGCCGGGAGGGGGACCGCCTGATCCAGTACCGCGAGGCGCTGCGTGAGGCGATGAGCGAGGAGATGCGTCGCGACAAGACAGTCTTCCTGATCGGGGAAGAAGTCGCCGAATACAACGGCGCGTACAAGGTCAGCCAGGGCATGCTCGATGAGTTCGGCCCCAAGCGCATCATCGACAGCCCGATCTCCGAGAACGGGTTTGCGGGCATGTGCATCGGGGCGGCGATGAACGGTCTCAAGCCCATCGTCGAGTTCATGTCGTGGTCGTTCAGCCTCGTTGCGGCCGACCCGATCCTCAACAATGCACCCAAGATGCTCTACATGTCGGGCGGCCAGTGGGGTTGCCCGATCGTCTTCCGCGGCAACGACGGAGCAGGCGGCCAGCTCGGCTCGACCCACTCCTGGTGCGTCGAGGGCCTGTACGCGAACGTCCCCGGCCTGAAAATGGCGATCCCCAGCAATCCCTACGACGCGAAGGGCCTGCTCAAGACCGCCATCCGCGACCCCGACCCCGTCTTCTTCCTCGAGAGCGAGCGCATGCTGGGCGATAAGGCCCACGTCCCCGAGGAGGAGTACTACATCCCGTTCGGCCGGGCGCGGGTCGCCCGCGAAGGCGACGCGGTGACCTTGGTGTCGTGGGGCCGACCGGTACACTTCTGCGTGGACGCCGCCGAGCGGCTGGCGCAGGACGGCATCGAGTGCGAGGTCCTCGACATGCGGACCATCCGCCCGCTCGACATCGATTCGATCGTCGAGAGCGTCAAGAAGACCAACCGCGTTGTCGTCGTCGATCAGTCATGGCCCTTCGGCGGCGTCGCGAGCGAGACCATCTCGCAGATCTGCGAGCACTGCTTCGACTGGCTCGACCACCAGCCCGTCCGCGTGAACACCCGCGACGTTCCGACGCCGTACGCCAAGGGCCTCGAAGCGGCGTACCTGCCCAACGCGGACCGGATCGTCGAGGCGGTCAACGGCATTCTCGCCTGATTCGTGCTGGTTTGGACCGAAATTCGCTTACGATGTCTCTGTGATTCGCACCCGCTCGGAGAGCACCTGAAATGCCCATCACCGTCACCATGCCTCGCCTGTCCGACACCATGGAGCAGGGCACCGTCGTCAAGTGGCACGTCGCCGAGGGCGACAGTGTCGAGATGGGCCAAGTGCTCGCCGACATCGAAACCGACAAAGCAACGATGGAGCTCGAGAGCTTCGACGCCGGGACGGTCGCGAAGATCGCGTCCGGCGAGGGCGAGAAGGTCGACGTCGGCGCGACGATCCTCGTGATCGCCGAGGACGGCGAGGACGTCGCACAAGCCGCAGCATCCGCGTCGAAATCGGCGGAGTCGTCGGGCGGTTCGTCGAAGCAGGAGACCGCGAGCAAGAGCGAAGGGGGAGGCGAGTCTTCGTCGTCTTCTTCGTCAGCGGGCACCGCGATCGCCGAACCCGCCGCCTCTGCCCCGGCCCCCGAGCCCTCTCCTTCAAATGGCGTTGCCTCCAGCAACGGCGCGGCCCAGTCCGCGACCGGCGGCCGCATCTTCGCGAGCCCGCTCGCCAAGAAGATCGCCGCGGAGCGCGGGATCGACCTCGGAGCCGTCAGCGGCACCGGGCCCGCAGGCCGGATCGTCAAGAAGGACGTCGAGTCGTTCAAGGGAACCTCGGCGGGCGGATCGGCATCGGTTTCTGCGTCGGCATCCGGCGTCAGCACGCCGGCTCCCGTCCCCGCCCCTTCCGCGACGCTCGAGGACAAGACCGTCACGCTCAGCGGCATGCGCGAGACGATCGCCAAGCGGCTCGTCGAGTCCAAGACGACGATCCCCCACTACCAGGTCACGGTTTCCGCCCGCCTCGACGCGCTCAGCGAACTCCGCACCCAGCTCAACGAGCAGCTCACGACCCAGGGCGTCAAGCTCAGCGTCAACGACTTCCTCGTCCGCGCCTGCGCCCTCGCGATGCACAGCCACCCGTTCGTCAACTCGTCGTGGGTTGCGAACGGCCCGTCGATCCAGCTGCACGGCCGGGTCAACATCGGCGTCGCCGTCGCGCTTCCCGAAGACAAGGGCGGCGGGCTCGTCGTCGCAACCCTCCGCGACGCGGACCGGACCGGGCTCCGCCAGATCTCCGCCGACACCAAGCGGCTCGCCAAGAAGGCTCGCGAGAAGGGCCTGTCGATCGACGAGATGAGCGACTCGACCTTCACGATTTCCAACCTCGGCATGTTCGGGGTCGAGCACTTCACCGCGATCGTCAACCCGCCCAACGCCGCGATCCTCGCGGTCGGCGCCGCGGTCCAGAAGCCCTTCGTCGAGTTCGACGAGGACGGCGAACCCGTGCTGGTCGTCGGCGAAGAGATGTCGATGACGATGTCGAGCGACCACCGCATCATCGACGGCGCAATGGCGGCGCAGTACCTCAACACCGTCAAGGAACTGCTCGAGAACCCCGCGGCGTTGCTGGTGTAAGAACGCCCTGTCTGACTGGCAACAGACAGGCCACAGCCTCTCAGAGCCCGATCTCGTAGAGCGTCGTCACCGCGTCGTAGTACGCGTCGGTCTGGCCGACCAGCCGCATCCCGACCTTCTCGAGCACGCGCTTGGACGCCTCGTTCGCCGGGTTGGTTACCGCGATGACGCGCTCTTGGCGTGCCCCGTCTCCCGCGACGGCCCACGCCAGCACGGCCCGCGCCGCCTCCGTTGCATATCCGTGCCCCCACGCGCCGCGTGCGAGCCAGTAGCCGAATTCGATCTCGGGCCCGCGCGCCTCAAAATCGGCCGGGTCCGTCCCGGATCGCGCGATAGGAAGCAGCAGGCACACGCCGACAAATACATTCTCGGTACCGGCACCGCCAGACAATCCCTTCCGCTCGATCGCGAACGGGCCGAACCCGCGTTCGGCCCACATCCGCCGAGCGAACGCGACGCTGCGTGCGACCCGGTCCCGCGTCCTGGGTTTCCCATCACCGAGGTACCGGCAGACCTCGGGATCGGACATGAACGACGCGATCGCGTCCAGATCGGCCGTGTCCACGGGACGCATCGCCAGTCTCTCGGTCTCAAGCCGCATGGAGCAGCAGAATACCGGACGGCAGGCCACGACATTTCCGCACGGGGAATAGGACCAGGGCCCCGGCGCGATTACCATGACGGTATGTCCCGCCCCCTCGATGACGCCCCCGACGAACTGCTCGAGCAGGCCAGGCTCCGCCTCAAAGCGGAGCACGCCGCCAACCGCTACGAAGAGCAGAGCAAACGCCTCGCCCGACGGATCGTCATCGCGTTCGTGCTCATCATGCTCACCGCGGCCGTCTTCTTCATCGGCGTCCCGCTCATGGGCGTCGATCTCCCGCTGATCGTCCCGGCGATGTGCTTCATCACGATCGTTGTGGGATCCGTCATGGCCCACGTCGGCGACTCGCCCGAGCACCGGGCACCGACCGCCAAACGCGACGATGAGAGCGGCTGTGCCGTCGGCTGCTGCCCCGGGCCTCGCCCGCTCAAGATGTTCGGCGACAACACCGACGACCGGCGATGACGCCGGCCGCATTCCTCCCCGATCTGATCATCGCGGTCGATTGGTCCGCCGCATCACAGCCCAGACCCAAGAAGCCGAGCGCCGACGCCTGCTGGATCGCGTGGGCCTTCCGAGACGACGACGCGGATCGCCGACCTCCCCCTGAATACTTCCGGACCCGGGCGAGTTGCGAAGCGCGCATCACGGATCTGCTCGCTTCACACGCGGGCTCTGCCCTCGTCGGCTTTGACTTTCCACTGGGATATCCGGTCGCGATCGATGGCGCAGAGGTTCTCCCCGCGGGCCGACAACTCTGCCAACACGTCGATTCGCTCATCAAAGACGACGACACCAACCACAACAACCGGTTCGACGTCGCCGAGGCGCTCAACGAGCAGATCGCCGAACGCTTCGCCGAGCCCCACGGCCCGTTCTGGGGCTGCCCCCCCACACGCGATAGCGTGTCGAGTTTGCTCCTGCCGACCAAACGCGTGATGCGAGCCGTCCCCGAGTACCGCGCGGTCGAACAACTCGTTCGCACAACCCGTCGTCTCGGGATCCAGTCGCCCTGGAAGCTCTACACCACGGGCTCGGTCGGCAGCCAGACGCTGCTCGGCCTGCCGGTCATCCACCGCCTGCTGGCGAACCTGCACGACCGAGGACGGCTCTGGCCCTTTGAGCAGATCGAACGGCTTGACGCGGTCGTCATCACCGAAATCTGGCCGAGCCTGCACAACGCGGACATCACTGATCACCCGATCAAGGACGCGCGGCAAGTGCTCGCGACGCGGGACGCCATGGTCTCGGCGCCGGCGCATCAACCCGGTTCGTTGCACACGAGTCTCATGCCCGAAGATCTTCCCGAGGTTGCCTCTCGGGAAGGGTGGATCGCAAGCGTTCACTCCTCAGACAGCTCCGACAACCACACCGTCTGACGGTTCAGCAGTTGTCCCCGATCGCCGTATCCCTCCAGGCTGATCGCCGTCGTCTCAGGCGTTGCGCCCCACTCGAAGCGGATCACCCCGAAGTTGGTTTCGCGCAGCACGGGGCCGACACGGAACGAATTCGGATCGCCCACCACCTGCGCCCTCTGCGTCAGCCCGCTGCTCGTGAAATCCCAGAACGGGTACGGCGAGCCCCGCCCCACATCCCGACTGATCTCCATCAGGTGCCGGTCGCCGCTGATCGCGAGCACGCCGCTCGCGTTGGTCGCGTCGATCAGGTCATACAGCCGCTCGCGCTCGTGGGGGAAGTTGCCCCACGTCTCGTAGCCGTGCTCGTCGGAGACGATCTGGATGCTGCTCGCGAGGATGCGCACATCCGCGGGCATGCGGAACTGCGCTTCGAGCCAACGCCACTGAGCATCTCCGAGGATGGTCGTGCTGGTATCGCTCGTGGGTCCGTACGGCCCGCGCCGCCCCTGCCGGTCGGCGGCTCGCTCGAGCGGGTCGCGGTTGAACCGCGTATCGAGCATGATGACCTGCACCCGCTGCCCGTCGGGCCCATCGAAGAACCGGCTGTGGTACACGCCGTCCTGCTCGCGGATCGGTGCGTTCTCGCCGAACCCGTAGAAATCAAGAAACAGATCCCGGCTCTCCTCGCGGAATACAAAGTCGTTGCCCGCGTCGTTGGCGCCGTAATCGTGGTCGTCCCACGTCGCCAGGATCGGGCACGTCCGCAGCATCCGCCGGTAGCCGGGCTTGCCCGCGAGCGCGTCGTACGCCTCCTGGATCCGCTCGGGACTCGGGACAGGCTGCATCACCATCCTCCCGTCCTTCTCCCAGAAGTCCGCGTAGTGGTTGTCCCCGATGAACAAAAACAGGTCGGGCCGCTTCGCGATGATCTCCGTCCAGATCGGCTGCTCCTGCCGCTCGCGGGCGCAGGAGCCGAACGCGATCACATCAAAGGGCTCAGCCGCGAGCACGGCAGAAACCGACGCAAGAACGGTGAATATGCATAGCTTCAGACGCATGGAAGTCTCCTCCGATTCCAACGGCTCTATCGTACTTGCCCGGGTCGTCAGGCTGTTTCAGGATCGATGAAGATCCTGTTCATTCACACCCCAGCATGAAAGAGATGGATGCGGAACAAGGACCAGTTCTCGCGTGTCACGCTCGCCGTTCTATTCGGCGGGTTCTCGCTCGCCGCGGTCGCCGGGTGCGTCAATGTCGTCGTGATCGCCGAGGGTGGTATCGCGGTCACACATGTCACAGGCTCAATCACCGGCATTTCGGCAGATCTCGCGCGCGGCGTGTTCGACCACGCCGCGACCGTCGGAATCATCGTCCTCTCGTTCGCGTTGGGCGCCACATGCAGCGGCGTCATCATCGGAGACCGAACGCTCCAGCTCGGACGACCCTACGGCGTCGCGATCATCCTTGAGGGAGCGCTGCTCATCGCGGCCGGGGCGATCCTGCCGAGAGCACCGCTCGCCGGTATGTCGCTCGCCGCGACCGCCGCCGGGCTGCAAAACGCGTTCGCGTCCGCGTACCGCGGGATGGTCGTGCGAACGACACACGCGACCGGCATCGTAACGGATCTCGGCCTGCTTGCGGGCGCCGCGATCCGGCATCGACGCATCGCCGGGTGGCGATTCGCGATGCTCGCCGGACTTCTCTTCTCGTTTACCGCGGGCGGAATCGCGGGCGCGTTCTGCCGCAAAGTTGCCGGCAGCGCGACGCTCAGCGTGCTCGGGTCGGTCCTCATCATCGCCGGGTCGATCTACTTCGTCTGGCGGCGACGCATGCTCAGCCCGCCTCGTTCCGCCGCCGCTTGAGTTCCGCGTCCACAAACCCGTGGATGTCCCCGTTCAGCACCGTCGTCGGGTTCGCTTCGTAGTTCGTCCGGTGGTCCTTGACCCGGTTGTCGTAGAGCACATACGACCGGATCTGCGCGCCCCACCCGCGGTTCTCGATCTTCCCGCCCGCGGCCTCGGTGATCTCCGCCTGACGCTCCTCGTCCGCCTTCTGCTCCAGCTTCGCCTGCAGGATCGACAGCGCCTGCTTGCGGTTCTGCAGCATCTCCTTGTGCGTGCTCGACACGACCATGAACCCCGTCGGCTTGTGCACGATCCGCACCGCGCTCGCCACCTTGTTCACGTTCTGCCCGCCGGGGCCGCTCGACCGCGCGAAGACCTGGATATCCAGGTCGTTCTCCGGGATCACGAGGTCCACTTCCTCAAACTCGGGCACGATATCGACGGTCGCGAAGCTCGTCTGCCGCTTGCCCTGGCTGTTGAACGGGCTCACCCGCGCCAACCGGTGCGTGCCGCGCTCGCACGCGAGATAGCCAAACGCGAAGTCGCCCTTCACGTGCAGCGTGACCGACGCGATGCCGACCTCCGTGCCGTGGCTCTTCTCGACCTCCTCGACCTTCCAGCCCATGATCTCGAAGTAGTAGAGGTACATCCGGAACAGCATCTCGGCCCAGTCGTTCGCCTCCGTGCCGCCGTCGCCGGCGCTGATCGTAAAGAAGCAATCGCGGTGGTCGTGCTTGCCGCTCAGCAGGCTCTGCATCTCGAGCTTGTCCATCCGGCCCAGCAACTCGTGCAGCTTCCCGTCCGCCTCCTTGAGCAGCTCGTCTCCCTCCTCGTCCTTGCTCATCTCGTACGCGAGCGAGGCCTCCTCGAAATCCTCGAGAACCTTGGTCAGAGGACTGACCTGCGCCTTCACACGCTTCATTTCCGCGACGACCTTCTTCGCGTTCTCCTGGTTGTCCCAGAAATCCGTGGCGTTCATCTTCTCTTCGAGCTTCTTCAGCTCGGCGAACTTGTCGTCGTACCGCAGCGACTCACGGATCGTGCGGATCCGCTCGCCGAGTTCATCGATCACTTTGTGGTGGGCTTCGAGTTGCATACGAGATCACGCTCCAGGGCCCGCACAGACGCCGCACTCCGCGAGCGTCATCGGGCCGGCAAGAGTCTAGGAACAGCCGCGGGCCCCAGCACAATCGCGAGAACGAGTGCGCTGGCGACCCGTGTCGCATCGACGCTAAACTGATCGGGTGCACGATTGGCTGATGACACTCGCGACGACGCCCGACCCCGCCCAGCAGAGGGCGGTGGGCCGCGCGTTCCTGCTGCTCGTTGTGCTCATCATCGTCGGGATCCTGGTCATCCTGGGACTGCTCCTCGCGGGGTTCGCGTGGTTCGCGAAGAACTACGCCGAGGTCCCCGAACGCCGGGACCGCTACGAGGGCATCAACGCGTGGGAGGAGTCCGCACGCCGGGCCGAGCCCGAGCCCGACGAACTGGGCGACGACCCCGAGGCCCACCAGGACTGGGAAGCCGACGACGACTGAGCCTCCCGACGTCCGCCGTTCAGTCCTCGCCGAGCCGTTCCAGAAGATCCCGCGCCCGCGCTTCCCCGAGCATCGCCGCCGACTGCGCCAGCTCGCGGGCCTCCTCGATCTCCCCCACCCGCTCGGCCCACACCGCCGCCTCGTACCGCAGCTCACCGTCCGCGGGCCGTTCCCGGACAGCGACCCGATAGATCGTCATCGCGTCGTCCGCGCGATCGAGCATCCCGAGCGACGCCGCCATCTCCGCGACCACCGAAGGCTCGAACCGGGTCTCCCCGCGCAGACCGTCGAGCAGCATGACCGACTTCTCCGGCTCGCCCATGCGACGCATCACCCGCGCCTCGAGCACACGCCACGGGATACTCCCCGGCTCAAACGTCCGCGCCTTGACGATGTGCTGGGTCGCCATCTCCAATTTGTTCTCACGAACCGCGATCTCCGCGAGCATGCCCCACGCCATCCCCACGCCCTCGTCGAGCACCACCGCACGCGTGAGCTCCACCTTCGCCTCGGGGACCCGGTTCAATTCCAACAACGCGTTCGCGAGTTGCACCGCCGCCTCGACATTGCCGGGTTCCGCCTTCGTCGCCCGCGCCAGGTACGCGACCGCGCGCTCGAACTCGCCCATCCCAGCCGCGAGCGATCCTGCCTTGAACAACGCCTCCGCCGACGCGTCGGTCCGATCCGCAACCGCGGCGTACTGCGCCATCGCCGCGGGCTCGTCGTCCCCCTGCAGCAGCACATCGCCCAGCAACTCCCGCATCAGGGCGTCGTCCGACCGATCCTCGAGCGCTCGCCGCAGCACGGCCTCCGCCTTGCCCAATTCCTGCTCACCGATATACGTCCGCGCCGCCTTCAGCACCGCCGCGGTGGACGCGAGGTCCACACCCTCCGCCGCTGTTCCTGCCAACGACGCAGCCTGCCGACGCTGGTCAACGACCCGCCAGACCGCCACCCCCCCGGCCAGGACCAGAAAAACCGCGACAATCCCGATGACAATCCGCCGCTGCTTCATCATGCCAATCATCCGCGGTTTAGGATGCTGGGTCACCCCGAAAGAGGCCGCAAATGCCAGATTCCCAGAATCAAGACTCCAATCCGTCGCCCACCGCCGCGCCCGCTCGCCCCGAGCTGAGCAAGACCTACACCCCGGAGCAGCACGAGCCCGCGGTCTGGCAGCGCTGGCTCGACGCCGACGCGTTTCACGCCGACCCCGCGAACGTCCTGTCGGGCGAAAAACCCCCCTACTGCGTCCTCATCCCGCCGCCCAACGTCACCGCGGCCCTCCACCTCGGACACGCGCTCAACAACACGATCCAGGACGTCCTCGTGCGCGCCCACCGCATGAAGGGGTTCGAGACCCTCTGGATGCCCGGCACCGACCACGCCGGCATCGCGACGCAGACCATCGTCGACAAGCAGCTCAAGGAGGCCGGCAAGCCCGCCCTCGCCGAGCACAAGGAGATGGAGCGCAACGGGGAGCCGGGCAGGGAGAAGTTCATCGCCCAGGTCCAGTCCTGGAAAGACGAGTTCGAGGCCCGCATCACCGATCAGCTCAAGGCGATGGGCTGCTCGTGCGACTGGGACCGCCAGCGGTTCACGATGGACGAGATCTGTGCGCGCGCCGTGCGCGAGGCCTTCTTCAAACTCTTCAAAGACGGCCTCATCGAACGCGGCAAACGCCTCGTCAACTGGGACCCCGCGACCCAGACCGCCCTCTCCGACGACGAGGTCGAGGCGAAGGACATCCAGGGCAATTTCTATTACCTGCGCTACCCGCTCGTGCACCCCACCGAACCGGGCGACCACAGCCCCGTCACCTGGGGCGAACTCGAAGCCAAGGGCTACCCCGGCGCCGACCAGCACCCCGAGGACGACGAGGCCTGGATCACCGTCGCCACCACGCGACCAGAGACATATCTGGGCGATGTCGCGGTCGCGATCAGCCCCAAGGACCCCCGCGCCCAAGCCCTCAAAGGGCTGCTCGTCGATCTCCCCTTCATGGACCGCGTCATCCCGATCATCGAGGATGACTACGTCGTCCTTCCCGTCGCGCTGGGCGGCGACGAGAACGACCCCAAAGCCAAGATGGCGACCGGGTTCCTCAAGGTCACGCCCGCCCACGATCCCAACGACTGGCTGCTGGGGCAGCGCCACCAATCCACGATCGAAGCACAATGCTCGGCCGGCACGCACCTGATCAACGTCATGGCGCCCGACGCCAGCATCTCAGCCGAGTACGGCTGGCCCGACTTCGAGCCGCACGGCGGCGCCCGCGTCTTCATCGGGCTCAGCCGCGAGGCCGCCCGCAAGAAGGTCGTCGAGGAATTCCAGGCCCACACGATCAACAGCCAGCCGCTGCTCGAGGACATCAAGCCGCACGAGCACAGCGTGGGGCACTCCTACCGCAGCCACGTCCCCGTCGAGCCCTACCTGAGCGACCAGTGGTACTGCCGCGTGACCGACGACCGCCTCCGCGGCAACGCCCAGCGGTCGCTGGTGGCGGAGCAGCGGACGGAAGCCTCGCTCGGCTCATGGCCCGAGAGCAAGCCCGCCGTGGATCTCGAGAACGCCGGCGATGGGTCGATGACCTTCCACCCCGCCCGCTACGCGAAGACCTACGAGACCTGGCACGACAACCTGCGCGACTGGTGCATCAGCCGGCAGCTCTGGTGGGGGCATCGGATCCCGGTGTGGCATTTCAAGGCTGGATTTGGTGACGGACTCGATCCTTGGAAGGATGCTGTCGGATACAGAGATGCACTTCGGGGAAAGATCGACGAGCTCCGTTCAGCGGTTCAATGCCAAGATCCAATTCACTGTCACGTTTTCGTTGCGTCTGGCCGTCATGAGTTCTTCCTTTGTACCGGTGGCGATGATGCAGATGCCTTGCTGACCAAGTTCAAGGATTTCATTGCAACGGGCAACGATGGTGATACGAAATCACTCAATCGCCCTGATCTGTGGAGTGAAGAACAGCACAAAATTGCTCGCGAGATCAAGTATTTGATCGTGAGTCTGAGCCAAGACCCCGACGTCCTCGACACCTGGTTCTCCAGCGCCCTCTGGCCCCTCTCCACGCTCGGCTGGCCCAACCACGACCTGCCGCTCATCACCCCCGAAAAAATCGACCCGCTCGCCCACCCCAACATCCGCTCGGTCTGGGTCAAGCGCATCGGCACCTTCCACGACTTCATCGGCACCGAGGGCGAACTCTCGGGCGAGCTGATCGAGAAACTGCTCCACCTGCGCGACACCGCGAGCACCGCCGACGGCACGCAGCCCCTTGCCTACCAGCTCTTCAGCGAGGCCAAGCTCACCCAAGAAGGGCACGACGCCCAGCCGCTCACGAAGTCCAAGGACATCGGGGAAGCGACCGACCTCATCTGCGCCGTGGGCGTCAAGGCGGCCGCCCCGCTCGAAGCCACCAAATTCGGCGTCATCGACATCCCCGCGCTCCTCCGCGAGCACGGCTTCCAGGACACCGCCGGCCTCCTCGCAGCCTTCAACCCCACCAGCGTGCTCACCACCGCCCGCGAGATCATCACCCTCTGGGTGAGCCGCATGGCGATGTTCAACCGCTACTTCCTTGGTAATGAACAGCAGGCCGGCCCCATCCCCTTCCACGATGTGTTCATCCACGCGATGATCCAGGACGGCGAAGGTCGGAAGATGTCCAAGAGCCTCGGCAACGGGGTCGACCCGCTCGACATCATCCACAGCCACGGCGCCGACGCGATGCGGTTCACGCTCGTCGAGATGACGACGCAAACGCAAGACGTCCGCATGCCCGTCGAGAAGGATGAGACCACGGGCAAGAACTCGAGCCCCAAGTTCGACCTGGGTCGCAACTTCTGCAACAAACTCTGGAACGCCGCCCGGTTCGGGCTCAGCAAAATCCCCGCGGATCTGCCGGGGACGATCGATCCCGCCGACCTCACCCTCGCCGACCGCTGGATGCTCACCCGCATGAAGGAAGGCATCGCCGAGATCGATCAGGCGCTGACGTCGTACCAGTTCAGCAACTACGCCAAGGCGTTGTACGACCTGGTCAGAAGAGATTTCTGCGACTGGTACCTCGAGGCCGTCAAATCCACCATTGCCGACAACCCCGCCCAGCAGGGCGCCCTCCGGCTCATCCTCGACAGCCTGCTGCGGCTGCTCCACCCCGTCGTCCCGTTCATCACCGAGACGATCCACGAGCGCCTGTCGGCCGTCCCCGCGCCGTCGCTCGAAGGCCTCATGCTCACGCCCCCCGAGAAGGGCGAGGTCCTCGCCACCGCGGGTTGGCCGATCGTCGCCGATTCGCTCGCCGACGCCGACGCCAAGGCGACGTTCGAGCGCGTGCGCATGATCGTGGACGCGGTCCGCGCCGTCCGCAGCGCCAACCAGGTCGAGCCCCGGCGGAAGATCGCGCTCCACGCCAGCGATGCCCTCGCCGCCGAGATCGCCGCCGCCCAGGGCCTCGTCGAATCCCTCGCAGGGTTGCACACCGTCACGACTGACGCCTCGGAGGGCGACTCGGCCGCCTTCAGCCTCGACGGCGTCGAGCACCGCCTCGCCGACCTCGCCGACGCGCTCGACCCCAAGGCCGAACGTGAACGGCTCGAGAAGGAAAAGACCGACCTCGAAAAATCCGTCAAGGCCCTCGCCGGTCGGCTGAGCAACCCGGGGTACACCGACAAGGCCCCGGCCCACCTCGTGCAGCAGACACGCGACGAGCACGCGAAGGCCGAGGCTGATCTCGCCGCGGTGATCAAGTCGCTGGAGGCGTTGGCGTGAGGCGGCTGTCCGCCACCCGCTTCATCGCCCCTCTGCTCGCCTTGGGGCTGCTCTGCCCGCCCTCGTGCGCGCCGGGGAACGAGGGACGCCAGAGCTCTCACCAGACGATCAGACAGTCCTCGGGCTCACTCGACGACGCGCTCCGCGCACGCGAAGACGCCCGCGCTTCCGGTCCAGGAACCCCCGAACGACGCTCGCCGCGTGCGCTCATCATCTCCGACGAGCCCTGGTCCTACGGCGGGCGCTCGGGCCGGGTCATCACAACCCCCCACTTCCGCCTGCACACGACGGTGACCCGGAATCTGCTGCTCGAGCGCGCACCCAACTTCATCGAGATCGCGCTCGCCTCCTACCGGACGTCGCTCGGCGACCTGCCCGAACCCGGCGCACGCCTCGACACATTCCTGATGAACAGCCGACCCCAGTGGGAGTCAATGACGCGGACCGTCGCCGGCGCACAATCCGAGACCTACCTCCGCATCCCGCGCGGCGGCTTCGCGCTCGGGGGCAAGGGCGTCTACTACGACATCGGCCCGCGCGACACGCTCTCGATCGCGGCCCACGAGGGCTGGCACCAGTACACCCAATCCACGTTCAAGCAGCCCCTCCCGCTCTGGCTCGAGGAGGGCATCGCGGCCTACTACGAGGGATTCCGCTGGGACCGCACCGACAACACGCTCCCGGTCTTCCTGCCCTGGTCGAACCCGCAGCGGTTCGATGAACTGCGGCGTGCGCACGCCGAGGGACGGCTGATCCCGCTGACCCGCCTGCTCGTGAGCCGGCCCCAGGACCTGATCGAGCACACCGACGGGCGCGCGCTGACGTACTACGCCCAGGTCTGGGCGCTCACGCACTTCCTGCACGAGGGCGAGAACGCGAAGCACCGGGCCGACCTCGAACGGCTGTTGCAGGACGCCGCGAAAGGCGACCTCGGGGCGACGGTGACGGGGGCGGTCGGCGCCAGGGCCGCGCGTCGGCAGATCTACCGCCGCATCGGCGACGCGGTGTTCAAGGCGTACTTCACCGAGGATCTGGACGAGGCGCAGGCGGAGTACGACCGGTTCGTGCGCACGGTGACGCTCCCCGGAACCCGCGGGGCGATGACGGCGGGGGAATCGCCGTTGGGGGATTGATCATTCCACCGCGGCGAGCGGCGTCTCCGCCTTCACCCCGAGGTACGGCAGCGCCCGCTCAACGACCCGACGCACGACCGGGCCCGCGACGCTCGAGCCGTAGTGGGCTTTCTGGCGGATCCGGCTCGGCCCGGGGTCGTCGATCACCGCGATCACGACGATCCGCGGGTCCTCGAAGGGCGCGCCCCCGATGAAGCTTGAGCAGTACTGCTCGTGGAAGTAGCCGCCCGCGCCCTTGGGCTTGCCCATCTGCACACGCTTTCCATCATCGGTGGTGACGAACGGGGGGACGACAGCGATGTCGGCCGTGCCCGACTTGCCGAACAGCGTGTAGCGGGGCTCTGGGGAATCCGGGAATCGGCGGCGCATCGAGGCGTCCATCCGGTCGGCGACGTGCGTCAGCACGCGACGCGTCCGCAGCGCGACGCCGGGCTCGAGCACGCGGACCAGCGGCTCGGCGCGCAGCTCATCGCGGCTCGGCGAGGCCAGCTTGAGGTGGGGCAGCGTCCCCGCGAGTTCGCCGGGACGGGCGTACGCCCCGAACGCGCGGACCATCTGCACCGGGGTGACGGCGACCTCGTGGCCGATCACCACCGACGTGTGGGAGTAGTCCGACCAGTTCTCTTCGCTGGTGACGATGCCCGCGGCCTCGCCCGGCAGCCCGATCCGCGTGCGCGAGCCGAACCCGAAGCGGAGGACGGTCTCGCGGAGGTCTTCGTGCGCCATCCGCTCGCTGAGCTTGACCATCCCAACGTTGGACGAGTGGATGAGCACGTGCTCCCAGTCCTGGTTGTCGCGCTTGGTGACGTCCTCGAAGTACCGCCCGAACGGGGTCGTGTAAGGCCTCGTCGAGAGCGTCTCCCCCTCGCCGATCAGGCCCATCTGCCACGCGCTCGCCCAGACGAAACTCTTGAACGTGGATCCCGGCTCGTAGATGTCCTCGACGCAGCGGTTCCGGCCCATCGCGGGGTGGATCTCGCGGCGGGGATCTTCGGGGAGCGTGCGGTAGCGCGGGCGCTTGTCTTCGGGGGGCAAGGCGGGCCACGCTTCCTTCGGCGTGCCAGGCTCAACCCACGGGAACTCGGCGAGGCCCTCGATGTCGCGGTAGAGATCGACCATCGCGAGGATCTCGCCGGTCAGCGGTTCGAGCATGACCAATCGCCCGCCCGCTGCGTCGGCCTCGTCCATCCCACGCTCGAGCTCTTCGATCGCGATCCGCTGGAGCTCCAGATCGAGGCTCAGGCGGATGTCCTCCCCGCGCTCACCGGGGCTTGAACTCGCCGAGTCGATGAGCACAGGGTTCATCGAGGAATCGCGGACGTAGGCGATGCGACCGTCCGCGCCGGTGAGGCGTTCGTCGAGTTTCAGTTCGGCGCCGAGCAGCCCCGCGTGCCCCCATCCGACCTTGCCGAGGATGGACGCGACGTCGTCGCCCCCCGGGTAGTGGCGGACGAGTTGCTTCTCGATGAGCACGCCGGGGAGGCGGGAGCCCTCGATCAGATCGGCGATCTCCCGCTCGATCACCGGGCCGACGGGGAGGTAGCGGCGCAGCTTCGGGCCGTCGGTGCTCCCGGTGTTGACGCGGGGCTCGCGGGCGGAGCCGAAGACCTCGCGGATGCGGCCGCTCAGCGTGACGTGCGTGTCGGTGGTCCGTTGCCGGCCCGCCTCGGCGCGTTGTGCACGGATCTCGTTGTTGCGCTCAACCGCGGCGGCGAGAGGCGAGCCGATCTCGTCCGCCCGGATGCCCAGGCGGTCGGCGAGTTCGACGATCACGCGGTCCATCGCGTTCTCGGCGGCGAGCGGGTCGATGATGACGCGGAAACCGACCTCGGACATGGAGAGCGCACGCCCCCGGCGGTCGAGCAGATCGCCGCGCGGGCTGGGCTCCTGCTCGAGGCCGACACGGTCGGAAACGTAGCGCGAGAGCTGGGGCCCCGGCGCGGCTTTGAGTTGGGCGACCCGACCCGCGACGGCGAGGAGGGCGATTGTTGCCCCGGCGGCAAAGAGGCCGGCGATGACCGAGGCCCGGTCGCGCGGCGTGCGCTCGCGGGGCGAGGATGGGGTCTGTTCAGCGGCCAAGGCGTGTCCCTCCCGCGTCGCCTTCCGTGATATCGATCCGCCGCGACGGCGCGATCTCCCGGGAAGGTCCCGACTCGGATTCGGCGTCGAACTCGGCTTCGGACGGGTCCCACGAGGGCAGACGCCGGGCACGGGACGCGACCGGGGCGAGGTCGCTGACCCCGCCGTGCCGCTCGAGCATCCGGCGGACGGCGGCCGGGGAGACGTGCTGGGCGATCTCGGCGCGGAGCGCGAGCAGACGCTCGTCGTGCTCGCGGATCCTCAGGCGCGCGGCGGTCACCTCGTGCGCGGCTTGCAGGCGCGACTGGCGGGTCGAGAGCAGGCCCGCGCCGATCAGCCCGAAGGCGAGGACGCAGACGCCGAGCTTGGCGGTCAGTGACCCCGAGCCGACGCGCGCCGGGCGACCGGGAGCGTGAGCGACTGGCCCACGCGGATGTTGTCTTTCTGCGTTTCGAGCCATGGGTTCAGGTCGCGGACTCGGCCGAGGTGACGGACAGATCCGACCTCGCGCTGGACGATCTCGCTGAGCGTGTCGCCCTTCTTGACGGTGTACGAACGGGTGGATTCTCGCAAGGGTCGGCTCGGCGTACTGATCAGGACCCCGCTCGGCGTGCGAGAGGTACGCGACTCGGGCGAGCGGATCACGCCGGGAACGAGGTCGATGGCGACGCCCGGGAAGACGGTGCCGTCCTCGCGGATCCTGCCCTTGTTGATCGCGACGAGCTCTCGCCACTTGGTGCCGTCGCCGTAGAGGCGTTGGCAGATCTCAAAGAGCGTGTCGTTGGGCTGGATGACGTACTTATTGTCGCGCGGGACGTGACCGGTTGTGCGCGGGGTTTCGATGGGCTTGGTCGGCGTGGCATCGCCACCCGACAACGTACCGGGGCCGGTCCGAACAAGCGCCGGCTTCTGCCTCACGAGCAATTCCCGGATCGTGTCGGGATCGATCCCCGTGATCTGGGTCATCCCGCGCTCGCGATCGTCGTCCTGGCCACGGCCGAGCGAGCCGATGTTGATCTCGACCGGTTCGTCAACGCCCAAACGGTCCGTGGTCCCGCGTCCATCAGCGATCTCTTGTCCTTGATCGGGCGGGTACGCGGGGAAGTCTCCACCGCGGGCGGTCGTCGTGTTGTTCCCGTTCGGACCAAACCCGATCTGCCCGGTGCCGGATCGCTCGGGACGGGCCGCGATCGCGGGCGGTTCGGTGCGCAGGGGCTGCTCGACGAATGCCCGGCCTCCCGGGACTTCGAGCAACGAATCGAGTCCGTCGGCGACATCGTCGAATCTGGCGGTGGACAGGTGATCGCTCACCAGCACCGCGACGACGAGCAGGACGGAGAATCCGACGATCAGCGCAAGCTTGTTTTCGCGTCTCACCTGTGGGCCGCTTCCTTGCTGACCACGCGAGAACGACCCGGCTCAGAACCCGGCTCGCCCGCGCTGTTTCTCCCCGACGAGCGACTGGCCCTCGCAAACCCTTCGCACCGCCGGCTCTAGGACCGTCCGCCGAATCCGTGGCGTCCGGCCCTGTTACCTCGAATCTGCCCCACCCGCCTTTCGGCGGACCGGCACGGCTGAGATTATCGACTCGACCCCGGGCAGACCACCCGGACGCCGCGGAGTTTCGCGCTCCGCGCCCGCGGGTTGCCCGACGCCTCCGCGTCGCCCGCAACGATCGGCTTCCGCGTCAGCCGATCCACCAGATCCCGGGAAGCAAAGTCCACGAAGGACTGCTTCACGGGGCGATCCTCGAGGCTGTGGAAGGCGATGATCCCCACCCGCGCCCCGCACGCGAGCCAAGAACCCGTTTCTCCTTCGGGTGCCCGCCTCGCCGCCTCCGAACCACGTTCGATCGCCTGTAGCAGACGGTCGAGGTGGTCCAACTCCCCGTTCACGGCGATCCGCAACGCTTGGAACGTGCGGGTCGCCGGGTGGATCCGGCTCTTGCGAGCCATCGCCACGGGATAAGCCGACCGAACGATGTCGGCCAACCGAGTCGTGGTATGAATCGGATCAAACCGCCGAGCCTCGACAAGTTTTTGCGCGATGCGTCGGCTCAGGCGTTCCTCGCCGAACCGGAAGATCAGATCGGCAAGATCACGCTCCTCTAAGCGGTTGACCAGATCCGCCGCGGTCTCGCCACGGGTGGGATCCAGCCGCATGTCGAGCGGGCCTTCGGCTTGGAACGAGAGCCCTCGTTCGGGGTCGTCCACCTGATTGGACGCGAACCCGAGATCCGCCAGGAAGCAGTCCACACGGATGCCCCGCGATTCGAGCTCGGCCGGGAGCGCCGCGAACGAGCCGTGGACCGCGATGATCTCGAGCCCGTCCGCGCCGGCCTCGTCCGCCGCCGCGCGGACCCGCGCAGTCGCCTTCTCGAGGTTCCCCGGGTCCAGGTCGTTGAGGACGATCCGGCCCGAAGGCCCCAGCAGCGGCGCGATCGCGGCGGCGTGCCCCCCCAGACCAGCGGTCCCGTCGGCATAGGTCTCGCCGGCCTGAGGATCGAGGAGCGCGACGACCTCATCACAGAGGACGGGGATGTGCGCCCGATCGCTCTTGCTTCCGCTCGCCCGTCCGTTCATGACCACCCCGGAACAAGGATCACACCGTCTTTGCTGAAGACCTCGCCGTCCGCCTCGACGGTCCCGCCAGGTCGACCCGTCCCCGGGTCGGGGCGGAGCTCGCTGACCATGTCCCAGTGGAGGCCCGACTTGTTCGAGTTCCCCGCCTCGGGGTACCCCGCCCCCACCGCGGCGTGGAACGTCCCCCCGATCTTCTCGTCGAGCAGCGTGTGCCTGGTGAACGATTCGATGTCGTAGTTCGTCCCGATCGCGATCTCCCCCATCGTGCGCGCGCCCTCATCCTGGTCGAGCAGCCCGATCAGGAAGTCCTGCGCGACGCGGGCCGAGGCCCCAACTGCCTTGCCGTCCTTGAACGCGAGCCGAACGCCTTCGGCGCCCTGCCCATCGTGGACGGCGGGATAGGTGTAGTTGACATGCCCTTCGGCGCTGGTCGGGCCTGTGAAGACCTCGCCGTCGGGGAAGTTCTCCTTGCCGTGGCAGTTGATCCAGGTGCCCCCGCTCACATCAACGCGGAGATCGGTCCCGTCGTGCTCGCGGCCGTCGGCCCCGGCGTGCGGCGGGACGGTGATCCGGATCTCCTGCCTGCCTTGGAGCCACTCGCGGAGCCGTTCCTGGCGGTCGTGGACCTCGCGCCACGCAGCAACTGGATCGGGCAGGTGCAGCTTGCCGGCCCGCGCGACGAAGTCGGTGTATTGCCGCAGGCTCATCTGGGCGTCCTGCGCGGACGCCTGGGTCGGGTAGAGCGTCCCGCACCAGCGCAACTCCCCGGCGTTGAACCGGCGCATGAGCGTTTCCATGAGCGGTCGTTTGGCACGCATGCGCGCGGCCGTCCGGCTCGGATCGACCGACGCCCCCGCTCTCGTGTTCACCTCCGCCCAGAGCGTGATGCGCACGTCCGCGGTTTCCATCATCGTCTGGTCGATGGGGCACAGGAACGCGAGCTGCTCGTCGGTTCCGTTCTCCAGCAGGATCTGCTCGCACGCCTCGCTCCGGGGGACCCAGTAGGGATCCCCCCCAGCGTCGAGGACGGACTCGGTGAGCGCCTCGATCAGCGGCATCGCCACGGGGTCGGCGTGGATCGCCACGGCGTCCCCCCCCTGAACGCCTGCGGAATACCCGACGATGACGGGGGCCAGTCGGTCGGCGAATCCTCGGTTGGTGATGTTGTCCATCTGAGCCCTCTCCCCATGGGATGCCGCCGGTGCGCTCGGGTTACACCGAGACGAACCGGACAATCCTAGCGACCAATGGTCGCTCCCCTCGCCGGGC
>DDFO01000022.1:65578-97771 GCA_002337215.1 Phycisphaerales bacterium UBA1926 | reverse complement strand
CCTCGCCGGGCGGGGCTCGCCCCTCCGTACACTCTGCCACCCATGCCCGCCATCTTCGACTCGATCCATTTCCCACAGATTGTCCGCACCGCTGTGCTCATTGCGCTGGTGCTGCTGACGCGCGTGATCGCCATCCGCCGGATCCGGTCGGCGGAGGGGATGTCCAAGGACATGCGGAGACGGTGGTCGGCGCAGGTCCGGCTTGTCACGTTGCTCTTGATCGTCCTCGGGCTCCTGCTGATCTGGGGGGCTGAGCTCAAGACGTTCGCGCTCTCGGTCGTCGCGATCGCCGCGGCGATCGTGATCGCGACCAAGGAACTGATCATGTGCGTGAGCGGGACGCTGCTCCGCGCGAGTGGCAAGTCGTTCCAGATCGGCGACCGGATCGAGATCGGTTCTTTCCGGGGCGATGTCGTCGATCAGACGCTTCTGACCACGACCATCCTTGAGGTCGGGCCCGGGACCAACATCCATCAGCACACCGGGCGGACAATCGTCATCCCCAACAGCGTGCTGCTCACGACCCCGGTGCTCAACGAGACATTCCTCGACGAGTACATGCTCCACGCGTTCAGCGTCCCGCTCGGCGCCGACGACGACTGGATCCAGTGCGAACGTGCCCTGCTCGACGCGGCCCGGACCGAGTGCTCGTCCTTCATGCGGGAAGCCCAGGAGCACATCGAGCACACGGTGCGCAAGGAGGGGCTCGATCCGCTGAGCGTCGAACCCCGCGTGACGCTGCGAATGGAATCCAAGGACCAGATCGTGATGCTCGCGCGGGTCCCGGTGCCCGCCCGGCGGAAAGGCCGGATCGAGCAGGCGATCCTGCGCCGCTATCTCGCGTGGCTCAGCGAGCACCGGTCGAACACCGATCCGCCCGAGAGCCCGGCCTCCGTCGACTGACCGCATCCCCTATTTCCAAGCAGGCTTTATCTTTCTCGCGCGCCGGCATCCTCCGATCGCATCCCGGCGAAACCGCCCGTCGGAACCACAGCCGAAAGTGAGCATCCCCATGATGAATCAAACATCGTGCACCGACGCGTTCGCGCGGCCGAATTCCGCGTACCGTTTCTTCATGAGCGTCATCGCATCCGCCCTCGCGGGTTTGCCCTCGCACGCACAGCCTGCCGACGAGGCGTACGCCCCGGATGCCGAGCGCCCTTTGCTCATCGCGCCGGGTGTGCTGTCGAGCACGATGAGCGAGTACAGCCCGACGCTCGACGCGACTCGCGGCGAGATCTATTTCATGCGACGCACGCCGGGCATGTTCGATTACCGCATCTACACATCGCGCTTCCGCGACGGGGCGTGGACCGAGCCGACGGTTGCGCCGTTCTCGACGGGGTTCCGCGACGCGGGACCCGCGCTGAGCCAGGATGCACGCACGATCGTGTTCGATTCGCGGAAACCCACCGACAAGCTCGCGGCCGAATCGATCAACCTGTGGACCGCGACGCGCGAAACCACCGACGCGCCGTGGAGCGCCCCCTTGCTGCTGCGAGCCGCATCACGCAACAACCCCGGCGACAGCACCGCGGAGGTCGACGAGTTCGGTCCGATCCTCGACGCGGACGGCACGCTCTATTTTTATAGCTTCCGCCCGCCGTTTCGCGGAGGCCGGCACTACCGGATCGATCCCGCCGAGCCAGGGGTTGTTCTCGAAGCACCCGAATTGCCCGATCCCTCGGCCTCGACGTTCGTGGGCTACCTCGCGCTCAACCCCGAGGCGACGTTCGCCGTGATCGAGGGACGTTCGCGGACCGGACGCGACACAGACCTGTATCTGTCACGCAAGGACAAGCACGGCGCCTGGTCGGAACCCGAGCCGATCGACGTCATCAACACCCGGTTCGGCGAGGGCACGCCCTCGCTGACTGCCGACGGGCGCTACCTTCTCTTCGGGAGCGATCGGCCCACGAATTCCGATGCCGCCGCCTCGGGAAGCAACCTTTACATCATCTCAACAGCCTCGATCATGGGTTCGGACTGAGTTTGGCGGATCACGAGAAATGCGCGATCGCGGTGCGACACGCCCCGGCGATCCCCTAGAGTCGCTCGGCGGGGGTCTCTGCTGAGGCCGGACAGCCTCGTGCCCTCGCGTGCACACCGCAAACCTCCATCGCCCAGGTAGCAATGCGGCGACCAGAACCGATCGGAGCCCCGATGCCTCGCAACAGTTTTCCCGCCATCTCCCTCGCTGTCGTTGCCGCCGTCGCGGTCACGGTGCTGATGACCCCGAGCGTGTTCGGCACGCGTGCCGCACAGCCTTCGAGCGACAACCGGATCGCGACGGTCGATCTGCTGACGCTCCTCGAAGACCAGCTCCAGACCGAGGATTACAAGCCCGGGCGGGACGCGTTCCGCACAGAATGGGAGTCGCGGATCGAGGCCGTGCGGCAGCGCCTCCAGCGGATCGAGACCGAGATTCAGATGCTCACCCCGGCCGACCCCAACTTCCGGCAACTCCAGCAGCAGTACCAGCAGTCCGGCTACGAGTTCCAGCAGCTGAGCCGGGACGCGACGATCGCGTTCGACCAGTTCAACGCCGAGCAGGCCGCCGAGGCGTACGAAACGCTGCACGAGAACGCCGCGGCGCTCGCCGAGGGGCTCGGCTACTCGCATCTGTATGTCAGCCGACAGTCGGGTGAGATCGTCGAGCGGGGCAACCTCGCGACGGTCACCCAGGAGATCCTGGCGAGGTCGGTCGTGATCTCGCCGGAGGGCGACGACCTGACCGACCGGCTGCGGGATCGGCTCTCGATCCCCGTGCCGCCCGAACCGGCGGACGCGGCGAGCGGCACAGGCGACGAGCCGAGCGAGACCGACAGCCAATCGGAAGAGTCCGACAGCGACTGATTCGGCTGCCGAGCCACGATGAAGAACAGAAAGAGGCCCCTCACGCGAGGGGCCTCTTTTGTGCGCTGGTTGTCATCACTCGGGAATGCTCGCGTCGGCTCAATCCGCGTTGGACGCGATCGCACGCCCGTATGACGCGACGGCCTTGCGGGCCGAGTCCGCCCAGGTCAGCCGGCGGAGTTCCATCGGCCCGTGCTCGCGGAGGGTCTGGCTCAGCGGGGGGAATCGCAGAACCGCGGCGATCTTATCGGCCATGTCGTTGATGTCCCAGAAGTCCACCTTGAGCGCATGGCTCAGAACCTCGGACACCCCCGACTGCTTGCTGATGATCGTGGGCGTGTCCCGCTGGATCGCCTCGAGCGCGACGATGCCGAAGGGCTCGCTCACGCTGGGCATCACGTAGCAGTCCGCCATGCGGTACACATCGTCCACGTCCTTGCCCCGCAGGAACCCGGTGAACAGGACCTTGTGCCCGATGCCCAGGCTCGCGGCCTCCTCGATCATGCGGACCGCCATGTCGCCCGAGCCCGCGACGACGAACTTGACGTTGTCGACTTTCTCGAGCACGCGGGCCGCCGCACGGATGAAGTACTCGGGGCCCTTCTGCAGCGTGATGCGGCCCAGGAAGAGGACGATCTTGTCGTCCTTCTCGATCTTGCCGCCCATGCGGGGCTGGGCCTCCTCGGCGTCCACGCCGTTGTAGACCACGTCGATCTTGCCCCCGTCCACGCCGTAGCGGTGGATGAGGATCTCCTTGGTGAGCCGGCTGACGGCGACGACACGGTCGGCGTTGTGCGTGCCCGCGCGCTCGATGTCGTACACGTACTGGTTGATCCCGCCGTCGCCCGAGCGGTCGAACTCGGTCGCGTGGACCTGGCAGACCAGAGGCTTGCCCGTAACCGCCCGCGCCGCCATCCCGGCGGGGTAGGCGAGCCAGTCGTGCGCATGGATCAGGTCGAAATCGAGCATCGGGGCAATCGCGCCGACGATCCGGGCGTACCGCTCGGCGTCGCCGAACAGGTCCTGGCCGTACGGGCCGTCGTTGCGGCAGAGATCGTCCGCGGCGTCGAGCAGCCCGCTCAGTTCATGCGCGGCACCAGCGGCCATCGGGAACGACGCCGGATCGTCGAGGGCGCTCGCGATCTCGTGCGCCGGGTCGGTGGGCATGTCGATGCCCTTGCTTCGCAGGACCCGGATCAAGGTTGTGAGCCGCTCGGCGGCCTTCCCCGAGCCCACGGCGATCCCGCCGTAGGGGCTGTCGAAACCCGCCGTGACGCGGATGACCGGGACGCCTTCGGGGTCGCCCTCGCCGTCTTGGGTGATCTCGATCGCGTCGGCGAACTGTTCTTCGATCGTCTTGAGCAGGATCTCGCGGCGGGCCTTGGGCATGTCCTGGAGCGTGCGCGCCTGGGCGACCTCTCGGGGTGAGTCCGGCGGCGCATCGCCCACGAACGAGCGGACGCTGTCGGGACCGATCAGATCGACATGCTCGGCCGCGCCCCGCCCCACCGCCTTGGGCAGAATGAAGGTGACCTCGTGCCCGGCGCGCTTGAGCGCGCGGGTGAGCCCGAAACACGCCGTGCCCAAGCCGCCTGCCATGAAGGGCGGAAATTCCCACCCAAGCATCAAGATCCGCATCGTGCTCCCCCTCGGCCCCCCACCGGACCGATGGCTGTTTCTTTCGGCGTCCGCCCAGCCGCCCCGCGCCGCGAGGCGACCGCCTCAGTCGTCTTCAGATTCTGACATGTCTCCGAGCTGACGGAAACACGCCTCGTAGCCCAGCAGCGTGAGACGGGCCTTCTCGGCCAGAGGCTGGGTGTAATCGGTCATCTCGTCGCACACCGCGGTGCGGAACGTGAAGAGCTTTTCGGGGCTGCGGAAGTGCTCGAATGTCGGCATCGGGCCCTCGTAGCCCAGATCCACCATCTCTTCTTCGAGCAGTTCTTCCAGCTTGTCGCCGGTGTGCATGAGCTCGGCTTCGATCGACTCGCTGAGCCAGCGGTCCGCGGTGACGAGGGCGACCCAGAGCCGTCCCCCCTCGGTCGCGATGCGGTACTCAGCGGGCTCGGCCGACCCGTCGGCGTGACAGATCAATGTGCCCGCCTTGATCTCGACGGACTCGAAGACGCCGGCCTCGTCGGCGGCGTTCCGGAGCGTGGTGATCAACTCGTCTTGGGTCACGTCATCGTCCTCTCGGCAGCGTTCTGGAACTCGCCCGCGGCTGGGTGCGCAGCGGACACAGCAAGACTAGACGCCGGCGGTTTCAGAGTCTCCCGCTTGACGCATTGGGTCCGGTATTTTCGCATCCAAAGCGGGTTGGGGGCGGCCTTGAGAACCACGCCGCCCTGAGGCGCTCACCCGAAACGGGATCGCCCTCGGGTCGTGCCGCTGACTCCGTGACAGGTCGTGCGGATGCGCGTGGTGACTCGCGTGGATTCCGGGTCTAGCATTGCGACCCACCGCGACGGGGATGATCCCGCCGCAGCATGCCCAGGTGGCGGAATTGGCAGACGCGCTACCTTGAGGTGGTAGTCCGGGAAACCGGGTGGAGGTTCGAGTCCTCTCCTGGGCATTCAACCGCAGGCGGCGATCCGACGGTGTCCCCGAGAGGGCGGCATACCGAACCGATCGCCGCCTGCTCCGTTTTTGTGATTCTGCACGGGTCCCGCCCTTGCCCCCGCGAGCGGTGCTCAGCCGGTGGGCTTGACGCGGCAGGGCGACCTCGCGCACAGATCGGACGATCGCCTCGAAACCAGTGAAGGCGGCGATCCGTGGGACCGATACCCCGATGGACCGTGGTAGGAACGCCGCGCCGGGCGACCCCGGTTCCGGCGGTTCACCCGGACGACCCTCGGCGGGAGACCCCGCGGGCCGCCCGGCAGCCGGAGACACGCGATGGGCATCAGCGAGACAACCACGCCGGACGAGAGCCCCGTCGCTGGTGGAGCCGCGACCGGAGCCGGAACGCGTGACTCGGCGGACCAGATGCAACTCGTGACGTTCGAGCTCGGGGGAGAGTGCTTCGCTGTCGATATCCACGCCGTCCGCGAGATCACCCGGCTGATGGAAATCACCCGGGTGCCCAAGAGCACCGAAGAGATCGCCGGGGTGATCAACCTGCGCGGCAACATCGTCCCGGTTGTCGAACTCCGCAAGAAGTTCGGTTTCCCGGACGCCGGATCCTGCGATCAGACACGCATCATCGTGCTCGAGTACGGCGGTCGCGAGACGGGCTTCATCGTGGACCGTGTCCTCGAGGTGCTGCGCATCGACTCATCGGTCGTGGACTCGACCCCCGAGGTGATGGGCACCGTTGATGCGGAATTCGTCCGAGGGATCGCGAGGCTCGAGAGGCGTCTGCTCATTGTGCTGGACCTCGAGAAGCTGTTCGCCGAGCTCGGCCTCAACGACTTGGAGATCCCGGTGGATGCCGCCTGATCAGCGGGGCGTACCAGGCCGAGGCCCCGCGGGGACCGACATGAACGAGCAGAGACTCGAATCAGAAAACACGAACGACACCGGCGCTGGGCCTTCTGCTCCGGTGTCAGAACCACAAGGCGAGGACCCGATGACGACCGCGACGCGAGCCATGTCCGACAGCCAGTTCAAGGCGTTGGCAAAGATCATCTACGACCGCGCGGGGATTCACTTCCCTGAGACGAAGAAGTACATTGTCGAATCGCGGCTGGGGCACCGACTCACCGAGCTGGAGCTGGCCAACTTCGACCAGTACATCGCGTTTCTGACGATGGGTCCCTACCAGTCTGACGAGTTCCAGGAGATGTTCAACCGGATCACGATCAACGAGACGAGCTTCTTCCGCAACGAGCCGCAGCTGGCGGTGTTCGAGCGGGAGATCCTCCCGGAGATCATGGAAGCACGGAAAACCGGCAAGCGGCTGCGGATCTGGTCGGCCGCGTGCTCGACGGGCGAGGAGCCCTTCACGCTGGCGATCATCCTGCACCGCGCGCTGGGCGCCCGGCTGGAGGACTGGACCGTGGAGATCCTGGGCACCGACATCTCCGAGCGTGCGCTGGGCGTGGCGAACACGGGCGAGTACTCGAACTACGCGATGCGGAGCACTCCGGAGCTGGTCAAGAGCCGCTATTTCAAGGAGAACGACGGCCTCTGGAGCGTGGCCCCCGAGATCCGCTCGATGGTGAACTTCGAGATCCACAACCTCAAGGACCGGCTTGCCGCCAAGCGGCACGGGACCTGGGACGTGATCTTCTGCCGCAACGTGATGATCTACTTTGACGACGATATGAAGAAGCGCGTGGTCGGCATGTTCGGCGACCAGCTCGCCGGGGATGGGACGCTGTTCATCGGCCATTCCGAGAACATCCGGAACGCCAACGACTGCTTCGAGGCCCTGCCTCACGTGCAGGGGTTCTGCTACCGCCCGCTGAACGCGGATGTGAAATCCGTGGCGTGATGAATCGTCGGTCGGCCCGCTCGCGGGCCGGTTGTTCGCGAGAGGCGTGTGGCATGCCGGGCATCGACTTTGACCCCGAGATCCTGCAGGAGTTTCTCACCGAATGCGGTGAGCTGCTCGACTCGCTCGAGTCCGATCTGGTCGAGCTGGAGACAAGCAGCACCGATTCGGAACTGATCAACAAGGCATTCCGCGCGCTGCACACCATCAAGGGAAGCGCGTCGTTCCTCGCGCTGACGGAGCTCGTCGCGATCGCCCATGCCGCGGAGACCGCGCTCAACGCGGCCAGGAACGGCGACGCGGTCGTTGACCAGACGCTGATGGATCTGCTGCTCAAGGCGATCGATCAGGTCAAGCATCACATGGGCGAGATCGAGAGCGGGGATCCGCTGACAACGCCCGACCCCGTGCTCGTGCGCAGCCTCACGGCGATCGGGGAGGGCACGCCGCTCAGGGACGCGGACATCATCGCCGAGCCAGCCGACGATGTTGATCAAGCCGGGTCGGGATCGCGCGTCCGGAGGCTCGAGCTCGACGGCGCGAAGTCCGACCTTCTGGATCACTTCGTCGCCGACCTGGGCGACCAGCTCTCGAAGCTTGGCGAGCAGATCGAGTTGCTCTCAGACGCGGACACGAGAACGCGTGTGCCCCAGGCACTCGAGGTGATCGGGGGCGACCTGCTCGCGACCATCGACTTCTTCGGGGTCGAGGAGATGGGGACGCTGACCACCGCGATCATCGAGGCCGCGACCGCGGCGGCGGTGTCCGACGGCCTCGACTTTGCCCAGGCCCTGCCCCGCCTGCGTGCCCTGCTGGCGATCGTCTCGACGCTCAAAGACGGGCTCGCACGGCGAGAGCTGATCGATCCCGAGTACGGCGATCTCGTGTCGCACCTCAAGAGTGTCATCCAAACAGGGTGCGCCCAGGACCCGTGGAGGCTGCCCGAGAACGCGGACACGAAGACCGCGATGCGGATCGACAACGCGCTGGACACCATACGAGAGATCCAGGCCGAGGCGGACGCGGCACTCATGGACGACGCACCGGGTCCACCGAGCGAGATTGTGCCGGAGCCGGCGGACGTCGAACCGATGCCGAGCGTCCCCGCCTCCCCGGCGAAGCCAACGCCCCCGGCGACCAACAAGCCTCGCGGCGCGGCCGTTGAAAAGACACTGCGCGTCGAGGTGAGCCGGCTCGAGTCGCTGATGAACCTCGTGGGCGAGCTCGTTCTCCAGAAGAACCGGATCTGTGAACTCTCGCGGACCGCGGCGTCGCGCGCGGAGATCTCCGACGAACTCTCGAGACCGCTGGAATCCGCGGGCGCCGGGCTCGATCGGCTGACCAGCGAGCTTCAGGTCGCGGTGATGCGGACACGGATGCAGCCGCTCGACAAACTGTTCGGGAAGTACCCCCGCCTGGTCCGCGATCTCGCGAAGAAGACGGGCAAGCAGCTCGAGCTGAGAATCCTGGGCGGCGAGACGGAGGTCGACAAGCAGCTCATCGAGGAACTGGGCGACCCGCTCATCCACCTCCTGCGGAACAGCGCCGATCACGGGATCGAGATGCCCGCCGACCGCGTCGAGGCGGGCAAACCCGCGCAGGGCACGATCACGTTGAAGGCCGCCCATCAGGGCAACCACGCGGTGATCTCGATCACCGATGACGGCAAGGGACTGAATAGGGATGTGATCGGCGGCAAGGCGCTCGAGAAAGGGCTCGTGAGCGAGTCCGCGTTGGCGACGATGAGCGATACCGACGTGTTCGGTTTCATCTTCGCGGCCGGATTCTCGACGGCGGCGCAGGTCAGCGACCTTTCAGGTCGGGGCGTCGGCATGGACGTCGTCCGCACAAACATCGAGCGGCTCCAGGGCACGATCGATGTCACCAGCGTGCCGGGCGAGGGGACCACCCTGTCGATCCTGATCCCGCTGACGGTCGCGATTCTCCCGGCGATGATGGTCAGTGTGAGCGGCGAGATCTACGCGATCCCGCTGAGCCACATCCTCGAGATCGTCCGCCCTGCTGATGAAGAGTTGACCACGATCCTCGAGGAGCGCGTCATCCGCCTCCGGGGCTCTGTTTTCCCGCTTCTGGACGCCTCAGTGAAACTGGATTCCCCGAATCGGGGTCCGGATCGGAAGAACCCACTCACGGTGGTGCTCCAGGCGGATGAAAAGACGGTCGGTCTTTTGGTCGAAGAAGTGATCGGGCAGCAGGACATCGTGATCAAGCCCCTCGGCGGGCTGGAGCGGACCGGGCCGTTCAGCGGTGCGACGGTCCGGAACGACGGCGGGGTAAGCCTCATCCTCGACGTTGCAGAAATGATCAGAAACGCCGAGACACAGCGAGCTTGAACCCAAGGAAACAGGAAGGCGCACAGCAATGGACGCGAGTTATATCACCCCCTTCGTCAAGAGCATTCAGAACGTTTTCTCGATGATGCTCCAGTTGCCGGTCACGGTCAACGAGCCGCAGATCAAGCAGGGCACGACCCCGAGCCACGATGTCAGCGGCATCATCGGCATGAGCGGTGACGTGGTCGGGACGATCATCCTGTCATTCAGGCGCGAGTCGGCCGAGTCGATCGTCGCGCTCTTCTGCGGCGAGAAGCTCCAGTGCGGGACGCCCGACTTCGCCGACGCGGTGGGCGAACTGGTCAACATGGTCAGCGGTGGTGCGAAGGCGTTGTTCACCGACACCAACGATGTCTCGATCTCGTGCCCCAGCGTGGTCGTGGGCAAGGACCACGGGGTCGCTTTGCCCAGCGACGTGCCGTGCGTGGTTATTCCCTGCGTGACAGACTGCGGGGAGTTTGTGATCGAGGTCGCGATCCGCGAGGCCGGCGCGGGCGTTGTCAATACAGAGGCGGACGCCAATGCGACTGCCTGATGAGACACACGCCACGAGAGACACGCGCCACACAACCGGAGCAAGCGACATGAAAGTCATGCTGATCGATGACTCGAAGACGATGCGGAACATCCAGCGTTCTGTGCTCAAGCAGATCGGGATCGACCTGGTCGAGGAGGCCTGCGACGGCCAGGACGCGCTGAGCAAGGTCGGCGCGTTCGCCCCCGATCTGATCCTCGTGGACTGGAACATGCCCAACATGGACGGCCTGTCGTTCATCAAGGCCTTCCGCAAGCAGGACCGCACGACCCCGCTGATCATGGTGACGACAGAGGCCGAGAAGAGCCGGGTGATCGAAGCGATCAAGGCAGGTGTCAACAACTACGTCGTCAAGCCGTTCACCCCCGACCTGCTGAGCCAGCGGATCAATGAGACGATGTCCAAGTGTGCCGCATGATCGGACAGGCCGCGCGTTTTCAAGCCGCGCGTGCTTTCCGATGACCGCGGTTTGTTCACGGAGCGGCCATGACTCAAGAGGACGCATTCCGCAAGCGACTGGTCGTCAGGACCAATAGCTCGGGGCTGTCCTGCACACTCACGATCCTGCCCGGCGGCCAAGACGATCTCCCGTCGGAGCTTGAGATCGCCGGCGTCCTCGAAACGTACCACATCGCCCCGGCACGCACGGATCACGACGCGGTCGCGGAGCTTTGCCGCCTCGCGAGGAACGATCAGGACGCCGAGCACTCAGCGATCGTGGCGACAGGCATCCCCGCCGAGGACGGAATCCACGCGGCGTTCACGCTCGATCCGTCGCTCGCGGCCGAGTTCGAAGCGATCGCCAAGCGACGCGAACGGTTCGAGGCAGAAGCTCACGAGCCCGGCACATCCTGTCGCGGGGACGAACCAGACACCAACGTCGACTATCGCTCGCAGAGTGCGTTCGTGATCGTGCGCAGAGGCGACGTGCTCGGGCACATCACCGAAAAAACGGAGGGCGTCGACGGCATGAACGTCCGCGGAGAGGTCATCCCCGCGAAGGGCGGTCGTTCGCTCACGATCGAACGAAACGAGTCAACCCGTATCGAAGGGAACAACCTTGTCGCCGCAGTGGACGGCCGGCTGATCTACAACCTGGTCCGAATCCGGGTCGAACGCAGACTCGAGGTCTCGGGTGATGTCGATTTCACCACGGGGAATATCGAGTTCCCCGGCGATGTCCTGATCCGGGGTGGGATCAAGGACATGTTCCGCGTCCGCAATAGTGGCAGCCTTCGGGTCGAACGATTGATCGAAGCCGGGACGCTCGACGTCAAGGGCGACGCGACGTTGCTGCGGGGAATGGCGGGACGCGGGAGTGGCGTGGTCACGATCGGTCGCGATCTGCACGCCCATTACCTCGACGGGGTCAAGGGGACCATCACCCGCGACTGCATCGTCACCAACGAGATCAAGGAGTGCACCCTGAGCGTGGGCGGCAGCGTGCGCTCGCCGGCATGCAGCTTCTACGGAGGCGTGCTCAAGACGATCCGACCTGTTGAGCTGGGGACGGTCGGCAGCGCCGGGGGGGCCGAGACCGTTCTTGAGATCGGCCAACTGCCTGATCTCGGCGACCTTGTCGACCGGCTCGGAAGCCTGTTCGGCGCAATCGATTCCGAGAGGGACCGGTCGGCCGACGAGCTCCAAGCGCTCAACGAGACAATCAAGAAACTCACACCGACCCAGGCCGAGCGTCTCACCGAACTCCAGTTCACACAGATCCGCACCGAGGAGTACACGGAGATGGTCGCGAAGGCCGCGGGAACACTGCTCGATTCGGTCCGGAGTATCCCGACACCCAGGCTGAGCGTGAGCCGAGCGCTTCACCGCGGCGTCCGGCTCAGACTCCGGAATCTCGAGTTCGTGATCCGCGAGGCCGTGACGTGCCCGATGATTCTCGAACTCGGTCCCATGGGGAAGCCGCGGTGCTTCCTCAACGGTGCGACCCAACCGGCACCGGTTGCGAAGTTCCTGGTGCCGACGTCCGGCTGCGGAGGAAACCCTCTCGCGACGCTCACCGCCTACGTGAACCGGATCCTCGATCGGGCGAACGACGCGGCGTAGCGGCCGGGCGAAGGCACAAGAACGATGTTCAGGTAGTATCACCGAATGCGGGGCAGACCCGCGGTCGAATGGAACCGATCAGGGTCCGTCGCGGTACACTAGCGTGGATTTGAGGCCGGCTCAGACGAGTCCGCAGACCGCTCGGGTGGCCCCCACCCATGGCGACCGGCTGATCTGTACCCAGCGGATCGGCGATAGGCTGATCGGTCACGGGCCGGCTGGCGACAGACCGGCCTCCCGAGCCGGATCGATGCCGACGGCCAGCAGGCCGCCATCAGACCGCCACAAAGGACCCAAGGCGGCACCCCGCGGCATAAACGGGAACGCGGGTGAGGCCCAGCCGAGATGGTCCGCACAAAGATCCCCGGCGGAGCGAACCGGGTCGATCGACAGCAGAGCCGGTCGACCCACAACGAGAGCACGATCGATGCAACGAACGAACCCATCCCGCCACCCCGCTGAACGAACCGCAGAGGTGCCTGCCAGAACGCCTGCCACCAGGTGTGGACTGCGCTGCGTCGCGATCATCGGTGCGGCGTTGATTCCCTGGGCAATCGGAGCGGGGACCCAACCCGCGACGAACCCAGCCCCCGCGTTCCGGATCGATGACGCCGACCCGGCCGCGGCGTCCCGGGCGATGGAAACGCAGCTCCGAGAGGCCGAGCGCGGCCTGATCGAGGCCCGGCTCGTGCTGCGGACCGGGCGAGCGGTTGAGGGGATTCTGGTCGCGAAACAAGGCCGGATGGTCACGATCCGAGCCGCCGGCCTCGACACCGAGTACGACCTCGCCGACAGCGTCGAGTTCGAAGAGCTCGGCTCGGTCGTCTCGGCTTTCGACGACCTGCGAACCGGTACGCCCGACGATGACATCCAGGGGCGGATCCAGCTCGTCCGCTGGCTCCGCGACCGAGGCGTGTACTTCGCGGCCCTCGACGAGGCGGTCAGCATCACCGCCGATGAGCCGTACAACCCCGACGCACAGGAACTCAAACGCTGGCTCGAATCGCAGACCCAGCTCAAGATCGCCACGGCGATCAGCAAGGCACGGAACCCGGACACCGACGACGACGAGTCCGGAGAGCCGAACCTCCGCCGGAAGATCGAGTCCTTCCCGGTGCTGACGCCCGAAGAGATCAACCTCATCCGGGTGTATGAGATCGATTTTGCCGACCCGCCCCGGCTGAATATCCCGCGCGACACGATCGAGAGGCTTGTCGACCAGTACGGGAGCGAGCAGGTCATGCCCCAGACGCCCGAGGGCCAACGGGCGTTGCTGCGTCGCGACCCGCTCACCGTGCTCGACCTGATGTTCCGGGTCCAGGCCCGGAACCTGTACGGCGAGGTCGAGGTTCTCGAAGATCCCCGCTCCATGCGGCTCTGGCGCAAACAGATCCACGGGACATGGTTCGCCGGATCGACCGGGTCGTGTGCCTCCGCCAATTGCCACGGCGGGCAGGAAGCAGGCAGGCTCTACCTGAACAACAAGCGAACGAACACCGACGCGACGGTCTACACCAACTTCTACATCGCCGATCAATTCCGGCTCCGGGACGGCACCCCGCTGATCAACTATCAGGAGCCCGCCGAGTCGCCCCTGCTCCAGATGGCGCTGCCCCGAGAGCAATCGCGACGCCCCCACCCCAATGTGGGCCGGGGCGAGGGCCGTCGGGGATCACGGTTCTACTTCCGCGACGAGAACGATCTCCGATTCCGCCGAGCCGTGGAGTGGATCAAATCGATGTACAACCCCCACCCCGAGTACCCCATCGGGTACGAACCCCCCTTGTCGGAGTCGGCAACGCGGATGGACCCCGATGACCCGATGCCCGAACGGTGACCCGACAAACGCGAAGCGTGCGTTCGTCTGCCTCGGATCGCCCAAGCGGGTGTCCCCGGGACGCCCATTCTGCTATTGTTCCGCGGGGATGACGCCGGATCCGGTGCCGACGATGAGGCACCGCCGCGATCCGAGCCGCCGCGATCGGCCCCAACGACACTCCGGAGACCGCCCGATGCCTGACCGGTGCACACGCACGACCGTTTCTCTGCTCGCCCTCGTCGCGGGGTCGATCGCCGGTCTGTCGATGACGACGGGTTGCTCGGACCGCGGTGCCGACAGCCGGAAGGTCGCTCAGGCCGCCCGCGACCTGGGTTCGGTCGGCAGCGCCGACGGTCCGTCGGCGACCGCGACCTATGCGGCAGCGACCTCGAAGATCTCGGCCGTCCAGGTCGAGAGCGACGCCGCGAACGCCATCACGGCGGGCCTGCTGGGACAGAGCCTGCAAGGCGAGGCGTCGGTCACGGCGAAAGAAGCCACGCTCGCGGAACGCGGCGTGCTGGGCCGGATCGCCCGCGTTCGCGATCTCGCGGCCGGCTATCAGGCGCTCACAACCGAAGCCGAAGCGCTCGAAGCCTTCGACCCGACCCGGGATCTCGAACGGATCGCCGATGAGACCCGCGCGCTCGAAGCCGCGGCGCGGGACGCTCGATCAGCGAGATCAGCGCTCGCCGATCGCATCGCGGGCCTCGAGCGCCAGGCGGACACCCTCCGCAACCAGTCGGACGCCAAGCGGAACCAGGCCGCGGAGATGGAACTCGCGAGTTCCGGCCTCACCGCGACGCAGGCCGCCGCCCGATCGGGCAGCATCCGCACCCTCTCCCGCGAGGCCGACGCGCTCGACATGCAGATCGCTCGGCTGACGGGAGAGGTTGAGACCCTGACCCCGCGGCTGAGCGAGTTCGACGGGGAGATCGAGAAACTGAACCAGCAGATCGAACTCGCGGCCGAAGCGGGCGAAGACCTCCGGCAGATGGCGACGGCGCGCGCGGCCCGCGCCCGGACCGCCCGAGCCGAGGCGGACGACATCGCCGAGGAGATCCGCGAAACAGTCAACGCGATCGACACAGCACGAGCAGAGACCGTGATCCCCGCGGGCGAGCAGGCGACTCAATCGCTGGAACGCTCGATCCGCGAGAGCGAGAAGGCCGCACGGAGCGCACGCCAGACCGGCACGCTCAGCAAGTCATCAGCCCAGCGCCGCCTCGGTGAACTCTTCCAGCTGCGCGCCGATGGGCACGCCCGCTACGCGGAACTGCTCGCCGAGCTCAGTGGGATCACCCAGCTCCCCAACGCCTCGTCCTACGCGGGGGCGGCCTCCGAGGAATCCGCCTCGAGCGCGGATCTCCGAAACCGCGCCGCCGACGCCTACGAGAGCGCCGCGACCAGCCTCTCGTCGGTCAGCGTCCGCGGCACGGACGGTGAACGCACCACGCAAACAGTCGAAAGACTCAACGAACTCGCCCGGCAACTGCGAGGCGAGCCCGAACAGGACGCCCAGAACGGCAACACCACCGACGGGAACACTCCTGAGGACGGCGACGACGCCGGCCAGCCGTAACCACGCCACGCCCACGATGACCCAGCGCAGCCCGAATCCATCCGCGGACGCGCCCGCCCCGGCTCCGGCCGAGCAGGCGGCGCGCACCTCTGAACCGACCCTTCCCGCCGTCGCGGTCAACGTCGTCCGTCCGACCGATCCGGTCATCGGGCGCGTGGTCTCCAATGAACTGTGCACAAAGGGCGGTTCGAAGGCCGCGGGCTTCGTCCGCCACGTCTCGATCGATGTTTCGGGGACGCCGCTCGCCGGCAGCTTCGTCGCGGGTCAGTCGTTCGGCGTGCTGCCCCCCGGCGAAGACGAGAAGGGCCGGCCCCACAAGCTCCGCCTCTATTCGATCGCCAGCCCCACGCGCGGCGAGGACGGGGAGGGCTGCGTGCTGGCAACCACCGTCAAACGCCTGCTCGACGAGCACTGGGAATCCAAGTCGCTCTTCCGAGGCGTCTGCAGCAACTACCTCTGCGATGCCAAGCCGGGCGACGAGATCCGCGTGACCGGACCGAGCGGCAAGCGGTTCGTGCTGCCCGCCGATCCGTCCGAGCACGACTACGTCTTCTTCGCGACCGGGACCGGCATCGCACCCTTCCGCGGCATGATCCACGACCTGCTCGAATCGGGCGCCGACTGCCGGATCGCGCTGGTCATGGGCGCCCCCTACACCACCGACCTGCTCTACCACGACGACCTCACATCGCTCGCCGAGGCTCACGAGAACTTCAGGTACATCACCGCCATCAGCCGCGAGGTCCAGAACGATCTCGCACGCCCGCTCTATGTGCAGGACCGGATCGCCGCCGACCCGGTCGGCAGCGGGCAGCACTCGCTCGCCGAGATGCTCTCCAGCCCCCGGACACTCGTGTATGTTTGCGGGCTCGCGGGGATGGAACTCGGGATCTTCAGAGCCATCTACCAGACGCTGGGACGCGAGTCGGCCGCCCCGCTGATCTCGATCGACGACGAGATCGCGGACGACCCGGGCTCCTGGACCCGTCGGATGCTCAACCGACAGATCAAGACCTCGCGGCGTGTGTTCCTCGAGGTCTACTGATCGGCACCGCCCGAGGCTCCACGGAGGCGCCCGAGCGTGTAAAGTTGACGAGCCCGGAGGGCTCGTATAGGTTTCGCCCCGCCGCGGAGGCGGCACACGCCGGGAGCAACCCGGCGTCGAAAGGACGATCGTGCCCCGCACAGCACCGCAGACAAGCACAGCCGGCACCCGCCGACCGATCCGTGACAGTTCCGCGGTGTGGGCCGTGTTCGCCGTCCTCGCCGCCTTCCTGATATCGCCCGCCTCGTTCGCCCAGATCGGCGGTCTCGACCCGGAGACCCCGCGCAGCGTCACGCTTTCGGGCACCCAGCTCGACGAACTCGACCAATTCATCGACCTCTACGCCGACAACGCGTTCGGCGACGACCGAGCCCAAGCGGCCCGCGCGCTCGACGAACTCATCGACCCGCTGATCGGAGAGGGGGTGTCGGTCGCGTTCCGTCAGGCGATGGCAGACCGGCTGACCGATCACATCGACGCCGCGCTGACCGATCAGCCGCTGATGCTCGAAGACGGCGAAGGCCAGAAATCGATCAACCACAAGCCCTACCACGCGATGCGTCTCGCCAGCGAGATCGCGACCAACACCACGCTCCAGCGCATCGTCGATCAGCTCGCCAGCGAGGATGAGGGACGCGCCTACTTCGCGGTCCACGGGATCGAGACCGTCTTCTACCGCATGCGGACCAGCGCTCCGGCCGTCTCGGCCAATACGCTCCTGACCACCCGACAGGGCGCCGCACCACGTGGTCTGATCCCTGATCTCGGCACGCTGATGGTCAAGACCGAGTCAGGCCGTCGGGCCGCGGCGATCGTCCGCGCGCTCGCCGAGGCCGCCGAACTCCCCAGAGACGAGGTCCCGGGTGTCGCCGACGAAGCGCTCCGGCTCATCGCCGACAGCGCCGCGGCGCGAGTCAGGGCATCCGCCGACCGCACCCCGACCCTTGAAGACAGGCTCTCCTGGCTCACCGCGGGCCAGCGGATCGTCCGCGTCATCGCCCAGCCGGGTGCCGCCAACGCACCGACTTCGCTCGCAGCGATCCGTCTGGGCGGGCAGCTCATCGCCGCCGTCTACCGCGACCTTGAGACCGAGCGGGCCGAGAACGACCCCCAGCTCGCCAAGATCGACGATCAGATGCTCGGGCTCGCCGAGAACCTGCTCCTGTTCGGCGAGCAGAACGCCGCCGCCGCGACGGGCCGCCGGCCCAACAACCAGCTCAACACCGCCGCCGACAGGATCCAGGATCTGCTCGCGAGCGGCGACGAGTCCGGCTTCAACCGCGCCGCCCTCGGGCTCATCTCCCCCAACGGCATCCTCACCGACGCCCCCTACGGCTTCACCGACGACGAATTCATCGTTGAGTAACGCGTCGAGTGAGAGCCCGCCGCCGGCCGGCGGTATCCTCTCCCTGTGATCCGCGTCTCCGTCGTCATCGCGCTCCTCGCCGCGCTGCTCATTGCGCTCGGCTCAGGGTCTTCGGTGCCCAGGGCCGACCTCGTCGTCTACAACGGCCAGGAGCCGACGACGCTCGACCCACAGCGACTCAGCTGGATCCCCGACATGCGGGTCGCCCGCGTTGTCTACGAACCGCTCGTGCAGAACGATGTGCTCGACTGGAACGCGACCATCGTCCCCGCCGCCGCGGAGACATGGACGGTCTCCGAGGACGGCCTGACCTACACCTTCACCATCCGCCCCGACGCCCGCTGGACGAACGGTGAGCCTGTGACCAGCGAGCACTTCCGCTACGCCTGGCGCCGCGGCATGCTCCCCGACATCGCGTCCGACTACGCCGCGATGTTCCGCTATGTGCGCGGGGCCGACGCGTTCTACGAATGGCGTGCGAGCCAGCTCGCCGCGATCGAGCGGGGCGATTCGCCCTACGCGGACGGGCTGGAACTCTGGCAGGCAACGCTCGAGCGATTCGACAACACCGTCGGCCTGCGAGCGCCGGACGAACGGACGTTCGTCGTCGAGCTCCGCGAGCCCGTGCCCTATTTCCTCGACCTGTGCGCGTTCGCGGTCTTCGCCCCCGTCTACCCGCCGCTCGTCGACCAGTACGAGACCCCGGACGTGCGCACGGGACGGCTGAACCGTCGCCCAGGCTGGACCCGCCCCCCCGCGATCGTCTCCAACGGGGCGTTCGCCGTGACCGATTGGAAGTTCAAACGAGGGCTCCGTCTCGAGCAGAACCCCCACTACTGGAACCGCGGATCGCTCAACGTGCGCACGATCGACCTCCCCTCGATCGGCGACCCGAGCGCCGCGGTGCTCGCGTTCCGGACCGGTGCTGTCGATCTGATGGTCGAGGTCGCCGCCCCCTACCGCGGCGAGATCGTGCGCGACAAGCTCGGGTTCCGTGCAGATCACGCCAGCGAGGTCGAGCGGCTGCGCGCGCGCGGGCTGGACACCTACGCGATCGACGCCTCGCTCCCCGATGACCCACGCAACAGGGCCCACATCATCCCGGCGTTCGGGACATACTTCTGGAACTTCAACTGTTCCGAAACGCTAACGGACGGCCGACCAAACCCGTTCAGCGACAGCAGGGTCCGCCGGGCGTTTGCGCTGGTGATCGACAAGAAGTCCATCGCCGACCAGGTCCGAAGGCTCGGCGAACCGACGGCCGACGTGCTTATCCCGCCGGGCTCCATCGGCGGCTATGCCGGCCCCGAGGGCCTCCCGAACATCGGCGACGCGGCGACCGAAGCCGAGCGAGCGACGATCGTTGCGCGCGCGCGTGCGTTGCTCGCCGACGCCGGCTACCCCGAGCCTGGCGCGTTCCCGATCACCGTCGAACTCGTGTTCAACAAGGATTCGGGCCACGACCTGATCGCGCAGATCATCGCCAAGAACTGGCAGGAGCACCTGGGCGTCCCGGTGTCACTCGCCCAGAAGGAACTCAAGGTCTACCGCGAGGACCTGAAGAACCATGCGTTCGTCACGAGCCGGGCGGGCTGGTTCGGCGACTATGCCGATCCGACGACGTTCCTTGACATCATGCAGACCGGTGACGGGAACAACGACCGGAACTTCTCGAACGAGAAGTACGACGCCCTGCTGACGCGGGCGCGCACGACCACGGACCCACGAGAACGGCTCTCCGTCCTCGCTGAGGCGGAACGCATGCTCGTGGAAGAAGAACTGCCGATGGTGCCGATCTTCCACTACGTCTCGATGTACATGTTCGACCCGGCCAAGATCACCGGCATGAGCGAACACCCGCGCACCAAGCAGAATTTGTTCCTGATCGATGTCCTGGGCGATGGCGTCGGCGCGGACCTGCCTCGCCCGATGAAGCCGCGTGAGACCGGTGCGATGGGCGATGAGGCTGGGGGGAGCGGCGGATGACCGGCCTGATCCTCCGTCGCCTCGCGCAGCTCCCGATCATCCTGCTGGTGATCTACACCGTCACGCTTACGCTCGCGTGGTCCATCCCCGGCAACCCCCTGGAGAACCCCGAGGGGCGTCGGCCCTCGCCCGAGGTCGCCGAGCAGATGCTGCGGCAGTACGACCTCGACAGCTATCCTCGGTTCTATGTCACGTACCTGGATCGGGTGACGGGGCTCCGGTATGTGCGCGACCGGATGGGGGGCGAGATCGCCGAGCGGAGGGACGCGGCGGAGGCCGCGGGGTTCGACGCTCCCGAGCAGCCCGTGTTCGATTTCGGCCCGAGCCTGCAATACGACGACTGGACCGTCAACGAGATCATCGCGGGATCGCTGCCGGTTTCCATCACGCTCGGCGGGGTCGCGATCGTGATCGCGACGATCATCGGCGTCGCGGCGGGCGTTGTCGGCGCGGTCAAGCCGAACTCCGCCGCCGACTTCGCGACGCTCGTCATCGCCCTCGTCGGCATCAGCCTGCCCAGCTTTGTGATCGGCACGGTGCTGCTGATGGTCTTCGCGGTCTGGGTCCCCCTGCTCCCGGTCTCCGAATGGGGGTCGGCCCGGGCGCTGGTGCTGCCATCCGTCACGCTCAGCCTGCCATTCGCCGCCTACATCGCCCGCCTGACGCGGTTCGGGATGATCGAGACGCTCGCGAGCGACTATGTGCGCACGGCCCGCGCCAAGGGGGCGAGCGAACTCACGGTGCTCGTCAAGCACGCGCTGCCCAACGCGTTTCTCCCGGTGCTGAGCTATCTCGGCCCGGCGACGGCGTTCGCGATGACGGGTTCGTTCGTCGTCGAGAAGGTCTTCAACATCCCGGGGATCGGGCAGCACTTCGTCGCCGCGGTGCAGAACAAGGACCTGTTCCTGATCATGGGCGTCGTGCTCGTGTTCGCGGGGCTGCTGGTCGTGTTCAACCTCGCCGTCGACGTGCTCTATCGGTTCGTCGATCCACGCGTGGGATGACCCTCGGCGGCGCCGGGCCCGTGCGCACAGACGGGGTTTTTCAGCCGCCGGTCGCGTCGCGGATCTGCTCGTTCGTCGGCCCGAATCGCACCCAGTAGACCGGGATCACGACCCCGAGCAACGCGTAGACGAAGCCCGCCGAGATCACCGCTATCCCGTTTCGGAAGACGATCGCGAGGAGGATCGAGAGCACGCCGATCCCGGCGTAGAGCAGTGAGTTCGTGATCTCGCACCGCGAGACGCGTCGCTCGTGCTCGGTCAGCGCGAGTTCACGCCGGCGGCGGTGAGCGTGGACGTACATGAGCGCGTTCAGGATGCTGATGACGACGAAGCCGGCCGCCATTGCGATGAAGATCGACGCGAGATCGTTGGAGGTCCCCGCCTTCAGGAAATCCGGCGTGCGCAGGATCGGGAAGTAGTACCCGAAGAACGCGGTCGACATGAACTTGAGCGGATAGACATAAATCAGCATCGCGGCGATGTACAGAATGCTCAGCAGCTTGATCGGCCGATCTTCGAGCCCGAACCGTCGGCTGAAAACAACGTGAGAGTTCCAGAAGAGCATGAGGATGCCCAGGCTGAACAGGAACGCGGGTATCCCCCGCAGCAGGTCGTACATTTCCTGGAAGGACGTCGGGATCCGGTCGGGCGACAACGCGAGCATCGTGACGGAGAAGGCGAACGACGCGTCGACAAACGTCTCCAGGCGGGTCATCTCCAGGCCCCGCAGGCGGACGCCCAGCGGGTCGTAGACCGGGGCATTGCCTTCTGCAGGATGCGTGATGGTCCGGAGCACGGGTTCCCTCCCGCCCTTGATCGGGGTGCGAGCGAAGCCGTCAGGACGGGGCTTGCTCGAACGTCGCGCCGTTGAGCACGTCGAAGCTCACGAACTGCCCGGGCTCGAAGTCACTCGCTCGCTGGCGGTGATCGGTCAGGCGGCACGCGATCACCGCGTTCGCGTCGACCGTGATCGTGTTGCGGGCGTTGTCAGTCTCGACGACCCGTCCCTGAACGCGGCGTGGACGCCCGATGACGGGCTCGACGTACTTGCCGCCCGAACGCACGACGTCCACACGCTTCGCCTCGGCCTTGATTACACCCAGGATCCGCTTGCCGACTGTCGCGGTGATCTCGCCGACGGGGAGGAGGTGGAGCCGGTAGTCGGAGTTGTAGAGCCCCAACTCGATATAAGCGGGCTTGGTCGCGGTCTGATCGACGACCGCCTCGAGCGTGCCGCGGGTCAGTCCGGGGTCGATGCGGTCGGTCGGTGCGGGGTGGAGCATCGCGTGTCTCGTGTTCGCGCCGCCGGTCGGGCGGACGCTGTGGAAAGAACAATCGTCAATCGCGGTTCGGACGGCGGGGTCAGTCGTCGGCGCGCGAGATCTCGACGGGCGCGAGCCCGGTTTCAACACTTGTCACCGTGTCGGGGATTGGCGACGCGGACTCGGCGACACCCTCACGCGGGGCGACGTACTGCGCTGCCCCAACGCTGTTGGCGATCAGCGGCTGAGCGATGGCGAGCAACGCGACGACGGACCCGGCAGACAACAGGGCCGCGACGACACGCGGCTGGATGCCCGCGGGGCGCGTCTCGGGGCCGTCCTCGTCGGGGGCCTCCAGATACGCGGCCCGGAGGATGCGCAGGTAATAGAACGCCGCGATCGCGGAGTTGAGCCCAAGCACGATGACGAGCGGGATCTCGCCGGCGCTGATCGCGGCGGTGAAGAGGCCGACCTTGCCGAAGAACCCGAGCAGTGGCGGCAGGCCCAACAGGCTGAGCACGCACAGGAGCATCGCGCCCGCGAGGTGAGGCCGCGTGCGGTGCAGGCCCCGGATGTCGTCGATCTCGTCGGCTTCCTGGGTGGTGCCGTCGGGGTTCACACGCTGGATGGACGCGAGGACGGCGAACGTCCCGACGTTGGTCACGCCGTAGGTAAGCAGATAGAACAGGACGGCGGCGAGACCGTTATCCCAGAACGTGCCGTCCCCGGTGCCGGGACCCGCGATGATGCCCACGAGCATGTAGCCGGAGTGGGCGATCGACGAGTAGGCGAGCATCCGCTTGACGGAGGTCTGCCGGATCGCGAGCACGTTGCCGGTGAACATCGTCGCGGCCGCGACGACCCAGAGCAGGATGTAGATGGGCGTGGGCAGCGCCGAATCGCTCCCGCCGTGCCCCCAGCCGACCGTTCCACAGATCATCATGATCGCGAGGAAGCCCGCGGCCTTCGGCACGAACGCGAGCATCGCGCTCACGCCCGACGCGGCGCCCTGGTACACGTCCGCGGCGTACATGTGCATCGGCACCGCCGCGATCTTGAAGCAGAGCCCGATGATCGAGACCGCGAGGCCCGCGATGGCGATGGGGTTCAGCCCGCCGTTCGCGGCCTGTGTGCGGAACGCGCCGGCGATCTCGACGAGGTCGGTCGAGCCCGATGCGCCGTAGAGCAGGGCGAAGCCGTAGAGGAAGATCGCGGCCCCGAGCGCGCCGAGGAAGAAGTACTTGACCCCCGCCTCCTGGCTCCGAGTCCCGCGCGTGGAGATCGTGACCATGATGTAGGTCGGCAGGCTGGTGAGCTCGAGGGCGAGGAAGAGCCAGATGAGGTCGTCGGCCGACGCGCAGAGCATGAGCCCGGTGAGGCTGAACAGGAAGAACGCGTAGAACTCGGCGCGGTTGGTGCGGATCGCGTCGAACTTGGCTTTGCCCGCGCGGATCGCGGCGTCGAGGTCGCGGTCCACCGTGCCGGCGAGGAGCGGGAGGAGCATGAGGCCCACGATCCCGATCAGCGCTTTCGCGTACGGCGTGAGGCTCGGGAAGAGGCCGGACGCCTGGGGATCGCCCAGGACCGGGCCGCTGGCGGCGGTCCCGATGGCGACGACGAGCCCCACGCCGCAGATCCAGCTGCAGAGCTTGCGGACGCGCTCGTCGGGGCTCAACCCCACCACCATCACGATGCAGGTCGTGATGAACAACCAGATTTCCGGCCAGACAAGGGCGACTTTCTCGGTCACGGCTTCACCCCCACGTTGCGGCCCGCGGCATTCGATGATTCGTTCAGAACGCTCGCGGAAGCCTTCGAGGTCGGCGAGCCCGCCTCGGCCGCGAGCGTGCCGTCACGCAGCGGCGCCTCGGTGACCCGCTGCTGGATGAAGGCGATCTGCTCGTTGATCGGGGCCTCGACCGCGTCGATCAGTGTCTGCTTGGGGAACAGGCCGAACACGAGGCAGAGCGCCGCGAGCGGCAGGAGCGTCGCGATCTCACGCCCGCCGAGATCGATCGGGAGGGGCGAGTGATCGTCGTCATGCCCATCGGGCTCGTTCAGCGTGCCCCAGACAACCTTGCTGGTCATATAGAGCAGGTAGATCGCGGCGATGATGACGCCCGTGCCCGCGGCGACGCCGAACCAGGGACCGAGCGGGCCCCAGGTCGCGCCGACCATGCCGTTGAGTTCGTCGGTGGTCCAGGGTGTGTAGCTCGTGAAAGCGCCCATGGTGCAGAGGAACTCGCTCACGAAGCCGTTGAGGCCCGGGAGCCCGACGGACGCCATGACGAAGAAGACCATGAAGAACGACCAGACGGGCATCTTGGCGGCGAGCCCACCGATCTGGTCCATGTCGCGGGTGTGGTACCGCTCGTACATGAAACCGACGAGCAGGAAGAGCGCCCCGGTGCTCAATCCGTGGTTGAGCATGTAGAGAACGCTGCCTGTGATGCCCGAGGTGTTGAGCGCGAAGAGGCCCAGCACGCAAAACCCGAGGTGGCTCACCGACGAGTAGGCGACGAGCTTCTTGATGTCGCGCTGTACCCAGCAGATGAGCCCCGCGTAGATGATCCCGATGATCGCGAGGACGCCGATGAACGGGGCGTACTCGTAGACCGCGACGGGTGTCAGCGGGAGCACGAATCGGTACATCGCGTAGGTGCCAAGCTTCAGGAGCACACCCGCGAGCAGCACCGAGCCCGCCGTTGGTGCCTCGGTGTGGGCCAGCGGGAGCCAGGTGTGGAACGGGAAGAGCGGGACCTTGACGGCAAAGCCGCAGAGCATCGCCGCCATGACCAGACCCTGCTCGCCGGGCGTGAGCACGGCCGAGGCGTACTGCGTGAGCACGCCGATGTCGAGCGTGAAGCCCCCGGGGCCCAGATCGGCGCCGGATGCACGGGTCGCGACCGCCCAGGCGGCGTAGACGAGACCCGCGAGGGCGATGAGCGAACCGGTGAAGGTGTAGAGGAAGAACTTGGTCGCCGCACGCTTGCGGTTGGTCGAGCCGAACTCGTTGATCAGCACGAACATCGGCAACAGCGTGAACTCAAAGCAGGTGTAGAACAGCAGCAGGTCGCGGGCGGCGAAGACGCCGACCATCGCGGCCTGGAGCACGAGCAGCCAGCCGAAGAACAGCCTGGCGCGGTCGGTCGGGATCGCGGTCCACGAGGCGAGCACGCAGATCGGCCCGAGCAGCAGGGCGAGGGCGATCAGCAGCACGGCGATCGCGTCGACACCGATCGAGAGGTTAAGACCCAGCGCGGGGAGCCACTCGAGCGAGGCAACGGCCTGCATCGTCTCGGTGCTCGATCCGGCGGCGGAAAAGAACCGCCCCACGATCATTGCGCCCAGCAGGAAGCACACCGAGGTGCCGCCCAGGGCCCAGAACTTCGCCGCCTCCGGCGGGCGCACCAGCACGATCACCGCGAAAAGCAGCGGGATCAGGATGGTGAGCACGAGCATGGTTGTCACGGCCGGATTCCTTCACAGACCCGGATCGGGTCGGATTCTGTCGTTGTCATCCGCCGCCGCGGATGAGGTGAACCAATCAATACAGCACGATCGCGACGACCACGAGCACGACCGCGACCCCCGCGACCATGCGCAGGGCGTAGTCGTGGAGCACGCCGGTCTGGGTCGCCGGGCTGAGCGATTCCGAGCTTGCCTTGGGCACGCCGCCGAACAGCTCGACGATGCCGTCGATGACGAGCTTGTCGAACCAGTGGAACAGATGGCTGATGACCTTCAACGGGGTCACAATGATGAAGTGGTAGAACTCATCGACGTACCACTTGCGCTCCGCCCAGGTGTGGACGGGCTCCATGGCACGCGCGAGCGAATCGGCCCGGCTCGTCGCCGCCTCGGTCCGCCCCGCGAAGTGGAGCACGAACGCGACGCCGATGCCGACGAAGCCGACGATCGCCGAGATGTAGTACATGTACTTGTGGGGGTCGAGCCCAAGTATGGTCCCGTGAGCCGCGTGGGTGTCCCCCGCGTGGGCATCGCCCGCGTGCGACTCGCCGCCGGCGACCGCGTCACCGACCCCGGCAACCGCCGCGGAATGATCGCCGATATGCGCCGGGTCGAAGTGGGCGCTCGAGGCGTGGACCATGTCGCCCGCCCAGCCGTGATGGTCGCCCACGAAGTAGAGACCCGCGGCGAGGACCGAGCCCCCGGCGAGCGCGACGAGCACGAGGTTGATCGCCCACTTGGGCGCGTGGGGGTGGAAGTGGTCGGCGTGGTGATCGCCGTGCTGGCCCGCGTCGTGCGCGTGATCTTCGCCGTGCGCGTCATCAGCGTGATCGTGCAGATCATCGCCCGGGTGATACTCGACCGGACCGACGAAGACGCGGAAGAAGACGCGGAAGGTGTAGTACGCTGTCAGTCCCGCGGTGAGCAGCATCAGCCAGCCCGCCCAGCTCGAGCCCCAGATGGTCGAATCGCTGGTCACCCACGCCTCGGCGAGGATCATGTCCTTGCTGAAGTACCCCGCGGTGAACGGGAAGCCGGCAAGGTTCAGACACCCGATCAGCATGGCGATGACGACGATCTTGAACCCCGGGACTTTCCAGAGCCCGCTGAGCTTGCGGAGATCGAGCTGGCCGGCGAAGCCGTGCATGACGGCGCCGCACGAGAGAAAGAGCGTCGCCTTGAAGAACGCGTGGGTGAAGACGTGGAAGACGCCGCCCGTGGTCGCGAGGACGCCGAGCCCGAAAAACATGTACCCGAGCTGCGAGATGGTCGAGTAACCCATGATCCGCTTGATGTCGTACTGCGCCATCGCGATCGTCGCGGCCCAGAAGGCCGTGATCGCCCCGCCCCAGGTCACGACGCTCAGCGCGATGAGCTGCGTATCGGCAACGAACAGCGGCATCATCCGCGCGACGAGGTACACGCCCGCCGTGACCATCGTCGCGGCGTGGATCAGCGCCGACACCGGGGTCGGGCCCTCCATCGCGTCGGGGAGCCAGACGTAGAAGAACAGCTGTGCGGACTTGCCGAACGCGCCCATCATCAGCAGGAGCGGGATCGCCCAGACCTGCCAGGTCGCGTCGAGCGGCGCACCCGAGGCCGTGCTGCCGTGCCCGATGGTCGCGAAGAGCTCGGTGAACTCCAGGCTGCCGAAGGTCGTGAACGTGAGCAGTGTTCCGATCAACAGGCCCAGGTCGCCGATGCGGTTGACGACGAACGCCTTCATCCCCGCGTCCACCGCGGCCTTCTTCTTGTAGTAGTAGCCGATGAGCAGGTACGAGCAGAGGCCCACGCCCTCCCATCCCAGGAAGAGCATGAGCAGGTTGTCGCCCATCACCAGGCACGACATGCTGAACACGAACAGATTGAACGCGCCGAAGAACCGGCAGTAGCCGAGCCCCGCGTCGTGCTCCATGTACTCGCTGGCATAGAGCCCGATGAGCGTCGCGAGCCCGGTGACAAAGAGCATCCAGAGCAGGCTGAGGCCGTCGAAGTAGAACGCAAACCCGGCGTCGAGCGTCTGCCCCACACCGCCGCTGCCCCACTCGAGCCCGATCCAATCCCACAGGCGGACCTGGATCGGGTCGTGCCCGTTCCAGCCGAGATAGGTGATCAGTGTGAGCACGAACGCGACCGCGAGCAGCCCCACCGTCGCGTACGCGGGGAGCTTGCTTTTCTCGTTGAAGCAGGCGAACACGCCCACGAGCACCGCGCCGAACAGCGGGAGCAGCGGGATGAGCGCCATCAACGCCCCGCCGCTGGTCGCGCCGTGGCCCCCGCCGTGTGCGCCGGCGTGACCCGCGGCCTCGGCGGCGGGATCCGCGACCGCAAATGCGGTGGTCAGAACTGTTTCAAGGATCGTGCCGGTGATGCCCGTCATGGCGATCTGTGCCCCTTTAGCCCTTGAGTTCCGCCCACAGGTTCGCGTCCAGGCTCTCCCGCTTGCGGAACAGCAGCACGACCAGCGCGAGCGCCATCGCCGCTTCCGCGGCCGCGATCGTCAGCACGAAAATCACGAACGTCTGACCATCGAAATTCATGTGGTACCGCCCGAACGCGATCATCGCCAGACCCGCGGCCTGGAACATCAGCTCCGTGCACAGGAACATGATGATCAGGTTCCGACGCGTGACGAACCCGATCAGCCCCAGCGCGAACATCACGGCGCTGACGAACAGGTAGTGGTTCAGCGTCGAGGACGCCATCGCGTCCGGGAACGCCGTCTGCGCCAGACTGGGGACGAGCGTCATCGAGGGCAGGCTCGACATGCCGGAAAGAACAGTGTCGATCACCGCGTGCCCTCCACCGCGAGCCGGCGCTGCTGCCGGGCCTTCGCTTCTTCTTCGATGTCCACCTGCTTGCGGGCCAGCACCGTCGCGCCCAGCATCGCCATCAGCAGCACGATGCCCGCGATCTCGATCGTCATCGGGTGCTTCCCGAGAAGATTCAGACCCAGGCCCTCGATATTGGTCCCGACCAGTTCCTCGGGCCACATCTCAGCAGGGACGATGACCACCCGGTCCGACTCGCGGAACTCGGGAGCAGCGTCCGCGACGACCATCGGGGCGACCAGCACCGTTCGAGCCTCGCTGTCGATCACCAACGCTCCGGTATCCCCCATCCGGGCGAACGCCTCGTCCTCGCCGACCAACTCGGCCCCGCGGAGGTCCGCGAGCAGCGCGTCCTCCACCTTGCCGGGCAGATTCGCGAGGATTTCATCCGAGGAATTGAGGCCGGGGCGGGTCAGGAGTGTCGGCGTGCCCCGGAACATCATCGTGGTGAGCAGCGCGAGGAGCACAAAGCCCGCCGCGGCCGCCGCGATCGGCTCCCGAGCCGTCGAGTCATAGTCGCTCAACGCATCCTCATCCCCTTCACTGGGGGCCTGGGTCGCGAGCATAATCACAAACAGATAGGTAATCAGGATCGCACCCGCGTAGATGATGATCAACGCAAATGCCATAAACTCAGCACTCAGAAGAAGATAGAGCCCGCTCGACGCAATGATCGTCAGGATGAAATACAGTGCCGAATAGACCGGCTTGGGATGCGTGATCATCCGCAACGCCCCGCCCAACGCGAGGATCGCGAAGGCGTGGAAGAACAGATTGGGCATGGGCTCATCGGCGGGCTTGGTCAGGATCAGCCCCATGATGACCATGCCGACCGCGGCGGCGGCGAGAATGCCCCCGATCAGCAGCGGGCTCACGCCCTTCCGCGGCATCGCGATCACCACACCGAGCGCGCCGATCGCACACGCGACATAAAGAACGAGCGGGTGGATCGTCGATTCGAGCGTTGCAGCGTCCAAGTCTGAATCCCGATGACCGATCCCGATGACCCGGGAGCGGTCGGCCTTCGTGCGGAGGGCAGCACCCCGAAAGCAGAGACCCCCGGGGAACGGGAGGATAGAACCCCCCCGTAGCACCGGCAACCGACGCGATCCCCTTCCCCCGTGATTCCGAACTTGTTTTCCGTCCGCCACCCGCGGCCCCGTCGCATCACACACGCGCGCCGAGCACCGCGCCGAGCCGTCGATACCATGCCATCCATGCCCAATTCGTCTTCACCACCCGCGATCGGCTACCGCGCCAAGCTCCCGAACGCCCTGACGCTGGGCCGGCTGGTGCTGACGATCGTCTTCATCGCGGCTCTCTCCTTCGCGGACCCAGCCGAGGCCCCGATCCGGGACTGGGCCATCTGGGCGTGCGTTCTGTTCATCGTCGCCGCCCTGACCGACGCCGCTGACGGCTACCTTGCGCGCAAGTGGAACGCGGTCAGCAAGTTCGGCCGCATCATGGACCCCCTTGCCGACAAACTCCTCGTCCTCGGCGCGTTCGTCATGCTCGCCGGGCGCGACCTGGGCGGCATCTCGGGCGTCGCCCCCTGGATGGCGGTCACGATCCTCTTCCGCGAACTCCTCGTCACCACCGCGCGGTCCGTGTTCGAATCCTCGGGCGTTGATTTCTCCGCCGCGTGGTCCGGCAAGATCAAGATGATCCTGCAGTCCGTCGCCGTCCCGCTCATCCTCATCGATATCGCGACATCCGCCGAGCCCGGCCCGCTCGCGATCTGGTCCGCCTGGGCCGCGACGATCGCGACCGCGGTCTCCCTCGTCCCCTACCTCACCCGCATCGCGGGGCTCATGCGCGCCCCAACGACACCCGACTGATCCCGCGGTGCCATGGAGACACCGCGAAGCGGTTTCTCCATGAGACAACGACCGAAGCATGGAGAAGGCTCCGCGGTCTCCGTAGATCGTTTCTCACAAAAGAGTGCTCGGGCTACTGTCAGATTCGTCGGACAAAATCGAGACGGGGTGCCACTGCTCGCCGACTTCGGCGCAGCAGTGCTCAGTACCTTGAGTTCGGCACAGCACGACTGCGCTGCAGCGCAGCGAGTCGTGGCACCCGCATGGAGAAGGCTCCGCCGTCTCCATGGCACCCCAACCGATGTGACCCGCCTCGATGGGCCTCATTCGCGCCGCACCCCATCGACGCAATCCGGTACAGTCCGAACCATGATCCCCGCCCCCCATGACCACCGCTGGCACGCCGTCACCGTCTTCGGGCTCGGCCACCTCCGCCCCGCGCCCGGCACCTGGGGCTCGCTCCCCCCCGTCGCCCTCGCGGGTCTGCTCATCCTGATCGGGCTGGGGCCCCAGGAAAACCCACTGATCTATCACGCGGTGCTGGCCCTCGTCTGCATCGCCTCGTCGGCGGCGTGCGTGGTCTTCGGGGAATGGGCCGAGGCGTGGTACGGCAAGAAAGACCCGGGCTGGGTCGTCGCCGACGAGACCGCGGGGCAGTGCATCGCGCTGATCGCCCTGCCGGTCGCCGCGCCAGCCTTCGCGGGCGATGCTTCGTTGATCGTCACCCTCTGGCCGCTTGCTTTCGCCCTCGCCGTGTCGTTCCTCGCGTTCCGGTTCTTCGATATCCTCAAGCCACCCCCAGCGAACGGGCTCCAGAAACTACCCGGCGGGTGGGGCGTGCTGATCGACGACCTGTTCGCGGGGGCATATGCCCTGATCATGACGCAGGTGATTTGCCTGATCGTGCTCTAAGAGCCCCTCGCGCAAGCGAGGGGTTTCGCCCTACGAAAAACCCCTCACTCGTGCGAGGGGCTCTTTGAACCAAATATCTCAATGATGGGGCACGAACCGCGAGTGACAACTCACCGCTCCCACACATTGTCCCGCTTGTCATCCTCCGGGATCAAGAATCCCGGATCGATCTCCACCTTCTCGATCGCCCGCCCCCCGGCGTCCACGATCGCGATCCACGTGTTCGTCTGCGCCCACGACTGCACCGGCAGTTCGTAATCCACCACCTCGCCGCCCTCGAACGTCACCCGGTACGGCACCGGCAGCACCACATCCCCCCGGTTCTCGAAGGTGATCAGCCCGCTCTCCCCGTCCTCGGCCAGTTCCGCATTCGTCACCGCGAAGTCGGCCGCGCCTGTTCCGAGGAACCAGCCCTTCCAGAACCAGCCCAGATCCATCCCGGCCGAGTCCTCCATGCTGCGGAAGAAATCGCTCGGCTGCGGGCTCTTGAACGCCCAACGGTCGATGTACTCGCGGAACGCGGTATCGAACCGCTCGGGGCCGAGGATCAATTCGCGGAGCAGCACGAGTCCCATGCCGGTCTTGCGGTAGCCGAGGTTGCCGACCCAGCGGCGCCACATGTAATCGGGCGCGAGCGTCACCGGCTGCGGGTTTGTCGCCCGCGCGACCTCCAGCGATTGTCGCTTCGAGCGATCCAGATTCAATTCGCTGTCCCGCAAGTCCGCCCGCGCGTAGGTGTTGATGAAGGTGTTGAAACCTTCGTCCATCCACACGTGCCGCCGCTCGTCGGTGTTCACGATCATCGGGAACCACGAGTGCCCCACCTCGTGGTCGGTCACGCCCTGCATCCCGCGCAC
>DDFO01000022.1:62119-65507 GCA_002337215.1 Phycisphaerales bacterium UBA1926 | reverse complement strand
GAGCCGCAGAAGACGATCATCGGGTACTCCATCCCCCCCTCGGGTCCGTTCACGTTCGTCATGTGCGGGTACGGGTACGGGTACAGGAAATCGCTGTAGAACTCGATCGAGTGCTTGAGGATCCGTGTGCTGCCGCCGTCCTCGTGGTCGGCGTACCAGACCTCGGCTTCCTTGGGATACAGCGACTGCACCCGCACCGTGCGCACTGAACCGTCCTTCTCGTTTACATCCGCCTTGCACGCGTCCCAGATGAACGCGTCGCTCGCGGCGAACGCGAACGTGCGCACATCCTGAGCCTCGAACCGCCAGGTCCGCTCGCCGCCGCCGCTCCCGACGAGCGTCGCGTCCCCCACCTCGTCGGGCGAGACAATCCAGACCGGCTCGTCGCTCGTCATCGCCGCCGCGAGGCGCTCCCGCACCGTCGGCGTCAGCACCTCGGACTCGTTCCTCAGAACACCCGTCGCCGCGACGACGTAGTCGCTCGGCACCGTCACATCGACGCTGTAATCACCGAAGTTGGTGTAGAACTCGCCCGTCCCCAGGTAGGGAAGGGTGTTCCAGCCGTGCACGTCGTCGTAGTTGCAGGCGTGCGGGAACCACTGCGCAAGCTCGAAGACCTTGCCCTGCTCGACATCCTCAACGCCCATCCGGCGCAGATAGGGCGGGACCTCGAACGACCATTCCAGTTCGTACTCCCAGACTTCGCCCGGCTCGATCGGTTCGGGCAGTTCGACGCGCGCGAGCGTGTCGTAGACCTCGAACTCCAGGTCGCGCCCGCTGCTTCGGATCCAGGGGATCGTGTACCCGCCCTCGAACGTGGGTCTGCCCCGGAGAATGCCTCGGGGTGTGTGCGAGCGCGCGCCGAGCGACGTGGGGTTGAACAGGTTCTGCTCGAGCTGGATCCAGAAGAAGGTCAACTCGTGCGGGCTGTTGTTGTGATAGGCGACGCGCTGCCTGCCTTCGATCACGTCGGCGGACGCGTCGATGCGCACATCGATGTCGTAGTCCACGCGCTGCTGCCAATAGTCGGGCCCGGGTGCGCCCGAGCCGAGCCGGCGCTCGTTCGGTGTCGCGTAGTCCATGGGCTCAAAGAGGCTCTCGACGCCGAGCCCCGCGGGACGGCGGGTGTCTTCACGCGGGCCGTAATCGATGTCGCGTGCGTACGCCGGGGAATCGCTGCCCGCGTTCCGCGTCGATTCGCAGCCGAGGGTGAGCAGGCAGAGCGGCAACGCGAGCAGACAGCGGGGAGTGCGCATCAACAAATTCTCCGTTGTGACAGGGGTGGAAACCGACGCCCGAGCATAGGGAGTAAACGCGGGCGGGTGCGCACATGAGCGCGCGATGCGGACCCGCATGTCTGCAATACGGAGTTCACCGTGACCAGTCGAGTTCGCTCAGGCGGCGTTCTCCACGCGGAGTGTCCCGAGGTCGGCGACGAGCCCCGCGACCATGAGCGAGTCACCCGGGTGCAACTCTCGGCGCGCATCCGGCTTCATCTCGAACGGGCCGTGCTGCGGGCGGTAGGCGACAACCGTGAGCGTCGGGTGCCGTGACTCGAAGTCCGCGACAGAGACGAACTCGTCTTGTGTTCCCGCGTCGATGTCGAACTCGAAGATCCGCATCGGGTTGGAGATCGAGGTATCGGTGCCGTCGTCGCCGAACATCACGCGGGCGGTGTCCGGCCTTGCCATGAACTCGGCGATGCCGTCGCCCCCATAAATGGTCGGGCTGATGACGGTCTGTGCGCCCGCCCGGCGGAGCTTGGTTTCTGACTCGATCGCGTGTGCGCGCGCGATGAGTGTCATGTCCGGCGCGAGCGCGTGAGCCGATAGGCAGACCATCGCGTTGACCGCGTCCGAGGCGGTCGCCGCGGCGAGCGATTGTGCCCGCTCGACACCCGCCTGATGGAGCATCACGTCGGAGGTCGCGTCGCCGTGCAGCACGATGAGGCCCCGGTCCCGGTGTTTCTGGACGATCCCCTCGTCGATATCGATCGCGACGACGACTTCGCCCTGTGCCTCGAGCCGCTCGATCACCCGAGAGCCCATGGATCCTGCGCCGCAGACAATGTGATGCCCGCTGAGGTGCTGGATCTGATGCATGATCTTCCTTTCGGGAAACGCCGACTGATTGGCAACGAACTCGACGATCTGGGCGAGGCAGTAGGACGCGATGGCGATGCCGCCGATAAGGATCAGCGCGGTGAACCGCTCCCCCGCGGGCGAGATGTCGTACTCGGTGTACCCCACCGTCGTCAGTGTGATGAGGGTGAAGAAGAACGACCGCCAGACGTCCCACCCCTCGATCCAGTGGATCCCGGCCGTCCCGATGGTCACGACGCTCGCGAGCATCACGAACGCGCGGCGCGGGTGCCGGTCCCACCGCCAGGGCAGGAGGCACGAGATGAGGGATTCGCTGTCCATCATCGTGGGATATCGGACAGCCGACGCCGCGCGATGAGCCCGTCCGGGCAGATCCCCCGGAGAATCCGGGGAATGTCTGTCAGGGGCAGGGGCTGTTGAACGCGGTCACGAAGAGGGAGATATCGCCCAGGTCGTAGATGCCGTTGCCGTCCAGATCGGCGGGCAGCGCCTGGCCTGTGAACGACCCGACGAAGAGCGCGATGTCGGTGAGGTCGAGCACGCCGTCGCCTGTCAGGTCCGCGATGCCGCGCGGGTTGGCCGACCCTGGCGACACCAGAGGAAGGACACGGATGCACGCCGAGGCGTCGGGGCTCCGTCCCTCGCTGATGTCGTCGGTCTGGGGGCCGAACGCGAGGGCGTCGATTTGCGCGAACCCGTTCTCGGCGCGATCGAACAGGCCGATCTCCTCGCCGCTCTTGCTGAGCTTGAAATCGGCATGGAGCGGTCCCTGGGCGAGTTCCTCGTCGGCCCAGAAGAGCAGGTGGCTCTTGGCACCGATCACTACGCCCTCGGGGATCTGCCATTTCGTGGGTGCGGTGAGGTCATCGGTCAGATATCTCCCGCCCAGATCGACATCGAACGCCTCATCGTTGTAGAGCTCGACGTAGTCGTCATCGTCGCCGAACTCATCGGTCGCGACACCGTCGTTGCCGGCGAGCCACTCGTTGATGAAGACGCGGGGTGTCTCACCGGGCTCGACAAAGCACGAGTCATCGTCGTCGTTGGGGCCGGCCGGTGTGACGGCGCAGAAGATCTGCCCTGGGCCTTCTCCATCGGGGATCCGGCCGAAGGACTGATCGGCGGGCAGAGCCGGGAAGGTGAGGGAATCGATGAGCACGACACCGTTCGCGTCGTTGTGGAAGATGGCGACCGACTCGCCGCCGCTCGAGAGACCGAAGGTGGCGTGCAGGGGGCCGTCCTGCGGGTCGTTGTCGGCCCAGACGAGCAAGAACCCATCGGCGGGG
>DDFO01000022.1:60166-62062 GCA_002337215.1 Phycisphaerales bacterium UBA1926 | reverse complement strand
CGCCCGCGGCGCCCCGGGGTCGTCGGTGAGATACATGCCCGACAGATCCACGCTCGCGTCCCCTGCGTTGTAGATCTCGATGAAGTCTTCGAACTGACCGGCCTCGTCGGCGATGATCGAATCGTTGTTCGCGATGACCTCGTTGATGGACAGAGCGGGCAGAGCGGGCGGCGCTCCGATGTTCTGGCGGATGTAATCCGTCCGGGCCTCGATGTAAGGCTTGACGCCCCAGACCCAGGGCCCGCCCCCGCTGTAGGACGACGGGGCGTCGAACGAATCAAGGAAATTGGCGCTGGTCCACCCGTAGTCGACTGCGCCGTTGTCATAGGAACCGGTGTAGGCGAAGGGCGCGAGCAGCGTGCGCAGCGAATCGATGTGCGCCTCGCGCGGCGGGAGCGTGAACGGCCCGTCGGTCGACTCGATCATCCCGGGATCGAACGGCGTGAGGGTGTGCGTGCGGTAGGTGCCGGCCGAGGAGGGCGTGTCGTAGTCGGGCGTCGCTTGATCCGAACGCGAGAGATGATCAATACCCGGCTCGGTGCCCTGGCCCCGATCGTTGGTGGTCACCACGTCAACGTCGAATGCATCATCGTCATCGAGCCCGAGCCGCGCGAGCGGCACGGTGTACCGCGCGATGCCGTCGAGCTTGCTGCTCAGGTCGTGCGAGATCCCCCCCGGGTTGTCGAACGAGGCGTGCCGCTGCTGCCAGTTGCCGCCGGCCCACTCATAGAACAGGAACCCCCCGCCGTTGTCGGTCCATGTTCCGAGGAAGAAATCCGCGTCGCGCCCGGTGTTGATCGCACGCCCCCAGGGATTCCCTTGGCTCCCGCCCGGCCTGGTGTCGAAGAAGAAGATCATCCGGGCCTGGTCGGTCGAGCCCCCAGCGTCGATCGGCCCGGCGACGACGACGTCGATAAACATGTTCAACTCGTCGTTGGCGAAACCCACCTCGAGCATGTCGAAATGGGGGTCGCTCCCGGCGTTGAAGGTGTCGCCCGAGGTATCGGGATACGCCGTCCGCTGGGGTTGGGGAGGCTCGCCGATCGCGCCCGCGAGTTCGCGGAGGTACCGCAGGTACTGGTCGCGGTAGGCGTCGATCGCGAGGATGCGCCGCACGAGCGGCGGTTCGGGCCCGTCGCCGAAGGGGGAGTCGTAGTCCCACCCGAACCCGCCGTTGCCGAACTCGAGCGGGGGGCGGGTCGCCCAGTTGATCGAGAAGAAGTCGATCCCTCCCGTGTTGTCCAGGTCATAAGGGATGTACTCGAACCGCCCGTTGTCCGGGTTGGCGTACAGGAAGAAGTTGTTGGCGCCGAACCACATGTTGTCCCAATGGCCGACGGCCGCGTCCACGGCGAGCGAACGCAGGAAGTTGTCGACACTGAAGCGGTCGACGAGTTGGGCGGCGAAGGTGGCATCGTCGGCGTTCTCGATGAAATCGATGAAGGCGGCGAGGTCGGCGTGTTGGTTGGCGCCGCTGTCGTTCTCGAGCTCGTAGGCCGCGAGCCCGGCGTAGGCGGCTGCGTCGCCCGGGGCGATGTAACGCAGGTCGGCGCGGACGTCCTTGTAGGCGCATTGGTAGAGATTGCCGGTGTCGTTGCCGAACCAGGCGTCGAGAAACTCGTCGTCGATCTGCTCGGCGTTGACGAACACACCGTCGACGCGAGACCCGTCGTTGATGATCAGGCGGACCATCGAGGCCCGGGGCGAGGGCACGCCGAAGTCGTTGTAGACGTCCCACGAAAGCTTGCCCCGCAGGATGCTCACGTCGTTCTGGTGCCCGTTGAGGTTCAGTTTCTCGAGGCCGTGGATCTCGCGGCCCGGGACAAACTCGTTGAACTTGAGCTTCCAGGATTTCTTGAGCGCGTTGCGGCTTGTGTTGCCGCGCGGGCGGATCGC
>DDFO01000022.1:59310-60077 GCA_002337215.1 Phycisphaerales bacterium UBA1926 | reverse complement strand
TTGCCGCGCGGGCGGATCGCGACGTCGAGCACCGTCTCGTCGACCCGCGAATTGACGATGCGCACCGTGCACTCGCGGTAGGTGTTGTCGAACGGGTCGTTGAACATCGCGTCGAGATCCGACGGATCGACAGTCACATAGATGTGCGTCACCTCGTCGTCGACGAAGAAGGTCGCGCCGGCATCCGCGTAGCCCGCGTCACCCGCGGGAGGGGGGGTCTCGGCGCGCGCCGCGCTGCAGAGGCCCAACACGGCTGAAAGAAATGCGCAGAGCGTCACGTGCTGATTCATCAATCGTCTCCATCGTCCCGAACCGGTGGCACGCGGAACAGGCGGCGTGCAACGCCGGGATCCTCCGAGACCCAGAGCCTACCGCACCCCCACGGGTTTTCCCAATGGCCCGCCTCCCGTTGCGACCGCAATGGGCCACGTATCAGGTTTCCGCACGACTTTGCCTTGTTCGATCTGCCGTTTTTCGTCATGCTGAAGCCTGCAAGGTCCGGGAACAGCTAGGAGATCATCGATGCACTCACGTCGCCAGATACTCAAGGGCGGGCTTGGTTTGTTCGCCTACGGCGCGGCTGGGTCGGCGTTCGCCGCGGCCGGGTCGCACGCCGAGCGACCGCGTCTCTCCCCGCGGCAATCGCGCTTGATCGACACGCCGCTGAAGGCCTCTCGCCCGCTCGCCGCGACCGCGTACGACCCGGCCCCCCGGATCATCGACGGGTTCCGGTTCCGCAACTGGTTCGAGGGCGACAGCTTCAACGA
>DDFO01000022.1:39376-59232 GCA_002337215.1 Phycisphaerales bacterium UBA1926 | reverse complement strand
TCTGAACATCCCGTTCCATTCACAAGAGAACGACTTCCCCGGGGGCGAGCCCCCCGCGCCCTCCGAGACGATCGATGTCGCGGTCGTGGGCGGGGGCATCTCCGGGCTCACGACCGCGCACCTGCTCCGCGAGTACAACCCCGTTGTCTTCGAGCTCCACACCAAGTTCGGCGGCAACGCGCAGGGCGCAACCATCGAGGGCGCCGAGTTCACATTCGGGTCCGCCTATGTCATCACGCCCGACCCGGGCGGGAGCCTCGATTCCATCTACCGCGACCTCGGTCTCGACAAAGTCGTCCGGGTCGATCACGACCCCGCGCCGGTCGTGATCGACGGCACAATCAACCCCGACATCTGGGCCGGCATGGGCGTTCCCGCCGAGGACATCCCGGCCTACGAGGCGTACCGCGCGCTCGTCCTGCGGATGGCGAACGCCGATTACCCCGATGTGCCGTTCGCCGAGCCCTGGATGCGGGCGTTGGACCGGCTCACGTTCCGCGAGCACATCGAGCAGGAGGTCGGGTTGCCGATCCCCGCGTCGCTCGCCGCCGCGATCCAGGCGTATTGCTATTCCTCGTTCGCGGGCGGGTGGGAGGAGATCTCCGCCGCGTCGGGATGGAACTTCCTCGCGGCCGAGGAGTTCGGACGCTGGGTATTCCCGGGCGGCAACGCGTGGATGGCCGACGCCCTCTGGCAACGGATCCGAGAGACGGACGAAACCGACAAGGCCCACGCCCCGCACCTCCGCCCCGGCTGCCGGGTCGTTGATGTCCGCGTCCGCCCCGACGGCTCGACCCAGGTCACCTGGAAGACGCCCGAGGGCGCGTTCCGATCGCTTCTCGCCCGGCGCGTCGTGATGGCCTGCCCCAAGCATGTCTGCCGCTATGTGATCCACGAGTTCGAGCAGCGCGACCGGTCCAAGTTCAACGCGGCTCAGTTGCTGACACGCTCGTATGTCCTCGCCAATGTCATCGTTGATCGCCCGATCCCGCGCGAGTTCTACGACCTCTTCACGCTCGGCGATCCGTCGTCGTTCCCGATGAGCTCCGACGATGCCACGAACTACTGGCGGTACACCGATGTCCTCGACGGCTCGTTTGCGCCCGGGCCGAACGGCAACCTCTTGCCGGCCCGCCCCAGCATCCTCTCGCTGTTCTGGCCCCTGCCCTACGACACCGCGCGGTTCGACCTCGTGCTCGACGATCCCATCGGGAAGTTCGGCGCCGCGCTCGTCCCGCAGCTCCGAGAATCGCTGGGGCTCGTGGGGCTTCCCGAATCCGCCGTTCGCGAGATCCGGTTCGCGAGGTGGGGCCACGCGCTGCCGCTTGCCCAACCTGGCTTCATCGCCGACGGCGGGCCGGAAGAACTGATCAGACCGTTCGAGAACTCGGTCTACTTCGTCCACCAGGACAACTGGGCGTTGCCCGCGGTCGAGAACAGTCTGCTCGATGCCGTCAACGCGGCGGACGCGATCGCGGCCGACCTCGGCTGACCACCACCGGCAGCACCATCGGGACCGACGCGGGAAACACAACCCGGGTCAACGCCGCTTCTTGCGCCGCTTCACGCCGCTCTTCTGCGCCTTGGTCGAGCCCTTGGTCTCCATCATGGGCAGGCCCATGCCCGGCATGCCCCCCGCCGCCATCTGCTTCGCCATCGTGTTGATCGCGTCAAACTGCTTGATGAGCTGTCCCACCGCGGGCTGCTCGCTGCCCGAGCCCTGCGCGATCCGCTCCCCCGCCTCGCTGAGGCCGTACTCGGTGTACCCCACCGTCGTCGGCGTGATGAGCGTGAAGAAGAAGGAGTGCCAGACACTCCATGCCTCGATGCCGTGGATCCCCGCGGTGCCCGCGATCATGACACCGGTGAGCAGGACCGACGACCGGCGGAGGATCGGGTTCCGTGCCACCGCATCGCTCGGCTCTGGCTCATGCGAGACAGCACGGGAGAACGACCGGACACCGGCAACCCGATGTTGAAAACGATCTCGAGGTAGTGGATACCACAGTTCTGGAATACGATTCCGAATGCGGCCCCTGGGGCCCCGGCATGATCTCGATGTCCGAGACGCTCGGGGGAGAAAGGGAACCGATATGCATACTCCTGTTTTCCTCCGAGCCATGTGCGCCATCTCGGCGACGGCCCAGCTTGTGTGTGTTTCACCGACGTCGGGGCAGTTCATGCTGTTCGATGACTTCGAGGACGAATCGCTCGGCCTGATCGACGGGCAAGACGGCTGGCATTCTGCCGGAGGCCCGAACAGCGTCGTGGTCGACCCGTTCGATCCTTCGAACCGCGTGCTTGAGGTGCCCTCATCGTCATCAACACTCCGTAAGTCGCTGCTGGTCGTTGGCCTCCCTGTACCGGACGGGGAGGCTCGGATGCTTTTCCTCAGGCTCGGGGTCGCCGAGAAGCAGACCTTCTCCATGGGTGTTTCACATCTGACCAGCCCCCGGGAGTACAGCGATTTCGGGCCCGAGATCGGCATGGCGAACAGCACCCAGAACCTCGATCTCCGCGTCTGGGACGATGACGGAGGCAACTACGTGAATGTCACCCAGTTTACGCCGACGACCTGGTACAACATCTGGGTACACGTAGACGCCGCCTCTGACACCTACCGACTGTGGACAAACCACATCCCCGGGGCGGACGCAAGTCCGGATGATTTGCTGCACACCGAAACCGGAGACGACCTGTTCGCATTCAGAGCCGGGAGGGTCGGCGACCTGGTCTCGTTCTACATCAAGACCTCAGGCGGGTCGAGCGGGACGAACTTCGGTCCGATCTACATCGACGACATCTATGTGGAACAGTCCGGCGTGACCAACCTGGCCAACCCGGTGTCGGGCGTGTGCGAAGCCGATTTGAACGGCGACGGCATGCTCGATCTCACGGATATCGGCATCTTCGTGACCGCGTTCGTGATGCAGGATCCGGTCGCGGATCTGACAGGAGACGGGGTACACGACCTCGCGGATGTGAACGCGTTCGTGACCTCTTTCGTTGCCGGCTGCGTCTAATCCGGGGAACGGGGGGCGGCGGGTCAACGCCGCTTCTTGCGCCGCTTCACGCCGCTCTTCTGCGCCTTGGTCGAGCCCTTGGTCTTCATCATGGGCAGGCCCATGCCCGGCATGCCCCCCGCCGCCGCCATCTGCTTGGCCGCCGCGATCTTCCCCGCGCCGCTCGCGCCGCTCATGTGCTTCGCCATCGTGTTGATCGCGTCAAACTGCTTGATGAGCTGTCCCACCGCGGGCTGCTCGCTGCCCGAGCCCTGCGCGATCCGCCGACGCCGACTTGCGCTGATGATCTTGGGGGCCTTGCGCTCTTCGGCGGTCATCGACTGGATCATCGATTCGACCCGCTTGAGGTGCCCCTCGTCGACATCGACATCCTTCATCATCGACCCGACCCCGGGCAGCATCCCGAGCAATTGCTTCATCGAGCCCATCCGGCGGAGGGTCCGGAGCTGACCCAAGAAGTCCTCCATATCCATCTCGCCCTTGGCCATCTTCTCGGAGATCTTCTCAGCGTCCGCCTCGCTGACCTCCTGCTGCGCGCGCTCGACGAGCGAGACGACATCGCCCATCCCAAGGATCCGCCCCGCCATCCGCTCGGGATGGAACGCCTCGAGCGTGTCGACCTTCTCACCGACACCGATGTACTTGATCGGCGCCCCGGTGACCTCCTTGACCGATAGCGCCGCCCCGCCCCGGGTGTCCGAATCGAACTTGGTGAGGATCACGCCGTCGACGGTCAGGCGCTCGTGGAAGGCCTTGGCGCTGTTCACGGCGTCCTGCCCGGTCATCGCATCGACCACCAGGAAGATGTGGTGCGGCGTCATCGCGCGGTTGACCAGGTTGAGCTCCTGCATGAGTTCGTCGTTGACGTGCAGCCGGCCCGCGGTGTCGAGGATCAGCACATCGACGCCCTCGTCGCGGGCTTTCTTGAGCGCACGCTGGCAGACCTTGACGGCGACATTGACGGCCTTGCCGTACGCCGCCGCCTGATCGGGCTCTCCATAAAACAGCGCCTCGGGGCCCTTGTCCACCGCGTCGTTCACGCCCTGGGTCACGATCTCGAGCTGCTCGATCGCGGCGGGACGCTGGAGGTCCGCGGCGCAGAGCATGACCTTGCGGCCTTCCTTCTTCAGGATCGCCGCGAGCTTGCCGCAGGTCGTCGTCTTGCCCGAGCCCTGCAGGCCCGACATCATCACCACCGTCGGGCCCGGGCTGACCTTCATAATCCCAGCGCCGGTGGGCTGCCCCAGGCTCTTTTCCATCGCGGCCTGCGGGTCCGCGTCGGGGTCGCCCCCGAGCAGCCCGATGAGCCGGCGGTGGACGATGCCGATCATCTCCTGACCCGGCTTCAGGCTCTTGGTGACATCGCGGCCGATCGCGTCGGCCTTCACGCCTTCGACGAACTCCTTGACGACATCGAAGTGCACATCCGCTTCGAGGAGCGACGTGCGGACCTCGTCCATCGCATCGGCGATGTTCTTCTCTGAGATGGTCCCCTGCCCGCTGAGCTTGCGGAAGACCCCGTTGAACCCGTCAGAAAGTCGATCGAACATGCTGCCACGCCCCAGTCCCGGCGTGCTCGTGCTTTACGAACAGCGCACCGGTTCCCGGGGAGTTCTCCGGATCGGTTGTCAAGGCTTGACCGATCGGAGTCTAGGCCAAGATCGAGCTCTGCCGGACGGAAGCCGCCCAGCATCCCCGCACAGCCGAACGACTCGCGGGCATAGAAAAAACGCCCCGGTGAAGGGGCGTTCATGGATCATGAGAACAAGACGCTCCGAGACCTATCGCCGGCGACGCGTCGCGGTCAGCCCACCGAGGCCGAGCAGGACAGCCGCACCCGGCGCAGGAACGAGAGAAGCCGACACGCCGTCGATGCCGAGGTACGCGATCTCAAACGCTGCCCCCACCGTTTCGCCCCGGATCTCGAGCGTGAAAGACTCCGCGACGGCGACAAACTCGATGCTCGCCGCTTCCCAGACAATCGCATCGCTCGACGATGCCTGCTTGCTGACGGTCTGGCTCGTGCCGATCAGGGTCCCGTCTGCGAAGAACTGGTAGAACCCGTCGAAACCGCTCCACGCCCCGTTGCCCGCGTTGCGGAACCCGAGATTGGTGACCGAGAAATCGAACCGGTACGTGCCGCCCGCTTCGAAGCCGGTCACGACCTGCGAGATCGCCTCGGTCTGCTCGTTGCCCACACCGTTTGTGCGCACAAAGGTGCCCCCGTTCGGAGACGCGGTCCAGCCGATGCCCGTGTTGTTGAACGGGCCGAAGGCGTTCACGACATCGGGCGTCGCCATCGCGATGTCCCACCCGGCCGGCGCGGATGCGATGCTCGGCGTCCCGTTGAAATCGCCGTTGACAATCGTCGGAGCCGCGAGCACGGACGCGGCCGAGGTGCCGGCAACGATCGCGGCGCTGTACAGATGCGTTTTCATGTATTCGTCCCTTCCCTGGTGGCATGAAGGCCACAAGCGGAAACGAAAATACCCCTTGTTATGGTTATTGCCAGCAAATCCGTGCATCGAACTCCGTCTGCGCGACGTTTTCTGCGCACACCTCACCGAACAATAAACAAGTATCCGGAATCAGCGAGCCCGGTCAGGGCCGCACCAACCCGCCCTCGCCTTCGGCGAGATCGTCATACCCCAACCCGTTCCAGAGGCTGTTGTCGCCGAGGTCCTCGAGCACCCGCCCCACCACCGTGCGGCCGCCTGCCGCCGGGTTCGGGTCTGGGATGTCGCCCAATTCGGTCTGTGTCATCCGGCTCGCGTGCCCGTCCAGGAACGCGACTGTTGCCGTGCCGCCGTGCCGCGGGTCGGCCCGGCTGAGCCCGTCGCCGTGCGCACTTCGTCCATCGCGTCGACGATATTCTTCTTGGAGATGGTCCCCTGCCCGCTCAGCTTGCGGAAGACCCCGTTGAACCCGTCTGAAAGTCGGTCGAACATTCACCATCGGCTTCATCCACGGCATCCACCGCGCACCAAGCCGCTCCTGTCTTGTTGTCTCGTCGGGGCCGTGACCGCAGCCGAACGAGCATCGCGCGTGGAATGCCTTGCATCCGCGAGGACGCGGCGTCGAAAGGCCGGACTCCGGAAGCCAGTGTCAGGGAGTCAGAGTCCGCCCTTCTCGTGTCGAAGCGAACTGATCTCACTTCACCCCGAATCGGAGTCAGCATGTCACGAAGCGCACCATTTTCGTTTCGAGCACTCCTCCAGACGGCATCGATCAGCCTCATCGCGGGGTTGCTCGCTGGGTGCCAACTCGGCCCGCGCACCGTCCCCGTCTCGAGCGCCCAATACAGCGACGCGGTCCGGATCGCCCAGTCCGAACAGCTTCTCGTCAACCTCGTCCGGCTCCGCTACCGCGATCATCCGGTCTATCTGAGCGTGAGCAGCATCTCGACGCAGTTCGAGGTCGGGGGCTCCGCGTCGGTGAACGGGACGATCCCCGAGGGACGGGGCAACACGCTGGGCATCGGGGGCGGGTTCGACTACGCCGAGCGTCCCACGATCACGTTCGGGTTCCTGAGCGGCGAGGCGTTCGAACGCGACATGCTCGAACCGATCAGCGTGAACAATATCGCGTTGCTCGCGGAATCGGGCTGGCGGGCCGACCGCGTGCTGCGGATGACCGTCGAGGACATCAACGGGCTCCGCTACGCCGACACCGCGTCGGGCCCGACACCAAGGACAGAGCCCGAATACGCAGAGTTCTTGGAGGCGGTTGAGCTGATCCGGGCCCTCGCCGAGGAAGGGGTCATCGACTTCGAGTTCGGCCTCCGCGACACCGCGTTCTCCGATCCGATCCCACGAACCCAGCTCTCGGGCGAGGACCTGCTCGTCGCCGCGAAGGACGGCATCGAATTCAAACGCGTCGAGGGCACCAACGACTACCAGCCGACGATCCAGGAACGCCGGCTGATGATGCGCATCGACGCGGAGGCGGCGACACGACGCGACGCCGAGCCCCTCGTGCAGCGGCTCCGCTCACTGCTTCGGCTCGATCCCGCGCTGTCGGACTACGACGTGGTCTCGCAGGACAACGCGGACCGGGATCGGCGTCGGGCGGACGCCTCCCTCGCGAGCGTGGCCGAAGAGCCGGGACGCGAGCCCTTGACGCAGATCGTGGTCAACACCCGGTCGCTGCTGGGCGTGCTGTACTTCATGTCCCACGGGGTGAACCCGCCCCCGGACGATATCGAGAACGGCTCGGTGACTGTCACCAGGAAGCCAAACGGCGAGCCGTTTGAATGGGACGCCGTCTTGTCGGGCTTATTCAAGATCGACCACGCACCGTCGCGCCCGCGCGACGCCGCCGTCACGGCCGTGCACCGGGGCCGGTGGTTCTCCATCGCTGACGACGACGAGACGACCAAGTCGAGCTTCCTGCTTCTGCGGCACCTGTTTACCTTGCAGAGCGGCGAACGCCCGTCGATCAAGCCGGTGCTCACGCTGCCCGTGGGTCGCTGAATCGACTCACGGCTGAGGTCGGATCAGGCCGTTCTGGTCCTCGGCCGCGTCATCGAACCCCAGCCCGTTCCACAGGCTGTTGTCCCCCAGGTCCTCCAGCACGCGACCATCGACCGCGCGCCCCGCCGCCGCCGGGTTCGGGTCTGGGATGTAGCCCAGTTCGGCCTGCGTCATCCGGCTCGCGTGCCCGTCCAGGAACGCGACCGTTGCCTTGCCCCCGTGCCGCGGGTCGGCCGGGCTGGGCCCGTCGTCCTGGGCGAAGGTCGCCGCCCCGTTGTGCTCGGTGTCGAGTCTGGGTGGGTCAAGCGTGTACGCGTGCTCGCGGTTGCCCGTCGTCGCGATCCGGTTCTGGTTGCCCATGCTGTCGGCGAAGACCACCGTGCGCGAGTGCGCCCGAATCGCCGAGAGGCGAACCGGAAAGTTCGCGGCCGACCCGCCGGGGCCCTCGTCGCGAGTGTTGCCGAGGTAGTGGTAGTTGTAGCCGTACGACCCGTTGCGGAGGGCCTTGATCTCCCCGTTGTCGGCCCGGTAGTCCTCGACATCGTGCGTCGGATCTCGGAAAACATCATTGTCGATGCGGTCCATGTCGTCGTTGCGCGCGCCGCCGTCCTCGCCCCCTGTGAACGCCGCCCATTCCTCGGCATCACGCGGGGCGTAGGGCTGCCCGACATAGTCGCCCATCGCGAAGTGCCAACGAGCGCGGGGCCTACCCGACGACTCATGCACCTCGCCGGGCGGCAAACGGAAGGGCATCAGTTCGTCGTGATCGCCCAGGTAAAGCGTAATGCCCTGCCCCAGCGAGCGGAGATTCGCCATGTTTGCCGTCGCCTGTGCGCTCGATCGAGCCGACCCGAGCGCGGGGAGCAGGATCCCAATCAGCAGCGCGATGATCGCGATCACGACAAGGAGTTCGATCAGCGTAAACGCTGGCCGGGCCGTGCTGTCTGTAGCGAGCCGCCGAACGGGAGTGAGGTGTGCGATCAAGTCCTTGCCTTTCCGAGCGGGCAACTGAAGCCGAGCGACACGAATGCGAGCGATGAACCACCGATTCCCGGGATAGGCGTCGCGACACCTGGCCCAGCACGCTCGCCGACACTGCGTGTCATCGAAAATGAGACTGAGTCTCAACCGCAAGGATAATCCGCGTTCAGAGCCGCAAAATCAAGCACGAGGGACCGGATTATCAGCCATGAATCTGATCAGGCACGGCACACGGACGCGCTCGTGTCTCCGGCGATCAACGCGACGCGGTCCGGTTCTTGGTGGCACACTGATCCACCCTGCAGCTTGCATAGAAGGACCGAATAGCCGGGTCCAACTTCAGGATCTCATCCGCATCAACATTGACAGTGCTCGTGGCTTCGAGTCAGCGGCCGAGACCATCGAGCGGGACGACCCCGCGTCGCTCTTCCGCCAGATCGGGACACACCGCGCGGCCCACGCCGCGGAGCTTCGAGGCATCGTCAACCTGACCGATGAAGAAGCGGAGGACTCGGGCAGAATCAAGGGCACGGTCCACCGCTGGTGGCTGACCGCCCGCGGCGCTGTTCAGGGCGGGGACGACCACGCCGTGCTCGCCGAGGCAGAGCGCGGCGAGGACGCGATCAAGGAGCGGTACGAGAGCGCGATCTCCGAGGTGCCGGAGTCCGACGTCAAACTCGTGCTGGAGCGTCAGTACACAGAGGTGAAGCAGGGTCATGACAAGGTTCGCGACCTCCGCGACGCCGTCGCGTCGTGACCGACACGCCGAACTCTTCCTTCATCCGATTCCGAACTACGCAAGTCTCCCCGGAGAATCCGGGGAGGCCTTTTCTGCGGGCCGCTGACCAAGCCGGCACTCTTTACGCCGCGTTGCGGTTGTGCATCGAGACCCAGGCAACGCATCGCGATATCAGTTCCTCCCGCACGACAGGCTTGGAGAGGTAGTCGTCGCACCCGGCGTCGATGCAGGCTTGGCGATCGGTTGACAGCGCGTTCGCGGTCAGAGCGATCACCGGGATCTCGACTCCCATCTTCCGCAGCCGCCGCGTTGCCCCGTACCCATCGAGCACCGGCATCTGCATATCCATCAGTACGATGTCGGGTCTCCACCCATCGGGTTCGCGAAACATCTCGACGGCGAGGGCCCCGTTCTCAACGCACCGGAAGTCCGCGCCGGCGGCGATAAGAAACCGTTCGAAGAGCCGACGGTTGTCCGCCCCGTCTTCGACGAGAAGCACGCGCAATCCGTCGAGCGATGCAACTTCCGCGGCCCGCACCCGCGAGGCGAGCCCTGACACACCCGGCACGGGGTCCGGCTCCCGGAACGTGCGCATCTCAAGATCACCGGTCGGGATCGAAACGATGAACACGCTCCCCCGGCCCTCGCTCGACTTGATCTCGAGTTGCCCGTCGAGCAGATCGAGCAGCGTCCTGCAGAGCTTGAGCCCGAGCCCGGTGCCGCCGAATTGCCGCGTCGTGCTCGAGTCCGCCTGCGTGAACGCCTCGCACTTCCCGATCTTCTCGAGTTGCCGGGGTGGAAGACCCACGCCGGTATCCTCGACCCGGAACACGACTCGTTCGTTCTCGCGATCGCAGGAGAGTCTGATCGTGACGCCGCCCTTTCGCGTGAACTTCACGGCGTTGCCCACGAGGTTCAGAAGGATTTGCCGCACACGAATCGGATCGGTCCGGATCAGATTCGGGATCGGAGTGTCGTATTGCGCGCACAGACCAATCGACTTCGCGGACGCTTGAAGCCGGAGCAGAGAGACGACCTCCTCGACCACAACGGCCGGGTTCGTCTCTACACATTCGACCGCCATGCGTCCCGCCTCGACCTTCGAGACATCGAGGATGTCGTCGATCAGATCGAGCAGGTGCCGCGCGTTCGTCTCCACAGTCCGGCTCCACGCGGACAGTTCCTCGGATGTCGGGTTCGGATCCCCCGCGATCAGCTTCGAATACCCGACAATCGCAGTGACCGGCGTTCGGATCTCGTGGCTCATGTTCGCGAGGAACGTGGTCTTCGCCCGGCTCCCCTCTTCTGCCGCCTCGGCGGCAATCCGGAGTTGTGCAGTGAGAACCGCCTGCCACCGCACGATCGGCTCGAATACGAGCAGGCACGCGAGCAGGATCATCGCCAGGGTGATGCCCGCGAGCACGGCCTGCGCCCTGCGATGACCATCGAGCTTCGCATTCGCCCTTCGCTCGATCGCACCGACTGTCGCGTGCATGATCGGCAAGAATTCATCGGCGTTTCGAGCGATCCGTGCGGCCCGGAACGCTCCGGTCTCGGCGTCGCCGTCGCCCCCCCGGCCGGCGTTGCCGGAGACTGCTGACAGCAGCTCACCGACATCTTTCAGAACCGACGAGTGCGCCGGCGACATCTTCTCAAACAGCGTGACGATCTCCGGGGCGGACTCGAAGCCCGTCTCGGCTTCTCCCGTGGTGTAGTGCTCGACGAGTTGCAACTGAGCATCGCGCCAGTCATCACTCGACTCGTGCAGCACCGCGGCCGCCCGGTCGATGGCCCGCGAATCGTTTCGTCGGATCGCTTCAACGAGCGCCGCCGATTTCGCCGAAATCCGCTGGCTCAGCATCCGCTGTCGTCCCGCCGTGTTCACCAGATACGCGTCGGACCGCATCTCTTCGATCGAATCGCTCCGCACGACGAAGCCCAGCACCACGGCGATGAGCACGACCCCCATCGCGACGATGTATCCGGCTCTGAGCCAGCAGGTGGGCGTGAAACAAAGCGCGCGCATCAAAGACTCCCGCCGAGCGATGTGAACGCACCGTCCGAGAGCGCGTTCCAACGATCGTGTCGTCGGCCTTCAAGCACGGGGGCTTGAATCACAGCGGCATCCCGCGAGCCAATATGGGCTCCGTCGCCACCGGTTTATGGGTGCTTGCTCAGCTCGCCTCGGCCCGCGGGTGCGCCTTGTCGTACGCCTCGCGCATCCGGTCGGTCGTCAGGTGCGTGTAGACCTGCGTCGTGCTCAGGCTCTGGTGGCCCAGCAACTCCTGAACGCTGCGCAGGTCCGCGCCGTTGTCGAGAAGGTGCGTCGCGAACGAGTGCCGCAGCGTGTGCGGGCTGATCGTCGAATCCAGCCCGGCCTCACGCAGGTACTTGTCGAGCTTCCGGCGGACCGAACGCGAGCTCAGACGCTTGCCGTGCTTGTTGATAAACAGCGGGTGGCCCGCCCCGCCGTTGGCCTTCGCCTCGCGGAGTGCGCCGCCGTAGCGGACGTCCGCCTCGACCATGTCCACGTACCGCTTGATCGCGGCGAGCGCGTGCGTGCCGAGGGGCACGAGCCGTTCCTTCTTGCCCTTGCCGCGGACATGCATCGACTCGGCCTCGGTATCGAGGTCGCTCAGGTCGAGCCCAACGAGTTCGCTCACGCGGATACCGGTCGAGTAAATGGTTTCCAGCATCGCACGGTCGCGTCGTCCGAGGACGTCACGATCACCCGGTGCGCTCAGCAGACGCTCGACCTGTTCCACGGTGATCGCCTTGGGAAGCCGCTTGTTCTGGCGCGGCGTGCGGATAAGCGTCATCGGGTTGGACTCGCAGTAGCCGCACCGGTTCGCCCACTTGAAGAACGACCGCAGCGTCGCGATCTTCCGCGCCGTCGTCGCCGGGGAGTACTGCTTCTCGCCCAGGAAGGTCAGGTACGCGCGGATCTTGTCCGCGTCGGCGGTGAGAATGTGTCCGGTCAGCGTGGTCGGCTCGATCGACGCGACGACCTCTCCGGGTCCGTTCTCAGCGGCCTTCCGGCGCTTCTCGAACGCGGCCCGCTCGGTGTCGATGTTGATCTCGATCCCGTGTTCATCGCTCAGGAACTCGACGTACTGCCGCAGGTCGGCGCCGTAGCACCGCGCGGTGTAGGGGCTGAAGTGCCGCTCGTCGGTCAGGTAGCCCGCAAAGGCGTCGGTCAGGGGGAGCACAGACATTCAAAGCCTCCAACGGCTCGGTTGAGCCATTCCACCGCGCCCGTGCGATCCCTCGCCGCGAGCAACGTCACACAACGACCGATCGGGGAGTCCACGCCCCGCCCCGCCCGCCGCTGTCTTGTTCAATCTCCGGTCATCCACCGTCGATTCCTCACCGGCCTCTCAACGCCGGGAAAAATCCGACGTGGCCGCTAGTTCTGTGCACGCCCGTACCGTGCGAGCCGGAGCCACTCATGATCGAGCAACCCCCGGACCGCTTCGTGCGCGCCGAATTTCGTGTACAGATCCATGCTCGCGGTATACAACCGCCAATCGAGCGCCGAACGCGCCTCCGTGCGGCCCTCGGCGTATCGCTTCAGCGCCAGCAGCACATCATGGCTGCGGGCATCGAGGTGCACGCTCTCGACCGACGCGGGCTCGTTTGACGACGCGCCGGTGTACGCCGCGTCCGTCGCCTGAAACGACAGGAGACGCGGGTCACTGAGCGGGCCACCCGAATCGCCGCCCAGCGAAGGCTGGGCATAGAGCGCCAGAGAGAGGCCGAGCACCGGAGGGTCATACGGGTCGTAGGCCGTGATGGTTCCCGCGACGATCCCGTCCACCCCCATGGCATTCGCGACCTGCTGGGCCTGAATAGGTGTTGTGACCGCTGGGAGTTCCAGCGCCCGCATCGCCTCGATCGTCCGGTTCAGAGGCAGGCATGTCAGCCCGCGCACCTGGTTCAGCTCGGCGATGACCTTGTCGGTCACCGCGTCGGAATCCAGGAACGAGGCGCCGCTTTCGTTGCGGAGCGGGATCACCGCGATCGCCGCGTCCGCCGCGTAGGGCGAAACCGTCACCCCCGGGGGCATCAGCTCGGGTTTGGATGCGCAGCCCGGCGCCGCCGCGAAGGCGACAGCCCAGCACACGCACCCGGCGAGGACCCGCGAGACGAATCGCGCGGGCCGTGTGAGCATGATCTGTGCACTTGTCATGGCGTCCTGCCGTCCCGCCCGGAGTCCCCCGGGTGTTCATCGTCTCAAAGAAGGCTCGCGGATCGACCCGCGAGCCATCGCTTTTCATCGTCCGGATCCACCGGTGATCTCCACCGAGCGGGCCTCGGACATCGCGCGGGTGCTCACCCGCCGGAATGGTCAATCAGGGCTCGTCGGTCGGGACCGTCGCGAACGAATCCCGGTTGTTCGCATTGGGGTTCACCCGGCGGATCTCGCCGGCGAGACCCGTGCTGTCGTTGTTGAAGAACGGCGAGCCACCCGACGCGGTCAGCAGCGCCGGGGAGGCGTCCACCGACCACAGGTTCTCATGGCCCGTCCGGTTGCTCACGAAGAACACCGTCCCGTCGGGGCTCCACGCGGGCATCAGGTCCACCGTGTTGCCCTGGGTCAGCGGCATCTCTCCCCGGCCGTCCATGCCGATCATCCAGACCGACGCGCTGGGCGGGCTGAACTCCGAGCCGCTGCCGATCCACTTCTCGGGGTTGGGCACCGCCGAATAGCTGATCCACATGCCGTCGGGGCTGAACGCGGGGTTGATGTACGCGAGGTCGGGGTCGCTGACGATCTGCGTCTCGTGCCCCGCCTGGTTGCTCGTGAGGTTGTAATCGAGGGTCCAGACGCCGAACGTCCGCCCGCCCCGCTCCCGGCTGCGCTGGAAAAGGATCTTGTCGCCACCGTTCACGCCGGTGCCCGCGACGGGGCTCCACTCGGGGAACAGGCCGTACCCGATGTGCTGGCTCGCCAACGCGTCGTACGGATCGCTGACCCACAACTCCCACCGTCCCGAGCTTGTCCCGAGCCGGCTGAAGACCAGGTGGCTGCCATCGGGCGACCACGAGGGGTGCAGTTCGTGCGCCTGATCGGTGCTGACCTGGATCGCCTTGCCGCCGGTGACGGGCATCACCCAGATATCCCAGTTCCCGCTCCGGTTGCTGGCGAACGCGATGCGCGTCCCGTCGGGGCTCAGCGAGGGCATGACGTCCTGGGCCGGGTCGGTCGTCAGACGGGTGATGACCCGGCTGTTGATCTGCTTGATGTAGATGTCCGCCGTCGAGCTGTGCTGGGTGCTCGAATAGATGAGGTACCGGCCGTCCTTGCTGACGATCGGGTCGAAGTCGCTGCCCTCGCCGGTGAAGGTCACCTGACGCGAGTTGCTGGTCTGGAAGCCGGGCTCCTCGGCCCGCTGGGGGATCGAGCCGGGGGTCTCCATCAGCGAGCCGTACAGGCTCGCGGCGAGGTTGGGCCCGGTGTTGGTCTTGTCGACCTTCTTGGTGTAGGCCGGCACCGGGTTCCGCTCCGCGAAGGCGGTCGCCTCGACGACCCGCCACGCGTCGTCGCTGTTCTCGCCTTCGAGGAACGGATCCGGCTTGGGCTGGAACAGCCCGTCCATGGAGATCGACTTCACGTTTTCAGAAGGCCCGCGATCCTGGAGCACCACCGGGGATTCATTCCGCGGCGCGGGCTCATTCGACGCTTTGGCATCGGTCCCGAGCGTTGAGCACCCGGTCAGGCCGCCAGCAAAGCCGGCGAGGCAAACCGCGAGTCCGGAGTTGACGACGATCGAACGGGGGGTGTGATCCTGGTGCATAGAGGAACCTCTCCTGCAGCCCGGCCGGGGAGCCCTCACCGGGCAGCCGGACATCGAGTCGCGTGATCGGTCTGCCCCCCGGCGTTCCACGCCTCGGACAGACACATTCAGATGCAGGAGCGTGGATCCTCCACGCGACAGCCGGTGGAACCCGGCCGCGGTTGTTTATCGGACAAGTCGATGGGCCGTCGTGAACCGAATCCGACGACGAACCCGAGACTCTGCCGCCCGCGTGGGAGAAACATCGGCAGGTGGGGCAAGCAAAATCATCGAATTCATATCGGGACCCTCGAGCGATCGGACGCTGTTCGAGGCCGAGCCCGCACAGACCGGACGAGCGCACAAGGCGGCACGACAGCCCGTCGCTGGAGCACACCCGGACCGGGTGCAGGCCGCAAATTCCCCGGGGAGAGCGGGACACGCCACCACACGCGTCCCGCCCCCGATCCCAGGGCACCTCGGAGTATCTTGTCAGAGCCGTGGTCCCGAACAAAGCCAACCCGGCGCAACGCCCGATCAAGATCGGTCAGAATTTGCGCACGGGCGCACACGTGACCGCGGGCCCAGCGGGCCGGTCGGCCATCGAGGCCCGCCCGCGTCCCAGCTGCGACGACCGGAGCCGACCCAGATAGAGGCGCAGCCCGTCATCTTCGAAATCGCTCAGAAAGTCCACGGATGCCGTCGGGTTGATTGCGATGATCTCGTCGACAATCAGCTCGCGAGAGAGCCGTTCGAGATGGAACCGCGGTGCGGGCGTCTCACGGGGTGTTCGCGCTTCTTGCCGCCCTGAATCCACCGCCCGGCCCAGACCACGAATCTCCGCAACCTCTTTCCGATCAACGTGTTCCGCGAGGCGACCCCCGACAGAGCCAGCGTCCCGATCGGCGTCGGCCAGATCGATTCCAACCGTCCGAGTCGGCAGGACCGAGCCCCATTGCAACATCTGTTGTCCGCGTGTTCGCTGCATCATCCGCTCCTGTCACTACAAATAGGAAGTCCTCTGTAGTTCCGCCTCGGACAACACCTATCGGGCGTGTCCGCACGCCCCGACCACCGTGTAACCACACGGGACGAAACGGGCACCAGAACCCGGCGGGCACACACGCCGAACCCGCTCGGCCCGCGCACGCGATGCGCACAACATGTAGTGGACGCCGCGCCGAACCACCCAGATCACCCCTAACGTCTCGCGATGAACACGCCCCCAGCGCACACACCCGAACCGGCATGCACGGCCTGGACCCTCGCCCCGCCCGCGCCCGCGGCATCGCCCTGCCAGGCCGACACCGAACGGTGGCATCTCGTGTCGCCCGATCGGGCCGAAGCGGTGTTTCTTGAAGCGAACCCGCTCTCTGCGCACGGCGTCGCTCTGCCTGCGCAGATCACCACCCCGGCCGTGATCATCCGTTCGGGACACATCGAACCCGAAACGACGGCGGACGAACCGATCGACGAGACCGACCGGATGGACGCGGCCCGCCGGACATGGTCGTCCGAGGGCCGGGAGCGGTTCGATGCGGCATGGGCGGCGTTGAGCGCACAAGCGGGGTCACGCGGGGCCGAACTCTGGATCCACCCTATTGCCGGCGACGTGCTTGGCGACATCCCCGCGATCCGCGGGCTCGCGCAGGGCAACCCGGGGGCGAGCGTTTTCCTCGAGCCGGCGGCGCTAATCACACGCTCGATGGTCGCGGAGGCCGAGGATCACTTTGTCCGCATGCTCGATCCGCTGGCCGGGACGGCGGGTGTGCCGGGCGGTGGACCGGTCCGGGCCGTCGCGATGACCAACGTCTCGGGCAACGATCTCGAGCGGACGCGGGTGCCGATCGACTTGGGGGATATCGACCCCGCGGTCCTCCGTGCCTTCGCGACCAGGTTCGCGCGGATCGCCCCTCTGTGCGTCCTGCCGGCTGACGCGGGGCTGCTCGGTTGACCGCCCCCCCGTGATGAACGCGGGCCCGCCCTCGCCCGGGCGGAGACCCCCTTCCTACACTCGCCCATGAGCGATGCGAAGCCCACTCTCGATCACCCCGCCCTGCCCCTTGTGAAGGCCGCCTTCCCGGGCAAGAAGCTCCGCGCGACGGAGTTCCGTGGGCAGACCAACCTCATCGTCGAACCGGGCGATCTCCACGCTGTCCTCGCGTTTCTGAAAGACGACAAGGACACAAAGTTCAACTTCCTGAGCGATGTAAGCGGGCACGATTACCACAACTATCCCGCCGACATGCCGGGCCGGTTCGCGGTCATCTATCACCTGATCGCCCACGAGACCGACCAGCGGATCTTCGTCAAGACCTTCCTCGACCCGTCGATCGACACCAGCGGCATCGAGGAAGACCCCGCCCTCTATCTCGACTCGGCCTGCGACCTCTGGCCGGGCGCCGAATGGCCCGAGCGCGAAATCTTCGACATGTTCGGCATCCGCTTCCGCAACCACCCCGACCTGCGGCGGATCCTGACGTGGCAGGACTACCCCGCCCACCCGCTGCGGAAGGACTACCCGCTGCGAGGCCGGGGTGAGCGTGAGGCGTACCGCGTCGTGGACCGGACCTCGACCTGATGCGGTCGTCAGTCATGTGCCGAACGATCGTGAGCAACGCCCTTGCAGGGTCCGACAATCCGGCTTGTTCGGACCTGCCGGCGTGATTGACCATTCTGCGATCGGTTGGTCCGAATTCGGTAGATTCCCCGCATAAGACTCGATGGTCAGGTGTTCGACCGGGGGTGCATCCGCGGCGGCGCTTGCGGAGAAATGATCCGAGCAGGACTTTTTCCGAATCGTGGACGCGCGGGGATCCGTCTCTCGCTGCCTTCGGTAGCGCCGGGCACAAGGAACCGCATGAAGATCCATCCCGCAACCCTTGTCATCCTCGCGGCACTCGTCGCCGCGTCCTGCGCGCTCGGCTACCTCGCGGTCACCGGGAATGACGATCCCCAGGCGGCGGGGAATGCGGATGAGGCGCTCGCTGTTGCGGTCCGAGTGGAAGCGATCGAGTCGGGGACGATCCGAGACGTGCGCACGCTGAGCGGGACGCTGGAGGCTTCGAGCCGATTCGTGGTCGCGGCGGAGGCGGCGGGCCTGCTCGATTCGATCTCTGTTGACATCAGCGACGAGATCGAGCCTGGGCAGATTGTCGCGACGATCGACGACCGCCGGTTTGTGCAGGCGATCGCGCAGGCGGAGGCCGAGCGTGCCGTCCGTGAATCGGAGCGGATGCGCGCGCAATCGAGGCTGGATGTCGCGAAGGCGGAGTTCGATCGAGAGCGTCGGCTTCTCGACGATGGCGTCTCGTCACAATCGGAGTACGACACGGCGCTCGCGGCGTTCGAGGAGGCGAAGGCGGACCGCGCGGTCGCCGACGCCCGCGTCTCGCAGGCGGAGGCGGCGCTGGAGATCGCGCAGCTCCGGCTGGGGGAGACCCGCGTCCGGGCGGATTTCGTGTCATCGAGAACCGATGCCGACGGCGGGCCGTCGCGCGCCGTGGCGGTCGTGAGCGAGCGGTACCAGGAAACCGGCAACAACGTGGGCATCGGCGACGCGATCATCGCGGGGGTGGTCATCGACCCGATCCGCGCCGTGGTCTCCGTCACCGAGCGGGACTACACACGCCTGGTCCAGGGGCAGAGCGTCACGCTTGAAGCCGACGCCGTTCCGGGGCGGATCGTGACCGGCGCCGTCTCCCGCATCTCGCCTGTGTTCCGGGAGGCGTCGCGGCAGGCCCGCGTCGAGATCGCGGCCGATAACGGCGACGGACTTCTCAAGCCGGGAATGTTCGTCCGCGTCATGGTGGTTCTGGACGAGCGCGAGGCCCACACGATCGTGCCCGCCCAGGCGGTGCGGACGCGGGACGGACGCGACGTCGTTTTCGCGCTCGACACGGGAACCGACGGCGTGCGAACGGTCCGTGAGATCCCCGTCACGGTCGGCATCCGCAGCAACGATCGCGTCGAGATCCGCGAGCCGAGGATCGAGACGCCGGTCGTGACGCTGGGCCACCAGCTCCTCGACGACGGCTCACCCGTCAAGGTCGCCAACGAGAGCGGGCTCGCGATCGACAATCAAGCCGAGAAGGACGGCGAACCGTGAGTCTCCCGGCGCTTTGTGTCCGTAGGCCCGTCGCGACCGCGATGCTCACGCTCATCGCCGTCGTGGTCGGTCTGTTCAGCATGTTCCGGCTACCGATCGACCTGCTCCCCGAGCTCGAGATCCCGACCGTCAGTGTGCGCGCCGACTACGGGACGGCGAGCCCCGAGGAGATGGAACGGCTCGTGACCGAGTACATCGAGGAGTCCATCTCGGTCGTCGCGGGGGTGGACGAACTGACGAGCACCTCGGGCGAGGGGTCGAGCCGGGTGAGCGCGAAGTTCGTGTGGGGCACGGATGTCGATGAGGCCGCCAACGATGTGCGCACGCGGATCGACCGCGTGATCGACGAGCTCCCCGACGACCTGCCGAGGCCGCAGGTCTCCAAGTACGACATCAACGCGTTCCCGATCGTGATCCTGGGGATCTCGAGCCCGCTCGACCCTGTCGAGCTGACCGAGATGGTCGAGGAGGACCTGCTCTACCGGTTCGAGCGGGTGGCGGGTGTGGCGCAGGTCGACCTGTGGGGCGAGTCGAACAGGGAGATCCGTGTTGAGCTCGATCTCGATCGCGTGCGCGCGCTCGGCCTTCCGCTGGACCGGATCCTGCAGGCGATCCGTGAGGCGAACGTGAACCTGCCGGCCGGGGAGATCGACCGGGGCGGTTACGAGGTGACGATCCGCACACCGGGCGAGTTCGCGAGCATCGATGAGCTGGCGTCAACGGTCGTCGCCGTGCGCGAGCGCGGGCCGGTGACGC
>DDFO01000022.1:21917-39303 GCA_002337215.1 Phycisphaerales bacterium UBA1926 | reverse complement strand
GGGCCGGTGACGCTCGCCGACATCGCGAGGATTGTCGACACGCACGAGGAGATGACCCGGCTCGTGCGCATGAAGGGCCGCCCCGCGATCCGCCTCGCGGTGCGCAAGGAATCGGACGCGAACACCGCGGAGGTCGCCAACGGCGTGCTGGGCGTGATCGATGAGATCAACGAGGCCTACCCCCAGCTCGACATCATCCCGATCTCGAACCAGGGAACGTTCATCGAGCGGTCGATCGCGAATGTCGCCAACAGCGTGCTGCTCGGGGGCGGGCTCGCGGTGATCGTGCTCCTCGTGTTCCTCCGCGATCTCCGCAGCACGACGGTCATCGCGGTCTCAATCCCGATCTCGGTGCTCGCCACGTTTGCCCTGATTTTCGTGGGTGGGTTCACGCTCAACCTCATGACGCTCGGGGCGCTCGCGCTGGGCGTGGGCATGATGGTCGACAGCTCGATCGTCGTCCTCGAGAACATCTTCCGGCGGGAGAACGAAGAGGACGAAGACGCGCGCACGGCGTCCGTCCGCGGCACGGGAGAGGTCGCGATGGCGATCATCGCGAGCACCGTGACGACGCTGGTCATCTTTCTGCCGCTCATCTTCGTGCGCGGCGTCACCGGGCTCATGTTCCAGGAGTTTGCGCTCGTCGTCGCCTTCAGCCTCGCCGTCTCCTTGATCGTGTCGCTCACCGTTGTCCCCGTGCTCAGCGCGACGATGCTCAAGGGCGGGGAACACGCCAGGCCTGTGACCCGGCTGACGGCGTTGCTCAGGAGCATGGGCGACCGCGTCTTTGTGAGCATCGACCGCACGTACGCAGGTGTGCTCCGCGATGCGCTCGCAGCGCGGACCGTCACCATCGCGGCCGCGGCGCTCTTGGTCGCCGGCGCGGTGCTGCTGATCCCCCGCCTCGGGTCGGAGTTCATGCCCCCCGCCGACGAGGGCGAGGTCCGTGTCACGGGCGAGATGGAGGTCGGGACCGAACTCGATATCGTCGACGCGCAGACCCGGCTGATGGAAGAACTCGTCTACGCGCAGACACCCGAAGTGCTGGCCGCGTATACGAGCGTGGGTGCCTCGGGCTGGAACCCCGACGATGCGGCGGAAGGCGAGGTCAACATGACGCTCGTGCCCGCGAGCGAGCGGGACCGCTCGAACGCGGAGGTCGCCGAGGATCTCCGACAGAGGCTCGCCAACACGATCCCCGGGATGACCATCCGCACGCGCGCGCCGCAGGGACAGCGGATGCTCCAGCGCGTGCTCGGATCCGGTAATCAGGGCCTCGAGGTCGAGATCCGAGGATTCGAGCCCGCGCGGCTCGATGCGATCGCCGCGGAGGTCGAGAAGGCGGCGTTGGGCATCGCGGGGGTCACCGATGTTCGGGCCGAGCAGCGCGTGGGCGTGCCTCAGGAACTCGTGCGTATCGACCGGCGCAAGGCCGCGGACCTTGGCGTGAGCGTGCAGCGGGTTGCCCAGACGCTCGAGACGGCGCTGGGCGGGAGCCGGGCGGGGTCGTACCGCGAGGACGGCAACGAGCATCGGATCCTGGTCCGGCTCGCGGACGCACGGGACACCGAGCTCGACGAGATCCTCGATATCACGGTGCGGAGCGAGAACGGCGAAGATGTCGCGCTGCGGAACCTGCTGACGGTCGAGTCGGGGCGCGGTCCGCTGGTGATCAACCGCAAAGACCAGCAGCGGTACTCCACGGTGAGCGTGAACATCGCGGGCCGGGACACGGGTTCGGTCGCCGAGGATCTGGAGGCCGCGCTGGCGCGGGTGCCCAAGCCCGCGGGTTACGACATCCGCCTCGCGGGCACGTACGAGGAGCAGCAGGAGTCCGAGCGGGAGATGATGCTGACCTTCGCGCTGGCGATCGTGCTGGTGTACATGGTCCTCGCGAGCCAGTACGAATCGTTCGTGGATCCGCTGATCGTCATGCTCGCGGTGCCCACCGCTGGCGTGGGCGTGATCGCGATGCTGTTCGCAACCGACACGACGCTCAACATGCAGTCGTACATCGGGTGCATCATGCTCGCGGGGATCGTGGTCAACAACGCGATCCTGCTGGTCGACCAGGCGGGTCGTCTGCGTCGCGAACGCGGGATGTCGGCACGCGACGCGGCGAAGGAGGCCGGCCGCCGACGCTTCCGCCCGATCCTGATGACATCTCTGACGACGATCCTTGGTCTGCTCCCCCTCGCGTTTGGCATCGGGGAGGGCGCCGAGGCCCAGGCGCCGCTCGCGCGGGCTGTCATCGGGGGGCTGACCTGCTCGACACTGGTCACGCTCCTGCTCGTCCCCGCGGCGTACAGCCTCGTCCACGATGGGCTGTTCGGGAGCCGCGAGCGCACGGCGGAACCCGCCCTCGAGACCGGCGGCTGAACGACTTTCTCGCGAGCCGACACGGTTTCAGTCCGCGTGCGCCGGGGGCACCTGCATCTCGTGCGCCTCGCCCGCACCCTTGGGCACGCGGATCGATTCGACGAGGTCCTGGGTTTCCTGGGAGGGCGGCTTGGTGACCAGCGCAACCGTGATCCCCACCACGAAGTTGATCAGCATTCCGACGGTCCCGATGCCCTCGGGGCTGATCCCCAGCAGCCAGTTGTCGCGGGTCCCGCCCATGAACTTGAAGTAGGCGATGTACGCCGAGGTGAACCCGATGCCGCTGAGCATGCCGGTGATCGCGCCCGCCCGGTTCATGCGTTTCCAGAAGATGCCGAGGATGATGACCGGGAAGAAGCTCGAGGCGGCGAGCCCGAACGCGAGCGCGACGACCTCGGCGACAAACCCCGGGGGGTAGATCCCGAGCAGAGCCGCGCCGATGACGCCGATGCCCGCTGCGCCACGGGCGACCCAGAGCTCGTTCTTCTCGCTCATGTTGGGCGTGAGCGTTCGCTTGCAGAGATCGTGGCTGACGGCGGTCGAGATGACCAGCAGCAGGCCGGCGGCCGTCGAGAGCGCGGCGGCGAGCCCCCCCGCTGCGACGAGCCCGATGACCCAGTTGGGCAGCTGGGCGATCTCGGGGTTGGCGAGCACCATGATGTCGCGGTCGATGAAGAGCTCGTTGGCGTTGTCTGTCGGGACGACACCCGCGCCGCCCGGCTCGGCGTCGATGACCAAGAGCCGTTCGCCGTGCACGCCGCGTGCGGGGTCACCGTTCTCCGCCGAGGCAAAGACAGGCTTGCTGGTCGCGCTGGTGAAGGGCGCCCCGGCCCTGTACTGGATCCGCCCGTCCCCGTTCTTGTCGATCCACGCGATCAGGCCGGTGTCTTCCCAGGACCGGAACCAGTCGGGGATGACCTTCGCCTGCGTCCGCGCTGTGTCGGCGTTGAGACCCGTTGCGTCGCCGGGATCGGCCTCGATCGGCATGGGGACATCGTCGGCGCTGTAGTACGCGTCGCGGGTCGCCTCGATCAGGTTCGTGCGCCCGAACGCCCCCACCGCCGGCGCGGCGGTGTAGAGCAACGCGATGAAGAGCAGCGCCCAGAACGCGCTCATGCGCGCGTCCCGCACGCGGGGCACGGTGTAGAAGCGGATGATGACATGGGGCAGGCCCGCGGTTCCGACCATCAGCGCGAGCGTGATCGCGAAGACATCGGTGTAGCCCTTGGGCCCGCTGTGGGCGATGATCTCGTTCGGCGGCGCGGTGTAGGCGGCGAAGCCGAGCTCCTCGTTGAGCCCGTCGAGTTTGTCGAGCAGACCCATGTGTTCGCCGGCGGCGATCGCGGTGCCGACCTCACCCCCGAGCGATTCGACGAAGCCGGCCTGGGGGACCGGGTTCCCGGTCAGCATCAGGCTGATGAAGACGGCGGGGACCGTGAACGCGAAGATCAGCACGCAGTATTGGGCGACCTGGGTGTAGGTGATGCCCTTCATCCCGCCCAGGACGGCGTAGAAGAAGACGATGCCGGTGCCGATGATCACGCCGAGCGTGATGTCGACCTCGAGGAACCGGCTGAAGACGACGCCGACGCCGCGCATCTGACCGGCGACGTAGGTGAAACTGACAAAGATCGCGCACCCGACCGCGACGATCCGCGCGACCCGGCTCTCGTACCGATCGCCGACAAAATCGGGCACCGTAAACTTCCCGAATTTCCGGAGGTAGGGCGCGAGCAGCAGGGCGAGCAGGACATACCCGCCGGTCCATCCCATGAGATAGACCGAGCCGAAATACCCGGCGAACGAGATGATGCCCGCCATCCCGATGAACGACGCGGCGCTCATCCAGTCCGCGCCGGTTGCCATCCCGTTGGCGAGCGGGGGCACGCCCTTGCCCGCGATGTAGAACTCGCTGGTTGACCCGGCCCGCGACCAGATCGCGATGCCGATGTAGAGCGCGAAACTCACGCCCACGAGCAGGAACGTCCAGTCCTGCACGTCGAGACCGATCGCGCCGAGCGTGCTTGTCAGCATCTCAATCCTCCCGCAAGCCGTGCTTGCGATCCAGGCGGTTCATCAGCACGACGTAGACCGCGATCAGCCCGAGAAAGACATAGATCGAGCCCTGCTGGGCGAACCAGAAGCCGAGCTTTGCCTCGCCGATGCGGAAGTGGTTGAGCGGCTCGACCAGAAGAATCCCACAGCCGAAACTGACCGCGAACCAGACCACGAGCAGCACGCCCAGGATCCGGAGGTTGCTCCGCCAGTATCGCGACGCATCGGGAGCGCCGAGCGGCGAAGCGGGTGTCTGGGGGCGTGGCGTCTGGGAGGGTGCTGGTGTGGAGGGCTCAGCCATGGACATCCTGTGCGGTGGTGCATTCCAACGAAACAGCCCCGGGATCCCGGGGCCGAGTGAGAATACAGGATGCGGTTTGCCGATGCGGGACGACCCGAGCGGGTGTCCGGATCTGCAAAGCGGAATGACCCCAGCGGGATTCGAACCCGCGTTACCAGGATGAAAACCTGGTGTCCTGGACCAGACTAGACGATGGGGCCAGCCGCCCGACGCGCATTTGCGAATCGAGCGAGGCGATGATAGCCGTCAGATTCTCGATCGGCAACGGGGCCGGCCCACGTAGAATCAGGTATGGAAAACAACATGGCGACCCGACCGATCACGGCATGGCCCGCCCCGACCGACGCGCCCGCGTTGCTCTTCGGGGGATCGTTCGATCCGCCGCACGTGGCGCACGTCTCGCTCGCGACCGCCGCACGCGACGAGGTCTTCCCGGACACCGGCTGGCTGATCTTCGTGCCCGCGTCCCAGAACCCACACAAGCCTTCGCAGCCCGTCGCGACCGACGCCCAGCGGTTGGAGATGCTCCGCCTGGCGATCCAAGACAAGCCTCGGGTCGCGATCTGGACCGACGAGATCGATCGCTCACGAGACAACGAGCCCAGCTACTGGGCCGACACCATATCGCGAGCCCGGCGCGTCGTCGACAAGGACACCCCGCTGCGTTTTCTGATTGGTGCCGACCAGGCGATCGCGTTCCATCGCTGGCACGAGCACGAAGCGATCCTCAAGGACGCCGAGCCTGCGGTGATGCTGAGGAACCCCTGCCCAACCCGCGAGTCATTCCGCTCGACGCTGCTCAGCATCGGGCACGACCCCGCGGAATGGATGCCCCGCCTCGTCAATACCGAGGTCCTCTCCGTGGCCTCGACCGAGGCGCGCAGCGCGATCGAACAGGGCAAGAACTCCGACAAGATGCTCGACGAGTTGGTGATGGGGTACATCGAGTTGTACGGGCTCTATGGATCGGCTGATGACTCATCGCTGTCACCGCCGGTTGGCTAGCCGTTCGCGTTCTTCGTCGCATCGGATTGAGTCACGCGCGTCACCCGGACCGGTGTACGCGCGTTCTTGTCTGCAACGTCGCGTTCGATGTCTGAGGGAGTGGCGTCCGCTGACGATTGCGGCTCCATCACAGGCGTGCCGGCGGCCTCTTTGGTTTGTGCGCGCCCACCGTTCCGGAAATGAGCATGCAGATTATTTTTTTTATGATCCACACCTCTGTTTTTTTGATATAGATTCTGCGATGGTCCCGCCCGCTCGTGTGGAGCCGCCCGACCCGTTGGGTCAACTTTGAAACGGAATAGCCATGATGCGTATGCCATGCGTTTTGTCTTGTCGCGCCCCGATAATCGCGGCAGTATCGACGGCCGCGATCACCCTGATCGGAACACCGGCAATCGCAGCAGAACGTCCGACCCGTGTCTGCTTCCGCAGCGAGTACATCTGCATCTGGGTGTCTTTCGGAACGCTCCACACAACCGGGGGATACGACGCCGTGACCCTGACCGGCGCGGTCGGCTACTCCACCGACGGCCCGTTTGATCCCGACGACTTTCTGGCAATCAACCTGCCCGACGGAATGGGCGGCGTCACCTCGTTCGTCGGCGGCCAGACATCCGTCACCGGCTCCTACGAGGTGCTCGGAGGCCTCGGCACCGCGGCCTGCACCGTGGACTACCAGAGCCTCGACTTCGAGGCAGGGGGCTACTCGATCGAGATTGTCAACCAGACCGGCAGCGATCTGGTCGCGACGCTCCCGCTCACGGGCTTCAACGACTCGGGCCAGGGTCTCTACTACGCCGAGGGTCTCAGCCTCCCGGTGCTCTACTCCGTCACCACGCCGAGTGGTTCGACCTACATGCTGCCCGATGTGATCACCGCGCTCGAACTCCGCTCGTCGCTCGATCTCTCGCCGCCCTGCCTGGCAGACCAGGACGGCAACGGCATCTTTGACCTGACCGACATCGGTTTGTTCATCCAGGGCTTCCTCTCCCGCTGCGAGTGATAGCTGCGAATGATGCGAGAGTCCGAGCAAAACGAACACGGGGGCGCACATCGGCGCCCCCGTGATTCATTCGGTTGTGTTCGACCATGGCCCACCGGGCCTCGGCTCTGATCAGCCGATCGCCTTCTTGAGCGCATCGACCTTGTCGGTCTTCTCCCACGGGAAGAACGTGTGGCCGCCCTTCTCGTAGGGCTTGCGTCCGAAGTGCCCGTGCCGCGCCGTGGGCGAATAGATCGGGCTCCGGAGCCCCAGCGTTTCGATGATGCCCTTGGGCGTCAGCGGGAAGACCGAACGCACGGCCTCGGCGATCTTCTCCTCGTCCGCCTTGGCGGTGCCGAACGTGTCAACAAACACGCTCGTGGGTTCCGCGACGCCGATCGCGTAGCTGAGCTGCACCTCGCACTCGTCGGCGAGCCCGGCCGCGACGATGTTCTTGGCGACGTACCGCGCCATGTAGGCCGCGGAGCGGTCCACCTTGGTCGGGTCCTTGCCGCTGAAGGCCCCGCCGCCGTGCCGGCCTCGACCGCCGTAGGTGTCCACGATGATCTTGCGGCCCGTCAGGCCCGCGTCGCCGTGCGGCCCGCCGATCTCGAAATTGCCGGTCGGGTTCACGTGCACCGTGATCGCGGGGTTCCAATGATCGCCGAGGACCGGCTTGAGGATGTGCTCGACGACCTGCTTGCGGAGCTCGTCTTGCCGGCTGTTCCACGACGGGTCGTGCTGCGTCGAGAGCACGACGGTGTCCACCGCTCTCGGCTTCCCGTTCTCGTACTCGATCGTGACCTGGCTCTTCGCGTCGGGACGCAGCCCCGGGATGATCTGCTCGCGGCGGACCTCCGCGTGCCGCTCGACCAAGCGGTGACTGAGCTGGATCGGGAGCGGCATCAGGTCGTCGGTCTCGCGGCACGCGAAGCCGAACATCATGCCCTGGTCGCCCGCCCCCTCGCGGTCCACGCCCATCGCGATGTCGGCGCTCTGCTTGTTGAGCGCGACGAGCACAGCACAGGACTGGTCGGCGAACTGGAGCCGGGAATCGGTGTAGCCGATCTCCTTGATCTTCTCGCGGACGACGTCCTGGATATCAACGTAGGTGTTCGTTGTCACCTCGCCCGCGACGACCACGAGCCCTGTAGCGACCATCGTCTCGACCGCGACCCGGGAGTGCGGATCGTCGGTGAGCATCGCGTCCAGGATCGCGTCCGAGATCTGGTCGCAGATCTTGTCGGGGTGGCCCATCGAGACGGATTCAGAGGTAAACAGGTGGCTCGGCATCGATATCCCCAAAGTTGCGCCGGTCCCCGATCGGACGGCACGCGTGCGGCGAGAAAAACGGTGTGCGGCGTTGTTCCGTTCATCCGCAGGAACGGATAAAAGGTCCGAAGTCTAGCCACCCCGACACGCCAATTCCGTCTCGGTGTGGCCACGCACGCGGGCCGTCGCAAGGCCTCCGCTCGGCACAGAAGCGCGGATCTTCGACCCGGGGTGGCATCGAGATCGGCGCGAGCCTCAAGACGATCTCGGCCGATTCAGACCACCGAATCGTGGATCATCGAATATTCACGCCCGTAGTGGTCCACCGCGAAGACCCGATAGCCGGCGTCACCCAGCTTCTTGAGCATCCGCTCCGACTTCGCGCGCCCGTCGCTGAACATGCCGTCGTGGGTCTCAAAGAGGATCTGCCCGGGACGCACGGCGCCTCCCGCGAGTTCCTCAAGCACCTCATACTCCGCCCCTTCGATGTCGAGCTTGAGTACATCGATCCGCTCGTGACCGAGCTCGGCCATGATCGACGCGAGGCTCCGGCATTCGACCTCGATCGCCTCGGTCCCCGTCATCCCGCTCTCGTGCAGGCTCGCGGAGACATGCTCGGTGTTCCGGGGCAGGTGGAACGTCGCGCGGCCGTCTTCAGGGGCGATCGCCCAGGGGTACAGGCGGAACCGATCATCGAGCCCGCCCTCGCTGCGCTTCCGATCCACGTACGCGATTGCCCTCGGCGTGGGATCGAACGCGTGCACGGTGCACCCGATCTGGCTGATCACGGCCTCGTCAAAGGAGGTGTCCTCGCCCACACCCGCGGCGTAGACCACGCTCTCCGGGCCCACGGAATCACCGTGGACATGCCAGCCGCCGTAGCGAGAACCGAGGTAGACTCTTGGGCATTGCACCTCGACCGGCCGGACGGGTTTTACCCCGACCATACGGTTCTTGACTCTTTTCGCGAGCCGGATCGGATTCATAGTCAACGATGCTCCTCACTCCCCCCGGAGTGCCCGTTTCAGGCTCACCAGACGCCCTACAACCGCGAACACCCCGCGCGAGAATACCGATGCCGGCGAACAAAAACAAGATGACGTATGCAGATTCGGGCGTCGATATCGACGCGGGCGACGAGGCCGTCCGCCGGATCCAGCAGCATATCCGAAGAACACACGGCCCACGCGTGATCAACAACCCCGGCGGTTTCGCGGGGCTTTTTCGCCTCGATTACAACGAACAGCTCTTCCGACGGAATTATCGGGACCCTGTCCTGGTCGCCTGCACCGACGGCGTCGGGAGCAAGGTCATGCTCGCCTGCGAACTCGGGGTCCACGACACCGTCGGCATCGACTGCGTCGCGATGAACGTCAACGACCTCATCGTCCAGGGCGCCGAGCCCCTGCTGTTCCTGGATTACATCGGGATCCACAGCGTGGAGCCGCAGATGATCGAGCGGCTGGTCGAGGGCGTCGCGAGAGGGTGCGAGCTCGCCGGCTGTGCGCTTGTCGGCGGCGAAACCGCAGAGCTCCCCGACGTCTACAAGCCGGGTGACTACGACCTGGCGGGTTTCTCGTTGGGTGTCGTGGAACTGAGCCGGGCGATGGACGCGACGCGCGTCGAGCCGGGCGATGTGGTGCTCGGGCTCGAGTCCGACGGGGTGCACTCCAACGGGTACTCGCTCGTGCGCCGGATCATCAGCGCCCGCAAGCTGAAACTCTCGAAGGTGTATCCCGATCTCGACCCGAGCCGGACGCTGGGCGAGGTGCTGATGACGCCCACGCGGATCTACGCCCAGCAGATCGTGCGCGCCCAGCGAGCGTACACGGTCAAGAAGGTCATCACGGGCATGGCGCACATCACCGGGGGCGGGCTCGCGGGCAACCTCGTGCGATCACTGCCGGGCGACGTGAACGCCGAGATCGATTGGTCGGCTTGGGAGACGCCCGCGGTCTTCCGGTTCCTGCAGGAACGCGGCAACGTGGACGAGGCCGAGATGCGCCGCGTCTTCAACATGGGGATCGGCTACTGCCTGATCGTCCGCCCCGGCTTCGCCGACGCGACCGCGAAACGCCTGAAGAAGATGGGCGAAAGCGTCCACACGATCGGGCGGATCACCAAGGGCACGGGCCGGGTGATCGAGAAGCCGACGCGGACGAGACGTAGAACGACGGCCGTCTAACAACGCTCGTCTCAAAATCAGAATGTCCGCGAGACCGTCTGCACGTCATGCTTCGCTCCACCGTGTCGGTCGGTTGTTCTAATAATTGCCGTGCGGCGTATGCGATCGAATCATGATTGGAGCAACTCAAACAGCACGGTAACATCAAGCAGCGGGTTCAGACTTTGGTAAAGACGGTGGAGGCCACTATGCCGCGCCCATCGCATTCGCGATTCATCAGCGTAGTTTCGATCATCGCGTCGTTTTCGGGTGCGAACGCATCTGCGTCGGGACCGATCTTCTCCCCGGAGTCTTATCGTATCACCCAGCGTGATGGACTGTTTTACGTTGTTGCGGATGTCGACGGCGACAGTTTCCTGGACATCACGACCCCCGCCCGCGTCGAAGGCGACAGCGAGCTTGTCGTCCTGATCAACGATCGCGCAGGGGGCTTCGTGCCGAGAGCGACCGGGCTGTCGCGCGGAGGCTGGATCGATTTCGATGTCGGTGATCTCGACGGTGACGGCCTGGCGGACCTCGCGGTCATCGAACGCGATGGAGCGTGGGGCGATCTCGTTCTCTATTTCGGGTCCGCGGACGGCTCGTTCGTCGAGCAGGCCCGCTACCCGATCAAGGAGGAGCCCTTCAACCTGTTCGAGGACCCGCTCTCGATCGACGTCGTGGACCTCGACGGGGACGGTGACCTCGATGTCTTCACCAGCATCGATCGTCTCGACGAGAGCGCCTCGCTCCGGAACGAGGGCGACCGGACGTTCTCACCTGCGTGGCGTGAGATCTCGATCGACTATCCCGTCTTCGCCGACATCGACGGGGACGGCGATCGCGATATCGTCACCGGCCGGGCGCTCGGCTCGACCGGCATCCGCCGGTTTCGGAACGACGGCAATGGGGTCTACACCGAACTCGCAACGGTGACACTCGTCGCGCGGTTCGATCGCCTGCGGGCCTCGGACATCGATGGGGACGGCGACGACGACCTCCTCACGTCCAGCTTCGACGACGCCGAGATCGGCGTGCTGCGTTCCGAGAACGGGGCGTTTCCCGACGTCGAGCGCTTCGTGCTGCCCGGCGGACGCCGGGTGCAGGACATCGGCGTGGGCGACATCGACGGCGACGGCGACCCCGATATCCTCGCCGCCGGCTTTCGGGAAGACGACGGCGGCGTGTCGTGGACCTTCATCAACGACGGCGACGGCGGGTTTGCGCTCGGCTTCGAGTGTGCGCGCGATGAATCGCTGGTCCAGATCGAGTTTCCCGAGCTTGACGGGGACGGGACACCCGAGATCGTCGCGCATTCGGGTGGTGGGCGCATCATGGTGTATGAGGGCGTGCCCGGGTCGACGCTGACGAGCGGGTCTCGGTTCGCGCTCATCGACTACGGCCAAGCGACACAGGATGGGATCCGCGGGGGCATCCTCGATGATCTCAACGGGGACGGGCACGCGGACTCGGCGTTCTTCGGCACCGACGGCTCGCTCGGCGTTGCGCTCACCGACAGCGACGGCGCGTTTCTCACGCCCGGGTTCCTCACCGTTCCGGGCGCCGCCGAGGGTCTCTCATCGTGCGACCTCGATGAGGACGGCTTTGCGGACCTGATCATTGCGTTCCGGAATTTCTCGCCGGGCGCGACCAACTCGGTCACGATTCTGTACGGCGACGCCGACGGTGATTTCGACCGAACCGATAGTGTGCCGACGGTGGGGTTTCCCGTGGCGTCGATTCCAGTGGATCTCGATCTCGACGGTGACCCGGATTTGGTCATCGCGACGGTCTTGGGTCTCATCGTCGCGTCGCGGGACGACCAAGGCGATTATATTCAGGCAGGCGAAGTCATCGAAGCGAGCCTCTTCGACAACGCATCGCCCACGGCTCTCGACTGGAATCTCGACGGCCTGCCCGATATCGCGATCATCGCCGGGGGCAACCAGCTCCAGGTTTTCTTGAACAACGGAGACGGGACCCTCGCGGATCCCCTCCAGATCGACATCGAGGCGAATTTCGGGAGTCTCGCGGCGGGCGATTGGGATTCCGATGGGAGGACCGATCTCGCCGCGATGATCGACGACGACCTCGAGATTCTGTTCAACCGGGACGGGCTCGGGTTCGAGCGCTTCGGCGTGGATCTCGGGGTGCTGAACGACCGGCTTCTCTATCCTGTGCACCTGATGGCGACCGATGCAGACGGTGACGGCGACGAGGACCTGATCGTGCTCGACGCCTCCACGGCGATCCTCTTCCTCAACGACGGGTCGGGCGGTTTCGAGGCCTCGCGGTGGATCGGGACGGGGCCCGAACCCCGGGGCATCGCGCTCGGCCCGGCGGGTCCGCTGGGAACGCAGGACGTCGCGGTCTTCACCGATGGCAACGCCCGGTCGTATTCCGGTGTGACGGTGCTGCGGAACCTGACCCGGGGCTGCTCGCTCGCGGATGTCGCGCCGCCGATCGATCAACTCGACCTCGCGGACATCTCGGTGTTCGTGACCGAGTTCGTGGCGGGCGACGCGATCGCGGATCTCGCGCCCCCGACGGGCGTGCTCGATCTGGCGGACGTCAGCGCGTTCCTCGACGCGTTTATTGCAGGCTGCGACTGATCACCGCCAAGTGTGCCTCAGACCGACGCGACCGCCTCGCGGACGCCGTCGAGCAGGCTCAGCTCCCGGTGGCGGTCGAGGTACCGCACGCAGACCGACGCGAACGTCGAGTGGCTCCACGTCAGCGGACTCACGCTCATCGGGGCACCGGTGTAGGGGTGGTATTGCTCGGCGAGCACGCCGCTCTCCTCGGCCTTGGCGACCGTCCACTCAAAGAACGGCATCGCCTCGGTGAGTTCCTCGACCGATTGCGCGCGCTCGATGATGTACCACGCCTGCCAGAGCGTGCAGATCACCCAGGGGTTGCCCGGCACCTTCTCGATGTCCTGCGTCTCCACCTGGTGGTAGTAATCGCGGGCGTAGCGGGCGTAGCCGCCCACGTCCGTGCGGACCTCGAGCCTCGTGCGGAGCGCCTCCATCTCGGCCTCGATGTCGGCGTCGCGGACATCGAACCCGCCGATCGCCCAGAGCGCAAAGTTCGCCGAATCCGGGGTCATGTCGAGTCGGTACGAGCCGTCGGGTTCAACCGTCGCGAGACGGGCGAACCGCCCCTCGCTGGTGTTCCAGAGGTGCCGGCGGAGGGCCGCGCGCATCTCGTCGGCGCCGGTCCGGAAGCGATGGGCGCGTTCGTGTTCGCCGAAATCGTGCGCGAAGGCCGCGGCGGCCTCGAGCGCCCCGATGACGCTGGCGACGGTGAACGTGTGGATGCCGCGCCGTTCTTCCCAGAGATCCCAGGACTGCTTGGGCAACCCGTTCTCGTCTCGGTAGGAGAGCATCCACTCGGCGGGGTTCGCGACGAGCCTCGAATAGAGCGGCTTGATGAACTCGACGTCGCGGTAGTACTCGAAATGCTTGCGGAGGGCCCAGAGGACCAGCGCGGTCTCGTCCTGCTGGATCGGGAGCACGGTCTGCCCGTTGATGATCCAGGGGTGCCAGCTCGACGCGAGCGCGCCGCTGGGGGTGTATTTGTGCAGGAAGTAGCCCGCGTCCTCGATGCACCGCTCGGCGTAGCGGAAGAACGAGCGGCTCAGTTCGCTCTGGCCCGTCAGGATCAGGCCCTGGGCGACCAGCGCCCCGTCGCGCATCCAGCAGTAGGAATAGTGGTCGCCCCCGAACTGGGCGATGTCGGAATCGTTGGCGGCGATGATCGCGCCCCCGTTGTCGATCTGCGTCCGCAGGATGAGCTGCGAGCGTGTGAACAGATCGCGGACGGCCTCGGGAAGAGGCGAGCAATCACGGTTTTCCTTCTGGCACCACAGTCGCCAGAACGCCTCGGTCCGCGCGATCATCCCGTCGGGGCTTTTGGCGATGATCCGGTCGTTGAGCGCACGGACCGCGTCGTAGCTCTCGCCGCACGCCATCCACCAGACCACTTCGGCCTCCCCGTTGGCGGGGACCGCGAGATTGAACCCGACGGTGACATCGACCGAGCCCTGGCTGATCGCGTTGCGACCGAGCTCGCCGTCCTCGGCGTCGCGCCAGGTGCCCTCCGCGCCGCCGATCTTTTTGTGCCCGATCGCCCAGTGGTCGATCCCCACTTTGCCGCTGCTCAGCTCGTTGAACAGGAAGTAGGACTTCTCTTTGTAGAGGATGACGGCATCGGTCTGCGGGTCGTAGTTCGCGGTGTCGCCCACGGGCGATCCGTCGATCGAGAGATCGATGTGGTTGAACACCCGCACGTCCCGGTCTTTGCCCAGAAGATCCCGGCAGCGGACCCGGCGGAACTGAACAGGCTCGTGGAAGTCCACGGCATCGTTGCAGATCAACTCGACGCCCAGTTCCTCGTGCCGGAGCGTGACGTGGGTCACGAGAGAGTCGTCGATGTACTTGAGCGAGCGTTCCCAGCCCTCATCGGTGATCCATGCGAACGCACCGTCGGCCCAGACGCCGAAGTGCTGGATATGTCCCAGCGTGTGGTTGGGAGCCCCGACGCGCGGGTAGTACATATCGCGCACCTGGTAAAACTCGTCGAAGTTGACCAGGAGGTCGCCGTTGCCGATAGGGAGGTCGCGTGCCATGTGTGCCAACAGTATCGGTCTGATCCGCTCCCCGGCTTCGTCCTGACCCGATCAGGGGTCCACATTCGCGATTGCGGGTCGTGACGGCTGTAGGGAACAAAGGGGCGTCTGGTCGATATGAGGAAGATCGGTCGGAGAAATCGGGGTCTGTTCTCGCTTTGCCCCCGGGGCGTTCTGTGGTAAGGTGTTTCGGGGTCTCGGCTTGGAATCGGTTTGGAAGACGGGCTTCGGCACTCGGACCGGCCCGGAGTTCCCAACAGGGCGATCGCCCGCGTCGCGAGAAGGATATCAGCATGCGAAGAACAGTGAACGGCTCCGGCCGACGGATGTCGGCGTTTACGCTCATCGAATTGCTGGTGGTCATCGCGATCATCGCCCTGCTGATCGGGATCCTGCTCCCGGTGCTGGGCAAAGCCAAGCAATCCGCCGAGCGGGTCAAGAGCCTCGCGAATCTGCGATCGATGGGGCAGATCCAGGCGATCTACAGCTTCGAGTTCAGCGACTCGTTCGTCAATCCCTGGGACGAATCGAGGACCGCGGGATTCTGGGCCGAGTGCTACAAGGCAACCGGCACGGGGCCCTTCCGGTTCATCGGTGACGGCGAACGCTACTACAGCGAGATGTACGCGTTCCACTGGTACAGCCTCGTGGGCGGCTGGCTCTCTGACGGTGACTGGGCGAGCGAGGTCCAGTTCGCGCCCAACGATCCCAAGCCGTACGAGCGTTTCCTGGACATCGCGCAGTACGGCCGCAGCGGCGGATTCACCGGGACGCTCGACGACTTCGTCTGGGACTCCTCGTACGTCTATTCCCCGACGTTCTGGTATTCGCCCGAGCGGTATGTCGAGGACATGCAGCCCACCTCGAACCTCTACAACGCGCCGCTCGCCCAGGTCGCTCGCAACCGCGTGGACCGGGTGCTCCAGCCATCACAGAAGGTCCTCTGCTGGCAGCGGTCGGACACCTCCAAGAACGAACGGCTCGAGGACGGCGGGTTCGGCTCGCGCGTCACCAAGCTCCCCCCCACCTGGCACAGCCCGGACGCGGACACGAACGTCGTGACCGTGGACGGAAGCGTGACGACGGTCGATATGCAGGAACTCCACGCCGAGGTCGAGCGCGAGGACCAGCTCCCCGAGGAAGAGCGGATTCTTACCCCGCCGCATCTCTGGACGCCCAGCAACACGCTCCTCAGCAACTACGGCATGGACGAGGACAACCTCGAGAACGGGTCGGCCGGCGGGATCGGCCGCTATCCGGCGTTCTTCTGGTCCACAAGGGACGGCGTGCGCGGTTTCGACTTCATCCGGTGATCACCCACCGACATCCAAACCGTTCGCCGTGGACGATCAGACATCCTGACCCGCGAGGATCTGCTCGGCGTCCGTGTTGTCGGCGTTGTTGGAGGCGCTATCGGCGGCCGGAGTTTTCCCCGCGCTGCGCGAAGCGGCGTTGCCCCGATGCTGCCTCGACCCGACGGTTGCGAGACGCAGGCCGAAGTTCTCCCCAACTTTCACCGCGGTGCCCGTCGCGACGACCTGGTTGTTGACGAGGAGTTCGAGCTCGTGATCGGCGTCCTTCTCGAGGTCGATGATCGTCCCGGGAAGCATGTTCATCACCTCGCCCAGTTTGAGCCGCCGGCGTCCCAGTTCGACGATCACGGGGACTTCGAGGTTGTGGAGTCGGCCGTCTTTGGCGGGCATATCGCGGGAACTCCTCAAAGGGTCGAGCCGGGGAACCGACCCGGCCTGTGACCCTGATTCCGATCGAACCGACTGTGTGCCGATCCAGCCGGGGCGGCACGACACCGCGCCCCTGCCGAGATCGGCAGAATGTGCGCGAAACTTCAGCGCGATGAACAGGATCGCAAGCCGCGTGCCGAGCCGGCGCGAGGATCGAACCAAGGCCCGGGCTCACAGCCCAGCGTCGGATTGATATGGGATTCGATCAGCCGTCGAAGCGGCGGATGATCAGAGTGGTGTTGTGCCCGCCGAAGCCGAACGTGTTGTTCATCACGCACTCGGCGTCGTGCTCGCGCGCCGTCCCGGCGACCAGATCGATATCGAATTCGTCATCCGGGTTCTCAAGGTTCGCGGTCGGGGCGATGATCCCATCGCGGACGGCCTGGAGGCAGGCGATCGTTTCGATCGCGCCCGAGGCACCCAGCGCGTGGCCGTGCACGCCCTTGGTCGAACTCATGAGCAGTTTGCCACCCGCGGATTTGCGAGCGTGGTCCCCGAACAGGCCGAGCACCGCCGCGACTTCGGCCTCGTCGCCCAGGGGCGTCGAGGTGCCGTGCGCGTTGACGTAGTCGATATCGGTCGGGTTGACGCCCGCGTCCCGCATCGCCCACTGCATCGAGCGGGTCGCGCCGCCCCCGGCCGGATCCGGCGCGGTGATGTGGTGGCTATCGCAGGAATTGCCGAACCCGACGAGCTCGGCAAGAATCGTCGCGCCGCGTGCCTTCGCGTGCTCGAGGCTTTCGAGCACGAAAATCGCGCCGCCCTCGGCCATGACGAACCCGTCGCGGCCCTTGTCGAACGGTCTGCTCGCCTTCTCGGGCTCGTCGTTTCGAGCCGACAAGGCCTTCATGACGCT
>DDFO01000022.1:18902-21883 GCA_002337215.1 Phycisphaerales bacterium UBA1926 | reverse complement strand
AGACGCTGAACGAGGCGACGCACAGGGGCGTGATCGCGGCCTCGACGCCGCCGGCGAGCATGACATCGCACTCGCCCCGGCGGATATACCGCATCGCGTCGCCGATCGCGTGGCCGGACGATGCGCACGCCGTGGCGTGGGCGGACGCGGGGCCCTCGAGGCCGTACTTGATGCTGACGTTGCCCGCCGTCGCGTTGACCATGAGCTTGGGCACGGTGAACGGGTTGACGCGGGTCGAGCCCTTGGCGCTCAGGGCGTTGAGGCTCGCCTCAATAGTGCCGATGCCGCCGACGCCCGAGCCGATGACAACGCCGCAGCGGGTCTTGTCCTGCTTCTCGAAGTCGACGCCTGCCTCTGCGACGGCCTGCGCTGCGGCGACCATCCCGAGCTGGGTCGAGCGGTCGAGCTTCTTCGCCTCGCGGTGCTCGAGGGCGACCGTCGGATCAAAGCCGGTCGCCTCGCCCGCGATCCGGACCGCCCAATCGCCCGGGTACTTCTCGAAGTCGGCGGTGTCGTACAGACCGATGCCGGACCGCGCGTCGCGCATCGCGGCCCAGGTCGATGCGACATCGAGCCCGAGGCAGGTGACGGCGCCCGTGCCGGTGATGACGACGCGGTGACGCTCCCCGCCGGGATGCGGGTGGACCGCTGCGGCGTGGTCGGTTTGGCTAGCCATAGAGAAGATCGCCCCGGATTCAGTCGAGCCCGTGGGCTTCCTTGATGAACGTGATCGCCTGGCCGACCGTCTTGATCTGCTCGGCCTTGTCGTCTGGGATCGAGGTTTCAAACTCGTCCTCGAACTCCATGACCAGCTCGACGGTGTCGAGGCTGTCGGCGTTCAGATCTTCCACAAAGCTCGTGTCGCGGGTGATCTTCGCCTTGTCGGCGCCCATCTGTTCAGCGACGATGTCGATCACCTTTGATTCAATCTCTTGCTCGGTCACGCGGAAATCTCCGGTTGGACACGCCCCGAGTTCATCGGGGACGGTCTCGGTATGAACGGGCCATTTACCAGCGCGGCCCGGACAGAGGCTGCGATTCTAGCCGCACTCGACCGAACGCGCCGGAATCCTCCCCCACGAGCCCCCGAACCGAAGAATTTCACCCGCCGGATCTGGGGGCCTTCTCGGAGCGGGCGTGGCCCGGATGTCGCGGTCGGGGATCCCCGAGACGAGGCTCGATCACGACGTGAATGCTGATCGGACGCGGTTGGGGGGCTTAACGTCCGTAATTCCTCCGATCGGCGATGACCTATCGCAACCATGCCGTTTGTACCGGGCGGGTCGCCTTTGGCGCGCAAGAAGCGAAACTCACCGCTCGGATCTGCGTATGGGGTTGACGATGAGCCGCCAGTTCTTGGCCGGCTCGGTTCCCGAACTTTCGGACATACCGGGTGTGTGCCGTGCGAGAGAGCACGCTTGTTTCTGTATGCCCCGAGGAGGCGGTGATGGCCCATATGCCCATGGAACCCGAAGCGTTCGCAGAGCAGGTCGCAGGCCTGCTTCGTCGGCTTCAGCCCGAGTATGCGATCGCGATGGTGAACCCCCACGAGTTGCTTGTCAACGGACGCCGGCTCGACCTCGACAACCTCTACCGGATGGTCACCAATGAACCGGGGCGGGGCCAGGAGATCGTCGAGCACTTCCTCGACCAGCTCTTCACCGGGGACGGCCTCGAGATGGGCGACATGCCCTTCGAGTTCGCCAGGGCCCGGATCATGCCGCGGATCCAACCCGAGTCGATCTTCGAGCACCTGAGCCGCGACCTCGTCGCCCACGTGCCGTTCGTGAACAACACGGTGGTCGTCTTCGTGACCGACCTCCCGCAGATGACCGTCAGCATCACGACCGAGCAGATGGTCCGCTGGGGCGTCAGCATCGACGACCTCGACGACGCCGCCCGTGACAACCTCGATACCTATGCACCCGAGCTCGAGTTCCAGGTGATCGAGAGCCGGGAGGGCGGCAAGGCGGTCATCCTCGCCGAGCAGGACGGCTACGACGCCGCCCGCCTGCTGATGGGTGATCTTTACCGCAGGCTCGCGCCGCGTCTCGGGGGCGATTTCCTCGTCGCGACGCCGGCCCGCGATATGTTCGTCGCGATGAGCCAGGGGCCCGGCGATTTCGTCGAGCGTCTCCAGGCACGCGTCGCCGACGACTACGAACGCATGCCCTACCCGATCACGCGCGACATGTTCTACGTCACTCTCGACGGTGTCGCGGGGACCATCGGCAAGAACATCGCGGCCTGATTCAGACCAGCCTGCTCCGGGTCGGCCTGTTCGAGGCCGGTCCGGTTTCGGGGATGAGAAGTGCGGCGGCGCCAACCGGCGTCGCCGTTTTTCATGCACCCGGACCTACCATCGTCGCGTGATCCTTCTCATCGACAACTACGACTCGTTCACGTGGAATCTCGTGCAACGCTTCGGCGAGCTCGATACGACGCTCGAGTTGGGGCGGGATCTCCTCGTCGCGCGCAACGACCGGATCACGCCCGACGAGGCCGAGGCGCTGGCCGGAGGCCGCGGTCCGTCGCACATCGTGATCTCGCCGGGCCCGTGCACCCCCAAGGAGTCGGGCATCTCGGCGGCGATCATCGACCGGTTCGCCGGGCGCGTCCCCATCCTGGGTGTCTGTCTGGGGCACCAGTGCATGGCGCACATGCACGGCCTTCCGGTCGAACGCCACGACGTCCTCATGCACGGCAAGACCAGCGAGGTCACCCACGACGGGGAGGGCGTCTTCGAAGGTCTCTCCAACCCCTTCACCGCGACCCGCTACCACAGCCTCGTGGTCCCCGAAGCCGCATGGCCCGCCGACCCGGCGCCGGGCGAGGACGGCTGGAAAGTCACCGCGTGGTGCCCCGATCCCGGGAACGACGCCGCCCGCGTCATCATGGGGCTCCGCCGGGTCTGGGGCTCGCCCACCAACGCCGACGGCTCCCCCCGCCAGCCGCTCGAGGGCGTGCAGTTCCACCCCGAG
>DDFO01000022.1:14374-18838 GCA_002337215.1 Phycisphaerales bacterium UBA1926 | reverse complement strand
GCAGTTCCACCCCGAGTCGTTCATGACGATCGAGGGCCCGAGGCTTCTGGCGAATTTCCTCGCGATGGGTACTCACCCGCGAGCGACCGGCGTTGCCTGCCCCTGATGAAACTCGGGTTGCACTTAGAACACAAAGTTGCACTTAGAACACAAATATGTGTTTTTGATCAATTTACCGATCGCCCTTGTGATGATCTTGGCAGAATGATCGAGGACCAGTAGCCTGTGGAAGTGTTGTCGGCTCACCGTCGCCACGCCGTGCCGCGACATTCAGCATCGCTCGGGTAGTTTTATGTGGAGCAGATCCATGCATTCCAATCGCGCGACGCTCGTGATCATCGCCGGCACGGCCCTCCCGCTCTCCGCAAGCGCCAACAACCCGGTGATGGTCCCCGCGATGCCCGAGCAGATCGAGGACAGTTGCAGTCTCTATGCGCTCGCGGATTCAACCGCACTGGTTGACACATACAAGGCGATCCAGATCACCGATCTCGACGGCGACGGATCGGTGACCGACGCCGACTTCGCCGAGTGGATCAAGACGAACATCGCCCCAAATCTGGTGATCAACGATGTGGATGGTGATGGGTACCTCACCGCCGTGGACGAGGTCGCGGCGCTCGCCGTGGTGCTCGATAAACTGAGCGGTGACCTCAACGCTGACGGGACCGTCTCATTCGATGACACGGCATTATTCCTCGACCTTTTCGTCAACCCCCCGGCGAGCGCAACCGGGCTTTCCGACCAATCGGCCAATGTCGCGCTCTCCGGGTTCTTCTGGCCTCCCAATCACTACGGCGCGATCAACCACTTCCTGGACGGACGCTTCGCATGTGATCACGGTTTCTCAGCAGCGGCCCGCCACGCACCACGAGTTTGTGTCGAGGCGGTGGCAGCCGAACGACGACGGTGAGCATCCCCGCTGGCCCCCGAACCATGACGTCTCGGTGAGCCACCCACGAGAAGGACCTGCCGATCCGGCCCCGCCGCCGGCACGGCCCTGGTGGCTCCCCAATCTCTTCCCGCCCGGGCACGATGTCTCGACGACGGTCCAGCAACGGCTGCCGTTCTACCCGTGACCGAGCGTCAACCCCAGACCATCGAGCACGCATTGACGACGAAGATGGTGCCATGAGAATCTCGGTATTTGTCGCCCTCGTCGCCCTGATCGGATTCATGGTTGCGTCCATCGCACGCGGGGAATCGATCGGTCTTCCAATGCTCCCCAAGCGTCTGGAAGGCCCGGCCCCCGACCGAGCCCACGCAACCGATCTACTCGATGCCTTCCCGCATTTGAAACTCGTCGACCTCGACAGCGACGGCCGCGTCAGCGATGCCGATCTGATCGCGTGGATCGAGCAAGACCTCGCGCCGGACCTGATCATCGCGGATCGCAACGGCGATGGGTACCTGACCGCGACGGAGGAGGTCGCCGCGCTGATCGACGAACTCGATCGGCGCGCCCCGTCCGATGTTTCACCAGATGCGCGCACCAACGCCGCGGCTCGCGCCCTCGCCGCGATCGACGGGACGCTTACGCAGGCCCGCTACACCGGCGGACATCTCGGCGCGATCAGCCAAGGCTGGAGGCCTTCCCGCCACAACGCCCACACGTCCGGGTTCCGGTCCAAACGCGATCGCGACCGGTATCCCGAGAATCATGCCGCCCCGATCAGCCTGCGGTGGAGCGGGACACACTCCGTCACCGTCAGCAGGGCGTGGCCGGCGCAGCACGACGACGCGATCTCCAGATCATGGGGCGATGTCGGTGATGACCCCGGCGACCACGCGCTGACCACCAGCATCGGCTGGCCCGCTCGGCACACCCGCGGCGTGAGCATGGCGTATGTCACGCCCGAAGACGCGCCGTATCCGCTTCACTCGTCGTTTACGAGCAGCCGCTGGCCGCCCAACCACACGTTTCGTCTGAGCGGCATGTTCCAGGACGCCGAGCACGATTCATCGACCAGCGCCACCTGGCAACACCTCGACCCCTCGGCGGTCGCCGGATGGCCCCCGAACCACACCGGCACGATTTCGACGACTTGGAACACCGAGAAACACGTGGCGCGCTGGCCCCCCGAGCACCACGGTTATGTGTCCACGTTCTGGCACCCCGATGCCCGCCGCGGGGAGGATCCTTGGTGGCCGGCGAACCATGCATTGACCACAAGCCGGAACGATCAGATCCCCGCGCTCGACGCCGGGGGCGGCTGCGACTGAACCCGTACCGATCGCGTCGCAGGAGATTCATCCCCATGTTCGTGACGCTCGCGGCACACTGGATCCTCGCCCTACTCTCCGCGACCGGCCCGCAGACAGGCACACAGACCAGCGCGCCGACCGGCACTGAGACCGCGGCGGACGTATTCCACTCGCTCGAACTCAATCAGGCCTTCATCGAGGCCCGCCGGCCCGAACTCCGCGACGCGACCGACCGAGAGACAAAGACAGGTGCCCTCCGGCTGCGCGAGCCGCCCGTCGGAACGCCGAAGCCCGATTTCGACGACCCCCGGTCGGTCGTCCGCTTCCTGCTGGGCGTGATCGAGTCGGGAACGGTCTACCCCACCGAGGGCTACTTCTACTTCCGATTCGATCTCGACGGCCGGCGTATCAGCGGCAACCTCCGTTTCACGTCGATCGCCGACGGCGTGCTGCACACCGGGTATTTCGAGACCGGCGGCGCAGACCACACGCCAGGCATGCCATCCAAACCCGGCATCGGCGCCGTCCGCACCGGAACCTTCGGCGCCGAGCAGGGGCTCACGGTCGTCACCGAACCGAGCGACGAAGGCGAGACCACGCACCGCGTCTCGCTCGACGGAGAGTCGGCGACGTTCGTCGTCCCCGCGCTCTACCGCGCCCGGCCCGCGTCACTCAAACTCCGAGACGGCGAGCGCTTCGTCAGCGGGGTGCTCGACGAGTCCGGCTACGCGCTCGCGCTCATCTTCAACGAACACGATCCCGCCTTCCGCTTCCTCCTCCACCCAGATCTCGAACCCCCGGAAACGCTCACGCCGATCGATCACACGCACCAGAACCGAGTACAACTCTTCATCGGGACCGAGTCCGGATTCGTCTTCATACGCGACGAAGCCGCGGGTGATCGAGAGACGGTTAACGGGACCGATCGAGAAACCAGCCGCCTCGCCCTCGTCGGTGTCGACCGAGCGCGGATTATGGCAAACGACTACTTCGACGGGCCGTTCGATCAGGTCCCACCCGACCTCGCACTCAGGCCCTTGCTCCACGCGGCGTACCCCTACACCCGCACGGCGTCCCCGGTCGATGAGCACGGCAACTTCATCGGGCGGGAGTCCTCACGCGTCGCGATCGCGCCCTACACCGCTTACGCAAGCACGGACGAACTCACCGACGCGATCGGCATCGCGGCCGTTGATGAAGAGACCGCTCGGCCCGATACCGCTTCACTGATCCTGGTCCTCACCCGGGAGTACCAGCAAGACTTCGTGCCACCCTTTTGGCCAGAGCCCGATCCCCGACGCTCTGCCGGTCGGCCCGGAGCCCGTGACGCTGCAGGACATTCTCGAGCGACGCGGCGATTAGAACTCATTCGTCCTCTTCGTCGTCGTCCTCGTCATCGGCGGGCTTCTTTCTCTTCCTGTCCGGGATGGGCCCGCCCAGCCCCGCGAGTTGGATCACGAGCCCCAGCAGGAACACGAACACCCAGATGAACGCCCAGACCACCGGGGGCTGGTCCGTCGCCTCGCGGACACTCGGGACGTACGCCTCGAGCAGCAGCCCCGCCGCGGTGAGCCACGCCGCCGACCCGACCAGCGCCGTGATGAACGCGGTCGATTTTCGGGGCATGAAGAACCCGACGAAGAGCCCGAGCGCGAGCCCGCCGAACGTCGAGCCCATCACCAGCACACGCTCGCGTGCAGACAACGCGTTCCACCGTTCTTTCGCGAGGTCGTAGCTCTCGCGGACGATCGCCTCGCACCGCACCGCGATCGCGCGGAAGCGTTCGCCGTTCGCGTCGTCTTCGATCTCTTCCTCGCCCGAGTCATCCGCGGCGTTGCGGCCGCCCCCGCCCAGGAACGAATCCGCCTCCCGGAGCGTCCGCGTGAGTTCCTTCAGGGTCATCTTCTGACCCGTGTACGGGTTCTCGAACAGGAGATGGCCGTCCGCGGCGCGGTCGCTATCGTCGATCTCGAACGCAGGCGGCGGGTTCTCATCTGGGAGGGGGTTGTAGGACAGGTAGATCGCACCGCCCATGAACCCCACCACCGCGAGCCCGATCGCTGCGGCGAAGACGATCGCGAGCTTGAGCGCCATCAAGGAGAGAACGAGCCCGATCACCGCCCCGATGCCCGCCCCGACGACGGCGCTGGGCTGACCCAGGACGGTCTCGCTCCCGAACGCGGGTAACGCGATCATGCCGACCAGCCCGCCGAGCACAAAGCCCGCGATCCCGAAGATCGGCTTGAGGATCTTGCCCCC
>DDFO01000022.1:549-14299 GCA_002337215.1 Phycisphaerales bacterium UBA1926 | reverse complement strand
CAGAGCGCGAGCCCGCCGATGAGCATGATCCCCGCCGCCGCGTGCGCTTCGACCGGCAACGCCTCGACAAGGCTGAAGACCTCGTCGACGCCCCGGCTCATCGCCCCGTTGACGGACTCATCGCCCGCGCCTTCGGCGGCTTGGGCAAGCACGAGATTGAGCATTATCTCTGGGCGCATGGATCAGGGTTCCGGGAGCCGCGTCGGCATATCCGCACGCGTTCATCATCGGGATTCGGATCCTGAACCCGCGATTTTCTCGGCATGCCGGCATCGGAATCCCCGTTTTCGACGGTTCGGGGGTGGACAGACCCGCGCCGTTCGGCGATAAACCCGAGCACAGCCTCCGCATCGCCCCCATGCCTCCGACGAGAGCCCCCCTCCCATGGCAAAGAAACCCGCGAAAAAGACGAGCAAGAACGCCTCCGCAACAAAGAGAGCCGGGAAGGCTGCCACAAAGCCCGCCTCGAAGACCCCCCAGAAACAGGCGGCTCAGGCGGGCACTCGAAAAGAAACCAAAGACGCCTCGGCCGAGCTCAACGCGCTGCGCAAGAAGATCGACCGCCTCGACATCAAACTCGTCGCGCTGCTCAACGAGCGCGCGGGGGCCGTCGTCGAGATCGGCAGGCTCAAGCGGGGATCGGGCACGCCCATCTACGCCCCCCACCGCGAGCGTGAGGTGCTCGCCAAGGCCCTGTCGGCGAACAAAGGTCCGCTGCCCGACCGCGCCATCGAGGGCATCTACCGCGAGATGATGTCCGGCTCGTTCGCACTGGAACAGCCCCTGCGTATCGGCTATCTGGGCCCTCCGGGCTCGCAGTCGCACGTCGCCGCGGTCAAGCAGTTCGGGTCGTCTGTTGAGTACGACGACCTGCACGAGATCGGGGGCGTCTTCACCGAGGTCCGCCGGGGGCACGTCAACTACGGGCTCGTCCCGATCGAGAACTCGACCGGGGGCGGGATCGCCGAGGCGATGGACGCGTTCACCGGCGCCGCCGGCGATCTGTCGATCTACGCGGAGGTGCAGATCGCGATCCACCACGCGCTGCTCGCCAACTGCCCGCCCGCCGAGATCCGCCGGGTCTATTCCAAGCCCGAGGTCTTCGCCCAGTGCCGGGGCTGGCTCAGCCAGCAGTTGCCCAAAGCGGATCTCATCCCCGCGGCGAGCAGCAGCCGGGCGGCCCAGATCGCTCAGGACGAGAACCAGAAGGCCGTGGAGATCGGGCACGACCAGACCACCGCGGCGATCGGCACGACCCTCGCCGGCGAGATGTACGGCCTCAAGACTCTCTTCCCGCGCATCGAGGACAACCCCAACAACATCACGCGGTTCCTGATCTTGAGCAAAGAGCAGGCCCGCCGGACGGGCGACGACAAGACCAGCGTGATGTTCACCACCGAGGACCGCCCCGGCGCCCTCGTCGAGGTGCTCGGCGTGTTCCAGAGCGCGGGGATCAACCTCAGCCACCTCGACAAGCGCCCGAGCGGGCAGGAAAACTGGACCTACACCTTCTTCGCCGACGCGCAGGGGCACATCGAAGACGACGGCATGCGCACCGCGCTGGCCCGCGTCAAGGCCCACTGCAAGGACATGAGCGTGCTGGGGAGCTATCCGCGGAGTGAGCGGATCCTGTGACGGTTCCGCCCGTCCCGCGACGCCCGACCGTGCAGGCTCAGGGGCACCCGCCCGAGAACAGCGTGACAAATCCCACGATGTCGTCGAGGTCGAAGACGCCGTCGCCGTCGAAGTCGGCCGCGGGGGACTGGGCCGAGAACGCGGAAACGAACCCGACGATATCGGTGAGGTCCAACACGCCGAAAGGTTCGGCGAGATCGGCGTCGTTGCACGCCTGCGGCTCGCCCGCCGCGCGGTAGTCGACGAACACCCTCTGGATCTCCATCTCGAACTGGTCGCCGCCGTCGACATGCACGACGAAGGGCCCGATCCCGAACTGGGTCACCAGGTCGTATTCCCCGTCGGGGAACGTCGTGCCGGCTCCCCCATAGAACCCGGGCTCCATCGGGATGAACGCGTAGATAAAGTTGACCCCGTCCCCGGCAAACCCCAGATAATCCGCCGATGCGGGGTTGTTGTCCTGGATGTAGAGCCCCACCGGACCGCCCGATGCCTCGTAGCCGAGCATGGCGAAGGTCCATGTCCCGCCCAGCACCTCGATGACTCGCGGGTTAGGCGACGGGTTCGTCACATCCGGGAACTCCATCACCATGCTCGCCGGAGTCCCATCGACGTTGCCCTCGACGGTGAATGTCGCGGAGGGGGTGTCGAGCCCCGCCGCCGCCGCCTGCGTGAGAACCGCCAGCCCGAACGCCATCGAGAATCGTTGCGTGGTCATTGTGTTGCCTTCCGATCGGGATGAAACTGTTCCCATCCGACCATAGAGAGTCACCGCTCGCGGGCAATGGCGCGGTGGAGCATAAAAAATCCCACCGCCCCCACCGCGACCACGGCCGCGCCGATGAGGAACACCCACGCCCCCGCGCCGGGACGCACCCTCTCGAACCACTCGTAGACCGCGATGCCCACGAAAGACGCCGCGAGGCCCCGGATGCCGGTCAGCGTCACGTGCACCGCCATGTACTGGGCCGCGTTGTCGTCGCGTGCGAAGTCGTTGTGCCCCAGGTTCCAGGCGAGCGCCCCCCCCGCGAAGGCGACACCCCGCACGACGACCGCGGCGTAGAGAATCCAGACCGCCTCCGTGCGCACGCTCACGAAGATCAGCACCGCCATGATCGCGAACAGCCAGGAGTGCAGGGCGCGGTAGGTCGCGATGTGCCAGCGGTCGAGCAGCTTGGCCCACTGCGTCACGATCAGGGGCATCGTGAGGATCGGGATGACGTGCGTCACCAGCATGCTGCGGAAGTAGTCGAGGTCGAAGACCTCTTTGACCACCACGACGATGACCGGGATCAGCATCAGGTTGCCCACCCCGATCAGGAACTGGCAGAGCATGAAGAAGCCGTACCTTTTGTCGGTCAGCAGCAGGTTCAGCATCCGCAGCGGGTTGAACGAGGGGCGGTCGTCGCCCTCGTTGGCGGCCTCGGCGCGCAGCAGACGCCGGTGCCCCCGCAGGCGGATCTTGCTCCACGACCAGATCCCCAGGCAGCTCACCAGCGCCCCCGCGGGCATCATCAGACGGAACAGCGAGGGGTCGCGGTCCATCACGAACCCGACGATCGCCCCGACCGAGGCGAGCACGATCGTCACCACCGTCACGATCCGGCTGGTCAGATAGGCCCGGACGGGCTTGGCGTAGTTGTTCCGCCACACCACCGCCCGCAGCGTCACGACCCCCGCCAGGCAGATGCGCGCGCTCACAGCGCACACCAGCACCATGACGAGTCCGCTCGGCGAGCGAGGCGCGAGCGCCATCATCGCGACCAGGATCGCCACCCCGATCTGCAGCAGGTTCACGCTGCGGATCTTGTGCTTCCCGTGCGTCAGCCTCGCCCAGAGGAAGCTCGTGATGTTCGCGAAGGCCGGGGCCGCGGTGAGCGTGGCGACCGCGAAGTTCAACTTTGTGCCGTCGACGACCCCGTCGAAGTATTTCTTGACGATCACGCCGATCACGCCGCCCTCGGTGAGCCCGACCAGCCAGGGCAGGAACAGGCCGGCGAGGATCTCCTGCCGGTAGCTGTGCCGGGACATCGCGGGCATCGAAGCGGGGCGGAACGAGTCGAGGGTGCGCACAAACAGGGCGAACGGGTTCTCGGCACGCATCCACGCGGGGGCCTCACGCCGGGGCGGATGGGCCGACGGGCCGGGCGGGGCGCCTTCGGAGGGTTCGCGATCCTGATGCGAGTTGTCCGGCGTCGGCGTCACTCAAGATCGTTCGCACACCCGAGCCGCGAAACCGGCACCCTCCGAAGATTGTCGCGATGCGCACAGCGTCCCCGATAACTGTTTCGTATGCCCATCGCTGAACTATCACAGTTTCCCTGCGCGCTTGCCCAGGCGGAATCCGGGGGCGACCTCTGGCGGCTGTTCGCCCAGTCGTTCGACGTCTTCACCGTCCTGCTCGTCGTCGGCTCGATGTACGCGTCGGGCGTGATCGTGCGCTGCGCGCTCGACATCCGCCGGACGAACATCCTGCCCAGCCAACAAGCCGAGCGCGCGCGCCGTCTCGTGCGACAGGAACGCTGGGGAGAACTCCGCGAGTTCGCGCGCACGCAATCGGGATACCTCGGATCGGTCCTGGGCGCGGCGGTCGCCGAGGCGAGCCGGGGGCGCGACGTCATGGACGACGCCGCGGAGCTTGCGGCGAGCACCGAGACCGCGTCGTGGTTCCGCCGGTGCGAGCCGCTGAGCCTGATCGGGAACCTGGGCCCGCTGGTCGGGCTCGCGGGGACCGTGTGGGGCATGATCCTCGCGTTCACGAGCCTGGGCGAGACCGGGGGCCAGGCCGGGCCTGCCGAATTGAGCGAGGGGATCAGCAAGGCGCTCTTCCACACCCTGCTCGGGCTGGTGCTCGCGATCCCTTGCCTGCTCGCTTTCGGCTATTTCCGTTCAAAGACCGACACGCTGTGCACCGAGGCGATCACCGAGACCGCCAGGCTCGTGGGGCGGATCCCCGCGGGTGACGACTGCCCCGAGGCGCTGAAACCCGACCCCAGCGAGATCTGATGCGTGGGACTCGGACCATCATGGGCGCGCGCACGAACGCAGCGGGACATCTCAATGTCACGCCGCTGATCGATATTGTCATGGTGCTCATCATCTTCTTTCTGCTCGTCGGCCAGCTCGCGATGGATCGGCAGGGCGATGTCGAGCTTCCGGAGTCCGCGAGCGGCGAGCCCGCGACCCCGGAGTCGGCACCGATCGCGGTGGCGGTCGAAGCCGACGGCCGGCTGGTCATCGACGGGCGCACAACCCAGCCCGACAAATTGCTCCCGGTGCTTCTGGTGATGGCGAATCAACGGCCCGGCGCCCCGGTGCAGATCCGCGCGGACCGGGCGACGGCATACGGGTCCGTGCGCGCCGTGCTCGACACGTGCCGGGAGGCGGGCATCGCGACGGTCGAACTCGCGGCGACGCCCGCGGCACCGCAGGCCGGAGATGGGGCAACGCCATGAATCCGTCAACAGGTGCATGGCGACGACGCGATGCGCGGGCCGACTATGAGGAGCACCACGCGGGTCCCAACATGACCCCGATGGTGGATGTTGTGTTGGTCATCCTGATCTTCTTCATGGCGAGCACCGTCATCCTGGGCCCCGAGTTGCTGCTCGCGACGGGGCTCGATGCGGCGGTGCCCCCGCCCGAAGAAGGCGACGCTCGCTTCGCGATCGAGCGCCCGGTTTTCGAGATCTCGATCGGCGTGACGGAAGGCCGCGTGGTGGTCAGCGGGTTGGGCTTGACCGATGCGCCGCTGGAATCGCTCGCGGGGTCGGCCCGATCGCTCGCGGGCGGGCTCTCGGCGGGTGATGTGCGCATGGTGATCGCCCCGGACGACCGCGTGCCCTATGACGCGGTGATCGGGGTGCAGGACATCCTGCGTGAGGCGGGGTTCCGATCGATCGGGCTGCGATAGCCGACCTTCGGGAACCGGCTCAGTCGTTGGAGCGTTCGCTGTGGACGGGCTCGACCGGGTCGGCCTTGCTGACGCGTTCGTCGGTGCCACCCGAGGTCAGTGGGGGCTTCGCGGCGGAGTAGGACTGCTCGTGCCGGTTTGACTTGGGCGGCGACGTGACGTCGTCGCTCATGTCGTGGACACCTTTCTTGAACTCGCGCATCGCGTCGCCGATGCTGCGGGCGACCGACGGGAGCCGGCTGCCGAACAGCAGGAGCATGACCAGACCGATCGCGATCCATTCCCAGCCGCCGGGCATGCCGAATGCGAGCGTGTTCACAGCGGACTCCTCTCGGCTCGTCCTGAGCCGGGTGATTCGGACGGCGGGTCTGCGGACCGATGCCGCCTCGCTCAGTCTAACGGCGAGCCGCCCGGGTTGATTCAAGACCCGGAGAGCAGGACTGTCAACCGGCTGGCAGGATCGCTTGCGGCCGCATCGATCGGGTTGTTGGGGACGCGATCGGGCATGTTTCTCCGGTGACCCGTACCGCGTTCGGGCTCAACCAGGGCGACGAGACAACTCGGCAACCTGCAAGACATTGCCCAGCAGGACGGCGACAGTCATCGGGCCCACGCCGCCAGGCACGGGGCTGATCCATCCGGCAACGCGGCAGGCCTGGTCGAAGGCGACATCGCCCACGACCGAGCGGGAGCCGTCGGGATTGGTGATGCGGTTGACGCCGACATCGATGACGACGGCGCCGGGGCGGATCCACTCGGCGGTGACCAGCCCCGCCTTGCCCACGGCGACGACGAGCACCTCGGCGGTCCTCGCAAGATCCGGCAGACCCCACGACCACTTGTTGGCGCTGATCACCGTCGCGTCCCGGGTCATGAGCAGGGCGGCGATGGGCTTGCCAACGGTGTGGCTCTGGCCGATGACGACGGCGCGTTTGCCCTTGAGATCGGTGCCGGTCGAATCGATGAGTTTGAGGGTCGCGAGGGCCGTGCACGGGGCGATGGACGAGTGGCCGTAGACGATGTTGCCGATGTTGGCGGGGTTGACGCCCTCGACGTCTTTTTCGGGGGCGATCCGGTTCTTGACGGCGTCCTGATTGATCCCCTCTGGGAGAGGCATGTGGACCATGATCGCGTGGACGTCCGGATCGGAGTTCAGGCGGTCGATGAGCGCGAGCAGGGCGGTCTGATCGGTCGCGTCGCCCAATTCGTGGAGGCGGTACTCGATGCCCAACGCGTTGCAGGTCTTGGCCTGGTTCTCGGCGTAAACCCTTGCCCCGCCGCTGGCTTTGGTGCCCGTCGCGACGAGGACGGCGTCGAGGCGGACGGTGTTCTGGCCCGGGGCGCCTGAGTCGCGGATGGCACGGACTCGCGCGGCGATTCCGGCACGCTCGGCTTCGGCGAGCGCCTTGCCGTCGATGATCTTGGCGCTCGGTGTGCTGGGGGTCTCAGCGGGCATGCGCGGGATCATACACTCGGGCGTGCGCGACACCCCGGAGATGACAAAAGAACAGGCCGCCGAACGCGTCGGGTCGCTCCGGTCGGTCCTCCGCCGGGCGAACCGGGCGTATTACGCGGACGCGGACCCGATCATGTCGGACCGCGAGTACGACGAGATGCTCGCCGAGCTGGAATCGCTCGAGGCGGCGCACCCCGAGTTCGACGACCCGGACAGCCCGACGAAACGCGTGGGGGGTGAGCCGATCGAGGGGTTCGAGACGGTCCGGCACGCGGTCCCGATGCTGTCGATCGACAACTCGTACAACGCCGACGAGGTGCGGGCGTGGGTCGAGCGGGTGGGCCGGAGTCTCGGGACCGGGGCCTCCGACGAGACCGGCGGGCTGTTCGCGGAGGATTCGGGCGGTCCGGGTGGTGATGGCGGGTTTGTGTGCGAGCCCAAGATCGATGGTGTCGCGCTCTCGCTGCGGTACGAGAACGGCTCGCTCGCGGCGGCGCTGACGCGGGGGGACGGGGAGAAAGGCGACGATGTCAGCCATGCCGCGCGGACGATCCGGGCGATCCCGCTGGTGCTCGACGGGACCGCAATCGAGGGCGGGATCCCCGAGGTTCTCGAGATCCGGGGGGAGGTGTTCATCCCCCGCCCTGAGTTCGAGCGGATCAACGCGGACCGCGTGGAGAAGGGCCTCGAGCCGTTCATGAACCCGCGGAACGCGTGCGCCGGGACGATCAAGCAACTGGATCCGAAGGCGATCGCCGAGCGGAAATTGATGTTCATCGCACACGGGCGCGGGGAGATCTCAGGAAAGAGCTCGGATTCGTTCGCGGATTCGTACTCGGAGTTCAGGGAAAAGATCGCGGCGCTGGGCGTGCCCATCAGCCCCCACGCGAAGGAGGCCGGGCACGCGGACGCGATCATCGAGGCGATCGAGGCATTCGAGCAGCATCGGTTCGATCTCGACTACGACACGGACGGGATGGTCGCGCGGGTCGATTCGTTCGCGAGCCAGGATGAACTGGGAACCACGAGCAAGAGCCCCCGGTGGGTGATCGCGTACAAGTTCGCGGCCGAGCGGAAGCCGACGACGCTCGAGAATGTCGAGTTCCAGGTGGGCAAGACGGGGAAGATCACACCGAGAGCGGTGATGTCGCCCGTCCTGCTCGCGGGGACAACCGTCCGGCACGCGAGCCTGCACAACTTCGGGCTGATCCGCAAGAAAGACATCCGTGTGGGCGACATGGTGCTCGTCGAGAAGGCGGGGGAGATCATCCCGTACGTGGTCGAGCCTGTCTTGAAGGATCGGCCGAAGTCGGCGAGGAAGATCAAGCCGCCCGCCGAGTGTCCGCGGTGCGGGGAGGCGGTCGAGATCGAGACGGCGGACGGGATCGTGTATTCGCCGGGCGACGCGTTCGACCCTGAGAGTGAGACGGCGCGTCGGTGCGTCAACCCCGAGTGCCCCGCGCAGCTGCGCGAGAAACTCGTCTGGTTCGTGGGGCGGAACCAGATGGACATCGACGGGCTGGGGGAGCAAACCATCGATCAGATACTCTCCACCGCGGAGCCTCCCGGGGAGCGTGACACCGAGGAGACCGACGAGTCAGAAGATGGTGATGCCGGTTCGGCCGAGCGGGTCGAGCCCATCCCGCTGAGGGGGTTCGCCGACATCTTCAGGCTGGGCGAGCACCGGGATTCGCTGCTCGCGCTCGACCGCATGGGCGAGAAGAAGCTCGAGAACATGCTCAAAGGCATCGAGGACGCGAAGTCGCGCGGGCTCGCGCGGGTGCTGGGGGGCATGGGCATCCGACATGTCGGGACATCGACCGCCAAGGCCCTCGCCCGCGTCTTCCCGGATCTCGATGCGCTGCTTGATGCCCCAGTGGAGAAGTTGATGCCCAAAGCGTTCAACACGATGTCGGCCGCGGAACGCGAGCGGATCAGCGGATCGCCCGACAAGCTCACCGACGACTACGAAACAGGGCTCGGGCGCGACACGGCGCCCGTCGTGCACGCGTATCTGCACAGCAAGGCCGCGAAGAAAACGTTCGACGAACTCCGCGAGGTGGGCGTGAGCCTGTCGAGCGTGGACTATCGCGAGCCGGGCGAGCAAGCGTCCGTTGACAATCCGTTCGCGGGCAAGACGGTCGTGCTGACCGGCACGCTCGAGCGCTACGACCGCCCCGCGCTCAAGGAGAAGCTCGAGAGGCTGGGCGCGAAAGTCACCGGGTCGGTCTCGAAGAACACGGACCTGGTTGTCGCAGGCGAGAAGGCGGGCAGCAAGCTCACGAAAGCCGTGTCGCTCGGCGTTGAAGTCTGGGACGAGGCGTCGCTCATCGAGGCGCTGGGCGAGGGCTGACGCGCGATCACTCGCTCGCGGCGGCCTCTTCGCACGCCCTCGCGAGATCATCGAGGTCCTTTTCGAGCATCGTGCACATGCTCTTTTTCATGAACGCGAACATGAACCCCATCAGTTTCGCGGGCAACGTCCGCGGCGTGCCCTCGAATCGGAGCGTCATCGTCGTGCTCTCGCCCTCAGAGGTGAACGAGTGTGTCGAGACGTAGTCGCAGCCGTGACTGCTGGCGAGCAGCGTGAACCCGTTGGGCGGATCGAAGTCCGCGAACGTCATCGTCTCGCTCGCTTCCTTGCCCCACATCTTTCGGGTCTCGGTGAAGCGCGTGCCGTCGCCCACCGGGCCCTCGGTGTGGACCTCGATCTTCGTGATCGCCTCGATCTGGTTCGCCCAGTTGTGGACATCGCTCGCCTTCGCAAAGACGAGTTCGACGGGTGCGTTGATGTGCTTTTGGACGGTGATGGATGCCACGGCGGTTCCTCCTCGGCGTCGAACGAACCGCCTGCGCAGAGACTACTGGAAATCGAATCAGCCGTGGACGGGAGAGATCGCGTCGATCACGTGGCGTGGTCGACCGGGTCGGGTCCGCCGTGGTCGGTGGCGAATGCCTTCAGCATCAGCCGGGCGACGCGGATATTGAGCCAGAGGAAGGCGAGCCCGCCCGCGAAGCACGCGATCACGGGCCAGCCTGCGAGCGGGTCGTCGAGCGTCTTGCGGAACTCACCGACCACGGCTTGCCAGGCGGCGAGACCGTCTGAAGAGGATGTCGCGAGGATCGAGCGTGCGAAGGCGTGCATGGTGCGCCTCCCTCCGCATGAAGCATCGGGTCCGATCATGCATAGGGCGAGCGGAATCCCTCGATCAGCGCCGGAGTCGGTCGCCGACGCCGTCTCGATCGGATCGCGAGTTCATTGCGGACCGATTCTCGGTCCATGCGCACGCGGGCGTCAGTCAACATCGGGTGTCGATTGCGTGCCGATGGCGTCCATGACCGCGCTGGCCTTGTCGTTGGGGACGAGGAAGGCGAGGCTGTAATGGGCGATCCGCCAGTCGCCGTCAGAGCCCAGTCGGGCGACACCCGTCCCCCGGCATCGGCCGTACTTGTCGTTCCAGAGGACCTCATCGAACCAGACAACCGACGAGTCGTCGCTGGAGCCAACAACGACGTGCCGATCGATCGCTTCGTAGGTCCACGCCTCGACACCGTCAAAATAGGGCCCCGCAAACGCCTCAAACTCGGCGCGGGTCCAGCGTTCGTCGGGGTCGGTGCCCAGAAAGACCGCGTCGTCGGTCATCCGCGAGAAGTAGGCATCGAAGTCACCCCTCGCGGCGGCGGCGTGCCACATGCCGAGCAGAATCGTCACCGATGCGTGCGCGGAGAGCGCATCCCTTGATCGGAAATGATCGGGGAGGTTGAGCGGGTTCGAGTTGCGCCGAGAGGTATCCGTGGTCGCGCAGCCGACCGGGCCGAGCGCCGGCCCGAAGAGCAATGCTGCCAGAGCACCGGCAGCCGGCGCGGACAACACCGCGCGGCGCCCGCGTCGGCAGGTGGAGACGCTCAACCGTCCCATCTGATCACCACCTTGCCGAACTGCTCGCCAGCTTCCAGCCGCTCGTAGGCGGCCTGCCCATGCTCGGCCTTGTGCACCGAATCGATCACTGGCGCGTACGCGCCGGTCCTGAACAGGCTCGCGACCTCCGCGAAGTCGTCGATCGATCCCATTGTCGAGCCGAAGATCCGCAACTGGTTCCAGAAGATCCTTGCGAGATCCGTCGTCGCGTCGGGGCCGCTCGTGCAACCGGGCGTGACATATGCCCCGCCCCGCGCGAGGGACTTGATGCACCAGAGGTGCGTCGCCTTGCCCGCGGAATCCACCGCGAGATCGACGCCCCGCTTACGCGACCACTTGCGAACCTCGCGCGACCAGTCGGCGCCCTCGTCCAGCACGCCGTGGTCGGCGCCCAGTTCCTTCGCTTTGTCGAGCTTCCACTGGTGCCGGCTCGTGACGCAGACCTCGCAGCCCAGGTGCCTGGCGATCGACAACGCAGCCAGCGCGACCCCGCCCCCGATCCCTGTGATCAGCACGCGCTGACCCGGGAGCAGATCAGCCTTGGTGCGCATCATGCTGTAGGCGGTCAGGAAGGTAAGCCCGAACGCGGCGGCGTGGGACGGGTCGGCATCACCCACATCCGCGACCTGTTCGACGGGGCAGTTGAAGAATTCCGTGTGCGTGCCCGGCGAATGGTGCTCGCCGAGCAGTTCGTAGTTGGGGGCGAGGGTCGATCCCGTCGCGTCGTCGGGGTGCGGCTCGTCGGGAGTGTCGATCGCGGCGTTGACGATGACCCGCCGGCCGATCCACGCCTCGTCCACGTCATCACCCACCTCGGTGATCTCGCCGCACCCGTCGCAGCCCCCCACCCGCGGGTACTCGAGTTCGAGCCCCGGCACGCCCCGTCCCACCCAGAGATCGAGGTGGTTGAGGGCGCTGGCGAGCATCTTCATCCGCACCTCGCCCGGCTCCGGAGGCCCGGGATCCTCGAAATCGGTCCTGTAAACCACATTGGGTGCGACGGGGTTGCCCTGTTCTTCGATGACGAGTGCTCGCATGACGACAGCCTAGAACAGGACGGCGCGATCTGTCGCGTGGGCCGCACTCTTGGGATCTGCAGAAACCCGTTCGGGTGCCATGGAGTCACCGCGGAGCGGTTTCTCCATGCCGGTCAGGGTGTGAACATGGAGAAGGCAGCGCCGTCTCCATGGCACCCGGTGGGGCCAAGCAGAAGTAGCCACACGGCTTCATCCTCGCGGAATAGTGGTTGTGCGCGGACCTTTTGACACCGACCGCACACCCAAGACGGCGTTGGCTCACCGCAAAAGTCTTTCTCAGCAAACTCCGGCTCGCACCCCTTCTACCCTCTCCCCGCATGCCCATCCTCGCCGCCACCAACATCGAACTCGCCTACGGCGACCGCCGCATCCTCGACGCGGTCTCGCTCTCCGTCGAGCCCGGGGAGCGTGTGGGCATGGTGGGCCGCAACGGGTGCGGCAAGTCCAGCCTGTTCAAGGTGCTCACGGGGCACCTGAAAGCCGACGGCGGGCAGGTCGTGCTGCAGGCCGGGGCGAAGTCGGCGTACCTCGCCCAGGAGCACGGGTTCGAGCCCGGCAAGACGCTCCGCGAGGAGGCGGCCGCCGCGTTCGGGCACATCGAGGAACTGCAGGACGAGCTGCACGATGTCTTCGAGGCGATGGGCGAGGCGCACGGTGACGAACTGCAAAAACTCCTCCGCAGACAGGCCGAGATCGAGAAAAAGATCGACGCCGGGGGCGGGCTGAACAACGCGCACAGGATCGACGCCGTCCTGCACGGCCTGGGGTTCACCGATGCCCAGTTCACGGTCCCCGTCGAAGGGCTGTCGGGAGGGCAGGGCGCGAGGCTCGCGCTCGCGAAGATCCTGCTCACCGAGCCCGACATCCTGCTGCTCGACGAGCCGACCAACCACCTGGATATCCAGGGCCGGATCTGGCTCGAGGGCTTCCTCAAGCACGAGTACCGCGGCGCGGTATTGATGATCAGCCACGACCGCTACCTGCTCGACGCGGTCGTCAGCCGGATCATCGAGGTCGAGCCCGTCCCCACGCAGGGCGGACGGCTGATCGAGTATCCCGGCAATTACAAGGCGTTCCGGAAGCTGCGGGCCGAGCGGCTCGAGGTCCAGCGGCGCGCGTGGGAGACCCAGCAAACCAAGTTCAAGCAGGAAGAAGCCTTCATCCGCAAGTACAAGGCGGGGCAGCGCGCCAAGCAGGCACGCGGGCGCGAGAGCCGGCTCGAACGAGAGAAGGCCACGCTGACGATCGAGAAGCCGCTGAACTCGACATCGATGCGGCTCGAGCTGCCCAAGGCCGAGCGGACAGGCGACATCGTCGCGAACGTGCGCGGGCTCAAAAAGGCGTATCCCAACGAGGACGGCTCGGCACGCGTGCTGTTCGATGATCTGGATCTCACGATCGAGCGGGGCCAGCGTTGGGGCATCCTGGGCCCCAACGGGGCGGGGAAGACCACGCTCGTGCGCTGCCTGCTGGGCGAGGCCGACGCCGACGCGGGCAGCGTCTCGCTGGGCACCAAGCTCTCGATCGGGTACTTCAAGCAGAGCCACGAATCGCTCGATCCCGAGCTCACCGTCATCCGCTATCTCCAGAAGATCGTCCGCAACGAATGCCCCGATCAGCTCCTCAGCGAGCAGGCGGCGCGGAACCTCGCGGGCGCGTTCCTGTTCAGCGGCGAATCGCAGGAAAAGGAACTGGGCCTGCTGAGCGGCGGCGAGCGGGCCCGTGCCGCCCTCGCGGGGCTCATGGCGAGCGCCAAGAACGTGCTCGTCCTCGACGAGCCGACCAACCAC
>DDFO01000022.1:0-434 GCA_002337215.1 Phycisphaerales bacterium UBA1926 | reverse complement strand
TGCTCGAGGACGCGCTCCGACTCCCCGAGAAAGACGAACGCAACGAGTCACTCTTCGACGGCACGCTGATTCTCATCAGCCACGACCGGGCCCTGCTCGACGCCTGCTGCGATCAACTCATTGTGCTGGACGGGGAGGGCGACGCGCGCGCGTTCAACGGCAACTACAGCGAGTGGCACGCCAAGCAGGAAGCCAAAAAGGCCGAGGCCGCCGCGAGGAGCAACCAGCAGAAGTCGACCAAACCGCAGTCTGGTAGGCCGCAGCAGAGCAAGCCGTCCAAATCGCCGGAATCCACGGCTAACACCGCGAGCAACCCCGCGGCGATCAGGCCGAAAACCGACGAGGGCGCGCCGAAGAAGAGCAAGTGGTCCTGGATGCGGGTCGAGCAACTCGAAGAGAAGATCGCCTTCCTCGAAGGCCGCATCGCCGAGATC
>DDFO01000011.1:15870-34425 GCA_002337215.1 Phycisphaerales bacterium UBA1926 | reverse complement strand
GCGTCGATGTGGCTGTGGGTGACGATCCATGTTGAGACATTGCCCATGATCATCACGAGTTCGCCGGTTCGGCTGAAATCGTCGAGCCGGCGCCAGCCCCGCCCGCCGTACCGCGGATTCCAAGGCCCGATCGCGTCGACATACACCTCGAGATATCCGTTCGCCTCGTCGATATCGAGGATGCCGAACATGAACTGGTTCGGGGCATGGTGGAGCTCCCCGTTGTGGGTCATGCGCGACCCGCCCGAGCCCGATTCGACCTCGGGGCACACCCAGACGCCGTGCGGGGTGGGGAACGACAACCCAGGGGCCGTCCGGAACGGATCTCCGGAATAGGCGGCGAGAACATCGTTGAACAATGCACGCTCAAGGGTGCTGCCCCCGTCTCCATCGGGCTCCGCGTGGTAGTACAGCCTTGGCGGCATCGCCCCCGCGTTGTCGAGCGCATACTGAGTCGCGATCTGCCCCTGCGAGCGGATGTTCGCGGTGCAGACGAGCAGCGAAGCCCGTTCACGGGTGTTCGCAAGAACCGGCAGGAGGATCGCGATCAGAACGCCGACGATCGCGATGACGGCGAGAAGTTCGATGAGCGTGAACGCGAACCTTGGCCTGAAGCTCGGGGCTCCCATACCGAATGATATCCGAACGAACGGGCCCGTTCTACCGCGTGGAGCGTGAGGAAGAGCACGCGTCGCATGACCCGATCCCGCGAGGGGCCTAGACTCGTGGCCCACCGCGTCCCGGGTAAGCAAGCCGGCGGTACCGCCGCCCCGTGCCGTGTGGAACCAGTTTCTGGAGTCTCAGCATGTACGCAGTCATCGAAGAATCGGGCGGCCAGCGCAAGGTCACCGAAGGCGAAGAGATCCTCATCGACCTCCACGCCTCGGGCGAGGCCGACAAAGGCTCGACCATCTCATTCGACAAGGTCCTCCTGCTGGGCGACGAGTCCGACGCGGGCAAGGCCCAGATCGGCAAGCCGTACGTCGAGGGTGCGTCCGTCGCCGCCGAGATTCTCGAGCCCATGGTCAAGGGCGAGAAGCTCCACATCTACAAGTTCAAGCCCAAGAAGGGCTACAAGCGCAAGACGGGGCACCGCCAGCGCTACACCGCGATCAAAATCACCTCCATCAAGGCGTGATTTCGTCCGGAACCTCTTGGATATCATGCACCGCCGCGGCCTTTAAACCGCGGCTTTTTTTTCGCACGCGTCTGCCAACAATCGCCGACCCCCAGCTCCCCATCAGGAATTTCTCCGATGCGAATCCACGCCGCGATGCTTGCCGTTCTTGTTTCCGTTCTCGGTCAGACGGCGTTCTCGACCGGTGCCGCGGGGCAGACCGCAGAAGACGCCGTCATGCCCCAGGAGTACCCGATCGATCGCCTCGAGGCGGAGGTCAGACCCCTCCGCGTCGAAAGCCTGAACGAGGTCGCCGAACTCTGGATCGGGCACCTGCAGGCCGCGGTGGACGCCGAGGCGGCGTTGCTGCTCGAGGGCAACGCGACCGGTGAGCAGATCGCGAATGCCGAGACGCGCCGGAACGCCGTCACAAAGAGGCTCGATGTCGTCCTCGACGAACTCGACGCCAAGGGCGGCGACGACAGCGAGTACCGGGACTACGTCGACGCCGTCGCCGGCACGAACGTCAACTGGTTCGACCCCCAGGCCGTCAGCGACTACATCACGACCTGGGTGATGTCGCCCGACGGAGGCATCCAGGTCGGGCTCAACATCGTCAAGTTCTTCGTCATTCTGTTCGTCGCGTGGGTCATCGCAAGGATCGCGGTGGGCATCGCGAAGTCGGCCGTCCGACGCCTTCCCAAGACCTCCACCCTCCTGCAGAACTTCGTCGTCAAGCTCACCCGTCGCACGGTGCTCCTGGTGGGCATCGTCGTCGCGCTCGGGGCCCTCGGGCTCAACATCGGGCCGCTCGTGGCCGCGATCGGTGCCGCCGGCCTCGTGATCGGTCTCGCCCTCCAGGGCACGCTCTCCAACTTCGCCTCTGGCATCCTCATCCTGGTCTACCGCCCCTTCGACGTGGGCGACGTGGTCGACGCCGGAGGCGTCAGCGGCAAGGTCGAAACGATGAGCCTCGTCCAGACCTCCATCCTCACGTTCGACAACAAGATCCAGTTCGTCCCCAACAACGAGATCTGGGGCTCGGTGATCACCAACATCACGGGCCGCGACACCCGCCGCGTGGACATGGTCTTCGGGATCGGCTACGACGACGACATCGCCAAGGCCGAGTCGATCATCAAAACGGTCATCGAAAGCCACGAGAAGGTCATGGCCGAGCCCGCGCCGGTCATCAAGGTCAACGAGCTCGCCGACAGCTCGGTCAACTTCATCGTCCGCCCCTGGGCGAAGACCTCGGACTACTGGGATGTCCACTGGGACGTCACGCGCCGGATCAAGGAACGTTTCGACGCCGAGGACATCGGCATCCCGTTCCCGCAGCAGGACCTTCACGTGCCGGGCGAGCTCCGCGTCGTCGTCAAGAACGCCTAAGCCTCGCGGACAAACGTCCCGCGGTCCACGTCTTTCACAACGCCCGGGAAGGCGAGCGCGCGCCCGTGCGCGACCACGTACACACCGGGGGACAGCACGCCCGCCGCGAAGATCGCCTCGGTCAGGTTCTGCAACGCGTCCGACCGGGTCATCTCGTAGGGCCTCATCGCCCCCGTCAGCACGATCGGCACCGTCGGCGCATCGGCCTTGCCCTCAAAGAGAGTGCTGTAGAGCAGCTCGCCCGTGACCGACATCGTGTCCGTCCCGTGCAGCACGACCACGCCACCGTCCTCGGGCCCCGCGTCCTCGATCATCACCCGCACCATGTCGAGGATCCGTTTCCGGTCCGCGTGCGTGAAATCCTGGCTGTCCTTGCTGAGCAGCTGGATCGAGTTGATGCTGATGTCCTCGAGCCGGAGCGCCGACAGCATCGTGTCCACGATGCTCCGCCTGTTGGCGAGCATCCCCGTCCGCTCGTCGTAGGTCTTCTCGATCGTGCCGCCGGTGGAGATAAGCGTGACGCGTTTCATACGCCCCAACCATAGCGGGGCGAGGAGCCAGAGCCCCCACGAAAAACCGAGCGAGCCAAACGCCCAGCCCCGGCCGACATAGACTCTCAGCCCCCGTGTCCGCCGGTTCCCGAGCCGGCGTCCCCACGAGACTCACCAGACCTCGACAGGAGCCCCGCGTGACATCCGTCCCCATCGACCGCGTCCTCGAAGAAGTCCGCCGCACCTTCCGCCGGGGCGATCTGGTCAAGACCGTCGGCATGATCCGCGAACTCGCCCGGCAGGCGGGCCACGACCCCCGGTCCCGGCACCTCCAGGCGAAGCTCGCGATCGAGTTCGGCCAATCCCGCGAGGCCGTCGGCCTGCTCGAGACCCTCGTCTTCGAGATGACCGGTGACGAACTCCGCGAGGCGACCATCGACCTCGCCCGCGCCAGGGAACTGCAGGGCGACTACGAGGGCGGGCTCACCACCATCCGCCCCGAGCTCGAGGCCGATGACACGCCCGCGGCTGCCATCGCCGTGGCGGCCCGCCTCCGCTTCAAAGCCGGAGACGAGGCCGACGCCATCAAGCTGCTCGACGACGCCACCCCCGCCGACAACGAGGCATACGAGATCGCCGCGACCCGCGCCGCGATCGCCCTCGCTACCCCAGCCGACCACCCGGACCGCGCCGCCCGAGAGAAGGCCGCGATCGACGCACTGACCACCGAGTCCGAACGCGTGGGGCTCCCCGCTTCCTCGCTTATGCGCCTCCTGCTCGATCTCGGCGAACTCAACGCCCGCCAAGGCAACGACGAGGCCGCGACCCGCGCCTGGAAACGATCGACCCACCTCAGCCCATACCGCGTCGATCCCCGAAGCTACGGCCAAGCGGTGGGGGGGCTGCTCAAGTCATGGGGCGATTCCAATCTTTCCCGCGCCCGCGTCAACGATTCCGGAGAAGCCGCCGAATCCGAGCGGCCCCTCTTCGTCGTCGGCATGCCTGGCGGCGGCGCCCAACTCGTCGCCGACCTGCTCGCCGCGAGCCCCGACGCGGCCCGCACGCCCGACCCCGAGGCCCTCACCGCCGCGGTCGGCCGGAACCTTGCCCCCGCCAACGCCGGGGGCCAGCCCGTCGTCCCCGACCCGTCCAAACTCTCCGGCAAGCAGATCGCCGGTGCCGCTGACCATTACCTCAAGCGGACAGCGCCGAGCGATGGCGCCGACCCCGCGGCCCGCGTCATCGACGCCTTCGAACTCAATCTCCACACCCTGGGCATCGTCGCCCAGCTCTTCCCCAAAGCCCGCGTCGTCTTCGTCAAGAGACCGACCGATGACGCCCTGATCGCCTGCATGCTTGCCCACCGCGACCCCCGGCTGCTCTACGCCGCCGATCAGGGCGGGCTCGCCGTCTTCGCAGGTGGCATCGCCCGCCTCGCCGATCTCTGGGCCGGCATCTTCTCCTCAGACGATCTCCCGCTCGCCCACACGGTCGTGGACTTTGACGCGATCGTCGGCGATGCATCGGCCCGGGACGAGTTGTTCAAGTTCGCCGGAATCACCGCGCCGCCCGCCGACGAGGCCGAGCGTGTTATCGCCGCCCATACCCGGTTCACACAGGGCCAGTCCGGCATCGCCGCCCGCTTCGCGCCCCACCTGCCCAACATCGCGCAGACCGCCAAGCAGATCGGATTCGACACGATCTGATCCCCCGCCCGATCCCCCGCCCTCTTATCGAGTACGCTTGCCGCGATGAAACCGAACGGCGCCAACAACACCAGGGTCCTGCTCGCGGCTGGCTGCACCATCGCCGCGATCGTCATGATCGCCGCGGGCATCTTCTTCAGCGATGCGCCGCGCGGCGAGATCGTCAGCATGCTCGGCAACCTCGGCGCCGAGATCCTCGGTCTCGCCCTCACGGTCGCGATCATCGATTGGATGCTCGAGCGCAAACGCCTCAACGAGCAGGCGGCCCATCTTGCCTGGCGTATGCTCCACGACGTCGATCACGCATTCTGGGTCTGGCAGGGCGGCCGCAGGGAGTTCCACCTCGACGAACTCATGGCACTCCTTGAGATCGCAAGCAAAGACGACCCGCTCCCCAAGTTCACCGAGGAACTCTTCATCAACCTCGGCATCCGGTCTTCGGATAACCTCCGCCTGCAGCCGAGGCTCATGGCCCACGACCGGCGACTCAAGGCCGCGCTCAAGAGCCTGGCCGGCCTCGCCCAGATCCGCGAGGCACGCACCATCGTCAACTCGTCCTACATCATCGACGGCCTCCGCGCCGCCGTGACGAACCTCGCCGAGATGACAGGTCAGATGCCCCACCAAGGCGAGTTCGCCGCCGCCCGCTCGTTCCGCGATCCGTCCATCGAGGCCCAGACGCGCCGCTACAAGGGCTCGCTCCACGAGTCCATCATGCGGCAGGGCATGGGCGGCTGCACGGATGAGCCGACCGGCGAAGACGCGATCAACTGACCCTTCGCCGGCCGACGTTCACCCCTTCGCCGCAGCGTATCGTCGCCCGATCTCCGCCCAGTTGATGACGTTCATGAACGCATCGACGTAGTCGCCGCGCCGGTTTTGGTAGTTCAGGTAGTACGCGTGCTCCCACACGTCCACGCCCAGCAGCGGCACGACACCTGTCATCATCATGTCCTGCTGCTTCTCACCCTGGATCACCAGAAGCCGGCCCGCGATGGGTTCGTACACCAGCCACCCCCAGCCCGAACCCTCGACCGATTTCGCCGCTGCCTTGAAGTGCGCCGCGAACTGCTCGAAGGTCCCGAAATCCCGATCGATCCGGGCCGCGAGCTCACCCTCGGGATACCCGCCGCCCCCGTTCCCGCCCCCGCTCTGAACAGGCGCCATCCCCCGCCAGAACATCGTGTGGTTCACGTGCCCCGACCCATGAAAACTCAGCTCGCGGGACCAGTGCTTGATCAAACCGATGTCCCCCGAACCCTCGCGAATCTCCCGGAGCTTCGTCAGCGCCTTGTTCAGCCCGTTGATGTACCCCTGGTGATGCTTAGTGTGATGGATCCGCATCGTCTGCTCATCGATGTGCGGCTCCAGCGCGTCGTACCCGTACGGCAGCGGAGGCAGGTCGTACGACCCCGTCGCCGGGTTCCAGCCCAGCGCGTCGGACGCGAAACCCATCCGCGAAACTGTCGCAGATGCCTTCGAGGCCGCCCCGAACAACGCACCCGCGCCGAGCACCCCGGCCGCGCCGAGCGCCGAACGTCGGCTCATCGTCGGCTGCCGATCACCGCCGGCGGATTCGTTCTCACTGGAACCGAAGCTCTGTAGTTTGTCGCTGGACATGCATGCCTCCTGCGGTCTGAATGCGTTCGTACCACAAGAGCATACGGCCGACCCGCGGGAGCCGATGCACCCCGGATCGGGAGGGCGGGCTCAGCCTTGCCGGCCCTCAATCGCCGCGATGAGCGAAGCCGCCGCGAGCAACACCAGCTCGTCCAGCGTCGCATCATCCGCTTTCACGGAGATCCCCATCTTGTAGACGAGAGGGTTGAAGTGCTGGCGGAACGCCGCGATCTCCACCCCGTCCGATCGCCGGATCACATCGAAAGTCTGGGGCAGAAACATCGAGGCATTGTCGATGAACCGCCGCGCGAACGGCGCGAACCCCCCGCGTTCCCTGATCAGCGCGTGCTCGTTCTGCTCACCGTCATACACGATCCACTCATCACGAACGAAGCTCGACTTCATGCCCTTCCGCCGGAGCGACCCGAGCCGGAGCCCCTCCGGTGTGGTGACGTCGTACGTCCCGCTGAAATCGAGCACCGAATTGGTGTTGATCTTGAGCATCGGATCGCGCTTGCTCTCGTCGGCGTACAGCGTGATGTCCTCACGCAGCCGGAACGCCTTCTGGTGCGAGTACGCCACCGGGTTCCCGTGCTCGTCGAACACGCTGAACCCCGCCCCGAAGAGCTTGAAGAATTTCCGCCTGATCGTGTACCGCTCACCGGCGCCTGCCTTCATCGCCATCCACCCGCCCGCCTTTCGATGCCCGACGCGATCTCAATGTCTGATCTCGGGAACATACCAAAAAAGAAGGGCCCCGCCGAAGCGGAGCCCATCGAGTTTCGAGATGAGTGTGACGGGGCTCAGCCCTCGCCTTCGCCCACTTCCCAGCGGTAGAAGTTCTTGATCGTCGCGTCGCCCGCGACCTCCTTGACAGTCTTGCTCGGATCGACAATGAACTTCTGCTCGTTCAGCGCAACCTCAGCAAAGAACTTCTTCATCCCGCCCTCGACCATCTTCTCGGCGATCTCCTGCGGCTTACCGCTCTCCATCGCCTGGTCGATCCGGAACTTGCGCTCCTTCTGAACGACTTCGTCCGGGACGTCGTCGGGGGTCACGCCCGCCGGACGCGGGACGTTCGCGGTCACGTGCATGCAGATCTGACGAGCCACGTCGTCGGCGAGGTCACCCTCGACCACGAGCAGCACACCGGTCTTCCCGTCGTGGTGCACGTACGACCCGAAGTTGACGCCCGAGCCGTCGATTTTCTCGGCCCGCCCCAGCGAGATGTTCTCGCCGGTCTGCGCACGGATCTTGTCGATCGACTCTTCCATCTTCGTCGTCGCGCTCACCGGGCCGAACGAGTCGGCCGCGAGCACCTCGTCGGCGCACATGTCCGCACACGCGATGAAGTTCTCGTTCTTGGCAGTGAAGTCCGTCTCGGCCTTGAGCTCGACGATCGCCGCCGCGGAGCCGTCGCCCGAGACCTTCACCGCGATCCGGCCCTCGCCAGCCGCTCGGTCCGAACGCTTCTCCATCTTGCCCTTGTAGCGCATGCGCATCAGGTCTTCGGCCTTCTCCACATCGCCCTCGGACTCGACGAGCGCCTTCTTGCACTCCATCATCCCAAGCCCCGTCCGGTTGCGGAGCGCCATCACATCTTTCGCGCTGATGTCGGCCATGATCGTGTTCCCCAATTCAGACAGCCAATCCAGGCCGTCGGTTCTCGTCTCGACGCGGGCCACCAATCAGCCGCCCGCGATACTCACTTTACCCAGCCAGATCGGTCCAACCCCGAGAGCCAGAAGCCGCTCGGGTCCAAACCGTTCCGGCTCGTACCGCCCGGGCTCGGACGGCGGGCCATTGTCGTTCAACGAAACTCATCGGAGCCGGACGTCGCAGCGGACGCCCGACGTATTCAGCTCTTCGCCGGCGCACCCGCGGCGGCCTTCGACGCCTCGGTCGCATCGCCCGATTCACCGCCGGCCGACCCACCCGATTCACCACCCGACGCATCGTCGGCACGGAACTGAGCGCGACGGCTGCGCCGCGGACGATCGCCCTGATCGCCAGACTGGCCGCTCGCGTCCTGCCCGGCGTCCGCCGCCGCGCCGGTCCGCTGCTGCTTGCCCTCAGCGATCGCCTTGCAGAGCTCGCGGACGATCACGTCGATCGAACGCATGCTGTCGTCGTTGCCGGGGATCGCGATGTCCGCCAGCTCCGGGTTGCCGTCCGTGTCGATCAGGCAGACCACCGGGATACCCAGCTTGCGGGCTTCCTTGATCGCCGTCGTTTCGCGCATCACGTCGATGATCACCAAGGCGCCCGGCAGCTTCTTCATCCCGCGAATGCCGTCGAGGTTCCGCTTGATCTTCCGCATCTCACGGCGAAGCTGGCTCTCCATCTTCTTCGAGTAGCTCTGGAAGTTGTCGGTCTCCGAGATCGCCTCGAGTTCCTCGAGCCGCTTCAGCCGGCTCCGGATCGTCGAGAAATTCGTCAGCGTGCCGCCGAGCCAACGCTCAGTGACCCAGTGCATGCCAGCGTCAGAGACGTGCTGCTCGATCACGCCCTTCGCCTGACGCTTGGTCCCGACGAAGCAGATGTCCTTGTTGCCCGCGACCGTCTTGGTGAGGAACTTCTTCGCGAGAAGAAGACCCTTCACAGTCTCCTTGATGTCGATGATGTGGATCCCGCTCCGCTTGCCGTAGATGTACGGCCCCATCCGCGGGTTCCAGTTGCTCGCACGCTGGCCGAAGTGAATCCCGGCCTCGATAAGTTCCTGCACAAGTGTGTTCGACATCGTTGACTCTCATTCAGCGACACCTGCGACCACCGGGTCCGGCGGCGGTCGCGCAAGGGCGCTTCGGTGAAGGCCGGCGGGCATCCGCCAAGCCAATGCTCGCATCCCAAAAAACGGCCGGATCGACCCGACACGTCCTATTCCCAGGGGTGGACCCAACCCGGGCCCCAACTATAGACCGCCCCCCGCACTGCCGACGCATCGGCGATTCCTCATCACCGGTTCGTGCTCCATGTGCGAAGCATCCCCCATAACAGGGTAGGTAACCGCCACGTCGACCGCGCCAGACAGACGTGGGTCTGGTGGGGACACAAGTCATCCTCAAGCCATCCCAAACGCGAACCGATCCACCCCCCGGGCTCCGTCGACTCGGGGCGAGCGCCGACCCGGGAAGGTCCGATCATGTTCCTGAAAGCCGCCTCATACGCCAGAACCTCAGAGCGGCACGAGATCGTGCTCCCGCTCAGGATGCGACCGTCTCGCCAGACGTGCGAGCGCGTTCGATTCAAGGGCGAGACCGCGACAAACGCGCAGCCCATCCAGGGCGACCTGATCGATCTCAGCAGGGGCGGCGTCGGCTTCATGTGCTCACGCTTCCTCCCCAAGGGCGCCAGGCTCGAACTCCGCGTCTGCGGAATCGACGCCGACCCTGCGCGGCCCATCCTCGTCTCGAGTGTCCGCGTCCAGCGCATCCGAATGACCGACAGCCGACCCGCCTACCTCATCGGCGCGGCGTTCGTCGACAGCGACGCCGTCTTCGAGCACGATCTCGAGCTCCTCCTCAACCGTCTCCGCGCCGCCGAGACGGACCAAAGCGATACCACGGAGGTCGCCTGATGCTCGAAACCAGGCAGCTCATTCTCCGCGACCTCGCAGACAGAGGCTCGATCACCGAGGCCGAAATCGCGCAGGCCCACCGACACTCGGCCACGCACCAGACAACACTGCTCCACGCCCTCGTGGACATCGGGAGTCTCGCCCATCGCGACCTCGCCCTCGCGAGGGCCCGCGTCAGCGAACACCCATTCGTCGATCTCCACGCCTTCGAGATCGACCGCGAGAACGCGGGCCTCCTTCCCAGATCACTCGCCGAACGCGCCGGCGCGTTCCCCATCTTCGTCGTTGATGGCGTCGCCACCGTCGCGATGCTCGACCCGCTCGATCTCCAGTCGCTCGAACTCATCCGCCAGGCGACCCACCACGAGATCGAGCCCGTCGTCTGCGAAGAGCCCGTGCTCAGGGAGCTCATCAAGAACGCCTATGCGGCGCAGCATGTCAAGACCACCGATTCGAGTGCGCCCGACCAAGCGACTCCCGCAACGACCACCCCCTCCGAAGCGAGGAGCGGGCGTCGCCCGATCGACAAGCCCGATCATGAGCGCGAGCTCGTCGAGGCGGCAAGCCGGAGCGAGGGCCTCACACTGATCACCTCCATCGCGAGGCACGCATCAACCGCGCGCCTGCGCGCGTTCAGCCCCGATCCCATCGCCCACAAGGGGCAGGCCGCGACCCTGAAACGGCTCACCGATTCGCTCAACGAATCCGCGGGCCCGTTCTACATCGACGGGCTCGACGACGATCTCACCGCCCGCGCCGCCGCCGACGCCGCGCTGGGCGGCACGCACGTCATCGCCACGATGACCGCCGCCGACGCGTTCGACGCGATCGACCGGCTGCGCGTCGCGGGCGTGACGCAACGCACGCTCGACGCGATCGAGATCGCGGTATTCCACATCGCGACCACACCCGACGGGATCCACGAGATTGTCGATGTCGCCGGGCACCCGATCTACCAGCGCACGCCCAAGGGCAACGCGACGGAATCGCAGGCCAAGGCGACGCCCACACGGAGGCTCTCGGCATGAAAACCCGCACCGCCTTCTCGCTCGGCGAGACGCTCATCATCGTCCTCGTCCTCGGAGCTACCGCTGCCTTCATCGCGCCCCAGTTCGCCGGCGCATCCGAGGACGAACGCACCTCCAACGCACAGATCGTCATCGGGGGTGTCCGCGACGCCATCAACATCTACGCCGATCGCGCACGCGACCGCGGCGCCGACCCCTACCCGTCGCTCGCCGAACTCAGCTCGCCAGGCGTTGTCACCATGAGCAGGCTCCCGCCGAACCCGTTCACCGGTGTCCGAGGCGTCCAGGCCGTCACCCGAACCCAGGCAGAAACCCGTGCCACCTTCAACACCGCCGACGCCGGCTGGAACTACTTCTTCGATAACTCCGGAACCCAGCCCGACCTCATTTTCTATGCCAACTGCCGTACGCCCACGACCGTCCCGCAGCCAGAGAGCGAAGGCGGCAACCGGACCATGACCGCCAACGAGCTCTAAGTCGCCCTCCGACCGCGCCGCCGCGACGACACCGCTAGGCTCACCCTCGTGGGCCGACTCCCATTCGATCCCGGCAAGATGCGATCCACGCCGCCACCGTCGGCCGCGCCATCCACACCGAACCCCGCAAGGCAGACCGCCAGCCCGGACGCACTCAGCGTCTCAGCCTTCGCCCGCCTCATCGAACGCACCGTTGCCACCGCGTTCCCCGATCGCGTCACCGTCCGGGGCGAGGTCAGCGGTGCACGACACCGCACGCACTTCTACTTTAATCTCAAAGACGACAACGCCGTCATCGGCGCCGTCATGTTCGCGTCCGCCGCCAAGCGGTCCGCCGTCAAACCCACCGACGGCCGAACCGTCCTCGCAACCGGAAAACTCGAGTACTACGCCCCCTCAGGCCGCCTCTCCCTGATCGTCGAGAAGATCACCGAGGACGGCCAGGGCTCCCTCGAAGCCCGCTTCCGCGCGCTCTGCGACGACCTCCGCGCCCGAGGCTGGTTCGACCCCGATGCCAAGCAAACCATCCCGGCCTTCCCAGGAAAAATCGCCGTCGTCACCGCCGCAGGCTCCGCCGCCCTCCACGACGTCCTCGACACCGCGAACCAACGCTGCCCCGCCGTCGAGCTGATGCTCGTCGATGTCCCCGTCCAGGGCGACCGCGCCGCCCCGACCATCACCCGCGCGATCGCCGCCCTCGACGCCAACGCCAGAGATCTCGGCATCGACGCCATCCTGCTCACCAGAGGGGGCGGCTCCGTTGAGGACCTCTGGGCGTTCAACGACCCCGACCTCGCAGCCGCGATCCACCGCTGCCGCGTCCCGCTCGTCGCCGCGATCGGCCACGAGAGCGACACCACCATCGCCGAACTCGTCGCCGATCACCGCGCCGCCACGCCCACCCAGGCGACCGTTCGGCTCACGCCCGACCGCGCCGCCCTCGCCCAGCAGCTCGGCAGCCTCGCCCGCCGTCGCGAACGAGCGATCGCCCACCGCCTCGAACTGGAGAGCCGGCGGCTCACCGGCCTCGCACGCACCCCGGCAATGGCGGACCCCGCCGCGATTGTCGGCGTACGTCGGGACCGACTCGCCCGGGCCGCAGACCGCCTCGCCCGCGCCGTCGCCCGCCGGCACCAGGCCGGAAGCGCCGCTGTCCACCAACTCGAACTCACGCTCGAACGCCACAGGCCCCACGCCGCGCTCGCCCGCCGAAAAGACGCCCTCGACCAACTCGCCCGCGACCTCACCGCCGCGGCCCGTTCATCAATCTCCGCACGCAAACGCACCGCAGAGAGTCTCGCAGGCGTCCTCCACGCGATCGATCCCACCGCCGTCCTCGAACGCGGCTACTCCATCACCGTCCGAGAGGACGGCTCGATCATCCGCGACCCCGCGCACGCCGACCCCGGCTCCCGCATCCTCACCCGCCTCGCATCAGGCTCACTCGCGTCGATCGTCGAAGGCGCAGAGACCGGCCCACAACCCGCAGCCGATCCCGGACAGACTACTGGTCGAACGCCCGAACCGACCCGCCAAGCGCCCACCCCCAAAGCGCCCCGCCGCCGCGCCGCCAGGCCCGGCGACACCCAGCCGAGCCTCTTCGCCCCGTCCGATGAAACCGACCCGCCAAACTGAGATACAGTCTTCCCCATGCCCAAGAAGCCCGACGCCAAACCCGACGCCATGCCCGAAACCGATCCTTCAGTGACGCCCAGGGCCGATACCACGCCCCACGCCGAACTCTCCTACGAAGCCGCCGTCGAGGAACTCGAGTCAATCATCAACCAGATCGAATCGGGCGATATCGGGCTCGAGCAGTCCATCCGCCGCTACGAACGCGGCGCAGCCCTGCTGAAACACTGCCGCGCCATCCTCGGCCACGCCGAGCAACGCATCACCGAACTCGACGCGTCCACGCTCCCCCAGCCCGCGACCGACACCGCGGAAACGGACGACGCATGAACTGGTCGTCCCTCGTCGTCGCCCTGCCCGAGATCACGCAGTTCGTCTTCTTCGCCGCCCTCGGCGCCTGCGTCGGCTCGCTCACCAACGTCCTCGCCTACCGGATGCCGAGGGGCCAAGGCGTCGTCTTCCCCGCCAGCCGATGCCCGTCCTGCCAGACCGGGCTCACCTGGCGCGAGAACATCCCCATCCTCGGCTGGCTCATCCTCCGAGGCCGCTGCCGGTTCTGCAACGTCCGCATCTCCGCCGAGTACCCCATCGTCGAGACATTCGTCGCAGGCCTGTTCGCTCTCTTCTTCTCGCTCTGGTACCTCATCCCGAACGATGCCGTCCTGTTCGGTCTCCCCATCGGCGACATCGCCCCCGCCTGGACCGCGAACGGCCTGCTCACCACCTGGCCCGCATTCGTCACGCTCCTCTTCCTCCTGGGCAGTCTCGTCGCGATGACCATCATCGACGCCCGCACCTACACCATCCCGCTCGTACTCACCTGGGTTCCCGCCGCCGCCGCGCTGCTCATCCACACCGCCCACGCCGCCTGGTTCGAGCTCAACTCCGCCCCCCTCACCGAGGTCGCCCCAGGCTGGTTCATGGGCGAAGGAAACCGACGCTGGATCACCACGCCCGGCTCGCTCTGGACACTCGCCACACCGAGCCAATCCAACTGGCTCTGGATCGGCGCAGGCCTCGGCGGCACCATCGGCATCGCAATCTCACTCCTGCTCGTCCGCCTCAAGCTCATCCGCCGCTCGTTCGACGACTACCAGGCATGGGAGGAGAAGGCCCTCGCCGAGGCCGAGGCGAGCAGCGAATCCACAACCGACGATCCCCATCTCTGGATCCGCTACCCGCACGCCCGCCGCGAGATGGTCATCGAGTCCGCCTTCGCCTCGCCCATCGTCCTCGGCATGATCGCCGGCGCGTACCTCCTGCCCCGCGTCGCGCCCAGCGGCGACGCCCCGCTCTGGCTCACCGTCATGGCCGGTGTCCTGCTGGGCTACCTGATCGGGGGGGGCGTAGTCTGGGCCGTCCGCATCTTCGGCTCACTCGCCTTCAACAAGGAAGCAATGGGCATGGGCGACGTCCACCTTATGGCGGCGGTGGGGGCCTGCCTGGGCTGGATCGACGCCGTGCTCGGGTTCTTCGGCGCCGCCTTTGTCGGCATCGCCTACACCATCGCCGCCCTCATTCTCGGCGGCAAGCTCCAGCGCGCCATGCCCTTCGGCCCGTTCCTCGCGGTGAGCACCGTCCTCGTCCTGCTCGCCAAGCCCTGGATTCAGCACGCACTCACCGTCATCATGGGCTCGGCAGAGCCACTCAATCTGCCATAGAGTGTTCCCGGCCCGATCGTCAAACCGATTTGGGTGACAAGAGCAGCATTTCTCTGCAAGCAACCCGCCCGGCCCAGCACTCCAGGCCGCGCACAACCCGGCGTACACAACAGCGCCGAGCAAGACAAGGAGCCCTACCGATGATCCCGACGATCACTCGGACGTCCCGACCGATCCGAATCGCCTCGCTGACCGGGCTCGCCCTCATCGCGGCCCTCGCATCCGTCGGCTGCTCGTCAACCCCCAAGGACGACTACGCCGAGGCGATCAGCGAGAACGCCGAACTCCGCGACCGACTCGCCGAAACGCAGTCCATGCTCAAGCAGTCCGAGGACGACAAGGAAGAACTCCTGAGGCAGGCCCAGGACCTCGAGGCCGATCTCCGCCGCGCCGAATCCGCAAGGCCCCCCGCCGGCTCAGCCGGAGGCATCAACCCCCTCGGCAGCGGCACGACCTCGACGACCTACGGCTCGGGTGACATCGTCCTCTCCGTCGCAGGCGACGTCCTCTTCTCCTCAGGCAAGGTCACCCTCAAAGCCGAGGGCCGGCGCGAGCTCGACCGCATCGCCCGGATGATCATGAGCCAGCACCCGACCAACACCATCCGCGTCGAGGGCTACACCGACACCGACCCGATCCGCAAGAGCCAGTGGAAGACCAACGAGCGACTCAGCGCCGAACGCGCCCTCGCGGTCGAGGCCTACCTCGTCGCACGAGGCATCGAGTCCGACCGGATCTACAGCGCCGCGATGGGATCGGCCAAGCCCAAGTCCAACAAGTCCGAGAGCCGACGCGTCGAGATCGTCATCCTGGCCAACTGACCACGGGTCCCGCCCCACAGACCAGGAATCCGAATCACGAAGACAGACATCGAAATCGGGCCACCCATCCGCTGGCCCAACGCTCCACCAGGGGTATACTTTCTGCCCGGCTGCTCAGCCAGCCGGATATCAAGGGCGATTGGCGCAGTTGGCTAGCGCACCAGTATGACACACTGGGGGTCACAGGTTCGAGTCCTGTATCGCCCATTTCGACGGCCCACGCATCCGCGTGGGCCGTTTTCGTGCGCCGAAACCCAATCCACCGATGGGTTTGTTCGATGAAAAACTTGCCCATTGAGCCGAGCTCGACAGGGTTCGTGACGCCGAGCAGGGCTCAATGGTCGTTGAAGTGCCCCTGCCTCGCGGCCCGCTCGGAGAACTCGGCACGCGACCATTTCTTGATGACAGTGGGGAGATCCATACGGGGGCAGCGTATGGGATCTTTCAGGGAGATGAGAGTGGGGAGGCGGCGCCCTCAAGCAGGCCGAACATGATGGGAGGAGACGCCCGCGTCGCCCGATTATCGGTCGGGACGACTCTCGGCCAATCGCCCCCTCATCAATCCAGAAGATCCGCCTCGGCCGAGCTTTTCCCCGGCCGAGCCCTACCCGGCCGAGCCCTACCCGGACGGATCCGGCCCGTGAGCCGCCCCAGAAAGTGCGTGCACTTCGCAGATTCCCGGCCCAGAGCCAGGCCGTACGGGTCAGGCCCGAGAACGCGATAGGTCTTTGGTTCGGGTCTGCTGGGTGGGAAGGCAGACATGATCGGGCATCAAAAGAATTGATACGCGGTGATCCCTCATCGGCGCAGATTCCGTGAGGTGGAGTGAGGGTCGGTTTTTCCTTCCGACCCGAATTGTCCATCGAGGCGGAAGCCGGGAGGAGGGCACATGCATCGAGTATTCATGAGCGGCGCGATCGCGATCGCCGCCGCGAGCGCAGCGGGGGGGCCGTTCGAGTTGGTCTCGTCCACCATTGACGGCGGCGGTGCGTCCCTGTCAGGGACGCACTTCGAGCTGCAGGGCACGATCGGCCAGCACGACGCGGGGGGTGTGCTGGTCGGTTCGTTCTTCGAGTCGCAGGGCGGGTTCTGGGCAGCCGCCGGGCCTTCGGGCTGCGGCCTTGCGGATGTTGCACCACCGTTCGGCGTGCTCGATCTCGCCGACATCAGCGTCTTCATCAACGGCTTTCTGAACATGGCGCCGGAGGCCGATCTGGCGGAACCGTTCGGCGTGCTCGATCTGAGCGACATCAACGCGTTCGTCAGCAGTTTCATCTCGGGCTGCCCCTAGGTGAGCGTGCCGCGACCGAAACCCACACATCAAAGCAACAACACACGCTTCCCCGAGGGGATGACCAAGAGGAGACTCACCATGCACACCACGACAAGCATCAAGAACAGGCTCATCGCAACCCTTCTCGCTGCGGGCCTCGCCATCGGGATGACGCTTCCCGCGACCGAGGCGCTGGCGCAAACGCCCACCACGATCACCTACCAGGGCGTGCTCAATAAGGATGGGAACGCGCTGACAGAGGATGTCGATATCGAGTTCCAACTGTGGGACTCGGCGGCAGGCGGCTCACCGGTCGGCCCCGCGATCAACCGCTCCGTCACACCTGAGGATGGGTTGTTCACAGAGACACTCGACTTTGGTGCTGGCGTGTTTTCGATGAACCAGCCGCTCTGGCTGGAGATGACGGTCTCATCGGTGACAAACCCGTCCGATTTCGATTTCTTCCGCCAGCCGCTCACGGCGACGCCGTTCGCGGTGAACACGCGGGGCATCCGAATGGATGACACCGGGGCTGCCTTCCTGAATCGTCTCAGGGTTGGACCAGGCGCAATCGATGACGGTTCTGGCGCAAGAAACTTTGTCGTCAAGAGAGATCCAATTACAAAGTTGTACATCTCGATGCAGGATGACAATACCGGGGTCAACGAATGGGAGATCGGCGGCAACAACGCGGGCGATCTGCTTATTAACGCCGGATTCAGCAACCGGATCGCGGTGAAACAGAACGGGAGGATCGGGATCGGGACCCCGAGTCCAACACTCGCTCTCGATGTGATCGGTGAGATCGCGCTCGGCAATGGCTTTGAGACCGAGCAGGGTCTGCACATCGAATCCAGCACCGGAGATTGGGAGATCGGCACGAACAACGCCGGCAATGGACTGAGCGGTAATCAATTCTTCATCTACGACGATATTACAAATCGATACATGATGACCGTCCAGAGAGGGACCGGCCGAGTCGGCATCGGCACGACCGACCCCGAACGCATGCTGCATCTCAGGAACGCCGGCGACGCCCGCATCCGTCTTGAGGCAGACACCGACAATTCCGACGAAACCGATCATCCAAGCATCGAATTCTCGCAGGACGCGGATCAGGTGCGTGCCTTTATCGGCATGGAAGGTGATCAGAACGATTTTATCATCCGCACGCAGGGCGACCAAGTAAATCCAGATATCAGCCTTATGGCAGAGGGCAATGTGGGGATTAACACACTCGTCCCGGCGTTCAATCTCCATGTCAATGGCAGCGCCGCCAAGCCCGGCGGCGGGTCGTGGACGAACACCTCCGATATCCGCCTCAAAAAGAACATCACGCCGATCGACGGAGCCCTCGACACGCTCCTCTCGCTCCGCGGCGTGCACTTCGAGTACAAGGACCCTGACGCGATCAACGAACTCGCGGGTGTCCGTACGGGATTCATCGCGCAAGAGGCCGAGAAAGTCATCCCAGACTGGGTCTTCGAGACCGACGGTTACAAGCGGATGACCATCCGCGGCTTCGAGGCACTCGCCGTCGAGGCGATGCGTGAGTTGAAGGCGGAGAACGAGATGCTCCGCGAGCGGCTCGACATGCTCGAGGCGTTGCTGCTGACCGAGAAGAGCCGCGACTGATCGCGCGGTGGTCCGCAGGTGACCGGGCCCCATCCGGGCCGACATCACTCCTCTTGCGTGCTCGGCCAACTCCGGACGAGCGCAACTTCGAGAGCGGCGCGCTGCTCGGGGCTCAGCGATGGGTCA
>DDFO01000011.1:0-15838 GCA_002337215.1 Phycisphaerales bacterium UBA1926 | reverse complement strand
TCGCTTGCGCTCGGGTCATGCCGTCAGCAATCATCGCGGCGAGACGGGCGGCGATCCAGCGATCCGCCTCGGCCTGCTGCTCGCGGATGAGCCGGTGTTCGTAGGGGCGGTCGACGCCCCAGCCGCGGACATAGCCGTGAGCGTGGGCGGAGTAGAGCGTCCGTCCATCGGGGTTCCACGCGAGCATATAGACGTACAAGTACTTCTCGTCCATGATCTCGTCGGGCGAGGCCCGGAACTCATAGAGCGTGGTATAGAACTCGGTATCGACGAGGATGATCCGCCCGTCATGAGTGCCGACAGCGAGCGTTGAACCGTCGGGCGAGTACGCGGCGCAGAGCAGCCGATCGGCATCAATCACGGGCTTGGCGATCCGCTCGCGCGTCGCGGGGTCGAAAACCTCGACGGCGCCCGCCGCGACGATCGCGAGCTGCTCGCCGCCCGGGCTGAGCGCGATGCCTTCTGCGGTCGACATCGTGTTGTCGGTCGTGTCGTTTCCCGCGATGTCGATGAAAATCAGCCGGCCTTCCGCGGGGAGCCTGTTGAGGATGTAACCGTCCCCCGCTGGGTTCACAACCGCCCTCGGGCTGAGGCTCTGGCACGGTTTGAGCTCGCTCGGGTCCCGGTGCGCGAACCCTTCGGCCGTCTCCGGCACCGAGGTGGTAGTGCGCTCACCGGTCAGGATCGACCACTCAGCGAACGCGTCCACGCCGGCTTCGACTGGTCGGAGCGAGACCGCAAGGCTCGCGTCATTGGTGAAATACAACTGGGGTGGTCTCTGATAGTGCGCAAAGTCAGCAGAGACGATCCGCTGCAGCACCTCGCTGCTTCTCGCGTCGAGGATGCAGATGGATGTGGTGAACGGGTCGTAACTCGCCAGCAGCCCGCCACCGGGCGAAACCGCCAGGTTGTAGACGAATCCCTCGTGAAGCTTCACCGAGAGCGCGGGCTCAAGACCCGCCTCGGGCGACTCGGTATCGATGCACACGGGGCGGTACGGCCTGGGCCCAACCGCGAGCACAAAGGCACCATCGAGCAGCCCGCTGCCGTACCTCATTGTCGCCCCAGGAGAATTTTCTGGGGGTCGTCGGAAGAGTGCGCGAAGGATCTCACCATCCTCGGCCCGCGCCAATACGAAACTGCCTTCCGCCATCTCAACAACCAGCGTATCGCTCGAGGCAAGATATTCGAGGACTCGGCCGTCGAGGTCGAGTGTCCGAAGATGCTCGAGTGACCGGGAGTCATAGATCTGGATGCGGTGCGTGTCGCTGACGCCCTCACTCGCGAGAGGGACCGAGATGGCCAACTCATCGCGGGACCGCAGCGGGTATATCGTCGGCGTTGTCCCGATCTGCATGAGCGATAGGGTGATCTTATTTGCGGCCGAGTCGTACACGAATAGTTCGACATCGCGATCGGGTTCACCATCGAGGCCCTCCGAGTAGCAGATGTACCGGTGCGCCGATCCCGGGATACGAAACGCGTACCACTGTTCGATCTCAAACGATGTGACGAACGATCGGACGCCGCCTTGCTCGTCCCAGAAATAGGCGGTGCGGTCGTGCTCTGGCGTTGTTGCCTCGTCGAACGGATGCCGCCATGTCGCAAAATTCTCCGCGTCGTAGACAAGATTGATGTTCCGGTTCTGCTGCAGAAAACCGGGCACCGTTTCGAGCGTCATCGACTCGGTGTTGAGACGCCGGGTCTCGGGGTGCTTTGACCGGTGATCCGGTGAGGCTTTGACCGATCGGTACGGGCTGCTCGTATCAAACGCGCTGTCGACCTCATCGATCGGCAGATCCGGGAAATATGTCTCGACACGGCTTGTCAACGGGTCCCACACTCGGAGTATCCGATCGGCGCTCACGAGCACCTCGGAGCCGTTGATGACAGTCGATTCGTTCGACCCGCTCATCAGGTTGCGCGTAACGCCCGGGTCGACCTCGCCCACGCCGCCGAACTCGTGGTCACCCGGCATCCACCGCGGGAGTCCCGAGGCGAGCATCTGCCACCCCCAGCCGCGGGCAGGTACGGGGATCTCTTCGAGCCGCTCGATCGCGCCGAACAGATCGCCCGCATTCGACCTGTCGGCGGCGTCCTGATACACGGGCTGCAGCACGATCGCCTGCTGCAGGCGGGCCTCGCGCTCGTTCGCGGCCGCGGTGAGGCGGGCCTTGTGCTGACCAACCGCGAAGAACGACGCGACGACGATGCCCGCGGTGAGCGTGAGCAGCGTCGCCCCGGCACCGATCACCATGACACGGTTCCGTTTGACGTACTTCTTGGTGAGATACACCCTGTCGGGCGGCCTCGCGGTGATCGGTCGATCCGCGAGGAACCGGCGGATGTCCGACGCGAGCTCGTTCGCGTCGGTGTACCGCCGGTCAGGGTCCTGCTCCAGACACTTGGTCACGATCGTGTCCAGGTCCCGGTCAACCTCCGGCGCCGCATAGCGGAGACGCGGGGCGTCCTGCTGGTCCAGCAGACGCATCGCGGCGGTGATCGATAGACCCATCAATTCGACCGGCGGGCGACCGGCGAACATCTCAAACATGATCACGCCCAACGCGAAGACATCCGTCGCGGGGGTGATCTCGCCACCCGACAGCTGCTCGGGCGCCATGAACGCCAGCGTCCCCAGGATCTGCCCGTCCCGCGTCATCGTCGTCGCCGCGAGCGTCGCGTCGCTGGTGACCCGGGCGATGCCGAAGTCGAGCACCTTGGGCTGCCCGTCGGGGCGGACGAGCACATTCTCGGGCTTGAGATCGCGGTGGATCACGCCCTTGCTATGCGCATAGCCCACCGCGTCGGCGACTTTTGACACGAGTTCGAGCCGCCCGCGGTCGTCGAGCGAAGCCCGATCGACATACGCCGACATCGAGACGCCATCGATAAGCTCCATCGCGATGTAGGGGCGGGTCTGCCGCCCAACCAGCGTCGCCCCGGCCTGATGCACCTGCACGATGCCCGGGTGCTGGAGTCGCCCCTGGATCTCCGCCTCCGCGGTGAAGCGACGCACGAGATCCGCATCGCTGCGCAGCGAATCGATCACCTTCAACGCGACATCGCGGGACGGCGTCTCCTGGCGCGCCCGGTAGACCACGCCCATGCCGCCTTCGCCGAGCACGCCGAGCACCCTGAATCCATCAATAACATCGGGCGTGCCGGGTTGGGTCTGCTCGGGCGATTCGACGATCCGATCGAGCGCTCTCCGCTGTGACGCGAGGCGATCTTCAGATACAGCGCTGAACAGCGAGGTCTGGCCGTGCATCGCAAGCAGGGACCGTGCCTCGCGTTCCAGCTCAGCATCGCCCGCGACGAGTTCCTGCAGCGTCACCTCTTGCCGGTGCTCGGGCTCACTCAGGACGCGGTCGATCACCGCCTGAACGCGCTCGTACAGCTCGGGGTCCATAGGTCAGGCGAGTTCCCGCATGAGCCACAGCTTTGCCATCCGCCAATCACGCTTGGCGGTCGCTTCACTGATCTCCAGCAGCGCCGCGCTCTCCGCGACAGAGAGCGAGCCGAAAAGCCGCAACTCGGCAACCCGTGCGTGCCGCTCATTCAACACCGAGAGCCGGTCGATGGCATCGTTGAGTTCCATCGCGTCGAACTCGAACGCCTCATCGGCGAGGGCATCGGGCCGCAGCGTTAGCCGCTTCCGTGTCCCGCCTCTCTTGTCGCTCGATTCTCTCCGTGCATAATCCGAGAGCACCTGCCGCATCGCCTTCGCGGCGAGCGCCAAAAAGTGTTGCTTGTTGTTGAGATGACCGAGCTTCCCCGCAAGTTTCAGCCACGCCTCATTGACCAGCGCCGTCGGCTGGAGAATGCGTTCGCCGTTGTTCCCATGGAAGATCACCGACGCGAGGCGGTGCAACTCAGCGGTCAACGACCCGAAGATCTCGTCGTCGAAAACCCCAGGGCTCTGCTCGCCGGTGTCGTTCGATGAGGGTTCCTCTCCCATCCGCGGAGTATAGCGAAGTACAAGTTCTGCCTTCCGTCTCCTCGATGAACCCGTTCGGACGTTCTCCGTGAGCAGGAACACGCCGTGCCGTAGACGTATCACCTCAGCCGACCGTTCGCCCTGCTTCAATGCGTTCCGACTCGACCGTGCATTGCCCTCAGCCGTCCGCGGACCTGTTGACCGCTCCTGCGTGCGCGTCGAGGCCGCCGACGCTCGGAGGGACGCCGAACGTTCCGGGGCTCGGCGGTGGGGCCTCCGTGCAGTCTGTCGGTTCGTCGTGGTCGATGGTGTCCCGGCCGGTTCCTCGTTGATCGCACCCCTGTTCGCTCGTCACGTTCTTGTGTCGTGCCCGCCGTTCACCACGACCCGCTGCCACGCGACATCGGCCCGTTGGATCTCGGTGCAGGTTTCGCCCGCTTGGTCCGCGTGCTCGTTGACGACATTCACGCTGGCGAGGCTGGTCTTTTCGATGGGGAGACCTGTCAGGAAGAGATCGAGGACCTTCGCGCACTCCGATTGAGAAACGAGCATCTCGTCAAGCGGGTCACGCGGGGGCATCCGATCCGTCTCATTGGCGACGTACGTGAACACGGACTGTGAAACGTTCAATCTGGTCGGAGATGGCGCCGAGCCGTTCCTATTCAACGAGGAGCGGACTCCGTCTCCGGGTTTCCATACACGGAGAGGTTCACTGAGTCCGGCTTCTGCGCCGCGAGGATCATGATTCGCGAGTGTGTTCGAGTCCTGCATCGCCCGTGCCGACTGCCCACGCATCCGCGCGGACCGTTTCCGTGCGACGACTCGCAGTCCACCGACGCGACACCCAATTTTTTTCGACCGAAGCCACTCGCGATTCGTACTCGTATACCGCGATGAGCCAGGATCACCACAGATCTAGAACTCCCCGCGCTCCTTCAATCCCCAGGCGTTCTCGCGATCAAGATCGTGTGCCACCTGTGCGCACCAGCATCCCCCGAGCAGGGTAAAGAACAAACGCCGAGCCTCAGAGAAACGCCTAACTCGGGGTATACGAGACGCTTGCGTCTCACACTTTCTGCAGTGAGAACCCGCGCGGATTCGATACTCTCCCCGAGCAGACACGGTCATTCGACCGGAACGAAACAGGGCAATCCGCCCGATTCAATCCCCGCCCCCCGCAGAAGGGAAACGCATGGAACCTACGGCGATCGCCGCAGCGTTCGTGCTGCAATGCGCGCACGCCCAAACCCCCCCGGTCGCCATGTGCAACCCGCGCGGCAAACCCCTCTGCCTCCACGCCCAAGATCACGCGAGATCAGTCCACACCCGCACCCTCCTCGACCACGCCGCACTCGTCGGCTTCGAGCATGCCAACGACGCAGACGCCGACCTCCGCGAGCCCGATCGGATCATCACCCATTCAAACCGCGCCGCCGGTGGAATCACCATCCAGTTCTTTGTCTTCGGCGACGTCACCCCCGACGCCGCATCCGCCCTCCAACTCGCCGCCGAGTACTGCGCATCCGTGATCGAAAACCCGATCGAAGTGAACCTCTACGTCCACCTCTCACCATTCGGCTTGGGCGGCTCGTTCCCCACGCTCGTCGAGGTGCCCTACCCGCTCTTCCGTGGCGCTCTCCAGCGGGGTGCCGACGCCAACGACGTGCTCCAGGACTACCTCCCCGAAGAGAGCTTCCCCGCAAGACATCAATTCGACGGACCAATCAGTCAAGAGGACACCGTCGTGCTCTCATCGGCCAACGCCAAATCACTCCGCCTCATCGGCAACAACGGCAGCATCGACGGGAAGCTCTACATCGGCAGCGTGCCCGACGGAAACCCCGAGGACGGAATCGGAAACGGCGCCGGCACCGGCTACTACGCCCAGTTCTCGCTCGTCGATATCGTCGTCCACGAGATCACCCACATGCTCGGCTTCTTCAACGCCTACGACGTCGGCATGTCCGACCCCACAACCCTCGACCTCTTCCGATTCGCGCGCACAGGCCCAGAGAACCCCGAAACGCTCGAAGACTTCACGACCACCCCTCGGGCGCTCTACCTGGGCGACTACGAAGCAGAGCGGAAGCACAACTTCGATTTCATCACCCGCGAGCACCGCGCCGAGAACGGGTCCGCAGGACAACCAAGCCACTTCGAGGAAACCGGCGCCTACCCCTTCCGCGTCGGCGTCATGGAGCCCGCCTTCGCTCCTTTCGAGACCGGCTATCCCAACTACTTCTCTCAGGCAGATCTCGACGCGCTCGACGCGATCGGCTACGCGATCACAACCCTCGCCCCGCCGATCCCCTGCAACGTCGCCGACATCGCCGAACCGATCGGCATCATCGATCTCGAAGACATCGCCCTCTTCGTCAGCGCGTTCAACACGGGCCTGCCCGAAGCAGACCTCGCCGATCCAACCCAGCTCCATGATCTCAACGACGTCGTCGCGTTCGTCAACGCGTTCCAGTTCGGCTGTCAATAACCCGACAACCCGCCGATCCACAGCCCCCGACCCAGAACATCACCGATCCGCCGAAAACCGCTACCCGACCGCAGCGCCCGAGGCAATCACCGCCACCGCGTTCAGCAGCGCGTCCACGCACCCGTCGGTGTTGCAAGGCCCGACACTCGCGCGAACCGCACCATCGTCGCCCGTCCCGATCGCCGCGTGCGCCAAAGGCGCACAGTGCACGCCCCCGCGCACCGCGATCGAAAACTCCTTGTCCAGCCGGTCCGCCACCTCGCGGGGGTGCGCCCCGTCGATGTTGAACAGCACGACCGCCGTCCGCCCCTCGACCCCCGGGAGTCCGTACACCGTCACGCCATCCACCGCGTGCAGGCCGTCCAGCATCCGCGCCGTCAGCGCCCGTTCGGTGTGATGCTCGGTCTCGCACTTCGCCTCGACCGCCGCGAGCATCCCCGCGAAGCCCACCGCGTTCGCCGTCCCCGCCTCCAGCGCATCGGGCAATTCCGTCGGCATGTCGAGCCCCACGCCCTTCATCCCCGTTCCCCCGCGCCGCTCGCAGAACAACCGGGGCGAGTCGGGGTCATCGGGATAGGCCCGCTCGCCGACATACAGCCCGCCAGTCCCCGTGGGTCCACGCAGCCCCTTGTGCCCCGCGATCGCCATCAGATCCGCGAACCCCGCCTCCGCGTCGATCGGCATGTGCCCGATCGTCTGCGCGACATCAACAAGAAACAGCGCGTGCGGCGACCGCCGCCGCAGCCCATGCCCGACCTCCCCCGTCCGCTGGATCGTGCCAACAACATTCGACGCGTGCGTCAGACAGGCCAGGATCGTCCGCTCGTCGCAGTGCGACAGATACGCGTCCGGGTCGATCAACCCATCCGAACCACACGTGACCACATCCAACTCGATCAGCCCGCCCGTCGCGTAGCAGTGCAGCGTCCGCAGCACCGCGTTGTGCTCCAGGCAACTCGTCACCACGCGCGGCTTGGCACCCCCGCACGAATCCACCATCGCCGACCGCATGATCCCGTGGATCGCGATATTCAACGCGTCGGTGCACCCGTGCGTCAGCACGATCCGTTTCGTCGCCGGCGCGTTCACCAGCCGCGCCAGCGTCGCCCGCGCCTCGTCAACCGTTCTGCTTGCCGCACGCGCCAACTCGTGCCCGCCCCGCCCGGGGTTCCCCGCCGAGTCACGCAGAAACGCGGCCATCGCCTCGCCGACCTCGGGGGGTTTCGGCCAGCTCGTCGCGGCGTTATCCAGATAGACAAGACCTGTTTCCATGAGGCCGCGAGTATACTCACAACGAGGCACGCAACCTATCCCCGATCACCGCATTCCGGCCGGCCTTTTCGCTCCCACCACCACGCGAAGCACCATGGTGTTCCACAGGTCGGGGCTCACATCCGCAACGCCCCGGGCGGATCCCCCGCAAGACCGTAATCCGCCCACTTTGATCGGACCTTCTCCACAACCCCCGCGTCCGTCTCCACCACGGGAGGCCATCCCCGCACAGGCTCACCGTCCCGTTCGTCTCCGGGGGTCTTCGGCGTCGCATCGAACGCCAGGCAATCTCCCAGATGGTCCCTCCGCCGGACCAGGTCCCGCCCGGGGTCCATGTTCGCCAGCCAGTGGAAGAACCCATCCACGGGAGAACGGATGTCCACCCCTCGACCGACAATGACGACGAACGGCAACCGTGGAGAGAACCCCGGATCGAGTTCCAGCACCCGATCCAACACCGCCAGCCCCATCCCCTCGTGATCATCCTCGCCGACGCCCCGGTCCACCTCGACCACCAGCCAACCCGGCGCACTCACCGGCACCGCCGCGTCCAGAACCCCCTCGACCCCGCACACACGCTCCACGTACGCCCGCGTCTCTCCGTCGCTCGGCAGCCGCCTCGGCCCCGCCGGCAACTCGCCACCCGCCTGTTCCCCTTCCCAACGAGGCGTGCAGTCGAACCCGATCTTGCTCCCCGCCGCGAGCCTCGGAGCCGCATGGTCCAGAATGTCCAGGGGACCGCGCACGATCTCCACATCGTGCAACGGACGGCAGTGCATCGCGCACGCCTCCATCACCGCCCGCTGATCGTGCACATCCACATCATCGCCGACAACAAAGATCGACTTCGTCCACGCCATCTGCCCCGCCCCCCAGATCGACGACATCACCCGCCGCCCCTGCAGCGGGTACTCCTTCTCGATCTGCACGAACGCGCAGTTGTGGAACGCCCCGAACATCGGCAGGTCGTAGTCCGCGATGTCGGGAACCAGCACCTGCAGCAGCGGCAGGAACAGACGCTCCGTCGCCTTCCCCAGGAAGTAATCCTCCTGAGGCGGCAGCCCGACGACTGTCGCCGGCAACACCGCATCCCGCCGATGCGTCACCGCCGTCACCTCCACGATCGGATACCGGTCCGGGAGCGAGTAGAACCCCGTGTGATCCCCGAAGGGGCCTTCAAAGACCGAGCCATCACCCAACGGATCGCCGCTGTCCGGCTCCCACCCGGGCCCGCCCGCGTCCGTCCGCACGAAGCCTTCGATGACAAACTCCGCATTCGCCGGCACCCACAGCGGCACCGTCTTCCCGCGCACTAACTCGATCCCCCGCCCGTTCAGAAACCCCGCCATCAACAACTCGCTGATCCCGGGAGGCAGCGGGGCGGTCGCCGCGTACGGCAGCACGCTCTCCCCCCCGAACGCGATCGCCACCGGCATCGGCTCCCCGCGTTTCTTCCACGACCGCCAGTGCCTCGCCCCGTCATGGTGCATGTGCCAGTGCATCGCCACCCGGTCCTTCCCGAGCAACTGCACCCGGTACATCCCGATGTTGTGCGACGAAGGCTTCTTCTCACCGACATCATCCGCGTGAATCGTGTGGATCCCCGCGAACGTCACATACCGCCCCCGATACCCCGCGTCCCAATCTTCTCCGGACTTCTCCGGATGCCCCATGCCCGGCAGACCGGCATTGATATCCCCCCGATACCCCAATCCCTCAAAGTCCCCATCAAACGGCCAGCACCGCAGCAAAGGCAACCGGGTCAGATCGACCGCCTCACCCGTCTCTACCACCTCCTGGCTCTTCCCAGACCCACCCTTCCGCTTCGGCCCGATCTTCAACAGCGGCGCAACCTGCTTCGCCTTCGCGACCGCTTCTCCCAACCCCCGAGGCGGCTGGGGCTTCACCAACTCCCGGATGACCTTCCCGATCCCATCGAACCCCGCGTCGTCGCCAAACCGCCCGCAGCCGAGCCCCATTTCCATCCGCCGATACGACCCGTACGCATTGATCAACAGCGGATAGTCCGACCCCTCCACGTTCTCGAACAGCAACGCAGGCCCACCCAGCCCGCAGAACACCGGGTCGTTCTTCTGCGACGACGCCGACCCAAGCCCCGGCGCCCGCGTCTTGCTCACCGCGTCCGCGATCGCCGCGATCTCCAGCACCGCACTCACCCGCTCGCGCACGCGGACCAGCTCGCCCATCTCTTCCAACGCCGATGCGAATCGATGCAAATCCCGGTACATTCACAACCCTATGTCATCCGACCCAACCACAGAAAACCAACCCGACCAGCCCGCCCCGGCCTTCCGGTTCGGCTTTACGAGAAACTGGCCCGCCTACTTCGCCGTCATGGAGGGCAAGGGCCCCCGCGACACCACGACCCTCGCTCTCGACGCGTTCGCCAAAGAAGGCATCCCCGATGCCGAGAAAATCGCAACCGCCGACGCCCGAATCCCCCTCGCCGTCGATCTCGGCTGCGGCGAAGGCCGAGACGCTCAGGCCATCCTCGAACGCGGCTGGCGCGTCATCGCCATCGACGGCAACCCCTCCGCGTTCGAACACATGAAAACGCGAAACATCCTCGAACACCCAGCCATCGACGCACGCTGCGAACCCTTCGAGGAATGCGCCATCCCCGGCTGCGACTTCCTCAACGCCAGTTTCTCGCTCCCCTTCTGTCACCCCGACCGATTTCACGCACTCTGGACCATCATCACCCACGCCATCGAACCGGGAGGCCGATTCGCCGGCCAACTCTTCGGCGACCGCGACACCTGGGCGACACTCCCCGATCGCTCCCACTTCACCAAAGCCGAGGTCGAGGCCCTCCTCGCCCCCTTCGACCTCGAACACTTCGTCGAAGATGAAAAAGACGCCACCGATGCCGAAGGACAAGACAAGCACTGGCACGTCTTCCACATCGTCGCCCGAAAACCCGCCGGTGCCTGACGGGAGACTGTCTCAATGTGCCACGGCCGTCCCGGCCGTGCGAATCAGAAGCAACCCTCCCCTCTCGCGGCCTCCGTGCCTCCGCGTTCATACCCGGAACCCCCAATGACCAACCTCGCCATCGACATCTCCAACGCCTCCAAAACCTACAAAGGAAAAATCCACGCACTCCGAGGCGTCGACCTCCACGTCGGCCGGGGCGAAGTGTTCGGCCTCCTGGGCCCCAACGGCGCCGGCAAGTCCACCCTCGTCAAGATCCTCATGACCGTCATCCGACCCTCCACGGTCTCCGGCACCGTCCTCGGCAAGCCCGTCACCGACAAGTCCACCCTCGCCCGCGTCGGCTATCTCCCCGAGCACCACCGCTTCCCCGACTACCTCAAAGGCTGGCAGGTGCTCGACTTCTACGGGGGCATGGCAGGCATACCCCGAAAGACCCGCAAGCAACGAATCGGCCAACTCCTCGAACTCGTCGGCATGCAGGACTGGTCCACGAAACGGATCAAGCAATACTCCAAGGGCATGCGCCAGCGCGTCGGCCTCGCTCAGGCCCTCATGAACGATCCCGACCTCGTGTTGCTCGACGAGCCCACGGACGGCGTCGATCCGAAGGGCCGCCGCGACATCCGGGGCATCTGCCAGCAACTCAAAGACGAGGGCCGAACCGTCTTCATCAATTCCCACCTGCTCAGCGAGCTCGAGATGGTCTGCGACCGCGTCGCGATCATGGTCCAGGGCCTCGTCGCCCAGCAGGGCACCATCGACGAGCTCACCGAAGGCCAGGAGCACTACCACATCGAACTCGCAGGCGACCCCGAGCGACTCGAAGCCGCGATGCGAACCGCCCTCCCCAACACGGGAATCGTCAAGCAGCTCCCGACCCCATCCGAACAGGCGCAGTCTGCTCATCAGCCCCCGCCCCAGCACGCCGGCCGCCCGGCCAACCTCGCCCGCGTCTCGGCCGCCCGAGGCGAACTCACCACCGGCGAATGGATCGAGATCAACCGCGAGTCCCTCCGCATCGGCACCGCCGACCCCGAGGCCGTCCGCCCCATCGTCAAAGCACTCGTCGACGGAGGCCACACCATCAAGACCCTCTCCCGCCACCGCCCCTCGCTCGAAGACCTCTTCATGGCAGCCATCGAGAACCCCGACACCGGCGAATCCATCGGTCCCGGTGCCATCAGAGAAAACAGTTCGATCCGGAACAAACCAAAGTCACCGCCCCCCTCGCGACCGGAGGGTCGCGACGAAGACAATGGGGGTGAACTGTGATCATCACCCAAACCAAGGCGATGCTCATCGACGCCTACCGCGAGCTCAACGCCCGCAAGCTCTTCTGGATCACGATGGGGCTCAACCTCCTCGTCGTCGCCCTCTTCGCGTCGCTCGGCATCAACGAAAAAGGCCCGTCGTTCTGGCACTGGACCTTTGACAATCCATTCTTCAACTCTGAACGGGTCTCCCCCGAACTCTTCTACAAGTTCCAGTTCGTCACCTGGGGAACCCCCTTCTGGCTCTCCTGGATCGCAACCATCCTCGCCCTCGTCTCCACCGCCGGCATCATCCCAGACCTCGTCGCCGGGGGCTCCATCGAGACCATGATCTCCAAGCCCATCTCGCGCACCCGGCTCTTCCTGACCAAGTACATCTTCGGGCTCGGCTTCGCCACGCTCCAGGTCGCCGTATTCAGCACAGGCTGCTTCCTCGTCATGTGGATCAGAGGGGGCACCACCGAGTTCGGCCTGTTCATGGCGATCCCGCTGGTGGTCCTCTTCTTCAGTTACCTGTTCTCCGTCTGCGTCCTGCTCGGGCTTATCACGCGATCAACGGTCGCCAGCCTGCTCGTCACAATCCTCCTCTGGTTCGTCGTCTTCGCCGTCAACGCGACCGATGTCCTCGTCCTCCAGCAGAAAGTCCAGTTTGATGTCGAGGTCGAGACGCTCGAGGCACGCCTCGCCAACCAGAACAAACGAGCCGACGAGCAGGTCGAGCGGATCCTCGAATCCGGAGAGCCCATCGAAGACAACGAGGGCAACCCGATCACCGACCCCGAAGACCGACGCAAGGCCGCGTTCCCGATGATCACCCGCACACGGGCCGATCTCCAGCGAGCCGAAGAGGCCCAGCAGACCTGGTCAACCTGGACCGACCGTGTCGTCCTCATCAAGACCATCCTCCCCAAGACAGGCGAGACCATCGGGCTCCTTGATCGCTACCTCGTCACCGGCGACGAGCTCGCCGTCCTCATGGCAAGGCAGAACGGCTTCAAGATCGACGAGGACCAGCTCCCCAGCGAACGCGGGCCAGGAGCCCCCGACCCACGCGTTCAGAGCCGCCTTCAGGAAGAGATGCGCAACCGCAATGTCACCTGGATCCTCGGCACCTCCCTCGCCTTCGAGGCCGTGATGCTCATCCTCAGCGGCATCATCTTCGTCCGACGGGATTTTTGATCCGGCCGTCGCGCGGTACACTCGCCCGGCACCCCCCTCCACCGACACGCGAAAGGGAATCCATGAACGCGAAGACCGCACGCCGACCCATCAGCGCGACCAGCAAGTCGATCCCCGCCGCGCTCATCCTGCTCGCAACCATTGCCGGCTGCGCCACCGACTCCAGCACCGACGCTTCCACGACCGCACCGCTCGCGCCCAAGGCCGCGAACCGTGCCACCGACGACATCATGATGTCCAAGATCGAAGCCCTCGAAGGCGAGTGGGAGATGCAAGACGAGAACGGCGACTGGATGACCGCCTCCGTCTTCAGCGTCTCCTCCAACGGCTCCGTCGTCCGTGAGATCATGTTCCCCGGATCACCCAGCGAGATGACCAACCTCTACCACATGGATGGCACCGACGCCGTCGTCACCCATTACTGCGCCATCGGCAACCAGCCCCGGATGGTCGCCAAGGGACTCAGCAAGACCCCCGACGGCCCCGCGATCGAGTACGCCTTCGACAGCGTCTCCAACCTCCGCCCCGACCACGACCACGTCATGGGATCGCTCCGCGTTGTCTTCCTCGGCGACGACCGCATCCGTCAGGATTGGATCTCGATGGACAAATCCGGCGCCACCGCGAACGAGATGTCATTCAATCTCCGCCGCAAGCAGTGAGCACCACGCGATGACAAACGCCGCATCTCGCCACGAAGTCCTCGTTGGTCTCCACGTCACCGATGAGAGGACATACGCGGCGTATCGCGCCCGGATGGGACCGATCCTCCGCGGAAAAGGGGGCTTCTTCCGCCGGGACTACCGCGTCAGCGAATCCCTTGCCGAGGGCGACCCCGCCGTCAACAGGGTCTTCGTCCTGTCGTTCCCGAGCAAGGCTGTCATGGACGAGTTCTTCGGCGATCCTGACTATCAGGCCGCGAGATCAGAATTCTTCGACCCCTCCGTTGCCCACGCCGACATCATTGCCGCGTACGAAATCGCCGCCGACTGAAGTCGCTCAGTCAGTTCGGCTCTCAACGATCCGCCGCCATTCCTCCCCGCTGAACGCGACGATGCCGCGTTCGACGGCGAACTTCGTCACTTGTGCGCGCGAGGTCAACCCGAGCTTCTTGTAGATCTGGTTGGCGTGCTGCTCGATGGTCCGCGTGGAGCGGAAGAGGATCGACGCGATCTCGGCGCTCGTGAGGCCGCAGGCGAGGTGGTAGAAGATTTCCAGTTCGCGAGGCGAGAGCACGCTGAGTTCGTCGAGATCGCTGGTGCTCAGGACGGCGGCGTCGTGGGCGGCGTCGTGGTGGTGGACGGTGTTGTCCTGGGCGATCGATTGGATGATGACGAAGACGCCGCGTTTTCCGAACGAGGTGGGGTCGAGAGGCCAGATGCGGGTGAACCAGCGGGAGCCGTGCCAGAGTTGGTAGTAGGCGACCAGTTTGCCCTGGTCGCGGGCCGGGGTCATCTGGGATTCGCGTTCGTGGGCGAGTTCGGCGGGCATGTAGTCGGCCATGGTCGTGCCGATCATCTGGTCTTCTGTTCGGCCGCAGAGTTCGGCGTAGAAGCGGTTGCACCAGAGCAATCGCCATTCGGCGTCGCGTGCGAGGGCGGCGACACCGGGCATGCCGTTCATCGGGGCGAAGGCCGCGGGAGACATGGTCGTGAATGCCGGGCTGTTGTGACCGGCGGCGCGAGCCTCGTCGGGATCGCCACGAGGCTGGGGGCCGCCGTTCAACCGGCGTGCGTTGGGGCTCATCTCTCAATTGTATCAGGTTGGTTCGGCGGACCTAGAACTACCAAGAATGAGGGGGTGAGTCGGTGGCGGCCCGGCGGGTTGCCTCGGGACTCGGTATCGTGTGTCTTCATCCGGCTCGTTCTGTGTTTCGGGCGCGTGGGAACGACTCTTCAATCCGGACCGAATGGCTTGTAACGAGGGGACTCTCGCATGGCTGAGGCTGATACCAACGTGCTGTTGCTCGTGATCATCGCGATCCTGATCCCGCCGCTGGCGGTGGGGCTCAAGAAGGGCATCGGCGGCGCGCTGATCCTGAACATCGTTCTCACGATTCTGTTCTATCTGCCCGGCCTGCTGCACGCGCTGTACTGCATCTTCAAGTGAGCCGAGTCCGGCTGATTGGGGCTCTGTGATGGCGTTGTCGCCCCGGGTGACAATGGTGCTGCTTGCGCTGTTTCTCCCGCCGCTTGCGGTGGGGCTGCGGAAGGGCGCGGGCAGCGAGTTCTTTGTGTGCGTGATGCTGACGCTGTGCGCGTTTGTGCCGGGCGTTGTGTACGCGCTCTGGGTGCTGCGGTCGGCGTGAGGGGCGGGGCTGGCGCGCGGCGTGCGGGTCTGTGTGCGGGTCGTTGCGCGGGGTGGCTGCCCGGTCGGGCTCGGCCGCCTGCTGGGGCGGCTGTTGGTGTGAGACGCGCGGAGGAGCGTGGTCGCGGCCTTGCGGCGGGTCTCGGGTGATGCGTTTTCGTTGAGTGTGATGTGACGCAGGGCGTCGGTGGCGTCTGTGCGGGCCTGGTGTTCGATCAGGTCGGCGCGGGCGGCGGCGATGGTGCGCGCGGCGCTGAGGAGTTGCGCGAGGTGGCCTTGGCTGAGGGCTTCGGCGAGTTGGGTTGGGGACAGACTGAGGTGGTCGCAGAGTTGGGGGATGGTGAGGGCGGGATCGGTGAGGAGGTCGAGGAGGGTTGACGGGGCGTGAGAGGGAGAGCCTTTTGAGTCGCTGGCCTCCGCCAG
>DDFO01000055.1 GCA_002337215.1 Phycisphaerales bacterium UBA1926 | reverse complement strand
CGCGGTTCACATCCGCGCACGCCGCCTTGAGATGGGCGAACGCCCGGATCACATCCGCCGGAACAGGCCGACCCGAAACCGGGAAATTGAGCACGGCCCGCTGTGTGCTCGCGCCGTACAGCACCTCGGCCGGGACGGTCATCTCGCCCATCGAGTCCTTCTCGGTCCGGGTCTCACCGGGGCTCGCCGTGTCGATCGTGGTCATTGCCGTCTCCCGTTCGGATCGGTGTGTCGTGGGGCCGGCGCACCCAGCGCAGTGCCCAGAGAGAATCGTAGAGGTCCGCAACCCGCCTGTCCGCCGGCGGGTAGGCTCTGTTGAAGGGATCCCATGCGCCACCAGTCCGTCTCCACCGCCGTGTTCCTGACCGCCGTGTTCCTGACCGCGATGTTCTTCTCGAACGGGGCGATCGTCGCACAGCCCGCGTCGCAGCCCCCATCGCAACCCGCGGCCCAGCCAGCGAACCAGCCCGCGAACCAGCCCGCGGCGAACCCCGTCGCCCCCAAGGCGATCCCGAGGGCTCAACTCCCGGGCGACTTCGACCCAAACGAGCCCCCCGTCAACGCGTTCCTCGAGTACAGCGAGCCCCAGCACTGGACGGCCCGCATGCAGATCGATGTCACCGCCTTCGAATACTCAAACAACCAGCTCCAGGAGATCCAGGTCTGGGACTTCGCGACCCTCGCGGTCGTCTTCCCCGTCATCGAAGCGACCTCGGCCGCGACGGGCGACCTCGCGAAGGTCAGAGGCGAGCTCCGCGTCACCGACCGGCTCTACACCCGCGACTACTCCATCATCCGCGGCTACCCCGGCGACGCGGTCTACACCCGGTGGGACGCCAGCGACCTCGCCGGCATCCGCGAGGTCACGATCCTCGTCGAGCCCGAGGTCAACTGCTGGGAGACCACGCTCAACGAGCAGGCCGCCAGCAAGGTGGGCTGGCCGAAAGGCGAGTACCCATCCAAGGCCCGCAGCACGTTCGACCCGCAGTACGGCATTGACTACACCGAGTTCGACCGCGAGGCGAACCTCCGCGTCCCCGCCCTGGTCGACCGCTGGACCGAAGGCCGCGACCCGAAGTCGATTCCGCCCCTGCAGCTCGCCAAGTATCTCGCGGGCCGGGTCGTCGAGCTTGTGCAGCCCGCGGCGCCGGGGCTCCAGCGCGGGCGAATCTCCACCCGCCGGGGGTTCGAGGGTGTCCGCGTGCTCGGACCCGACCGGACCATCCGCGCGGGCCGCGGCAGCCCGTTCGACATCGCCTGCACGCTCGCCGCGGTTTACCGCGAGGCCGGGCTCCCCGCGCGTCTTGTCATCGGGCTACGCGAGTTTGACGAGTTCGACACCACCGACGTCACCCGCGAAGAGCTCCGGGGCATCGAGGCGTTGCACGCCTACGTCGAGTTCTATCTCTACGACGAGGCCACGGGCGACGAGGGATGGATCCCGGTCGACCCCGTCATGCTCCGCAAGCAGTCCTCCCGAGCGCCGGCTCTGAACCAGCCCTGGGAGTACTTCGGGACCCACAACCAACTCGACCACTTCATCCCGCTCGCCTTCCACTTCCACCCGCCGACCACGGTCCGCGCGTACGGCTCGCCCGCGTTCTGGGGTTGGTTTGCAACACCCGCCGCACCCGCGACCGCCTTCCAGCAGCTCACATTCGCGACGTACAACACACCCGTCCGCGGCGGCGACTGACGCGGTTCGCCTCGGTCCCCCGCGGCACGCCGGCAGCGCGGGGGGGGGACTCACATATCCGGGAGCCTGTTGAAGTGCGCGTTCTGCACGGGGACGAGTTCCTCGAGGATGTGCTGCAGCACGCACGCCGGCGAGCCCATCGCGTCCACCTCGTGGATGATCTCTTTGCCGTACTGCGCGAGCACAGGGCGAGTCTCTTCCTCGTAGATCTCCCACCGGTGGCGGATCACATCTTCCTTCGCGTCGTCGCGGCGGTTCTCCTTGAGCGCACGCCTGCGGAGCCGCTTGACCATCTCGTCCTTGTCGTGGCACACCAGATGGATCACCGCGAGCACGTTCAGGTCATACTTGAGCATCTGCGCCTGGTTCACGTTCCGAGGCAGGCCGTCGAGGATCAGGATGTCCTCGTGCGGCTTGTACAGGCTCAGCACAGACCTCGCCCGCGTGTTCTCGCGCCACAGCCGGATCGTCAATTCGTCGGGGACGAGCTCGCCCCGGCTCATGAAATCCATGATCTGGCGCCCGATACCCGTGTGGGTGTCGAGCGTGCGGAACATGTCGCCCGTGGACATGTGGTAAAAGCCGGGAACCTGCGCGAGGATCTTGCCCTGCGTTCCCTTGCCCACACCGGGAGCGCCGAAGAGGAGCACGGTCGAATACCGATCAGTCATCACGTCCGAGCCTCCGGCGTCGCCTCTGCCCAATGCCCGATCCACGTTATCCGAACGCGCAGCGGGGGGTCTGGAGTGTTCGGCTCACCCGCCCGCGGATCAATACCCGGGCTCGCCAAACAAGAAAAAACCCCGGCCGCTCACAACGGCCGGGGTCTGATTATGTTCGGTTCTCGGGCCAAACCCGGAGAATCAGTCAGGGTCTCTCGACCCTCGATTCAGGCATGCCGAATCACGAACCGGCGGCGATGACCTCTTCCTGGAGGTTGCGCGGCATCGGGGCGTACTTCTCGAACTCCATCGCGCTCGCGGCCCGGCCCTGCGAGATGCCCCGCAGCGTCGTGGTATAGCCGAACATCTCCGAGAGCGGCACCTCGGCGTGGATCGTCTTGACGATGCCACGATCCTCGGTGTCCAGGATCATCCCGCGACGGCTCGAAAGATCGCCCGTCACGTTGCCCAAGTAATCCTCGGGCGTCGTGATGACCACCTTCATGATCGGCTCGAGCAGCACGCTGCCCGCCTTGCTCACGGCCTCCATGAGGGCGAGACGGCCCGCTTGCTCGAACGCGATCTGGCTCGAGTCGACGTCGTGGTACTTACCGTCGATCAGCGTCGCCTTGATGTTGATCAGCGGGTATCCCGCCGAAACACCCGACTTCGCCGTCTGGCGGATACCAACCTCGACCGACGGGATGAACTCCTTGGGGATCGCACCACCAACAACACCGTTCTCAAACGCGATGCTGTCGGTGAACTTCAGGCCGGCCTCCTCCGCCTGCTCGGCGGTGAACGGCTCGAGCATGATCGTGCAGTCGCCGAACTGACCGCGACCACCCGACTGCTTCTTAAACAGCCCGCGGGCGGACTTGCACGTCCCGGTGATCGCCTCGCGGTACGAGACCCGTGGCTTGCCGACCTCGACGTTGACCTTCATGTCACGCGTGATCTTGTTCTTGATGATCTCGAGGTGCAGCTCACCCATGCCGGCGATGATGGTCTGCCCTGTCTCCTCGTTGAACTCGCTGCGGAACGACGGATCCTCACGCTTGATGGTGATGAGTGCATCGGTCAGCTTCTTCTTGTCGTCGGCCGTCTTGGGCTCGATCGACATCGAGATCACCGGGTCCGGGAACGTCATCCGCTCGAGCACGATCGGGTCATCGGATGAGCACAGCGTGTCACCCGTAATCGAGTCCTTGATGCCAACCAACGCGACGATGTTGCCGGCGCCGCAGCTGTCGAGCGCCTCGCGGTCCTTCGCGTGCATCTCGAAGATACGCGACGCGATCTCACGCTTGCCGTTGCCCGGGTTAAGCACACGCGTGCCCTTCGCCAGCGTGCCCGAGTACACCCGGACGTACGTCAGGTCGCCGTGCGTATCGCTCACGACCTTGAACACCAGCCCGCTGAACGGCGCGCTGTCGTCGTGCGGACGCGTGATCTTCTCGCTCTCGTCCTTCGGGTTCGATCCCTTCACGGGGGGCACCTGCTGCGGGTTCGGCAGGTAATCGATCACGCCGTCGATCAGACGCTGCACGCCGATGTTCTTGAGGGCCGAACCCGTAAAGACCGGCTGGCACTCACGCGCGATCGTGCCCTTGCGGATCGCCGCCTTGATCTCCTCGGGCTTGATCGAGTTCTCGTCCTCGAGGTAACGCTCCATCAGCGCGTCGTCGAGTTCCACGGCCTTCTCGATCATCATGTGACGCCATGTTGCGGCCTTCTCGGCCCACTGCTCGGGAATCTCCTTCTCGGTGACCGTCGCGCCCATGTCCTCGACGTCGAAGAAGTACGCCTTCATCGTCAGCAGATCGATGATGCCCTCGAGCTCGTTGCCGTGGCCCATCGGGTACTGCACCGCGATCGGGTTCGCGCCGAGCCGCTTGATGATCGTGTCGTAGCTGAACTCGAAGTCCGCGCCCAGCTTGTCCATCTTGTTGATGAAGCACATGCGGGGCACCTCGTACCGGTCCGCCTGACGCCACACCGTCTCGGACTGCGCCTCTACGCCCTCCTTGCCGTCGAACACCGCGACCGCGCCGTCGAGCACGCGCAGCGAACGCTCCACCTCGATCGTGAAGTCCACGTGGCCGGGCGTATCGATCAGGTTGATCTTGTAGTCGGTGCCCTTGTGCGTCCAGGGGCAGGTCGTCGCCGCCGACTGGATGGTGATGCCGCGCTCCTGCTCTTCCTGCAGGAAGTCCATCGTCGCGGTGCCCTCGTGCACCTCACCGAGCTTGTAGTTCTTGCCGGTGTAGTACAGGATCCGCTCGGTCACCGTCGTCTTGCCCGCGTCGATGTGGGCGCAGATGCCGATGTTGCGGATGTTGGAAAGGTCGGTACCCATGATCGTCGTCCTCTCAGGCCCGGCGATTCAACACGCCGGATCAACCCGTCTGGAAGGGCACCACTCGGCACCCAAAATGTCAGTCGTCGCCGCCCCCTCCATCGGGAACGGCCTCTCGTGAAACACGCCGCCGGCTCTTTCGGGCCGCTCGCCGCTCAAAATCGATCTTTCGACCACCGCTCCCAGCAGGCCGCTCGGCCTCAGGTGCGATCGCGTCATCGGATGAAGGTGGAAGCCAAAGGCTGATATCGGAACAGGTGACAGGACTCGGCCAAGGCATCCAGAAAGCGATCGGGTCGGCCTCGGGCCCATCAACACGCATGTCGATGGCCGATGCCGTGGTCAGCGGGGTCTAGCCCCGTGCACAGTCCCCGTCTGGGTCGCTTTCCTCGCTCATCGCCGTAAATCCTTGTCGCTACAATTGTTCCGGCCCTGTCTCGTCGAGACAGGGATAAAACGACCGCGCAAATAACCGCGAACAGACCAATCCTAGCCCCGCAATCGACCGAATCAAGCCCGACCCGACCCTACGGAACCCTTGATTCATGCAATCTTTACGAGCATCGCCGCCGTCACTCCGCGAGCAACGCCTCCGCCCGAACCCGCTCCGCGTCGGTCAGTCCCGAGATCGGGTCGAGCCCCGTCAGCCCATCCCGCCGGAGCGCCTCCGCCGCCCAAACCCGGGCCGTCTCGGGCAATCCCGCCCGCGACCACAGTTCCATCAGACGGACCGCGGGGCGGACGGCATGGGGCGTTCTCCTCTGCGCCAACATCATCCACGCCACGATCGCATCCCCCGGACGCAGGGCTCCCGACGCCTCCGCCGGTTCACCCGTCCGGTCCTGCCACAGGTCGTACCCCTGCGCGGACGCGACACCGTACCAATCCCACGCCCTCGTCGAGCGGGGCCGACACGAGGGCAGCGCCTTCGCCTCATCGACCGCGAAGATGATCGAGCCCTTCGCAACATCCAGATCCGGATGACTCGCGCCGAGCCGCAACAGCAGCCGACCCCGCGCCTGGTGGGTGTGCATGTGCGCAGGCCTGAAGCGTGAGGCCTCCCCGAGCGGGTCGAGCGCCGCCTCCACGAGGGCCAACTCGAGCCCCGAGATCGCCCGGTCGAGCGTCTCAGGCCTCGCCGGAACCGCCGATCCCGCCATCGCCGACACATCGCCCGCGACGCCCTGGAGCCCCGCCCGGTCCCCGCCCGCGACCGCCTCGTCAAACGCGGACCGCAACTCCGCCCCGGGGCGCACGATCAGCGACGCCGACCGCAGCCACGATTCCCACCGCCAGACCGGGACCCACACCGATACGGCAACCCAGGCCGCGAGCGTGATCGGCAGCACCGGCTTCGCGATGAACCCGAATCTCGGAAGCACACCGCGCTGAGCGCCTTCAGACGCGGGATCCGCATCGTTCACCCTCTTCGGGACGCGTCCCACCGTCGCCAGACCGAACCACACCCCGAAGAGTGGCGCCGCGTTCACCCAGACAGGCGTGACCTCGATCTGCGCATGGGCAACAAGCGCGACGCCCGCCCCGGCCATGAGCCATCCGCCCGCGTTCGTGCGCACGAGACGCATCAGACCGATTGACGCACCGATCCACCCCGCGAGCCCGGCGACCCGCGCGATCGCGTACGCCGGCGTCGCGAGCTCCCGCTCGATGTACGCCGACGCAAGCCCGATCACCGCGACCAGAAGCACGGCCGTGCGCACCATCTCGCGCGACACCCGCATCAGCCCGCCGTCCGGGTCGTCGGGATCGCGAATACCGTCGAACAGCTTGGTTGACCGCCACACCAGCCACACCACCCACGCGAGCCCGAAGAGCCCGAGCGTCGATGTCCAGTCGAACACGATGCTGTGGGGGCTCTGCACCGTTTCTGTGGCAATAGGAATCTTCGCCGCCGCGTACGCGTCCTGGAACCCGTCGGGCCCGATCCCGACGACCGGATACTCGCCCCAGATCCGCAGCGATCCCACGGCGTAAAACGCCCGGAAGAGCAGGCTCTTCTCGCCGAGGCCGGTGCCGATCAGCCCGCGCACGCCGATGGCAGCGAGGACGAGCACAACCGCCGCGGGTCCGACGAATCCGCCCAGCCGGGATCCCATCCCGGGCTTCCACCGGCGCACAACCGCGAACCCAGCGCACAGCGCGAGCGATAGCCCCATCGCCCCGATGCCGCCCTTCGACTTGCTGAGCAGCAGCCCCGCGATCGTGCACGCAGCGACGCCCATCGCGATCCAGGTGGTCTGTGTGATCCGCCGTTGAGCCACGATCGCCGCGGCGCACGCCGCGATCAGCCCCGCCCCGATCGCCCCCATGAACGACGCGTAGACGTTCGAGAGACCGAACCACCCCGACGCCTCGGCCTGCATCAGCCGGCGTTCATACGCCAGCGCCGCGGGCGAGTCGGGCCGCCACCCGTTGCTCTCGAACACCGCCTGCCTCGTGCTCTCGAACTCCGCCACCGTCGCCGGGTGATCGACATAGACCTGCAGCACGCCCTTGGTCATCAGCGGGACGGTGAACCCCGCAAGGATCGCGATCGCGACCGTGCGCACACGCCGATCCCGGCAAAGGTGCGACATCCCGACCGCGCCCCAGACCAGCGCGAGCCACGGTGCCGCCTTCACGGCGTGCTCGATCCCGTCAACCGCGCCGTCGTGCAACGGCCCGTCGAGCACGGCGTGCGCGATCACGCCGATCGAACCGAGACCCGCGAGCACGACCTGCGCAATCGACACGCTCCCGCCCCGCCGCGCTTCGGCAACCATCGCCAGCCCCGCGCTCAGCAGCGCGAGGACGACCAGCCCCAGCATCATCGTCGGCCCGATCCCGGTGGGGGGCACCCATTGCGATGTGGGGTCGAGATCCCAGTACGGGAACAACTCGACCGCCGCCGACGCCGGGAGCAGCGCACCGATGAGCACACCGCCCAGCGCGCACCACTGCGACGCCGAGACAGGAGAGTCTGGCGTTGTGTGCACGGCGTCAGCCATCGCGTTCTCCCGGAGACTCTCTTCTGTTCCGGTCGGGCGAACTCGCGAACTCGAACGCCGCGAGCACCGCCAGCAGCAGCCCGGTCTGCACGCCCACCAGCACCGCCTGCCACGGGGCGAGCGATCCGAGCGCGATGCCGCCGATCCCGGTCGCCGCGGTCATGCCCCAGATCACGAGCACCGCCGACCGCTTGCTCAGACCCCGTTTGACGAGCCGATGGGACAGATGCTGCATGTCGCCCACCATGGGGCTCCTGCCCTGGCGCAGCCGGATCACCGACACGCTCAGCATGTCGTAGAGCGGGACGGCCAGGACGACGAGCGGCATAAAGACCGCGTACCACCCGCCCGCAAGCGGTTCACCCGTCGGGCTCTCGCCGGTGAACGTGGTGCGCGTGGTCAGAAACGCGAGCGTGAACCCGAGCACCAGCGAGCCTCCGTCGCCCATGAAGATCCGGGCCGGCGGGAAGTTCAGGATCAGGAACCCAGCGCACGAACCGACGACCAGCGCGAGGACGGCAGACACGAACAACTGTGCGCTCATCAGCGCCGCAACGAGGAAGCAGGCGCTGGCGATCATCGCGACGCCCCCGCTCAGCCCGTCCATGTTGTCGATGAAGTTCATCGCGTTGGTGACCGCGACGAACCAGAGCACCGTGATGAGCACGCTCAGGGCGTACCCGCCCGGGTAGCCGTCGAGGAGCGTCAGCAGCCGGGTCTCGCTCAGGAGCGCGATCGCGAGCGGAGGGAGCACCATCACCGCGAGCTTGACGATGGGCCCGAGCGGCCGTCGATCGTCGATCAGCCCGACGATGTGGATCACCAGCACCGAGCCCACAAACCCGAGCCCCAGCGGGATCTTGTCCCGCAATCCCGGCAGGTGCTTGGCGACGCGGTCCGCCTCCGTTTCCGGGAGCACCGCCCGGGCAAAGTCCTCACCCAGCACCGTCGCGACGAGGATCATGCCCGCGATCGGGATCAGCAGCCCCGCGACGATGCCGATGCCCCCGGTGTTCGGGATCGCCCGGCGCTCCTTGATCTGCCCCGGCATCGCGGCGGTGTCGGTCACGCCGGCGCGGCACGAGACCGCGCGCACGATCCATGTCGTCACGAGCGAGATCGCGAAAGCGATCGGGATCAGCAGCAGGAGCATGGGGAGCACGGACCGAGTCTAGTGATGCGAAGGCGGGTCGGCTCTGAGCGCACGACCCCGCAGGCGGTGCACGCTTTCTGAGCCCAGATAGGTCAGCTTAAATCCGAGGATGCCCAGCAGCACGATCCAGACGAGCCGACCCGGGTAGTCGCCCAGGGCGTCGAGGATGGTCGGCTTGTCGGGCAGGCTGCTGCCGAGATACATGTAGTTGGTGTCCGCCTGAATGTTGAACCAGACCATGAAACACACCAACGCGAACGTGACGGCGATGGTCAACACGAGATCCCGCAGCGTCGGCCGATACCCGTTCACGGCCGCGAGATAGAACCCGCCGCCGACGACGCCCAGGTGCTGAATCCAGAAGACCCAGTACTCGGCGCTGAGTACGCCCTGCGAAACGGTTGGGGTCAGGAACCCCTGCGTCGAGAGCCCGATGCCCCAGAAAAAGAGCAGGGTCTTGGGCCAGCGCACCGGCAGCAGCAGCGCGAACGGTGCCAGCCAGGCGGCGTAGTCGCAGAGGTGGATCGGCCAACTGGCCTCGCGTGAGTACCGGGCGGGGAGCGTCCAGACGGTCGTGGACCCGATCTCGCCGAGGAGTGTCATGAGTGCCCACGCGACGCGGACGCGAAACTCGTCGCGCGTGCCGCGGACGGTCCGGGCGTAGCGGATCACGATCCAGGTCACCCACACGCACACAACCGTGAGCACGAGATGGTGCAGCGAGAAGGCGTCGAATTCGTAGAGCCAGTCTGTCGCGAGTCCGAGCGTCACGCGCCGGCCTTCTCGTGGCGGAGCTGCCCGCACGCCGCGGCGATATCCCGCCCCCGGCTCGCGCGGATGTGCGCGTTGGCCCCGTTCATCCGCAGGATCTCCTGGAAGCGGTGGACATCATCGGTCTCGGGGCGCTCGAACGGCAGCCCGCTGACCTCGTTGTACCGGATCAGGTTGATGTTGCCGCGCAGCCTCCCGGACACCTCGGCGAGCTGCTCGGCGTGCTCAGGACGATCGTTCACACCCCCCAGCAGGATGTACTCGAGTGTGATCTCACGCCCGGTCTTGTCGAACCATCTCGTGCACGCCGCGATGAGCTGATCGATGGTCGTGAACTCCGCCCAGGGGATGAGTTTCCGCCGGAGGTCGTCGTTGGGCGCGTGGAGCGAGAGGGCGAGGGTGATGGGGAGATCGAGCTCGTCGGCGAGTCTCTCGATCGCCTTGTGCATGCCGACGGTCGAGACCGTGATCTTGCGGGCGCTGATGCCCATGCCCCAGTCAGCCGCGAGCGTGCGCACGGCGTGTGTCACGGGCTGAAAATTCGCCAGCGGCTCGCCCATGCCCATAAAGACGATGTTGCTGATGCGATCGACTTTCTCGAGCCTGCTCAATCGCCAGACCTGTTCGACGATCCGGCCTGCGGACAGATTCCCATCGAGCCCGCCCAGCCCCGATGCGCAGAACCGGCAGCCGACCGGGCAGCCGACCTGGCTGGAGATGCACGCGGTCTTGCGCGCGCTCCCGTCACCGGAATTCACCGCGGGGATCATGACGCACTCGGTCTGCCGAGCGGTGTTGGAGTAGGGCATCGCGTCATCCAGCAACGCGAGGCGGTTGCCGGTGTCGATCGTCGCTTCGCCGGGGTCGATGCCCGAGTCCAGATCGTCCGGCCACTCGATCAGCAGCTTCTGCGTGCCATCGGTTGCCCGCTGATGGGCAACGGTGGGGCCCGAGAGAAACGTCATCTCCTCGGTCAGCGTTGCCCGGTCTTTCGCGGACAGGTTCGTCATCGCCTCGGGGTCGATGACGCCGTGCTGGTAGACCCATTCAAGGATCTGCTTGGCGCGGAAGGGCTTCATGCCCCGCTCGGCGCACCATGCTTTGAGGGTCGCTGGGGTGTGGGCGAAGATGTGGGTATCGGGGTGACGCACGGGCGGATGGTATCTCGCCCGATCGCGCCGGCCGGGCCGTGGCGGGCGTGACTCCCCCGAGCGGGGCATCCGGGTGCCGGTTTTTAGGGGATTCCCTCGCGGGTTCGTTCTCGGGATTGGCGACCGACGGCGGTTGGAGTACCATGTAATATTAAGCTACTTGCGGCTACCGACGCACCAGCGATCGCATCGAACGATGGTCGCCTGAAGGCCGGTTCTTCCGCGGCGACCACATCACGGAAGGAGAGGACACATGAAACGCATGTGTGGGGTTGTGGCATGCGCCGCCGCGCTTTTCGTTGGGCAGTCGGTCGGGCAGCCGTTGGAAATCCCGGAAGGCGTTGATTATCGCGTAAAGAAGGTCGCGCCGGGGGATTCCGGGTGGGATGTGCTCAAGGACAACTTCGGTTTCGGCGCTCCGGAATTTAGGAGCAGTGATCCGGACAATTTTCCGTCTCGCCGAGACCAGCTCGCAATCAGTAATCTGGCGGACTCCAGTCGAGAGAAGAACCTCTATCTTCTGATCACATTCAACGACGACTGGGACGGGCGGACGGTTCCGAACCTGACGGTTGGTATCGATAATCCGCTGCCGAATCAGCAAATCGTGCTGGTCAGGGACGCGATGAGCCCGGGGGAAAGGATCGCGTTTTATCACTGGCGTCTCGACCCTCAGCCGGGGGACGAGTTCATCCAATGGTCCGGCGATTACCTGTACGACTTCACAAACTCGGCGGGCGTGCAGGACATCTCGCAGATCGAGCTCGCCACCTGGTGCGTCCCGACGCCGGGCGGGTTCCTGCTAATCGGACTGGCGGCGTTGCCGTTGGCGTGCCGTCGCCATCGCTGAAGGGCCAAACCTGTCCGGGCGGGGGCGCCCGGGCTTATCAGGCCGGGCGGTCGGGCGACCGCCCGGCTGCATTGTGCGCCGGACGAGTGCGCGGGACGCTCAGGCGTCGGCGCGGGCGCTCATCGTCAGCGGCACCGCGCCGTAGAGGTCTGCGGTAATGACAGGCGCGTGCACGCGGATCCGCCGGTCGGCCGGGTCGATGCCCTTGCCCCGCATCGCCTTCTTCAGCGTCCCGGGAAGGCCGAACTCGATGTCTTCCTCGAAAATGTCAGCGACTTCGATCCGGGCGTGATACCGCTCGACCAGCGTGCGGCAAACGCCCGCAACCAGGTCCTCCGGCGCGGACGCTCCCGCGGAGAGCAGGACGGTCCCGACCGGTTTCCCGTCCTGACCCTCGAACCACGACGCATCAAGCATCGACGCATCGTCAAGCAGCCTCGCCGGCGTGCCCACGTTCTCAGCGATCTCGGTCAGCCGAACCGAGTTCGACGAATGCGTCGAGCCCACGACCAGCACCAGGTCGGCCTTGGGTGCCAGCTCCCGCACGGCGTGCTGCCGGTTCGTCGTCGCGTAACAAATGTCGTCAGACGGCGGCGCGTGGATCTTCGGGAACGCGGCCTTGAGCGCATCGATAATCACCGTCGCGTCGTCGGTGCTCAGCGTCGTCTGCGTCAGATAGATCAACTTCTCCGGGTCGTGGATCGTCAGCCCCGGGATGTCGTCCGGCGACTCGACGACCTGCGTCGCATCGGGGGCCTCGCCCTTGGTTCCGATGACCTCCTGGTGGTTCTTGTGCCCCACGAGCAGAATCTGAAACCCCTTGCGGGCATACCGGATCGCCTCGGAGTGGACCTTGGTGACCAGCGGGCAGGTCGCGTCGATCGACGTCAACCCCCGCTCGTCGGCCGCGTTCCGAACCGCCGGGCTGATGCCGTGCGCACTGAACACAACGATGTTGCCCTCGGGAATCTCCGCGACGTCTTCGACGAAGACCACTCCCCGGCTCTTGAAGCGGTCGACGACGTGGGTGTTGTGGACGATGTCGTGGTAGACATAGATCGTCTCGCCCTCAAAGACATCGAGCACCTGATCGACGACATCGATCGCCATCTGCACGCCGGCGCAGAAGCCGCGGGGGTTGGCGAGAATGATCTTCAAAGCGTGTGAATCTCCCGGAAAGCTCGTTTGCGATCCTACGACACGGATCGCCTCGCAGGCCGATCCCGATGCGAACAATCGATCGGCTGGGACGACGGCGTGATTGCCGGCCCGTGCCGAGTGGCTCGCCAACCAACGGAGGACAGACCATGCCCGCCCCCCCGACCCACAATTCGACCCAAACCCCGATCCAGAAACGCGCTCTCGCGACGTTCCTCGCCGCGGGGCTCGTGCTGGGGTCAGCCGGTGCGTCCGCCGCAACCGCCCAGCAACCAGCCCAACCCCCCGCCCAACCGACCACAAGCCAGCCCGAGGCCGAGCCCGCAGTCCCCGGCTTCACCGCCCGGTCGATCGACACGATCACCGCCCAGTTCCGCAAGCACGGCCTCGCGACCGCCCCGGAAAAGCCCGCCGGCGCCCTCCGCCTCGCGACCTACAACATCCACGAACTCTTCGACGACGTCGATGACCCCGACCTCACAGGCCGGCAGGAGGACATAGGCCGGGTGATGATCGAGAGCCGCCGGGCCGCGACGTCCCACGCCCTCCGCGGCATCAACGCCGACATCGTCGCCCTGCAGGAAGTCGAATCGCTCGAGGCCCTGGAGTGGTACCGCGATGGGAATCTGGCGGATCTGGGCTACACCCACGCCGCGTCGGTGGAAGTGGGCCATCCGCTGGGGCTCGAGCAGGCCGTGCTGAGCCGCTACCCGATCGTGGCGACCCAGACCTGGACCGACCGCCTCATCGGGACCCACCCCGACCTCTACCGGGGCAAGCCCAACCGCTACGCCGGCGAGCCCCTGACCTTCCGCCGCAGCCCGCTCATGGCCGAGATCGCCCTGATCGACGATTCGGAATCGGCGGATCTCGGGATCGTCCCCGAGGCGCAGCGCGTCACCCTGCTGGTCGTTCACTTCAAGACGGGCGAGGGCTCCGACGCCTGGCGGGCGGCCGAGGGCGCCGCGGTCGCGGCGATTCTCGGCGAGCTCAAGGCCGACCGCCCGGACCGCCGGGTGATCGTCCTGGGCGATTTCGCGTCCGGCGACGCCGAGGGCCACCTCGCGCCCGTGCTCGACGCGGGTCTCAAGGACGTCTTCGCCGCCTCGGGCACCGATCGCGGCTCGAAAGACGCCGTGACCAGCATCGAGGGCGACCGGGCCTGCGGGATCCTCGTGGGCCCGGGCGTCACGCTCGCCGAGGGATCCACGCCGTTCGTCGTGGGCACCGTGGTCCCCCCCGACCAGCTCGACCGCCGACGCGGTTTCCGCATGCCCGGCTTCGCCAGCGATCACTACCCCGTGGCCTGCGATCTCGCCGCTCCCACGGACTGAACACCACCCGGTTCACCGGTTCTCTGGCCCATCAACCGGGCCACACGTCGAGTCTTCACACGATCTGAATGTTTCCGGCACCCGCCCCGGCTAGTATCCGAGCCGACACGCCGAGGCCCGGAGACCGGGAGCGGGGCGGTTGCAGGATCGATTTGTCTGACAGCGAGGCGTGCGTTGCCGGCGAGCGGTAAGCACACCTAGAATTTGTGGATCGTCCAAAGCCGACCCCTGCCTGTAGTATTGAGCAGGCCGATACGGAGCCGACGCCGATGGGCAGTCTGAAACCCTGGCAACTCGTCCTGGTGATCGTCGCAGCATTGGTGCTGGCGGTGTCGCTGTGGATGGTGTTTTCGTCGGATCGAGTATTCCAGCCCAACCAAGTCGTACTCGTTGATGTCTCGACCGGCGATCGTTTCATTTCCAAGACATCGGGGAATCGGATGACCATTCTTCCGGCTTGGCACCCCGAGACCGGCGAACGTTCCCTCTATCCGATCATCAAAAACGATGAGGGCGAGTGGGTCGTATCTGAAATGCTGCGAGGCAAACTCGTTGAATTCGGGGGAGACCACTCTGCCGTGGTTGATTTTGATGGCTTCGTTGTTCGACTGAGCAAATCGAGTCCAAAGACTTTGAAATAAGGTCAAATTTCACATGAAAAGTCCTCGTAAAAACGCGTTCACGCTGATTGAGTTGCTTGTGGTCATCGCGATTATCGCGCTCCTCATCGGCATCCTGCTCCCGGCGTTGGGCGCGGCTCGTTCGACCGCACGCAAGGTCGTTTGTGCCTCGACGATGCGCGGCGTTGCTCAGCTCACCTACGGATATGGACTCGACAATCAAGACTGGATTCCCGGCCTGAACACCACCGGCTGGAAGTACGAACAGCTTTCCGGGAATTTGTCACCACAGGACCTTGCCGGCAATACATCCAGCACCACGCCCACCAACAGCACGGACTGGATCAGCCCCGTTCTCGGCGATTCGGTCGGGCTCTCGGAGAATCGTGCTGCTCGGATGGCTCAGATGTTCAACAACTTCGGCTGCGCCGAGGCTGACTACGTGACCGCGCTGTACGATGAAAACTGCACGATTCCCGACGCACAAGATTTCCAGAAGTATGCCGGTGAGGGATTCCTCCAAGTCAGCTACGTGATGCCGCTCACGTTCTCGGCCTACGGCTCAGGTCAGCCCACCGTGCAAATTGTCAACGGCGGGTACCAGTTGTTCTTTGGTGCCGGTTTCGACAATGGAGCCGCGCTGCCACGGAACTACGCGCCGAGACTCGACAGAGTCGGTGCCGCCTCAAACAAGGTCATGTTCGCCGACGGCTCTCGGTATGTCTCGGACGACCTCGGACTCTCCACGAATATATGCCTGGATCGAACCAGTTCAGGGCCCGCTCAACTGGGCAACTGGGTCGCGAACAGCCCCATCGTCGAAGGATCGACCGCGTACGGGCGAAACCCGTTCGCAAACGGCGTGCTGACACCCGATAACCAACTCGCGTCGTACCGGCACAACGGCATCATCAACACTGCGAGGTTTGATGGCAGCGTTGATTCCATGACCCAACTCGAATCCTACACCGATCCGACGCCCTGGTTCCCGTCCGGCAGCCTTTGGGATCCGAGCCAGTACGGCGGTGCGACGCCAGAGTCTGTCGAGTTTATGGAACAGCAGCGCAGCAACCCGGATGGATCGGTCGAGATCTATTGAGTTGCTCCTTGGCGTGACTCTGCTGGCAGGGAATCGCGATCGGGTCACCTGATATCGCCAAAGCCTCACTCGAAGCCCCTCCGCTGCGAGGGGCTTTTTCTGTGTCTTGATGAGAACTGGGGTTGTTGGGGCGCGACTGGAAAGCGGCTTGTCATCAGGACTGTCGCTGAATCAAAGGGCCAGTATGATTTGCCGCGATTGGTCTTGCGGCGATCCGTGACTGGGTGGGATTTTTTAAATTAGTATGAGCCTCGGTGCAGTCTCCAGAAAAGAGTTGTATACTCTCCGGGACTGCAGTGTTTTTCTGGATAATAAGGAGAACTGACAATGCGTCAAAGTGGGAAGAATTCTGTTCGTTCGTCGACTATTGCAGCGTTCTTGTTCGCCTCGGGAATGGCTGCTGCATCGGATTACAGTTCGGTCGCGGCACGTGTTTTTACTGTCACGCCGCCCGAGGGCTGCTACATCTGTGTTACATCATTTGGTTTCAATGCATCTTCGTCCGTGTTTCTCGCAACGACATGTGATCCAGCAGAGTTTGATCCTGATGTAGATCCCTCTTCTGCATTTGCGATTGACGATAATTGCGTCAATGGGCTTCTGGAATCTGTACATGCTAGCTCCTCTGCTCAAGGCCAAACGTGCGAGGGAAGCACTTCGGCGAGTGCGTCTGTCGTTCCGGATTTTATTGGTGATGTTCTAGAGATTAGTCTCGGAACAAGTAGCAGTCGGGCGAAATGCAGAAACGGATCGTGCTCCGTTGCGCTTGAAAGTCTTGCCGCAGTCGCTACAGCATCGGTCGCCTTCGAATTTCGCCACATCTCGGATGATTCACCCTGTACATCCGGTGGAATGCTCGAAGTTCAGGGATTCCAGTCCATTCCAGAAGCACCCAGCACAACTGCTAATGGGCGCGTAATTGTCTTTGTGCCAAATGTGTGTGACAATGGCGGTGCTTCTCTCGTGAGAACCGTCGTCGACGACTGTGAGCAGGGCATCAGTGAGTTTGGCGCGCTGTTGTGTTCGCCCCAATCTGTCAGTGGTGCTCTTGATCTCGACGCTAAATCTGTCACATTCTCCGACGCCCAATTCGACGCCAACGGCGACGGTCGCTTTAACGAGAAAGACTGGCCGATCATCCAGTCGCTCCTTAACTCGACCGACCCTGCCGACCTCGCCAAGTACAACGTGTGCCCCGAGGGTGACCTCGACGCCGATGGCGACCCGACAAACGATCAGATCATCGCCCAGGAGGACCTCGACCTAATCCGCGCCGCGCTCGACGCCGGCCTCGGCGCGGGCATCCTCGGCGACTGGAACGGCGACGACAAGGTCGACTGTACTGACTACAACGCTCTGCCGTCATCGCTCAACGCGACGATCTGTGACCCCGCGTACAAAGTTGCGCTGGACGCCGATCTTGATGGTGATAACGATGCTTCCGATCTCGCCGCGGTGCTGGCGTTGTTCCCGACGGCTGACGTCGCCCCGACCCTCGGTGTGCTCGACCTGACGGATCTGAACACATTTGTGTCTTGGTTCACCGCTGGAGACGAACGGGCAGACATCGCCCCGCCCTTTGGCGTGATTGATCTGACGGATTTGAGCACATTTGTTTCGTCGTTCCAGATGCCTTGCCCGTAAACTGGAAGGCACAAATGGCCCCCAAAGCCCCTCCGCTGCGAGGGGCTTTTTTCGTGCTATTCTCGTTGGCAGCAGGTATTGTTCGCGTTGTGATCGGATATTGAAAACCCAATCTTCACACACCCCCCCTTGTGCGGGTGCTTGTCCCCGCTATAGTTACGCGTTCGCGGGAAACCGCGGCTGAGGAGAGCGTTCGGACCCGCATTGGGGCGGGGCCGCGCTGGATCGCACCAAACATCTGCCCGGCGTGTCGCCGAGCAACAATTCACCGCAGTCCGAGATGCTGTGGGAACTTGGAGAGACAAGACATGAAGAACATCGCCATCATCGCCATCGCCGGCCTCGCTGCCGCCGCCACCGCGGGCATCGCCCCGTCCATCAACGAACTCTCGCCCAACCAGCCCGGCTCGGACCCCTCGACCCAGTTGCTCGAGATCCGCGGCCTCGCGAACTCCTCGTTCAGCGGCTTCTTCTACTCGGTCGAGTCGGATGACCAGTCCGCCAACGGCACCATCGACCGCTTCGAGACCGTCTCGGGCACCTTCGACGCCAACGGCCTCCTCGTCGTCACCATCAGCGACCTCGAGAACCCCAGCGCCACCTACGTCCTCGCCTCGGGCGGCACCGCCATGCTCGGCGACGTCGTCAACGTCGGTGACATCGCCGGCCAGTTCGGCACCGTCTACGACGCCGTCAACAGCCCCGACGCCGTCGGCGACGTGGGCCTCGGCTACGGCGCCGCCCTCGGCGGCCTCGACCTGGGCTACATCGGCAGCGAGCCCATCCTCATCCAGCGCGACAGCATCTCGGGTGACTGGCTCCAGATCAACTTCGCCAACGACGTCTTCGACGCCGCCGGCAACCTGCTCGGCAACGCCGCCGACTTCGACCCCAACTTCGACGGCAACGTCGGCACCTTCGGCTTCGCCAACCTGACCGTCGTCCCCGCCCCGGCCGCCCTCGCGGTCCTGGGCCTCGGTGGCATCGCCGCCGGCCGTCGTCGCCGCTAATCCCGGCNNCCGGCCTCGGCTTGAGAAACCCTCAAAGGCCCGTCGCGAAAGCGGCGGGCCTTCTTTCTGCGCTCACCCTTTCTGCGCTCACCGATACGCCCGGCCTTCGACGCGAATCAGAAACGCGTATCACCGACCGGCACCGCAGGTCAGCGGCACGGCGGACCGCGCTTCGACCCCGGGTGTCAAACGCCTCGAACAATCTCCGCGACCCGTTACACTGGTTGATGGCACGCGTATGCACCGGATGACACGATCAATCACGCTCCTCTTCTCCGCCTCGTGCCTTGCCGGCGCGGCGCACGCCGAGGTCTTCGTCAACGAGCTCCTCGCCTCGACGGCCTCGAGCGATTGCGAGTTCATCGAGCTCCACAACACCGGCAGCAAGGAGATCGACCTGCAGGGCTGGTCGATCGAGCTCTGGGATTCCGACGCCGACAAAGCCTTCGGCACCCACGACGCGGACTCGCCCATCAGGCTGCGCGGCCGGATCGACGCCGGGGGCTACTTCCTGCTCGCCAACTCGATATTCAGCGAGCACCACACGATCGAGCCCGACCAGCGGTTCAAGGACAACGGCATCGAGAACTCCTCGTTCACGCTTGTGCTCAAAGACGATCTCGGCGAGATCGTGGAAACGATCTTCGTGACCGACGGGGGCGAGGGCGACAAGCCGAACATCAACGGGCGGATCATCCGCCCCGACGCCGAGATCCGCAACACCGAGGGCCGGTACATCCCGCCCGGCTTCGCCCGGATGCCCGATGACGCGGAAGGCCAGCGCGTCTACCGCCTGCTCAAGTTCAGCCCGGTGCCATCGCCCGACGCGACGCCCGGCCGGCCGAACGCCGTGCCGACTCCGGCGAACACCGAGACCCCCAAGCCCTGACACGACGCCGCGGATCACGGTCGCTCCGTCACGGCCGCGCTATCGTGTTCTGTTCCCGCAACGACTCTGCTGAAAGGCTTCGCATGTCCGTCGACGGTGCTCTCTCCTGGCTGGAAATCAACGACAAGGCCTCCATCGACCGCTGGATGGACTGGCTCCGCATCCCGAGTGTCGGGACCGACCCGGCGCACGACGCCGACACGCGCAAGGCCGCGGAGTGGTGCCGCGATCATCTCCGCGAATCGGGGTTCGACGTCGATCTCGTCGAGACCGCGATCCCCGAAAAGAAGCACCGGGGCCAGCCCGTGGTCTTCGGGCATTCCGAGGGCGATCCCGGCTACAAAGGCCCCCGGATCCTGTTCTATGGGCACTACGACGTGCAGCCCGCCGACCCGGTGGAACTCTGGGACAGCCCGCCGTTCGAGCCGGTGATCAAGCCCGCCGATGGTCCCGGTGACGACGTCCCGGGCGAGCGCGTCGTCGCGCGGGGTGCCCAGGACGACAAGGGCCAGGTCACGATGTTCCTCGAGGCGATGCGCGCATGGAAGGAGACCTCGGGCAAGGCCGCGGGGGGCGTGCCGATCACGGTGCTGATCGAGGGCGAGGAAGAATCGGGCTCGGTCAACCTCGAACGGTTCGTCGAGCAGCACAAGGACGAACTCGCCAAGTGCGACGTCGTCCTCATCAGCGACACCACCATGCTCGGACGCGGCAAGCCCGCCATCACCTACGGCGTGCGGGGCCTGGTCTACACCGAGTTCACCCTGCACGGCCCCGACCAGGACCTCCACTCCGGCGCGTGGGGCGGCAAGTGTCCCAACCCGCTCAACGAGCTCGCAAAGACGCTCGCCAAGCTCTGGGACGACGACTACCGCGTCACGATCCCCGGCTTCTACGACGACGTCGCGCCGCTCACCGATGACGAGCGCGCTCAGTGGAAGAACCTCGGCATCGACGAGAATGCGCTGCTCAAGGGCATCGGGCTCGGACCAGAAGGCGACGTGGGCGAGAAGGGATTCACGATGACCGAACGCGAGTGGGCCAGGCCCACCTGCGACATCAACGGCATGTGGGGCGGCTACATCGGCGAGGGCGCCAAGACCGTCATCCCGAGCCACGCGAACGCCAAGGTCTCGTTCCGCCTCGTCGCCGATCAGGACCCCTCGAAGATCCTCGCGTCGTTCAAGAAGTGGCTCGCCGACAACACGCCCAAGGGCTGCCGATGGAGCGAGGTCAAGGACCACGGCACGGGGCTGGGCGTCACGCTCCCGATCGACTCGGACTACCTCCAGGCCGCCCGGCGCGCGCTCAAGCGTGCCGCCGACAAGGACGTCGCGATGATCAAGTCGGGAGGCTCGATCCCCGTCGCCGGAATGCTCAAGAACGGGCTGGGCCTCGACACGATCTTCATGGGCTTCGGGCTCGAGGACGACCGCATCCATTCGCCCAACGAGAAGTACGAGCTCTCAAGCTTCCGCATGGGGGCGCGATCGCACGTTGTCTTCATCGACGAGTTGCTGAACTTCTGAGCGAGGTCCAGCACCGGGGCTGTTGGCCCGCGACGGGGTTGTCGGCGGGATCAGGCCGCGAGTCGCTCGGCCGGGCCGTGATCGGCGCTCTCTTCGGCACCCTTCGCGGTCTCTGCCGCGTCGGGGGTCGCCGCTCGGGCGTTCGCGGGGGGCGAGCCGACATCGGGATCGAGCATCTCGAACTCACCCTCGGCGTCGGGCCCGTCGGGCGACATGCCGTGCCGCAGCATCTCGGCGTGGAACCGCTCGACCTGGATCTTCGCGACACCGACTTTGAGATCGTGGATCATCGTCTCGTTGCGGACGAAGATCGCCAGGGCACGCAGCATCTGCAGAACACCAAGACCGGCGAGCAGGCCGATCCCGAGCCACACGATTTCAGAAACACCGGTCATCCCGAGGCTGATCGGACGAACCGGGTGCGGCCTTGAATCCTGATTGCGGTTCTCCCGTACAATCAGCGACCGGTCCACAGACCGGCACCGGGCACCAGCGGTGTCGGGTACCGATACCGGGCAGACGACCCCCGCACCAAGGGCAACGCCGCGTGAGATCCGTTCCAAGTCGCACATCGCTCGCCCTGAACACACGCGGGTTGTCGCCGCTCGCACCGATCTCGGGGATGGTGCGATTCTCAGGGATGGTGCGAACCGTGCTCCTCATGCTCACGGTGTCCATCGGTTTCGTCTCGCCCGCGACGTCCCAGCCCGCGAATGATGCCGCCGACTCCGGTGAGGCCGAGACCTCGGGCGTCGCACCGGTGGTCGTCCGAGACGAGGTCGAACTCACGATCGCCAAGCTCGGTCCAGGGAACCGCGCCCGGGCCGGCACCTGGACCGGCGTCCTGATCGAATACCGCGATTCCGCGCTCTCGCCTCGCGAGATCGTCCTCCGCGTCACAGGCGTCGACCGCGACGGCGATCCCCCCGCGTACGAACGCACGGTGGTGGGGGACCCCGAACGCCCAAGATCGGCCTGGCTCTATCTCCCCCTCCCCTCGCCGACGCAGGAGGACCGACTCAACGTCACCGCCCACGAGGCGATCGAGAGCAGCCAGGGCTTCCGCGCAGGCCGGGTGCTCGGGCGTGCGGTCATCGAAACATCCCGGCTGATCCAGGGCGAGTCGCAGATGATCGGCGTCGTCGGCACACGCGACGCCGGGCTCCGCCAGTACGGCCTCGGGATCGCGACGTCCATCCGGCACCTCCCGCTGGGCCACGCGACCTCGGAAATCGTGAGCGGGCTAACCCTCCGCGACCTGCCCGACCGCTGGCAGGGCCTGTCCGGGCTCGACGTGCTCGTCTGGAGCCGAGGCGGGCCGGACACCGACCCGACCGCCCTCGACGCCGACCGGGCCCGCGCGATCCGCGAGTGGGTCAACCGGGGCGGACACCTCGTCATCCTGCTGCCGCCCGTCGGCCAGACATGGACCGCCGGCACGGGCCGCAACCCACTCTCGGATCTGCTGCCCGCGGTCCGCGTCGAGCGCCGGGAAGGCGTGCCGCTCGAACCGTACCGCCCGCTGATCACGCTGCGACAAGCATCCCGCCTGCCAACCCAAGCGATCGTGCACACGCTCACACCGCTTCCAGACGCGACACCAACCGAAGCCTCACCGGTGCTCGCCGGGCCCGACGGGGTGCCGGTCGTCGCGAGGCGACTGGTCGGCACCGGCATGGTGACGGTGATCGGGCTCGACATCGCGGCCGAGTCACTCACCGCTCTCGATTCGCTCGACGCCGAGACGATCTGGCACCGGGTGCTCGGGAAGCGCCACTCGCTCGAATCGGCCGAGGAGGTGAAGGACCGCGATTTCAATCTGTACCAAGCGCTCCAGCGGCGTGTCGCGTCCGATTTCGACGCCGATTTCGAGCAGGCCATCGACTTCAAGGGCGACGCAGGCAAGGGCGTGCTGCTCGGGCTCGGTGTGTTCGCACTCTACTGGCTGGTCGCCGGGCCGCTCGGGTTCTTCGCGCTCAGCAGATCGGGTCACCGGAGCCGGGCGTGGCTCGCCTTCCTCGCGACCAGCGCTGTCTTCACCGCCATCGCGTGGGCGGGCGCGACCGTCCTGCGTCCCAACACCGTCCGCGCGACGCACCTGACATTCCTGGACGCCGTCTACGGGACGGATCGCCAGACCGCATCGAGCTGGCTCTCCGTGCTCGTTCCCTCGTACGGCGAAGCCGAGATCGCCGTCGGCGAGGAATCCTCGAGCGATCTCATCAGCGTCTGGACACCGCCGCCCCCCGCCCTCGTCGGGGGCGGCTTCCCCGACAACCGGGGCTACGAAATCAGCGCACGCTCGCCCTCGGAGATCACCGTCCCAGTTCGATCGACGATCAAGCAACTCGCGACCAAATGGTCCGGTGCACCGGTTGCCAATGTTCCCCGTCCGGTCCGCGAGCCGGGCGATCCCTCCGAGCCGAGGCTCACGTTCTCCGATTCAAGCAAGGGGCAAATCGCCGGCGAACTCATCCACGAACTTCCCGGCGAACTCGAGAACGTGATCGTCGTCGTCGTCGCCCAGCAGCGCGCGCTGTCCGCCCCGACCACGATCGCACCCTTCTGGCTCCCCGCGCGGGTCTACATGGATGCCCTCGCCGCCCCCTGGGCCGCGGGGGAAAGGCTCGACCTCGCGGAGGTGACCGCCGGCACCGCGAACCGGACCGCCCTGACCTGGCTCTCGAGACGGCTCAACGACGGCGTAGACCGCAGCTTCGGCCCCGAGAACCAGAGCAGCCGGGGCAACCCGATCGATCGCTACACCGCCCTCGGCTTCCTCGACATGCTGGGCACGCCCGAGCTCCGCCAGGACTCGGGGGGCCAGCGCTCGTCGCCCATCGCGGTCGTCCGCGCCGCCCACGGGCTCGACCTGAGCCGGTGGTTCACACAGCCCTGCGTAATCGTGATCGGCGCGCTCAAGCAGACCGAGGGCAACCTGCCCGTCCCCATCACCGTTGACGGCGAGCCCGTTCCCGCCGAGGGGACAACCATCGTGCGATGGGTCTACCCGCTCGACCCCGCCCCGCCCGAGTACAGCACGCCAGACCCCTGACCCGCCGACGTTCCGCGCCAAAGAGTGGGACCGAGTCTTCCCACAGGACGCAACCCCGCACCGGAGCCCGCCCCGTGCCGATGATCGAAACGATCAACCTCACCAAGCGTTACGGCGACCTCGTCGCCCTCGACAACCTCAATCTCACGATCGAGGAAGGCGATTGCTTCGGGTTCATCGGGCCCAACGGCGCCGGCAAAACCACGACCATCAAAATCCTCGCGACGCTCCTCAAGCCGTCGAGTGGCCAGGCACAGATCGACGGCCTCACCGTCGGCTACCAGAACAGGCAGATCCGCCCCGTCATCGGGTACGTCCCCGACTTCATGGGCGCCTACGAGGACATGGTTGTCATCGAGTACCTCCAGTTCTTCGCCAGCGCCTACGGCATCCACGGCCACGAGCGCATGAAGGTGGTCGGTGAAGTCCTCGAACTCACCGATCTCGCATACAAGTCCGCGGCCGAGGTCAACAGCCTGAGCCGGGGCATGCAGCAGCGCCTCTCCATCGCCCGCGTCCTGTTGCACGACCCCAAGGTCCTGCTGATGGACGAGCCCGCCTCGGGGCTCGACCCCCGCGCCCGCATCGAGATCCGCGAACTCCTCAAGGAGCTCAAGCGGATGGGCAAGACCATCCTGATTTCCAGCCACATCCTCCACGAACTCGCCGAGCTCTGCAACGTCGTCGGCATCATCGAGAAGGGCAACCTGCTCTACTCGGGCTCCGTCCGCGACATTCTCAAGCGGGCCCGGGTCGGCCATGTGCTCCACATCGGTGTCGCCGAGGGCACCGAGAAGGCCGTGAGCGTCCTCGAAGCCATCGAGGGCGTCAAACGCGTCGGGATCACCGTCGCGGAGGACGGACCCGCGACAGGAGGACCGTCGAGGATCATCCACGTAGAATACGAAGAAGCACCGGGGCGGTCGTACACCGATCTGCCCAATGTCTTGGTCAACAACGGGTTCCGCATCGCACAGTTCTCAGAGGAAGCCGTCAATCTCGAAACCGCGTTCATGCGGCTCACAAAGGGGCTCGTCCAGTGAACAAACTCCCCATCGCCTCGCTCGCACTCCTCATGCTGACATCAGGCCTCGCCCAGGCGCAGAACGGGTCCGCCAAGCCCGTCGGTCCGCCGCCCACCGAGACCCGCCCCGTCACCGACAACTACCACGGCGAGACCTTCGTCGATCCCTACCAGTGGCTCGAAGGCGACAACTCCGACCCCGCGCGCATGGGAACGCTCAACGACGAAGTCGTCGAGTGGACCGACGCCCAGAACGCTTACACACGGTCCGTCCTCGAAGGAAAAGCCCCGGGCTTCGAATTCCTCAAAGCCCCGCGCGAACGCCTCGAGGCGCAGATCTCCGAACTGATGGAACTCGACTCCATCGGCTCACCCACGATGGCGGGCAACCGCTACTTCTATTCCAAGCGTGCCGGCGCACAAGACCAAGCCGTGGTCTACGTCCGAGAGGGCGCGCGCGGCGAGCCCCGCGAACTCATCGATCCGTACAAACTCGACAACGACGGGCTCGTGACTGTCTCCTGGTACGCCCCCAACGACGACGGCTCCCTCCTCGCCTTCGGTACCTACCGCTCGGGCGACGAGAACTCCGTCCTCCGCATTTTGGATGTAGACACCGGGGCATGGCTCGCCGACGAGATCCCCGGCAAAACCAACCTCGCCGGCTGGATGCCGGGCGGGGACGCGTTCTTCTACCAGAGGCTCGAAGACCTCGATGATCCGTACTCCGCCGAGATCCGTTTCCACGAGATCGGCCGTCACTGGACCCAGGACCCCGTCCTCGTCCGCCAGCGCGAGGCCGAGAAGCTCTACGAGGGGCTCGGCATCTCCGACGAACGCATGAAGGAACTCAAGACCACCTGGGGACCGGGCCTCACGCCGGGTCGGGACGGCCACTGGGCGACCGTCGAGTACTACACCTCGACCTCCGCCAACGATGTCTGGGCCCTCAACCTCGACCACTGGTTCCGCACCGGCGAGATGAAACTCACCCCGATCCTCATCGGTGAAGACGGCCGGAACGGCGCCGAGATCGTCGGCAACAGCATCTTCATGCAGACCTACATCAACGCCCCGAACGGCCGGGTCGTCAAGGTCGATCCGTACAACCCCTCCCGTGAGAACTGGACCGACGTCGTGCCCCACCGCACCGACGCGATCCTCCGCGGCTTCTCGATCGCCGACGGCGTCCTCGCCGCCTCGTACCTCGAGGACGCCTCGACCAAGATCGATCTCTTCGCCCTCGATGGAACACCGAAGGGCGCGCTCAAGCTCCCCGGGTTCGGCTCCGCCGGCCTCTCCACCGCCGACGACCGCACCGAGGCCTATCTGTCTTACGCGTCGTTCAACGAGCCGAGCACGATCTACCAGGTCGATCTCTCGAAGCCCGACGCCGAGCCGACCATCTGGGAGAAGATCGAGATACCCGTCAACACCGACGGGGTCGAGGTCCGCCGGGTGAAGTATTCCTCCAAGGACGGCACCGAAGTCGGCATGTTCATCGTCCACAAGAAGGGGCTCCAACTCGACGGAGACAACCCCACGATCCTCTACGGCTACGGCGGATTCAACATCCCCATGACCCCGCGATTCACCGCGACGCTCTACCCGTTCTTCGAAGCCGGCGGCGTCTACGCCGTCGCGAATCTCCGAGGAGGCGGTGAAAAGGGCCTCGAGTGGCACCGCGCGGGCATGCTCGATCGCAAGCAGAACGTCTTCGATGACTTCATCGCCGCGGGTGAGTACCTCATCGAGAACGGCTACACGAGCCCCGAGCACCTCGGTGTCTTCGGCGGCTCCAACGGAGGCCTGCTCACCGGCGCGATGGTCACCCAACGCCCCGATCTCTTCAGCGCCGCGATCGTCGCCGTCCCCCTGCTCGACATGCTCCGCTTCGAGAAGTTCCTGATGGCGCGCTACTGGGTTCCCGAGTACGGCACCGCCGAGAACTCGCAGCAGTACCCGTTCATGCGTGCCTACTCGCCCTATCAGAACATCAAGCCGGGCACCAAGTACCCCGCCGTTCTGCTCACCGCCGGCGAGAACGACACCCGCGTCCACCCGATGCACGCCCGGAAAATGGCCGCCTATCTCCAGGCCGCGACCACCAGCGACCAGGCCGCGGACCCAATCCTCCTCTGGGTCGACCGCGACGCAGGCCACGGCGCTGGAAAGCCGCTCCACCTCAGGATCCGTGATGTTGTCGATCAGCGGCTGTTCATGATGTGGCAGCTCGGCATGATCAACGAAGGCTGAGCCGGCCCAGCCGAGATGAGCCGAGCGAAAATCAGAGTAAGGAAATCAGACATCCCGAAATGATCGGGTTGCTTTCGGTGTAAATACGTATATTCGCGTTGAAATAATTCCGAAATAGGTGGTTGAATTGGCAATTCTGGGTATGCTCGGGTCACCGGCCGGATTCCTGGCCGGACTGGAGTATCCGGCATGCAAAGCGTCATTCGAGCCTCGCTGTTGTTGACTGCATCGACAAGCCTCGTCGTCGCGGGCCCCGACTGGACCGAAGTCGGCGACGCCGGCAGTTTCCTCGGCAGCGCGCAAACCCCCCTGGGCGTGGGCGCCATCAGCCGAATCTCCGGGTCGCTCGGAGGCGAGGGCGAGAGCGGTGATTTCGAGGACATGTTCATCATCTCCGTCGATGAGCCGATGGCGTTCCGTCTCGAACTGCTCAACCCCGGATTCGACGCGCAGCTCTTCATCTTCAACATCACGTTCTCAGGCGGCGCGTTGGGCTTGCTCGCCAACGACAACGCCAACGCGGGGACGACCGACCCGATCCTCACCAGCATGTCGACCGACGGGTCGAGCGCCGTCCTCGACCTGCCCGGCATCTACGCCGTCGCGATCGCCGGCGCGGGGCGCAACCCGACGTCCGACAACGGGCTGATCTTCGATCTCGCGAACCCGTTCGAGATCTCCGGCGCCGACGGCCCGGGCGGTCTGCTCCGTCATACCGGCTGGACCGGCGAGGGCGAGGTCGGCGACTACGCCGTCGAACTCGAAGGCATCGATTTCGCCAAGATCCCCGCACCCGCCGTCACGCTGCCGATCGCGATGCTCGGTCTCGCCGCGACCCGCCGCCGCCGGTGAACCCTTCCGGGACACCGAGCTCGCCCAACCTCCATCCGGTCTCAATCGAGCGACATCGCCGCGCAACGCATCGCGTCGGCTCTCCGCCCGGCCGATTCGAGCGAACGCACCAGTTCATTCAGCGTTGACTCATACGATGAAACGATCTCGGGCCGCACGCCACCGTCCCGCGCAAGGCCGAGCAACGACTCGGCGTGCCCCAACGCGCCGAGCGCAACGGCGCACCGCGCCCGCTGCACAAGCGTGTTCCCACCAGCGACCAACGCGGGCTGCTCGTCGGCGATCATGAGCGCCCCGTCGAGCATCGCCGCCGCGTCGGCCCATCGCTCGCCGTTCATCAAGGCCGTCCCGATCTCAACCAACGCCCCGGCCCGCTGCGCGGGCGTTCCCTCGACGCGGATCTCGAGATCATGGAGATCCAGATCCGTGATATCGACCCCGGCATCGCTGCCATCCGTCTCGCTGTCCCCCATCTGGGCCAGCAGCGCGAGCGCGAGCCCCGTCCGCGACGCCCACACCCGCGCATCGTTGTGCTTGAGCCTCGCCTCACGGATCGAGAGCGCCCGCCGGAACAGCGAAACCGCCTCCTCGTGCGCCCCGCGCCGCACAAGCACACGAGCGAGGTTGTTCGACGCGTGCGAGACCTCCAGGCTCTCGCCAGGCTTGAGCCGCGAGATCATCGCCAGCGATTCGCGGAGCGAACGTTCGGCCTCCGCCAGATCGCCGATGTCGGCCCTGAAGTTGCCGATGTTGTTCAGACTCGCAGCGACATCGGGGTGCTCGTCGCCGTGCAGCCGCCTCCGCATCGCGAGCGCCTCGTCATAGAGCCTGCCCGCCGAGGCGGTGTTCCCGAGACGCAGCTTGGTCGCCGCGAGGTGCGTGAGACCAAACGCGATCCCCGGATGATCCCCCGGGTGCAACGCGCGGCGCATCGCGAGCGCTTCGGTGTACAGGGGCAGCGCCCTGTCGTACTCGCCCGCCCAGAAGTGCGCCCGCGCGAGTTCGTGCATCGTCTCCGCAAGATCGTCGCTCGGCTCCTCCGAAGATCGCACCTCGAGCACCCGCGCCAGCTGCGTTTTCGCCTTCTCAAGCGACCGCAGCGAGACGTAGCCGGTCCCCAGCAGCTCGCGGAACGCCGCCTCCGTTTCCGGCAACTCTGGAGGATTGGCAACAATGCTCGCCGCCGCGTCGTCGAGCAGCGACTCCACGTCCACCATCCCTCCGCGTACCCGGCTCTCCCCGTCCGGCGATCGGAACTCGAGCATCTTGCGCACCAGCGCGACGCTCTCCTCGGACGCGGCGAGGTTCTTCTCCGCGAGCCGAAGGTTCGCCGTCGCCTTCCGCTCCGCCGCGACGATCCGCCCGACCAGCACCGTGCTCGTCGCCAGCAGCAGCACCGCCGCGGCCCCGATCGCGACGCTGAGCTCACGATTCCGCTTGATCCACTTCCGCAGCAGGCCGATCGGCCCGATCGGCCTCGCAAGGATCGGCTGGTCCGCCAGGTACCGGCGGATATCGCCCACGAACTCCGACACCGACTGGTACCGGGCACCGCGGTCCTTCTCGAGCGCCTTCCCGGTGATCACCGTGAGATCACCGCCGAGCGCAGGCGTAACGGCCGACAGCGGCGTCACCGCGGAAGACGTTACCGTCGTGATCGCCCGGGCAAGGCTCATGTCTCGCACGTCGTAGGGCAGCTTCCCCGCGAGCACCTGGTACAACACCGCGCCGAGCGCGTACACGTCCGAGCGCACATCCACGCCCTCGCCCGAACACTGCTCGGGCGCCATGTACTGCAGCGTCCCGACGATCTGCCCCGTGTCGGTCTCCATGGTCACGGCAGCCCGGTGCGATTCATCGCCCTGCGCGACGCCGAAGTCGATGATCCGCGGCTCGCCCTGCTCATCGACAAGGATGTTCGCAGGCTTCAGGTCCCGGTGGATCACGCCCCGCTGGTGCCCGTGCTGCACCGCCGAGCACACCTTCTCGAACAGCACCAGCCGGTCATGGACCGAGAGCGACTCGTCCGCTGCGTAGGTCGTGAGCGTCTTCGCCCCCGCGATGTACTCCATCGCGAAGTAGGGGGTCTCGTACCCCTCGAACTCAAACGAGCCCACCTCGTACACCGCCGCGATACCGGGATGCCGGAGCGAAGCGAGCAACTGCGCCTCGTACTCGAACCGTTTCAGCGTTGCCGATGACACCCGGTCGGGGCGGATGACCTTCAGCGCAACAGTCCGCCTCGGTTTCTCCTGCTCGGCGAGATACACCGCCCCCATCCCGCCCTGACCGAGCACCCGACGGATCGAAAAGCCGGTCACCGATCGCTCGAAGCCGGGGCTCCCGATCCCGCTTTCACCGAGCGGAACCATCGTGGGAGATTCAGAGTCGAACGCCCCCGCGCCCGACACGTCCGCGAGCGTCGGCATCTCATGCAGCGACGAGGACTCCTCGTTCGGGTCCTCGCAAGGCCCGATCGTCGGGTCTTCGCTGTCTGGCAGGTCGTTCGGGTTCATATCGCTCGCGCTCGGATTCGGGATGGGCCCTCATCCTATCGCGCGCAAACCAGACCGACGCGGCGGTCAATCCGGGGTTCCCCCGCCGGCATGCACGGCGACACGTGCTGTCCACGACCTCCCCGCGAGCATGATCGAACCCGTCCGCGCGCGGTCATCCGACGAGACAACGATCCCCCAAACAGAAAGATCCCCCGAACAGAGAACGCATCGCGCACGGGGTATTGCCCAAGCCTGAGGTTCTGACGCTTGGCGACGCTCAGCAAACCGTTCGCTCGCAACCCGCGCAACCGATTGTTCAGCAAAGACGACGAGAACCCAGCCCCAAACTCAGGCTCGAGATTCAGGCTCGGCATCGGCAGAGGCGAACCGGCGGTGCTCCATCTTTGGCACCACCTCGTTGACCGCGCCGCAGCCCTCGCAGACCAGCCCATAGCAGCCGGGCTCCGCATGCGTGAGCGCTGAGCCGCACTGCAGGCAGACAGGCTCGGCAAGTTTCGTCGTCATCGTGTTCACCACCGCAGCGACGGTGATCAGCGCGACGCCGACGACGGGCCACGCCGGGATCGTCGCCCAGGTCAGCACCCCGATCACCGCGAGGATCGCCGCGACAACCACAGCGAACACGCGAAGCCGGATCTTCTGAAACCAATTCAACGTTTCGCTCCAGGACGTCGGAACGGCCCGACAACCATCTCACGAGTTCGACCTGACCAAGCCCATCCCGGGCCCGTCGCCAACGAAACCGATGCGCTCTGCAGCATCGGCAGTCAACACATTCTATCGGCATCCTGGCTCGATGAACGAGACAGAGACCCCGATTCTGACGATCTTCAGGACCCGTTCCACTGCCGCAGTTCCGGCCCCGAATAGCTCGCCCTGGGCCGGATCAGTCGGTTGTTCGCGTGCTGCTCCATCACGTGGGCACACCATCCGGTGATGCGGCTCGCGACGAAGATCGGCGTGTACTGCGGCACCGGGATCCCCAGCGTGAAGTACGTCATCCCGCACGGGAAATCGACATTGGGATGGATGGTCTTCTCATCCAGCATGATCTTCTGCACCGTCTCGCCCAGCTCGAACAGCCGGATGAACTCGTGCCCCCGCGTCTCCGCGGCCTTCCTGCCCAGATCGTGCAGGATGCCCGCCCGGTGGTCGCCGTTCTTGTACACCCGGTGCCCGAAGCCCATCAGCTTCCGCTTCTCGGCGAACGCCCGGTGCATCCAGTCGGTGATCTTCTTGTTATCGTTCTCGGGACCGATGTCGCGCCGGATCTCAGCCAGCATCTCCATCGCCGCCTCGTTCGCCCCCCCGTGCAGCGGGCCCTTCAACGCCGCGATCGCACCGGTCACCGCCCCGTGCAGGTCGCTCAGCGTCCCCGCGATCACCCGGCTCGCGAACGTCGACGCGTTGAAGTCATGCTCGGCGTACAGGATCAGGCTCACGTCCATCACCTTCTCCGCCTCGGCCCCCGGCTTCTCACCCGTCATCTGATACAGCAGGTTCGCCGCATGGCTCAGCGACGGATCCCCACCCGTCTCGGGCTCCACCGGCGCGTGCCCATCCAGGAACCGCTGCATCTGCCCGATGATCGTCGGGATCTTCGCCGTCAGCCGGATCGACTTCCGCAGGTTCGACTCCGCGTCCACATCCTGGCACCGCGGGTCCGCGTGTCCCAGCATGCTCACAGCCGTCCGCAGCACATCCATCGGCACCGCGTGCCCGGCCTTCAACGCCGGCACCGCCGTCTTGAGCCACGCCGTCACCTCCGCCGGGATCATCCGCTCACTGACCAACTGGCTCTTGAACAGCCCCAACTCGTGCTCGCTCGGCTTGTGCCCCTCCAGCAGCAAAAACGCGACTTCTTCAAACGTCGCGTTCGCCGCGAGGTCCGCGATCTCGTACCCCCGGTAGATCAGCGACGTCTGCTCGACCTGGCAGATCGACGTATCCCCGGCAGTCACGCCCTCAAGTCCCGTCGGCTTCGCGGTCGCGGTCGTCATCAGATCTCCTTTGCAAGCAATCAAAGCGGTGCGTTTCAGCAGCGTCGGATCCGCCAAACGGACGGGCCCGGTCTGTGCTGACATAGTAGGAGCCCCCGGCCGTCCATCCGCCCCACACCCTACGGTGCTCGGCCTCGGCCGAGACCGTCTCCCCGGAGGGCACCCTCCCCGTCCTCGTGCGAATCCCGATGCCCTACCCAGCCGTCCCGGCATTCCCGCCGCCACCACCGCCGCCGGTGCCACCGCCGGACTCAGGCCCGGAAGACCCGTCCCCGTCGCTCTCGGTTCTCTTCTTTTTCTTCTTCCGCTTGGGACGCGACGCCCGAGCTTTCATGGGCTCGATCTCCCCGCCCAGCAGCCGCAACGCCTCTTCAACGTCCTTGTCACCGCGCCCCGACACGTTCACGATGATGTTCGTGTCGTTCGGCATCTCGCTCGCCAGCCGCACGGCCTCCGCGATCGCGTGCGATGTCTCGAGCGCCGGGATGATCCCCTCCGCCCGCGCCATCATCAAAAACGCCTCCATCGCCTCGCCATCGCTCACGCTCGTGTACGTCGCCCGCCCCGCGTCCTTCCAGAACGCGTGCTCAGGACCGACACCCGGATAGTCCAGACCGGCGCTGCACGAGTGCACATCCGCCGTCTGCCCCTCACCATCCTGCAACACATAACTCAACGACCCGTGCAGCACGCCCGGCTTCCCGAACCGCAGCGGCGCCGCATGATCGCCCTGGTCGTCGCTCCGCCCCCCGGCCTCCACACCGATGAGCTTCACCTCATCGTCATCCACGAACGGATAAAAGAACCCTGCCGCGTTCGACCCGCCGCCGACGCACGCGACGAGCGCATCCGGCATCGACCCGATGTTCCGCAGCGCCTGCGCCTTCGTCTCCCGCCCGATGACCGACTGAAAATCCCGCACGATCATCGGGAAGGGGTGGGGGCCCACGACCGACCCGAGGATGTAGTGCGTGTGCTCGACCGAGCCCATCCAGTCGCGCATCGCCTCGTTCGTCGCGTCCTTCAGCGTCCGCGACCCGCTCTCGACCGGGATCACCCGCGCCCCCAGCATCTTCATCCGCGTCACGTTCAAGTGCTGCCGGCGGACATCCTCCGAGCCCATGTACACATCGCACTCGAGCCCAAGCCGCGCCGCCGCCGTCGCGCTCGCCACGCCGTGCTGCCCCGCGCCGGTCTCCGCGATGATCCGCTTCTTGCCCATTTTGCGGCACAGCAGCCCCTGCCCGATCGTGTTGTTGATCTTGTGTGCGCCGGTGTGCGCCAGATCCTCACGCTTCAGCCAGATCGTCGCCCCGCACTTCCCACGCCCCTCGCGCTGCGCCCGGCTCCCCGCCTCCCGCGTCAGCCCGTTCGCCTTCTGAAACGCGGTGGGCCGACCGATAAACGTCCGGTTCAACTCCCGCAACTCATCCCAGAACTGCTCGTTCTCGCGCATCGAGAAGTAGAGCTCTTCCAACTCAGAGAGCGCCGCAACCAGCGTTTCGGGCACATACCGCCCGCCGAAGTCGCCAAACCGCCCACGCCCATCGGGCGCAAACGACAGCGGCATCACCCCAGCATCATCCTTCGGCGTATCCATTGTGGTCATAGCGACAGCGTAGCCTCCAACAACTCGGGCTCACACACGTTCCGGACCCCCAGACTTCGCCGCCCCGCCCATACCCGATGCGATCCTCTCCTCCCCCGTCCCCGCCCCATAGGGGACCGCCGGAGGTGGCCCGCGCAGCGGGTCGGAGGGGGTGCCTCTACTTCTCTGCCCGGTCCCGCCCTTCCCCCAGCCGCCATGCCGCCCCGCACTCCGGACACACAGTGCACCCGTCCTCCTCGGCGACGGGACAGCCCGCGAGGTCGTAAATGCAAGCCGGGCATCGTGCATGTCCACGCAATGTGTCAATCACAACCGACATCGGCCGCCCCGCAATGCCCACAGCCAAGATGGGGACCATCCCGAGCGTGAACAACGTGAGAACTACAGCACCAACGGAATCTTCTGACGGCCAATCTGTCGGCAGCAACTTCATCAAGAACGGCATCACGATGAGTCCCAGACCGATTGCCATGATCGTCGTGTTCTTCAGACCAAAGAATCGTCGATACGCCCATTCCCGGCGTTCAATCTCCTTCTGCAGTGCTGCCCCGAAGCAGGCTCGCCTCCGCTCCCGCCGCGCCCACGGCACGCGATGCGCTTCCCCTCGATCATCTGTCACCATCAGCGGATTCAACTCGCCTCTCGCCATCACCCCCGCTCCCCAACCACCCGATCCACCACCCCCCACACCACATCCCCCCCGAACCCACGCCGCGCCAGCCGACCCGCCAGCCGCCGCTTCGCAACCTCCGTCTCCAACCCCGGCCGGCGCTCCAGCCACCGCCTGGCCTCCGCCTCCACCTTCGCCACCAGATCCACCGCCTTGAGTTCCTCCGCGATCACCTCGGACGCAACCCCATCCGAAACCCCCGCCTTCCGCAACTTCATCCGCAGCAGCCGCTCCGCCGCCGCCGACTTCCGCAACTCCGCCCGCACCAACCGCCCGGCCGTCGCCCGCTCATCAAGCAGACCAACAGCCTCCAGCCGCGCAATCACATGCGCCACCACGGCCTCATCAAACTCCTTCTTCCGCAGCCGCTCCGCCAGCGCCACAGGCGTCCGGTCCTTGGCCTTCAACAGCCGAAGCGCCGCCGACTTCGCCTTCCCGACCGCCGCCCGGTCCACACCCTCCGCGAGCACTTCCTCAAGCGGCACAAACTCAGGCAGCGCCTCATCCATCCCAACATCCTACAACGCCACCCCGTGGCACTGACCTGCGATGCAGGCCAGTGCGCCCCGACGACCCACGCCGGGTGCCACCACTCGCCGCTCGCGGCGCAGTGGTGCCGCCCCGCTCGCTCCCCGCTCGCTCCCCGCTCGCTCCCCGCGACGCACCGCTCCCCACGGGCGCACCCCAAATCGCGAATCCGGACCCCTACCCTGTCTCATCACAGCAGGAGACCCCACATGACCACCCACAACATCACCAACATCGCCGTCGTTGGCTCCGGCCAAATGGGCGGCGGTATCGCCCAGATCGCTGCTTCTGCCGGCTTCGAAACAACCGTCTTCGACACCGCCGCCATCGCCCTCGACAAGTGCAGGACGACCCACGACAAGCTCCTTGCCCGCGCCGTCGAAAAGGAGCGCATCACCCAGGCCGACATGGACGCGACCAAGGCCCGTCTCACCTATTCCGAGTCGATGGACGCCCTCGCCGGCGCCGACATCGTCATCGAGGCCGTCGTCGAGAACGCCGAGGTCAAGAAGTCCATCTTCGCCGAACTCGACACCCGATTCGACGAACACAAGATCCTCGCCACCAACACCAGCTCGATCTCCATCACCGAGATCGCCGCCGCGACGACCACCCCCAGCCGCGTCATCGGCATGCACTTCTTCTACCCCGTCCCCGTCATGAAACTCGTCGAGGTCATCAACGGGCTCGAGACCGACGCATCCGTCACCGCCCGCACCATCGCCCTCGCCGAAGCCATGGGCAAAGTCGCCCTCCCCGCCAACGACCGCGCGGGTTTCGTCTCCAACCGCGTCCTCATGCCCATGATCAACGAGGCTTTCTACGCCTGGATGGAAGGCGTTGCCGAGCCCGAGGCCCTCGACGGCATCATGAAACTCGGATGCAACTTCCCGATGGGCCCCCTCCGCCTCGCCGATTTCATCGGGCTCGACACCTGCGCCCACATCATGGACGTGCTGGCAGAAGGCCTCAACAACGACCGCTACCGCCCCTGCCCTCTCCTCCGCCAACTCGTGACAGCAGGCCGACTCGGCAACAAAACCGGGCACGGCGTCTTCGATTACACCAAATGACCTCGTCGATCGCGCCCGCCGCCGACCTGACTACCGCGACGAAGCGATCAGCGCCGCCGCATCCGCCGGCGTCCGCGCGTACGCGTCCGCCCCCATCTTTTCCGCAAGCCGCGATGAGACCTCGTCGCCCACATGGAACGCCGGGCCCCCGACAACGACGCGCATACCGGGGAGTTCACGCTTGATCGTCCCGACGGTCTGCCGCACGTGCGGCAGGTGCACCGACATCGACGCGCTCACAACAGCAGCCACCGCCTCGAATCGCGCCGCCGCGACTGCGAACTCCTCGGCCGGCACATCGCACCCGAGACAGATCCCGCGCAGTCCACCAATGTCCATCAGGTACGACGCCGCACGCACACCCGTGTCGTGCTGATCCCCCGTCACCGATCCAACGACCACCGGCGGTCCCGAGGCTTTGCCCCCGGTCGCCTCAAGCCAGACCGCCGTCATCGACGCACGGATGAGCTCAGTCGCGACATGCTCGTCGGCGATCCCAAGTTCATCGCGTTGCCAGAGATCCCCGATCTCCGCCTGCACAGGAAGCATCACCCGCCCGTACAGCGCCTCCGGTGCCGTGCCGTCGCGGAACGCGTCGAGCACCAGCCCCGTCGCGGCCCCCGCGTCCCCGGACAGCACCGCCTTGTAAAACGCTTCCGCCAGCCCGGCCTCGGCGTGCTGTGCCATCTGCAGTGAGCCAGGCTCGGATGGGGTGTTCTCCGGTCGTGCCGCATGGTCCACCATCGGGCGCACGAACGCCCACATCTTTTCTGCAAACTCCCGCTCGATTGTGCGGCTCAGGCAGATGATCGAACGCCACACATCCTCCGGCGCGATCTCGCGAGCGGCCAGGGTTGAGTACAGCCAATTCATCTCGTGCGTGAACAGCGACGGTTCGTCGAACTCCACCGACGTCGCGAGCTCCGCGACCCGTTGGGAGAGGAAGCCCTGCCACATCGAGTAAGCGCTCGCGCCGTGCCTGGACTCGATCTCCGGGAACTCCTCAAGCAGGTCCTCAGCCGCACCGGACGCCAGCGCCCGAGCACCCGACCGCAGTTGAGCCGCCACCGTCCGCCGCATCGCATCTTCAGTCACCATGCAACGATGCTACCGTCGCGCGCCTGCGCCGTCACCCGGGCAGTCGACAAGGGACGGCAGATACCATGGAATGAAGAGAAGCCGGTCCGCGAGTCCGAGATTGCTGCTACGCGAGCCGGTTGTCACAATCCCCGCTCTATCCCGCTTAACTCCGCAGCGCAAGGAAGACAATATCGCGGTCGCTCACGACCACCCCGCCGGGGCGTTCTTTCGTGACCGCAAAGATCGCGGCCTTGCCCACCGGCAACTTCGCATCGATGGGCACAACGATCTCCCCCGAATCCGAGACGGAAACGTCGAACACGCCGCCATCAACCGGTCGCTGCGTCAGCAACGGTGAGATCGAGTCCGCCGCGAACCGAGGCAGATCGCCCGTGGGTCGCTCCGCGTCGAAGATCCACAACTGATATTGGTAATCTGCCGGATCGTTGGCCTCGATCCCGCTGATCGTCATGAAGCCCTGGTCGAGGTCATCCGACCAGACCACCTCACCGGTCACGCCCCCGTCGAGCGGATGGTTCTCCGCACCGATGGCGGAGATTCCGGCCCAGCCAGCACGGATCACATCGCCCGACCCCTCGACCCGGGCAACGAGGTTCGGCAGCAGCCCGCCCGGCACAGGCCCCGACGCCGGAGTCGTCACGAACATGGCGTACGTCAGGCACGCCGCCGCGGCGATCCAGCCGAACCATTGCAGCGCGCCGACGCCGCCGGCCGCCCCGGCCGCCGAGTCACCGCGCTGTGCGGATGAAAACGGAATCGGGCCCGAACCAGATCTGTCTGAGTCCAGACCGCGACCGCCGCGCGGGTCGACCGCGGAATCAGTGATCGACCGCACCGCATCAGTCTCGGCCAACGCCCCGAGCCGCTCGCGCAGCGCAGCCGGCATCGGATCACCCTGCACCGCCAGCATCCCAACGCACAACGCTCCCGCCGCACGCTCAAACTCGTACGAAGTGCTGTCAACATCCGAAACCGCCACGGAGAGCTCGGTCTCCTGCGCCGGATCGAGGCCCCACAGCGTCCGCTCGACCAGCAGGTCCTGGACCCACTCATCGAGATTCTCGATCTCTGCAATGGTGTTCGGCCGCACACTCATGCCTGCACCCCGCTCTGGGGACCGCCCGACGATCTATTCGCCGTGCCCCCGTCTGAAACGCGTTCCGGGTTGTCCTCACCACCGCTCGGGGTGGTCTTTCTTCGATCGTCTTCGAGCAACTTCCGGACGCGGATGAGGCCCCGGCGAATATGAGTCTTGACGGTCCCAAGCGGCATATCCGTCGCCTGGGAAATCTGTTCATGGCTCAGCCCGTGCATGATCGACATCCGGAGCACACGCTGCTGATCCCCCGAGAGGTCCCGGAGGGCCCGTTCCGCGATCTGAGCATCCTCGGAAAGGGTGGTCGAGCCGCCGGGGGCGTCCCCGTTCCCCGAGTTCCCAACCGAAGACCCCGATCCGGCGACCGCGTACGACTCATCGAGCGAAGACGCCCCCAGCCGACGCTGCCGTTTCCGGGCCCGGTCGATAAGCCGCCGTCGGGCGATCGTCGCGATAAAAGTCGCTTCAGAGCCCATCGAGGGGTCGTACCGCTCGGCGCTCTTCCAGACGCTGACGAAGATCTCCTGCACCGCGTCCTCGGCCTCAGACCGATCAGGGCACAATTTCCGCGCCAGCGACCACACCAGACCGCCGAACTGGTCAATGCAGTCCTGCACAGCAGTCGGATCGCCACCGGCGATTCGTTGAAGAGTTACATCCGTCAAACCGGTGCCCAATCCTTTCAGACGTGACACCGATGGTAGCCAATTGTCGGCAGGGGTACAAACTGTCGTCGCGGCTACGCTCATATCTTGCTCGCAATCCGGACACCGTCTCAGATGCCGGTCAAGAGAGGATTACTCGGGGAGCAGGACGCCGTCGATCACGTGGATCACGCCGTTCGAGGCATCGATGTCGGTCATCAGAATCTGCGCGTTGTTCGCAGTCAGCCGGCCGCCCTCGATACCGATCTGAACCGTGCCGCCCTCGAGCGTCTTGGCGCTGCCCGCAGTCACCGCGTCGCGAGCAAACACACGGCCCTTCACGACGTGATACTTCAGGATCTCCTGCAGCTTGTGCTTGTTCTCAGGCTTCAGCAGCTCGTTCACAGTGCCGCCAAGGGCCTGGAATGCCTCGTCCGTCGGCGCAAAGACGGTGAAAGGACCATCGCCGCTGAGCACGCCAGCGAGCCCCGCGGCCTTCGCCGCAGCCAGCAGCGTCCCGAACGAACCCGCCTCGTCAGCGGTCTCAACGATGTTCTTCGTGCTCGGCATGATCACGCGGTCGATCACATGGATCACGCCGTTGCTCGTCATGATGTCGGTCTTCACGACGTTCGCGTTGTCGAGCTTCACGCCCTTCGAGTTCGCGGTGATGTCCACGAGCTGGCCGTTTACAGTCTTCGCGTTCTTGAGGCCCACGACCTTGTCCGCCGTGACCTTCCCGGACACAACGTGGTAGGTCAGAATCGCCTGGAGCGTCTTCTTGTTCTCCGGCTTCAGCAGGTTCTCAACCGTGCCCTTCGGGAGCTTCGCGAACGCCTCGTCGGTCGGCGCGAACACCGTGAAAGGACCATCACCCTTCAGCGTCTCGACCAGACCCGCCGCCTGCACTGCCGCGACCAGCGTCTTGAACGAACCGGCGCTCACCGCCGTCTGAACGATGTCCTGCGTCGGTGCATGCCCGTTGTGGTGGTCGTTCGACACGACCGACATCGTCGCCACCATCTCGGCCTCGCCCGAGCACGCCGAAGCCTTCGAACCGCTGCACTGCCCAAACGCCGAGCCGGCAATCATCACGAGCGCAGCGATACCGGTCATTCCCTTGGAATTCATAGCGAATCTCCTTCAAGTTCCGTTGTGTGCGTGTCCCCCCGACCAAGACCAGAAATCGGCGACTCGATCGGCGGATTCCGGAGGCGGTGAACAAACCCGCTCTCAACCCGGACCCGCATCGTTTCGACACCCCCGGCGCACACGGATTCAGACTTTTTCCCACATAAATAAAGTCACAGCAGCCGAATCCGCCGCCCCGCAGCACCACGGAACCCAACCGCAGACCGCCGATCCGCACCGCTCTCGAATCTGGGGCACAACAGCCTTAGAATGGTTTCAATCAATCCGCCACGAGGACCCGACCCATGACCACGATCTCAGGCCCCAACCTCACCACAAACGGCACCCCGGCGATCGACCCCCACGCCGTCACCATCTCCGGAATCGCCCTCGACCACCTCTACGGCCCCCCCCTCGACGCCCCGGGCACCACAGGCCAATCTCTCCCCGAATCCCTCCAAAACATCCCCCGAGACATCGCCACCCCCGGCGAATTTCCCTACACCCGGGGCCTCTTCCCCCAGGGCTACCGCACCCGCCTCTGGACCATGCGCCAGTTCGCCGGCTTCGGCTCCGCCGACGACACCAACAACCGCTTCAAGTATCTCCTCGAGGCCGGCAAAACAACCAAGACCAAAGCCAACACGGGTCTCTCCACCGCCTTCGATCTCCCAACCCTCATGGGCCGAGACTCCGACGATGTCCTCTCCATGGGCGAGGTCGGCAAGTGCGGCGTCGCCATCGACACCATCGAGGACATGCACCGCCTCTACGCCGACATCCCCATCGACAAGGTCACCGTCTCCCAGACCATCAACGGGCCCGCCGCCGTCATCTGGGCCATGTACCTCGCCATGGCCAAACAACGCGGCTTCGACTGGAACGACCTCGGAGGCACCCTCCAGAACGACATCCTCAAAGAGTTCCACAGCCAGAACGAATTCATCTACCCCCCCGAGGCCTCCGTCAAACTCGTCGTCGACACCATCGAGTTCCAGGCCCAACACTGCCGCAAGTGGAACTCCGTCTCCATCTCGGGATACCACATCCGCGAGTCGGGCTCCAGCGCCCCCCAGGAACTCGCCTTCACCCTCCGCGACGGCATGGAATATGTCGAAGCCTGCCTCATCCGCGGCCTCGACATCGA
>DDFO01000009.1:20456-35559 GCA_002337215.1 Phycisphaerales bacterium UBA1926 | reverse complement strand
CTGCTCCACATCACCGACATGTCATGGGGCCGGGTCAACCACCCGTCCGAGCTGGTCCGCATCGATCAGAAGCTCGAAGTCAAGGTCCTCAACATCGACCACGACAAAGAGAAGATCGCCCTGGGCCTCAAGCAGAAGGAAGACAGCCCCTGGGAAGAGATCGAGCAGCGCTACCCCGTCCAGTCGCGGGTCCAGGGCGAGATCGTCAACCTCATGTCCTACGGCGCATTCGTCCGCCTCGAGGACGGCATCGAGGGCCTCGTCCACATCTCCGAGATGTCGTGGACACGCCGCATCAACCACCCGTCCGAGATCGTCGAGCCGGGTCAGGAAGTCGACGTCGTCGTCCTCGAGATCGACAAGAACAAGCAGGAGATCAGCCTCGGCATGAAGCAGACCGAGGTCAACCCGTGGGAACTCGTCAGCGAGAAGTACCCCTCGGGCACCCTCGTCGAGGGCGAGGTCCGCAACCTCGCCAACTACGGCGCGTTCGTCGAGATCGAGCCCGGCATCGACGGCCTGCTCCACATCTCCGACATGTCGTGGACCAAGAAGATCACGCACCCCAACGAGCTCTACAGCAAGGGCGAGAAGGTCCAGTGCGTCGTCCTCGACGTCGATCAGGAGAAGCAGCGCGTCTCCCTGGGCGTCAAGCAGCTCACCGAAGACCCGTGGGTCGAGGCGATCCCCGGTGCGTACCAGCCCGGCATGGTCGTCCGCGGCAAGGTCACCAAGATCACCAACTTCGGCGTCTTCGTCGAGCTTGAGGACGATCTCGAGGGCCTGCTCCACATCTCCGAGCTCGCAGACCACAAGGTCGAGAACCCCCAGGACGTCGTCGAGGCGGGCGACGAGATCGACGTCAAGATCCTGCGGGTGGACATCTCCGATCGCAAGATCGGGCTGTCCCTCAAGCGGGCCCAGTGGGGCGACAGCACGGGAGGCGGCGGCGAGACCACCGACTTCCGTCCCTCCGACATGCCCGCCCGAGGCGGCATGGACGATCACGGGTCCATGGGCACAGACAAGATCGAGATCTGATTCGGCCCGCAACAGGCGACGCGATCCGTAGCCCGGGGCCCGGGTCCGGCGGCCAATCGCCGCGAGCCGGATGACAACAAAAACGGTTCACCGGGCCCCGGCGCATGCGTCGGGGCCCGTTTCGTTTCGGTAGACAGGTTGATGGAGAGACAGAGATTCTGAATCAGAGCACGAAGAACGGATCGCTCGGTCGGGGACGGCTCAGCAGAGCACGAGGTAGCAGATGAGCGACAGATACATCACTTTGCGTTCGTTCGCGGTCATCACAAGAAGTCTTCGCATGGGCTGGCACCTTTCCGTGTCTTCAGTTGTGCCAGACCTTGTTCAACGCCCGTGCCGGACCGACCCCAACAGCGCCGACCGGAGGCCTTCAGCCGTGCGTACATGGATAGCTCGTTTTTCTCGGACGTTCGCGAGTGTGTCGTCGTCAAGACACCCGGCGTCGTCCATCCGGGGCATCACCCGCTGTGGCGTTGCCGCAACATCGCTGCTCGTCTGTACGCTCGTCGCCCCGGCTCAAACGCGTCCGGAAACCCCGAACGAGGACCCCGCCCCCGCGACCGAGCCCGAGTCACTCCTCGAGCCGATTGTGCGGGACGGCCCGCGGGATCAAACCGACATCCGACCCGATCAGCCGGTCGTGCCTGCGCGGCAAGACATCGCCGATGACGAACAGCGCCAGCCCAAGGGTCTCGACGGAACGACGTACGAGGCCCTCAATCAGTCACCCATCCGAGTTGAACAGACCCCCATCGACCAAGCCTTCATCGATGCACTTCCCGAGGTCACCTTCGCCCAGACCCTCGACGCGTTTGGTGTCATCCGCGGCTGGATCGACAAGGGCGGTGTCCCCGCCCTCGACGGCTCCCCGCTTCCGCCCGCCCTCATCGCGTCGGTGATCATCCGCGACGAGTCCGGCATCGTCGGCGAGCACACCACCGTCGCGACGACCGATCAGGAAGCGTTCGAAGCCGTGCGCACCGCGGCGGACAGAGCAATCTCCCGCGCCGTTGTCCGTCTCCAGGGCCCGCCCGATGCGCTCCGGAGCGCGCGGCTCGCCGAGAGTCTCGCCCGCACGCGGCTCTCGATCGAGATCTCGACCGGGGCGCCGACACCGGTCGCCGAAGGGGTGACCCAGGCCGAACTCGACGGCTGGCTCCGCCCCGGCATCGAAGGCATGCTGCTCGCCCACGACGGGATCTCCCGCGCGCGCACGCCCTCGGCCATGCTCGCCTCGGGTCGGTCGGCCTCCCAGGTCATCATCACGCTCATCGCCGAGGTCGCGGGCGACCCGACCGCGGCCCTCAAGCCCTACGAGGACCTCGCGGGCGACGGCTACGAACTCAGCTTTTTCCGCGTTCGCCACGCGGCGCAGACCACGCCCGACAGCCCGCCGCTCGTGCTGCACCGGGGGGGCGCGGTCGTCCCGTCCGTGCGCACGAACGAACTCGCGACCCTGGCCGATCGGATCTCGGCGCACATCCGAGGCCGGGCCTGGCAGGGCGTCGAGCGGATCGGCCTGCGCGACGGGTTCGATCCGGTCTCGGGGCGGTACGACCGGGGCGGCGCCTCACCGTTCGCCCAGGCATTCGCGGCCGAGGCGATGCTGCGGTACGCGAAGGTCCGCGGGGCGGACCCGACCGAGTCGGCCCTCGCACGCCGCGCGGGCGAAGCGACACTCGGCGCCCTCGCGGTGGTCGAGGGCGATGAGCGAGCCCCCTGGGGCGACGCGGTGTCGGCTGCGGCGTGCCTCAACGCCCTCGCAGAACTCGACCGGGCCGCGATCGAGCGGTCCGACGAACTCCGGGGCTTGCGCGAGCGCTGTCTGCCGGCCGTTGACCGTGCGTACACCGACGCGAAGGGGTTCGATCCGATGATCCCCGTCGCGGCCCGCGGCGTCGTCTGCCGGGCGCTCGTCGGGCTCGCGTCCTTCGAACCCTGGAACCGCGAGCAGCGCATCGAGGCCGCCAGCAGCGCGATCCGACGCGTGTACCGCGAGACCCCGGGCTCCGACCTGCTCTCGCTGATGCCCGACCTCGCCTGGGCGGATCTTGAACTCGCCGAGCGGACGGGGCTCGAGCCCCCGTCCGCGGATGCTCTGCGAGCGCTGCGCACGCAGGTGCTCGACTTCCAGCTCGGGAACGCCGACCTCGCGGAGATCGACCGCGACCTCGCGGGCGGGTTCGTTCTCGATACCTCGGGCAGCCCCCTGCCCACGTGGCAGAGCGTGCGCCCGACGGCGCTGCTCGCGGTGATGCTGGGCGAACCGTCGTTGACGCGGGGCACGATGGCGAGCGGCGAGGTTGTGCCTCAGCTCCTCGAGCTCAGCGAGTCGCTCCGCTTCCTCGCCCAACTCACCGCCGAGGAACGGCTGGGGCACATGTACGCAACGCCGGGGCCCGCGATCGGGGGCGTCCGCGCGTCGCTCTGGGACCAGTCGATGCCGCTCACCGCGTCGGCCCTGGGGCTGCTCACACTCACCGATACGCTCGAGAGTCTCGAGGCGATCGGGGCGCGGAACGGCAACGCCGCGGGCCGCCCATAACGGCCCGGAGGTAGGGCGTCCGCAGGGCGGCTGAATCCCCCCTCCGATGACCCATCCCAAGGGCCGGGTGGCACGCCGGTTTCCCCTTTGAATAAAGGTCGAAAACCGTCCGATCGGGTCCTGCGTCCGCCTATGATTCGTCGCGGAAAATCGTGGGGCGATCGGCGTGCGCCGAGGCCCGCGATTCATCGTCGGAGAACGGCCCTTGTGGGCCGACATCCGGACGGAAAACCGCACCCGTGTCCGACACCAAACCGGACGCGCCGGCGACCCAAGGCCGGCCCGTTCGCGGAGCGCAGAGTCCATGGCAGACGCCGACCTCCCCAACGATTCCAACTTCCCCGAGAGCGAAGGCCCCGAAGGCGGAGAGGGTGCCGCGCCGGGCGAGAAAATCAACGAGTTCGCGCACGAGGCGGGCCGGCTCATCGACATCAAGATCGAGACCGAACTGCAGGACTCGTACCTGACGTACGCGATGAGCACGATCATGGACCGGGCGTTGCCCGATGTCCGCGACGGGCTCAAGCCCAGCCAGCGGCGCATCCTCGTCGCCATGAACGACCTCAAGCTCCGCCCCGGCAAGAAGCACCTCAAGTGCGCTAAAATCTGCGGCGACACCTCCGGCAACTATCACCCGCACGGCGAGTCGGTCATCTACCCCACCATGGTCGGCATGGCGCAGCCGTGGAAGATGCGCGTCCCGCTGGTTGACCCCCAGGGCAACTTCGGTTCGATCGACGGCGATCCGCCCGCGGCGATGCGGTACACCGAAGCCCGTCTTCATCAGTCCGCGCTCGACATGCTCGCCGACCTCGATCTCGACACCGTCGATGTCCAGGCGAACTACGACGACCGCCTCACCGAGCCGACGGTGCTCCCGGGCAAGTTCCCCAACCTGCTGATCAACGGCGGCATGGGCATCGCGGTGGGCATGGCGACGAGCCTCCCGCCGCACAACCCCGCCGAGATCTTCGACGCGATCGTGCGCACGGTCGAGAATCCCGACATCACGCTCATGGAGCTGATGACCGACGTCACCGACGAGGACGGCAACACGCAGTACCTCGGTGTCAAGGGTCCCGACTTCCCCACCGGGGGCGTGATCCAGGGCCGACGCGGCATCCTCGAGGCCTACGAGCATGGGCGGGGCCGGGTGACGGTCCGCGGCGAAGTCCACACCGAGGAGATGAAAAACGGGCGTCAGCAGCTCGTGATCGACAGCATCCCCTACAGCCTCGTGCAGAACACGCTGGTCGAGAAGATCGTCGACGCCGTCAAGGAAGACCGCCTCAAGGACATCAGCGACGTCCGCAACGAGTCGGGTCGCAACGCCCGCAGCCGGATCGTCGTCGAGCTCAAGAAGGGCGCGGATCCCGCGGTCGTCGAGAACCAGCTCTACCAGCACACCCCGCTTCAGCAGACCTTCAGCATCATCAACATTGCTCTGGTCAACCGCCAGCCGCGCACGCTGGGGCTCAAGGAGCTCATCCAGCTCTACATCGAGCACCGCTACGAGGTCATCCGCCGGCGCACGGCCTACCTGCTCCGCGAGGCCAAGAAGCGCGCCCACGTGCTCGAGGGCATGATCTACGCGGTCTGTGACATCGACGAGGTCATCGCGTTGATCCGTTCGAGCTCCACGCGGGCCGAGGCGATCGAGAAGCTCATGGCGCGGCGCTACCGCATCCCCGCGGGACACGAGCATTTCGCCAAGCTCCCGCCCAGGCTCGTCAACCGTCTCGCCGCCGCGGAAGCGGTGGGGGGTGTCGCGCTCACGCGGGTCCAGGCCGAGCAGATCGGCTCGATGCGGCTCATCCAGCTCGTCGGGCTCGAGATCGAGCGCCTCATCAAGGACTACAACGAGATCGTCGCGCAGATCGAGGACTACGAATCGATCCTCGCCGACGACGGACGCGTCTTCACGATCATCAAGGACGACTGCGCCGAGATGAAGGCCCGGTACGGCTCCGGGAAGAACGGCGCCCGCCTCACCGCGATCCAAGAGGGCGCGGGCGACATCGACATCGAGTCGCTCATCCGCGAGGAAGAAGTCGCCGTCACGATCACCCGGGGCGGCTACGTCAAGCGGGTCCCGCTCAACACCTACCAGGCCCAGGGCCGAGGGGGCAAGGGCATCCGCGCATCTGGCGGTGGCGACGACGATGTCGTGAGCGACATGTTCGTCGCCTCGACGCACGACAACCTGCTCTGCTTCACCGACCAGGGGCGTGTGTTCAAGATCAAGGTCTACGAGCTCCCTGAACTGACCCGGACGAGCCGGGGCCGCGCGATCCAGAACTACATCCAGCTCCGCAAGGGCGAGCGGACGTATGCCTACTGCACGGTGCGTGATTTCGAGTCGGGAAGCCAGAACCTGTTCTTCATCAGCAAGGGCGGCATCGTCAAGCGGACGCCCCTCAAGGCGTACGCCAACGTCAACAAGAGCGGCCTGATCGCCGTCGGGCTCAAGGAGGGCGACTCGCTCTTCGACGTCCGCCTCACCAGCGGCAACGACGACATCATCCTCGTCACGAACGCGGGGATGGCGATCCGTTTCAACGAGCACGAGGACCGCGGCGGCCTGCGCGACATGGGCCGCGGCGCCGCGGGTGTGAAGGGCATCGACCTCGCCGACGGCATCGAGATCATCGGCACGGCCATCGTGCCGATGGAGCCGAAGGGTGAGGACAAGGACGACTGGGAAGGCCCGCTGGTCTCCAGGGCCGATCCCGAGACCGGAATCCCCGATCTGCTGACCATCACCGACAAGGGCTACGGCAAGCGCACCGGCGTCGATGAGTACCGCGTCACCAGCGAGGACGGCTCGCAGCGCTCCCAGAGCCGGGGCGGCAAGGGCCGCATGGACATCCGCATGAACGCCAAGAACGGCACGCCGGTCGCGGCGTTCGCGGTGACCGGGACCGACGACGTCGTCGTCATCTCGCGCGGCGGGCAGCTGGTGCGCATCGCCGCCGACTCGATCAGCAAGTACGGTCGGGGCACGCAGGGCGTGAGAGTGGTCGGCCTCAAATCGGGCGACGCGGTCATCGCGGCGACCCGGGTCGTCGAATCCGACGACAAGCCCGAGAACGGCACCGACGCCGCAGGTCCGGCGGATCCCGATACCCAGACGCCAAACCAAACCCCGACGGATTCCGCGGGCGAGTCCCCCGAGGCGGCGGACGACGCGAGCGAGTAAACTCGGAACCGACCCGAACGGGCCTGCTCAGGGCGTCCGGGACGGAAAGGACTCGAGATGGCGATCGACTGGTCGGACAACATCGTGCTCGCGCAGCTCTCCGATGAGCCCGCGCTCTCCGATGAGCTCGCGGGCCTGATCGACCAGCTCTCCAAGCGTGCGAACGCCGGCGAGAGCCCGGCTGAGAAACCCGCGGAGGGCGACGCCGCGGACCCCGCGGCCGGCGGCGTCCCGAGCCTCGTCCTCGATTTTTCGGCCGTCAGCTACATCAACAGCTCGAACATCGCCCAGCTCCTCCAGCTCCGGCGCGTCCTGTCCGGCGCGGGCAAGCAGCTCCGGCTGTGCGCCATGAGCGACGAGGTCTGGTCGGTGATGATGGTGACCGGGCTCGAGAAGGTCTTCGTCACCTCGCCCGATACGCTCACCGCCCTCGCCGGGCTCCAGCTCAGCGATTCGCCGGACACGTTCGCGGAAAACGACGACTGATCGCCGCGTCCACCACCGTGGGAACGGTCCCCGCAACCGATCACGAGCATGAGCGATACCATCGACCGATGAGCACCGAGCCCAACGCACACGCAATCGCCGAATCCGAGCCCGAGACCCCGGCCGGACCCGGCGCGTTCGCCGAGACCGAACGCCTCTGCGCCGGCCTCTACGGCCGACCCGTCGTCGAGCTCACCGGTGTCGAGAAGACCTACTACAAGCCGGACGGTTCGGTCATGGTCCAGGCCCTCCGCGGCGTCGATCTGACCATCCGCGAGGGCGAGTACGTCGCGATCATGGGCGCATCCGGCTCGGGGAAATCCACCCTCATGAACATGCTCGGCTGTCTCGATCGTCCGAGCGCTGGCATCTATCTCCTCGACGGCAAGAACGCCCGGGACATGGACGACGAATCCCTGAGCAAGTTCAGGGGCGAAAAGATCGGCTTCGTCTTCCAGGCCTTCAACCTCATCCCCCAGCTCACGGTCGAAGAGAACGTCGAGGTCCCGCTCTTCTACCAGTCCAAGCCCGCGAAGGAACGCAAGTCGCGCTCGGAGAAATCGCTCGGCCTCGTCGGGCTGGGCGACAGGCTCGACCACCGCCCCCGCGAGCTCTCGGGTGGTCAGCAGCAGCGCGTCGCGATCGCACGGGCGCTCGTCACCGATCCGGTCATCCTAATGGCCGACGAACCCACGGGCAACCTCGACTCCAAAACCGGTGCGTCGATTCTCAAGCTCTTCGAGCAACTCCACGCAAAGGGGATGACCATCATCATGGTCACCCACGACGACGACATCGCCGAGCACTGCGAACGCATCGTCCGACTCCGCGACGGCCTCGTCGAGTCCGACGCGATGACCGCCCTCGGCCGCAGCCGGGCCGAGCCGAACGGGTAACCGAACCGTCGGTCTCCTGAAACGGACACGGCGGGCCCCTCGACCCGCCGCGCCACCTTCTTCCCACGCTGGCAGCACCCGATGCTCTCGCGGAGCGGCGATGCTCAGAACCCGCAGCCCGTCGTGAACGCGTCCAGGAACGCACCGATGTCGGCCAGGTCGAACACGCCCGAGGGAGCCGCGAGATCCGCGATCGGATCGCCGCTGGTGAACCCCGCGATGAACGCGCCGATGTCCGCGAGATCGAGCACGCCGAACGGGGCGACCAGGTCGGCGTCGCAGTCCACTTCCCAGATCAGGAACAGTTCGGCCCCGGAGCGCACGTAGTCGTCGGTCCCCGAGAACTGGTTCATCGTGATGCCCAGCGTCGCGTCGTCCTCGACGAGCACGACCGACAGGAACTCTCCGCCCCGCGCCGTCACTTCGAAAGGCTCATTGGGCACGAGCGGCAGAGCGGTCGTGTCGAGCGTCGCGCTCTTGACGTACAGATTCACGGTGACGCCCGACCCGTCCCCGGTCGGCCGACCAACGCGGAACCGGTCGCCGATCGCGCCGCCGCGCACGTTCATCACGCCGTCGTAGGCGCGGAAGTTGCTGTCGATCGCGCCGCCGGACATGTTGAGCACCGGGTCGTCCCCGCCGCCGTTGACGATCGCGGAGTTGAAGCCGAGCCCGCCCGCGGTGATGTTGACGGTGCCGCTCGACGCCATGAAGTCCCAGCCGGTCGTCCCGCCCGCCACGTTGAACACGGCGTCGCCCGAAACACTCGTAAACCGTCCCATCGTGCCACCCGTCAGGTTGAACACGGCGGAGTCCTTGACCGAGACCCAATCACCCAGTGATCCTCCGGACAGCGTGAAGACCGAGCTGTCCTCGATGATCGCGTCGTCGTCGGATTCACCGCCGCTCATGGAAACGGTCGCGGTGTCCTCAAGATGGAACGAGGGCGCCCCGGTCCCCGTCGGACCGATCTCGCCGCCGGAGATTACGGCGTTGCTGTTCCCGCGGAGCTTGAGCCCCCGGTTCGCCTTCCCGCCGGTCATCACGACGTCCGTCGTACCAGTACCCCCGACGAACACGGCGCGCACGATCTCGCCCCCCGGCTTCAGATTGAACGTGACGTCTTCCATGAAGATGTCGAACGTGAAGAAGCCGGCATCGCCGCCCGACTCGATGTTGACCGTGGCGCCGTAAAACGTAAACCCGCCGTCATCGCCGCCGTCGGGAATCATCGACCCGCCCGCGAACACGTTGACCGTCGCCCCGGGGTTCGCCGAGAAGAACGCTTCGCCCGGCAGGCTGCCCGGCGGGATATCCACGACGACGCCCCCTGCGGCGCATCCAGCGGCGATCGCGAGCAGGAGCGGAACCGAGACCCGGTTGTGTGTGAGCGCGTTCATGGCGTGTCCTTCCCATCCCCGTCAAAGCGGCATCTGCCGCGACGGGAGCCCCGCCACGATCAGCGCAGGGACAACACGCCCCCACGACGAAACTCGCGGCATCGATTCGGTGTGTGTGCTCATCGCCGGGCGTTCCGCGGCCTGTTGCGGCCGGTTACGAACCTCTGCGGCCTGGTGCAGTCTGCGGTCCGGCGTGCGTTCCGTTGAACGCAGCCGAAAACACTGCACGCGACACCGCGCCCGGGGACCGGTTCGGGGGGCCGTGTGGGTGACCCGCGGGGGCTCTCGCAAGAGCCCCGGGTCCAACGGGCCGATCCGGTCCACGTCTCAAGCGACGGCGCGCACCGATCACTCACGGCATTCGCACGAAAAGCGAATCAGAGAGAAGGAATCGCCGGTGATTTCAGATGGAATCGGGCCTACGCCGCTTCGGAAACAGGCTGTGCGCCCGTCGCGAGCCGGTCGGCCGAAACGATGAGCGCCGTGACATCGTCGGGGCGGTGCAGCGAGCCCATCTGATTGTCGAGCTCGCGCTCGAACGCCTCGATCGCGTCCGCGAGCCCGCCGGCTGAGCCCGCGTGCGTCGCGAGCCCCGCGAGCCTGGAGATATAGACATCCGTCGGCATCTTGAGCTGCTTGGCGCCCGCGTCGCTATTGGGGAACGCTGTCTCGAAACCATCGGTAAACAGCACCAGGCTCTTGTCGGCGCCGAGCACGACGCGACGCGTCTCGAACTCCGCATCCGGGAAGACTCCGAGAAGCGCGCCCTCGCTCTCGACGCGGTCCGCGGGCTCGGCCTCGAACACGCCCGATTCGCCGTTGTCCCCGGCCCCGGCCCCGGCACCGCTGCCACTCGTCGTCGCGATGATCGCCGCGGGGTGCCCCGCGCCCGCGATCTCGGCCTCCATCGTCCGCGTGTCGATCACGGCGTACATCGCGGTCGCGAACCGCCCGCCGGGCGAAGGCCGACCGCAGAACTCGCGGTTCAGCCGCGAGAGCGCCTCCCCGGGAGGAACGATCCGCGCACTCCCGCCCACGCCATCGACCTTCGGCAACGCCCGGCTTATGAACAGCGTCAGCATCGCCGCCGGGACCCCGTGTCCCACGGCGTCCGCGAGAAACAGCGACACGTGGTGCTCGTCGAGTCGCTCGACGTCGAAGAGATCACCGCTCACATACGTCGCGGGGCGGTAGATCGCGCCGATGTTCATCCCGGGCACGTACGGCACGGCCTTCTGCACGAACTGCTTCTGCATGTGCGCCGCTTCGTTGAGTTCCTTGTGCAGTTTGTCGAGCTCTCCCGCGATGCTCCGCTGGCTCAGCTGCGCCAGCCGGACCTCGCGCGTCAGCGTGTCGATCAAGGGTTGGCGGTCCAGCAACGAACGCAGCACCTGCGCCACCGCGGCCGGCCCGCTCTCCCAGTCGAGCACCGTCACGCCCATGTCGTCGGTGAGCGACGCGCGCACGTTCGCAAGCATCGAGCCCCGCGCAACCAGCACCGCGGGGGTCGTCGACCGGTGCAACGCGTCCGCCAGCCGGTAAAGATCCGCGTCATCGTCTTCTTCGGTGATCAGCGCCACGACCACCTGGCTCGCGAGCGATCGCTGCCCGGGCTCGCACGGATCGTGCGGCGACAACTCCGCGCACAGCGACTTGCAGGAGACAACCCGCCCCTCCGGGGCCGGCCCGTCCCACATCGCGAGCACCGGCTCGAGCCACTCGAGAGAGAGGACCGATTCCGGGATCCGTCCCATGAACGTCAGCCGAGTTTCCTGGTTTGATGTGCCCACGCGCCGCTCCCTGCCGATCAGCAGCCCGACCTACCGGTGCGGGCCGAATGCCGGCGCGGCGGCGGACATCGGTCTATCGGGTCAGCGTGCGAGCGCCTTCAGCCGGGCCACGTCGAGTTCGATCTTCTGCCCCACCTTCAGCCCGCGTTCCTTGAGCCGCTCGAGCTCACCCCCCGCGATCTCGATCACGAACTGGGCCGCCCCCCGGCTCGAATATCGCTTGAGCCGGCTCTCATACCGCCGGTTCGCGGGTTTTCTCGGATCCCAGTCGCCGACTTCGCCCTCATCCTCGGCCCGGGGCGGCTCTTTGGGCATGTGGTGAAAGGCCGTGATCGTGCCGTTCGCGTCCAGGAAAATGATGTCGATGTCCATGAAGCAGTCCCGCATCAGGAACTGCCGCCGCTCCGCACGCTTGAAGACAAAGAGCATCCCACCCTTATCGGGCAGTTCCGTGCGCTCACCGAGCCCCTTGGTCCGCTTCTGGTCGTTCGCCGCGAGCTCGAGTGTGTAGGTCGTGTCGACGACCTTGATCTTCTCGAACCCCTTGGGCGGGGGATCATCCTCACACCCGATCAGGGGCATCGCCAGCATCATCGAGCACACCAGCGCCGCCCATCGGCCGAGCACCCGGTTCAAGTGGAAGTCAGCCATCGATCATCCGCCTCCGTAAACACCACATCCGTCCGGGGCATCCTACCGGGATCGAACGACTCGAAGAACGCCTCCGCCGACATCGGCGTCCGCGCGCCGTTCCCGGCAGGATCGACCCCGCACCACGACGCGATCAGCCCGATCACCCGGTCGGCCGGCACGCCGAGCGACCGATAATGGTCAATCCGGGTGTCGCCGTGACGTTTGGCGAGCCGACGGCCGTCGGTGCCCCGGAGAAGCGGGAGGTGCCACTGGACGGGGAACGGGCGCACGATCCCGAGTGCATCCCAGAGCAGTTTCTGCCGCGCTGCCGACGGGAGCAGATCATCCCCACGGACGATCTGGGTCACTCCATGCCGGGCATCATCAACGACGACCGCGAGCTGGTACGCCGGGTGTCCGCGCTTGGTCCAGACCAGAAAATCACCCGCCGTCCCCGCGACATCGTGCGACTGGGGGCCGGAGAATTCGTCCTCGAATTCGACCGTCCCCGGCTCGACCGCGAACCGCCAGTTGCTGCCCGCGTCCTCGAAGTCACGCGGCTCGCCTGCCACGTGCCGCGCGGGTCGCAGGTCGGGCGGGAACCGCGTCTCCCCGTCGCCCTCGTTGGGTGCCGATTGCGCTCGCTCGATATCACCCCGCGTCCGGTCGCACGGATAGACCAGCCCCCGCGCCGCCAGCATCCGCATGGCCTCGCGGAACGGCCCGAGATCCTCGGACTGCACCGCGACCTCCTCGTCCCACGCGAGGCCCAGCCAGCGGAGCGTCTCGCGTGTGTTCCCGATCGCGCCGGGCTTCACGCGCGGCGTGTCGAGATCCTCGATCCGGAGGATCGTCCGCCACCTACCATGGCGCGCGAGCGCGGCGTTCACGAGGAACGTCCGCGCGTTCCCGAGATGCAGAGCCCCTGTGGGAGATGGTGCAAGTCGTGTGATTTCATGTGCTTGTGTCATTTTGAAGCCGCCGGTCGTATCCCGCGGACCCGAAGGATACACTGCGCCGGACCGAGTGATCCGAGCGTTCCGGCTCTCAATGCCGAGGCACTCGAAGAAGGACCGACGATGTCTGGAACCAGCGTCGAAAAAATGAGTGAGTCGGAGATCAAGAGCGCCCTCGAGGACCTCCCGAAGTGGAACGAGGTCGGGGGTGAACTCCAGCGGACGATCCAGTTCGACGACTTCGTCGCGTCGATGGTGTTCGTCAACCGCGTCGCCGACGCCGCGGAGAGCGACGCCCATCATCCCGACATCCTCATCCGCTACAACAAAGTCACGCTCACCCTGAGCACCCACGACGCGGGCGGCATCACCGGCAAGGACTTCCGTCTCGCCTCGACGATCGACGACATGGTCGGGTGAGCGGTTCCCGACAACGCCGGCTCCCCGCTCTGATCGAGCCGGGCCGGACCAGTTCGGATCGATTCCGACGCGCCAACTCGCACAGGCGATGTCCGATGGCAAGGTCCTGAGGCGTTCAGCCTCATACACTCCGCCCGTGTCCGGTACCCGCACCACAGTCATCGCCTCCGCCGCCGCGTTCGCGGTGCTGATCGGGGTCCCCTTCCTCACCCGCTTGGGGTCCGAGAGGCACGAGACGGACGGGCGTCGGCTCATCGTCGTCACGCCCCACGTCCAGCAGATTCAGGACGAGTTTGCCCGCGGGTTCAGCGACTGGCACGAGCGTGAGTTCAGCGAGCCGGTCTACATCGACTACCGCATTCCGGGGGGCACCAGCGAGATCCGCCGGCAGCTCGAAGCCGAGTTCAAGGCCAGGCTCGCCGACGGCACGTTCTCCGTCGAGCGGACCGACGACCGCGTCGAGGTCGTCATGCCCGCCGGCACGATCGGTGCCGACCTCATGTTCGGGGGCGGCTCCTACGACCACGGCACCCTCGCTGCCGGTGTCCAGGCGACCGTCACGACCCCCGACGGGGAGCAACTCGACCTTCGTGTGCCCATGGCGATCCCCGCCGGGCTCTCGCAGGTCGAACTCGACGCGATCTTCGGCGAGAACCGTATCGGCACCCAGACCCTCTACGAGCCCGATCAGTACTGGATCGGCACCGCGCTCTCCAGCTTCGGCATCATCTCCAACAACGACATCCTCGAGCGTCTGGACGTCCCCACGCCCCAGGCGTTCCGAGACCTGACCGACCCCCGCCTGTTCGGATGGGTCGCGCTGGCGGACCCCCGCCAGTCCGGTTCGATTACCACCACCTTCGATTCCATCCTCGGCAACTACGGCTGGGACGAAGGCTGGTCGATCCTCCGAGAGATGTGCGGCAACGCGCGGTACTTCACCGCCCAGTCCACCAAGCCCCCGTCAGATGTCAGCGCGGGCGACGCCGCGGTGGGCCTCGCGATCGACTTCTATGGACGCGGCCAGGCCCAGACCGTGGCCGAGGCGGGCGACCCCGACCGCGTGACCTACATCGACCCCGCGGGCGAGGTGTACATCGACGCCGACCCGATCACGATCCTGCGCGGCGGTCCCGATCCCGAGCTCGCCCGCCGTTTTCTTCGCTTCGTTCTCAGCGAAGAAGGCCAGGCCCTCTGGCAGTTCAACGCCGTGACCCGCGAGGCGGGCGCCGAGAACCCCGGGGGCCCGGGCGGCACGCCCATGGGCCCCCATCGCAGCGAACTCCGCCGGATGCCGATCCGCCGGAGCATGTACGCGAAGTACTTCGAGTACTTCAAGGACCCCGTCGTGCCCTTCGAACTCGTCAGCGATGTCGAGAACCCCGGCTGGCGCACGGGCGTCCAGATGATGATGGGGGCCTTCGGCATCGACTCGGCCCCCAAGTGCCGCGCCGCGTGGGGTGCGATCATCGAGTCGTCCGACGATCCCGGCTTCCCGCCCGAGGTCCTCGCCGAGATGCGGGACCGGTTCCATGCCTTCCCCTACACGGCCGTGAGGTCTGAAGTCGAGGGGAGCGAATCCGTGGAAGAGTGGATCCCGTTCACCGAGGCGACCTACCGGACCGTCCGCAACCAATGGCGTGATCCTGTCCGCGAGGCACGTCTCCGGATCCGGTACACCGGTTTTTTCATCGACCGCTACAACGAGATCATCGAGATGGCGCGCACGCGGGCGGT
>DDFO01000009.1:15824-20406 GCA_002337215.1 Phycisphaerales bacterium UBA1926 | reverse complement strand
CGGGCGGTCGTGCCGATCCCCGCCGATCCGATGGCAACCGGCACCGCCGACACCGACCAGACGGCCAGCGCACCCGTGGAGGCGACCGCACCATGAATCCCAGACTTCCCATGCTCCTCGGCACGGCCGACCACGGCGGGCTTCCCCCGCGCGTGAAGATCGTCGCGACCCTCGGCCCCGCGAGCGACTCGCCCGAGATGATCGAGAAGCTCGTCGCCACGGGGGTCGGCGTCTTCCGCCTCAATTTCAGCCATGGCAGCCTCGACGCGCAGCTCGAACGCCTCAACCGCGTCCGCGCCGTCACCGAGCGCATGGGCCGGTCCATCTGCGTGATGGGTGACCTGCAGGGCCCCAAGATGCGGGTCGGCCCCGTTCCCGATTTCGTCGAGGGCGGTGGACTGATCGTCAACGCGGGCGACGACGTGCTCTTCCGCGCCGATCACGACGAGGCGGAGATGAACGGTTCGGGCGATGACGTCGCCGCCGTGCTCGGCACGACCTTCGACGAGATGTTCAACGACACCGAGCCCGGGCAGCGCGTGCTCATCAACGACGGTGCGATCCGCATGCTCGCGGTGGACCGCCGGAAAGGCCAGTGGCTCCGATGCCGCGTCACCGTCGGGGGCCGGATTACGTCGAGCAAGGGCATCAACCTCCCCGAGACCGATCTCAACATGCCCGCGATCACGCCCAAGGACTGGGAGTGCGTCGAGTGGGGCATCCGCCACGGCGTTGACGCGTTCGCGCTCTCGTTTGTGCGCAACGCCGCGGAGGTCAACGAGCTCAAGGAACGCCTCAGCAGCGTGGTGAGCATCGACGAGGAGTTCGGCGCCGACCCGATGGCGACCCACACCCCCGTGATCGCGAAAATCGAAAAGCCGCAGGCGATCGAGGCGCTCGACGAGATCATCGAGGCCGCCGACGGCGTGATGGTCGCGCGTGGTGATCTGGGCGTCGAGATGGAGACTCAGCAGGTCCCCGTCGCTCAGAAGTACATCATCGAGCGTGCCAAGAAGCAGGGCAAGCCGGTGATCGTCGCGACCCAGATGCTCGAGACGATGATCGACAACCCGCTGCCCACCCGGGCGGAGGCGAGCGATGTCGCCAATGCCGTGTTCGACGGTGCCGACGCGGTGATGCTGTCGGGCGAGACCGCGGTCGGAAAGCACCCCGATCTCGTCGTCGAGACAATGCGCCGGATCACCGAGGCCGCGGAGTCGTGGATCGATCACCTCCCGCACCAGCCGACCGAGACCGATCTTCCCGAGTATCCGTTCAGATCGGCCGCCCTCGCCGTGGGCGCGTGGCACGTCGCCAAGCACGCGAAGGTCAAGCTCGTCGCGGTCTGGAGCGAGTCGGGCGGCATGGCGCGGTACCTGTCCCAGACAGGCCTCCGCGTGCCGATCCTGTCGTTCAGTTCGTCGCCCGTTGCGTGCCGAAGGATGAACTTTCTGGGGGGCGTGCTCCCCGTTGAGAGCGAGCCTCCCGCGTCCGGTCTGTTGAGCGACTGGACCGATCAGGTCGAGAAGCTCATCATCGACCGTGGGTACGCCCGCCGGGGCGACCGCGTCATCCTCATCGCCGGCAAGCCCCTTGGCAGCGTGCAGGGTCAGGACGCGATGGCGATCCTCCGCATCGGCGACCCGGGCAGCGGCTTCCGAAGCCACGACGAGCATTGAGCGATCGAGCCGCCGAGATCGAGACGTGGGAAGCACTCTGCTCGCCGGAGTGCGCCGCGTTGCGTGCGCGCGCCGCCGAGGCGGACCCGTCCGATGTCACCGCCGTCGCCCGCCTGCGCAAGAAGCACAGTGCTGAACTTGTGCGCGCGGCGTTGCACCTCGCCGAGGCGCGTCGAAAACTCGTACGCAAATGGTCCGGGGAGCCGCCGGCGCACGATCTCGTCGCCGACCCGGAGGGCGCGGAGATGGCATCGGGGTCGCTCGCGTCGGCACACAAGGCGGCGCGGTTCGCCCGCACGTTGCCAGCGCAGCGTGTGTGGGACCTGTGCTGCGGGATCGGGGCCGACGCGGCCGGGCTGGTGCGTGCCGGGATGGACGTCGTCGCGGTCGATCGCGACCCGCTCCGCGCCTGGATGGCGCAGCGCAACGCGGGTTGCGGCGTGCGCGCGGGCGATGTCGGATCGCTGCTCGAATCGGGCGAACTCGGCGAGGACTGCTTTCATCTCGACCCGAGCCGGCGCGACGACGCGGGCCGGCGGATCCGGTACGAACTGCTGACGCCGGGCCCGGAGTTCATTGAGAAGATCTGTCGTGAGCGCACGGGCGCGGTCAAGCTCCCGCCCGGCATCAACCGCGGCACGGGAGAGGTCGACCCGCCCCCCGGCGAGATCGAGTACATCAGCGAGCGTGGACGGATGACGCAGGCCGTGCTGTGGACGGCGGATCTCGCGCGACACGAGGTCTCCGCCACGATGCTGAGGCCCGGGTGCAACGCGGAGTCCATCGCGGGCGAGCCCGACGGGGAGCACGCCTGCCCCTGGGCCGACATCGAGGACACGGCCTGGGTCCACACGGCCGATCCGTGCGTCGAGCGCGCCGGGCTGCTGCACGAGTTGTGCGCGCGCGCCCGGACCGGCCTCGCCCACCCGGGGACCGGGCTGCTGTGCGCCGACGAGCGATCGGACGACCCGATGCTCTCGGCCTTCCGCGTGCGCGCCGTGATGGCCTGGCGACGCGAGAAGGTCCGCGACTGGCTTCGTGCGAACGAAGGCGGGCTCGTCGAGATCAAGACGCGGGGCAAGGCCGCGGACACCGACAAAGAGCAGAAAGCCCTGCGGGGCGACGGCGGCACACCGTTCACGGTCTTCGTGCTCCGTTTCGGTCAGGCCGTGCGCGCGATCATCGCGGAGCGGGCGTGAACCGTCCGCTCTCTCGGTGGACTCACGGCTCGGATGCGGATCCGGTGAGGCCCGGCGCGAGCGTGTCGGTCAGTGTGCCGCTGAAATGTTGATTCGTTGCGCCCTCGCCCCGCGCGGCCACGCGGCCGTCCGCTTCGACGCGGTAGCCGAGTTCCTGCAGCGTCAACGCGTCGGCGTGCCCATCCGCGAAGGTCGTGCTCGCCTTCCCGCTGTGCCGCTCGTCGGGCGCAGACCGGTGCTCGTCAGCGCGGTAGCGCGGGTCGGCGTAGTCGCTGCCCGATTCGGCGAGGCGCGGGGGGTCGATGATGTACCCGTGCCCCCCCCTCGCGTGCAGCGGTGTTGAATCGTCGACGTCCCGGCTTCCGTCGGTGATGTTCGGCTCGCGGGCGAGTTCTGGTTTCCCTGCGGCGGTGCCGGCCGAGTCGCTGGCGAGTACGGTCTGCGACGCGGCGATCTCGTACGTGCGCACAGGGAAGTTGATGAAGCCTGCGCCGTTCTCGTCCACACCCGCGCCGCCCCCGTCGAGTTCGAGAAAGCGGGCGTTGCCCAGGAACTGGTGGTTGTAGCCGAACGGGGCGTTGCGGGTGCTGGTCCAGTCGGGGACGGTGGGGCAGAGGAAGACCTCCGACCCGTCGATCTGGAGATTGTGCTCATCGTTGCGATCGGGCGAGGGCTGGCCGTAGGCATCGAAGCCGGCGGCGGCGCCGATGACGGCGAACCAGCGGGGTCGGTACTGGTCTCCGTTCCCCAATGGATAGACGTTTCGGGACTCGTCGGCGAACCGGCCGGGCTGGCCGGGCACGGAGATGTCCCTGTTGTCGTCGGCATAGATCTGCCACCCGATTGCGACCTGACGCATGCGTGAGAGGCAAACGACGCCCGATGCGGAGGCCCGGGCGGTCCCGAGCGCGGGGAGCAGGATCGCGATCAGGACCGCGATGATGCCGATGACGACCAACAGCTCGATAAGCGTGAACCCGGAACGGGTGTTCGGTCGATGACTGAAATGGTCGGGCAATTGCTTCATCCGTTCATCCGCAAAGATGGTAGAATGGTCGGCGGTTTGATCTGGAAACGGATCAATGCGTGGTTATCGGGTCTTCATCCGGGAATCGGTCCCCGCCGTGGGGTAGCCGGGGGTCCTGGGCGGTTCGCACGGCTTCCGGGGTTCGTTCCATGCATTTCCAAGACATGTTTGCCCGGTTCCCTGCGACGTTCTCGTTCGAGTTCTTCCCGCCGCGTGATGATTCGGGCTCCGAGGACTTGTACTCGTCGATCACGGAACTGGTGCCGCTGAAGCCCAACTTTGTGAGCGTGACCTACGGCGCGGGTGGCTCGACACGGGATCTGACCCACAAACTCGTGCTGCGGATCAAGGACGAGGGCAAGCTGGACCCGATGCCGCACCTGACGAGCGTGTGCCACGCCGAGGACGATATCCGGGCGATGCTCGAGAAATATGCCGAGGCGGGGATCAGCAACGTGCTCGCGCTGCGGGGTGATCCGCCGCGCGGGATGGACGATTACGACCCCAGGAACGACGCGTTCGCGCAGGCGGCCGACCTCGTCGCGTTCATCAAGAAGTTCAATGTGACCGGCAAGCACCCCGACCAGCGGGGCTTCGGCATCGCGGTCGCGGGCTTCCCCGAGGGGCACCCCGGGACGCCCAACCGGCTGCTGGAGATGGACTATCTCAAGGCGAAG
>DDFO01000009.1:416-15714 GCA_002337215.1 Phycisphaerales bacterium UBA1926 | reverse complement strand
AGATGGACTATCTCAAGGCGAAGGTGGACGCCGGCGCGGACTGCATCGTCACGCAGATGTTCTTCGACAACCGCGATTTCTACGACTTCCGCCACCGGTGCGAGCTCTCGGGGATCGGCGTCCCGATCATCGCGGGGCTGATGCCGATCCTGACCGCCAAGGGCATGCGGCGGATGGCGGACCTCGCGGCGGGTGCCCGTTTTCCGGCGTCGCTGATGCGGGCCGTCCGGCGNNGGGGACGCGGACGCGGTGCGCCGCGTGGGCATCCACTGGGCGACCGAGCAGGCGCGCGACCTGCTCGACAACGGCGTCAGCGGGATCCATTTCTACACGCTCAACAAGAGCAGCGCGACGCGGGAGATCTACCGGACACTGGGTGTGAGCGATTCGACCGAAATGGTGATCTGATCATGCCGGCCTCAGACGACCACGGGTTTCATGGAGATGGTGGGGCATTCTCCATGATCTCTGGTCGCCGATCCTGCGGTCGCGATCGTGGAGAAACCGCCTTGCGGTATCTCCACGGCACCCGGACGTGTTCAGTCCTGGCCTTGCCAGGTCAGCCGTTCGAGCTCACGGAGCAGCGGTGCGGCGGGGGCTGTTGGGCCCGCGTCGAGCTCGAAGGCGCGGGCCGTGCCGAGCGAGGCGACCTCGATCATCGCGACGGGTGTGTCGGTCGGCGGGGTGTAGACCTGCGGGCCGGGGATGTTGGCTGGGCCAGTATCGGGCTGGTCGAGGTTTAGGCCGCGGGCAAGGGCGTAGAGCGTCTCGGCCTGCGCGGGTTCGAGGCGTCGGGCGATGGGGGGGTAGTCGGGCTCGGTAACGCCTGCCCCGACCTCGGCCCGGAGCAGCCCATCCGGTTCGAGGGCGTAGCGGGCGGGCCTGAACGCCCCGGCATGCCCCGGGGTGTCATCGCCCAGGGGATAGACCGTGAGGACCATCGCGTAGTCGGCGGGGCGTTGCTCGGGGAGGGTGAGCGTCCCGGCGCAGCCCGCGAGGAGGGCGAGCGGGACGAAAACACCGAGCAGCGCGGTGAGCGTGAGCCGGGGAAAGACCGTTCGTGAGCATCGCATGGGTCGGAGTGTACCGGTGGGCGCGGCCCCGCTGTCGGTCCCGGGTGGCGGGTGGCGCTATTCTTGGGCCTTATGGATATCAGTCTGAAGTGGTTGAATGCGTATCTCGAGCCCGCCGTCTCCGCCCGGGAGGCCGACGATCTGCTGACCCAGGCGGGTCTGCCGATCGAGGAGCACACAGCGCTCGACGGGGGCGATGTCCTTCTGGATGTCGAGGTGACGAGCAATCGCCCCGATTGTCTGAGCCATATCGGGTGCGCGCGGGAAGTGGCGGCGCTGTCGGGGCGCACGCTGAAGTACCCCGAACCCGGATCGGTGAAGCCGGTCGGCTCGGTCGGCGATCTGCTGAGCCTTGAGAACCGCGAACCCGAGGGGCGCCCGCTGTTCACGGCCCGGGTGATCACGGGGTGCAGCGTCGGCCCGAGCCCGGCGTGGCTGGTCGAGCGGCTCGAGTCGATCGGGCAGCGGTCGATCAACAACGCGGTGGATGTCACCAACTTCATTACCCACGAATTCGGGAACCCCTGCCACGTGTTCGACCGGGCGAAGCTCGCGGGGAACGCGCTGGTCGTGCGGCACGCCGACGACGGCGAGACGCTGACGACACTGGACGGGAAAGTGCGCACGCTGAAGGCCGCGGATCTGGTCGTGGCCGACGCCGAGCGAGCGCAGTCGCTCGCGGGTGTGATGGGCGGGGCGGACAGCGAGGTGAGCGGCTCGACGACCGACATCGTCTTCGAGATGGCGACGTGGGACCCCGTCACCGTGCGCACGCAGGCGCGTCGGCTGGCGATCAACACCGACGCGGGGTTCCGGTTCCAGCGCGGCATTGATGCGCGCACGATCGAGGACGCCGCTGAGCGGGCTGTCGCGCTGCTCGTTGAACTGACGGGTGGGACACTCGCGGAGGGCGTGCTGAGCGAGGGAAAACCGTTTCCGGAACCGCAACTTGTCACGCTCCGGCCTTCGCGGGTGGAGCGGATTCTCGGGATCACGGTGCCCGCGGGCGACATCATCGCGATGCTGCGTGCGGTTGAGATCGGGGTCGAACAGGCCGGCGAGGACGAGTTGACGTGCGAGATCCCGCCGCACCGGTCCAGGGACCTGCCGCGAGAGATCGACCTGATCGAGGAGGTCGCGCGGATCAAGGGGTACGACGCGATCCCGAGCGATGGGAAACTGAGTGTTGCGGTGGCGCCGCCTCAGGCGGATCGGCTCGCGGTGCGGGAACTCGGGCGCGTGCTGACGGGGTTCGGGTTCGACGAGACGGTGACGTTCTCGTTCGCCTCTCCGAAGCGAGCGGAGCAGTTTCTGCCGGCGGGGATGGAACTCGCGGCGGTGGATGAGGCGCGACGTCCTGAGGAGCCTGTGCTCCGGCCCAGCGCGCTGACGGGGCTGCTCGCGTGCCGGCACGCGAACCAGGCGGCGCGGTCGGCCGCGCCCGGGGATGTGCGCCTGTTCGAGATCTCGGCGTGTTTCGGCCAGATGCCGCGCGGCACGTCATCGCCCGCGGATGTGCCCCCCGAGAGTGTCGAGAACCGGAACCTCAGCCTGCTGATGGACGTGCCCGGCTCGGCGGACTCGGTGAAGCGGAAATTCAACGACCGGCAGGCGGGGCTGCGGGCGATGCGGGGCGTGATCGACGCGGCCGTGCGCGCGATGCACGGATCGGAAGCCGCGGTCGAGATCGAGCCTGTGGCGGCCGACAAGATCCCGAGCCCGGCGTGGGACCCGTCTGCGACGGGATCGGTGTGGGTCGTGCCCGCGGCGGGCGAGCGCGTCATGCTCGGCCTGTTTGGGCTGGTCTCGGCGGACGCCCAGAAAACGTTCGGCCTCGAGACACCGGTGATCGCGGCGGAACTGAACATGGACGGACTCGTCTCGGCGTACCCGCCCAGGAGCCTCGCGCACCCGCTGCCTTCGTTCCCGCACATCGACAGGGACCTGTCGCTGATCGTTGCGGAGGGCACGCGGTGGTCGGCGATCGCGTCGATGGTGGGCGGGCTCGGGCTCGATCGGCTCGAGGCGTGCTCATACGTTGGGGTCTTCCGGGGCGAGCAGATCGGCGGCGGTAAGAAGTCGGTCACGCTTCGTCTGCGGTTCCGCGATGGTGATCGGACGCTGCGGCACGAAGAAGTTGACCCGCAGGTCGAAACTGTCGTACTACAGGCGAAGAATTCTCTGGGTGCCGAGGTACGGGCCTGACCCGCTTCCGTACCCCGAGAGAGCCTGTTTGTTCGGTATTCATTGATATGTTTTGCCGATTTGATTGTATTCTGTTTGGAATCGACTGGTTCAAGTGGTGGCCAATCCGGGTCGAACGACCTAGGGTCTTACCTCGTACAGCGCCGATGCCAAGGCCGGATCGGCCGGCGGAGATAGTCCATGAGTCACAAGGAGGACGCGATGACCCAGGCCGCTTCTGAGATCAAGAGCCCCCTGCGACCCTCCGCAGCGTCGAGCGTTTCCGGGTCGGAGGCCCCGATCGATGAGCCCATGCTGATCGATCCGTCGCTTCAGCGCCCGATCATCTACGTCAACGGCGAGATGAAGAGCAAGAACGACGCGAAGATCAGCGTCTACGACCACGGTCTGCTCTACGGCGACGGGGTGTTCGAGGGCATCCGCGTCTACAACGGGAAGATCTTCAAGAGCAAGCAGCACATGGATCGCCTCTGGAAGTGCGCCAAGGCGATCCAGATGGAGATCCCGATCTCCAAAGAGGAGATGGTCAAGATCCAGCGGCGTTGCATCGAAGCGAACGAGATCGTGGACGGCTACATCCGCCTGATCGTGACGCGCGGCGTGGGCTCGCTGGGGCTGAACCCCAGGTCGTGCCCGACGCCCGGGGTTGTCTGCATCGCCGATCAGATCGCGTTGTACCCCCCCGAGATGTACGAGCAGGGCATGACGGTGGTGGTCGCGAAGCGGCCCCGCGTGCCGATCGAGTGCCTCGATCCGCGGGTCAAGAGCCTGAACTACCTCAACAACATCCTCGCGAAGACCGAGGCGATCGAGCGGGGGTTGCTCGAGGCGATCATGCTCAACCTCGACGGCTTCGTGAGCGAGTGCACCGGCGACAACATCTTTGTTGTCAAGGACGGCGCGATCTTCACGCCGCCCAGCGATGCGGGCATTCTCGAAGGCATCACGCGTGAGTTCGTGATGGGCACTGTCGCGCCGGCGTGCGGGTACCGGGTCGAAGAGAAGATGATGCGGATCGAGGACGTGCTCGCGGCGGACGAGGTCTTCCTGACCGGGTCGGCCGCGGAGATGATCGCGGTGACCGGCGTGATCACGCAGGGTGAATCCGGCGCGCACGCCGACGACACGGAGCACGTGATCGGGAGCAATGGGGCGGTGAAGGCCGAGGGCCCGATCACGCGCGAGCTGCGGACGAAGTTCCGCGAGATCGTGACGTCGGACGACGTGCCCGAGGAATGAGCGCAGCGCCGGACGCGGACGGCTGGGCGATCACCCGTCGGTGCTTCGCGATCACGCTGCTTTCCGGTGCGGCCGGGATGGCCCCGGGCGCGATATCCGGGACGGTCGTCCCGCTGTTCGGGACGATCGTCGGTGCCGGGGTCGGGTTTGTTGTGGGTGTTGCGGTGAGCGTCGTTGTCGTTCCGCTGTTGTTGCGGCGTGAGCTCGGTCGTGCGTTTGGTCTGATGGTGATCTGGTCGATGGTGTTCGCCGGGGCGACTGTGCTCGCGGCGTGGCTGTGCCTCTGGCTCGGGTACGACCGGTATCTGACCGAGGTTTACACCTTCGCGGCGGTTCCCGGGACAATTGTCGTGTACCTGGCCGGCGCGGTGCGGGCGTCGTTCAAGCACCCGATCGGCTGGCCGAGGATGACGGGAAACGGGTGCGGGCGGTGCGGCTACTCGCTCGTTGGGCTGGCGTCATGGGTCTGTCCTGAGTGCGGCACCGACAACGAACCGAAACGGCTGGCGCAGTCGCGGCACGTCTGACGCGCCGTTGTACCGGGGCGGATTGAATAGACTTCCCGATGCCGACGCTTGAAGTAAATTTCGATGGGATCGTGGGCCCCACGCACAACTACGCGGGGCTGAGCCCCGGGAACATCGCGAGCGCCAAGAACGCGGGGGCGGTCTCGAGCCCTCGGAAGGCGGCGCTCCAAGGGCTCGCGAAGGCGAAGAAACTCGCGGATATGGGGCTGGTGCAGCACGTGCTGCCCCCGCTCGCACGGCCCGATACCGACTCGCTGCGGCGGATCGGGTTCTCGGGGACCGACGCGGAGGTGATGGAACAGGCCGGGAAGGACACGCCCGATGCGCTCGCGGCGGCGTGCAGCGCGAGCGCGATGTGGGCAGCGAACGCGGCGACGGTCTCGCCTTCGGCGGACACGACGGACGGCCGGCTGCACCTGACGCCCGCGAACCTCGCGTTTAACCGGCATCGGGCGATCGAGGCGGTGCAGACGCGGGACGTCCTGCGAACGATCTTCGCGGATGAGCACCGCTTCGCGGTTCACGAACCCTTGCTCGCGACACCCAGGTTGTTCGATGAGGGCGCGGCCAACCACACGCGGCTGTGCGCGCGGCACGGCGAGCCGGGCGTCGAGTTGTTCTGCTACGGGCGGCCCGCGGGCGCGGGGTGCGACCTCGATTGCGGGATCCACAAGCACCCGGCGCGTCAGGGCGAGGAGGCGAGCGTCGCGGTCGCCAGGTTGCACGGTGTCGCCGAGCACGCGGTCTATGTGCGGCAGAACCCCGATGCGATCGACTCGGGCGTGTTCCACAACGACGTGATCAGCGTGGGCAACGAGGACGTGCTGCTGGTGCACGAGCTCGCGTACGGGGATGGTCGAGGCTCGTCGGGCGGGGGGAACACCGGGGCGTTGGAGCGGATCGGCGAGGCGGTTCGTGTGCGGTGCGGCGTGGAGCCGACGGTCTTCTCGGTGTCGGCCGATGAGTTGAGCATCGACGACGCGGTGGGGACATACCTGTTCAATTCGCAGTTGGTGACGCTGCCGGAGACGGCCGAGTCCGACCCGGACGGGCGGGGGCGGATGGTGCTGATCGCGCCGGTTGAGGTCGAGGAGAACCCGTACTCGCGTGCGTGCGTGGACCGGTTGCTCGATGAGGTGCCCCAGATGGGCGGGGCGCTGTTTGTCGATGTGCGCGAGTCGATGCGGAACGGTGGCGGGCCCGCCTGCCTGAGGCTGCGGGTCGTGATGACCGACGCGGAGCGGGCGGTGCTGGGCGCGCGCACGAAACTAGACGACGCGCTGTACGGCGAGTTGGTCACATGGGTGGAGATGCACTACCGCGAGACGCTGTCGCCCAGTGAGTTGGCGGATCCGGCGCTGCTGCGTGAATCGCGGGACGCGCTCGATGCGCTCACGAAGATCATGCGGCTCGGGGCGGTGTACCCGTTCCAGCGGTAGCGCGGACAGAGTGCAGGCTTACTTTGGCCCGGTCGCGTTGAGCACCGAGTCGAGCAGGCCCGGAAACCGTGCATCGAGTTCATTACGGCGGATGGTCGTGATACGCATCGTGCCCTCGGCCCGCTGGTGGATCACGCCGGCCTGGCGGAGCACCTTGACGTGGTGGCTGAGTGCGGACTTGCTGGCGTCGATGTCCATCTCGGCGCAGGAGCAGGGGCCGGCGGCGAGTTTGCCGACGATCTCGAGGCGCGTGGGATCGCTGAGTGCGGCGAGCAGGGCCGAGAGGGGGACGGAGTCGATGTCGGGGTGATGGATGGTTGCCATGGCGTTGGTTCGAGAGGCTGAACCGTATCATCGGCGGTTTTGTTGCTCGGAGGGGGATGATTGTCTTGGAATACCAAAAGTTCAAAAATAATTGAACTATAGGAGAATACGACCAGAGCCTCTCGCGTTTGTCCTCGGCCTGCCCGCGGCGGACAGGTTGAATCGGCAACGTACAGGAGGATCTCTGCTATGGATCTGCAATTGAACGGCAAGCGGGCGTTGGTCACGGGCAGCAGCAGCGGGCTGGGCGAAGCGATCGCCGCCCGACTGGCGGCTGAGGGTGCAAAGGTCGTCGTGCACGGGCGGAACAAGGCGCGGGCCGAGGGCGTGGCGCAGAAGATCCGCGACGCGGGGGGCGAGGCCGCTGTGGCGGTCGGCGACCTGGGCGCTGATGACTCGGCGCAGGCCGTGGTTGATCAGGCGTTGGGCGCCTTTGGCGGTCTCGACATCGTGATCAACAACGCCGGTGGGTTCGAGGCGGGCGACTGGGACAGCGCGACGCCCGAGCGGTGGGCGCAGGTCTACGACCAGAACGTGATCTCGATGGTCCGCGTGATCCGCGGGACGCTCGAGTCGGTCAAGTCGAACGGCTGGGGGCGGTTCATCCAGCTCGGCAGCGCGGTCGGGTCGGCCCCTTTCGCGGGCGTCCCCGATTACAACGTGACGAAGGCGGCGAACATCAATATGACGGTGAGCCTGTCGAAGACGCTGGCGGGGACGGGCGTGACGTCGAACACGGTGAGCCCAGGGCCGATCCGGACGCCGGCGCTCGAGCAGTTCTTCGCGGACTTCGCGAAGGGCATGGGGCTCGAGGGGAGTTTTGAGGAAATCGAACGCCCGATCACGGAGGCGGCGTTCGGGCACCAGCCGACAAAGCGGGTGGGGCGTCCCGAGGAGATCGCCGACGCGGTGGCGTTCATCGCGAGCCCGCTGGCGGATTACATCAACGGGGCGAATCTGCGTGTGGACGGCGGGCATGTGCCGGCGGTGAACTGAGCGGGAAGGCACTGGGTACAAGACATCAGGCACCAGGTATCGGAGTAGAACGAGCCCTCGGCGCGAGCCGGGGGTTTTTCGTTGTGCTCATGTGGCGGGGAATCCCCTCGCTTGCGCGAGGGGCTCGATTGGGGAGAGAACGCCGGGCGGCGTCAGTCTTTTAGGAGCGCTGCGGTGAAGCTCTTTCCGGTGGTCTCGCGGTCCCAGTGGTGGGCGGGGCCTTTTTTGGATTCGTAGAAGTCCCAGAGTTCGAACCAGTAGGAGCGGAATTTGTGGTCGCCGAAGGGTTCGTAGTGGGCTTCGAGTTGCTTGAGGATCTGGCGGTCGGTGCCGGTGTAGCCGAGGACTGTTTTGCCGTGGCGGACAGACTCGGTATCGAGGGCGAGGCGGCTGAAGCGTCCGAGCAGTTGCATGATGTTGCCGGCGGCGTAAGGGCCAATCCCCGGGAGGGTGAGCAGGAATTTGAAGGCGTCGTCGTCGGGGGTGTCGGGGCTCGCGAGCCATGCTTCGTCGATCGTGCCATTCTTGTAGAGCTTGGCGAGGTCGATGATGCGCTGGTCGCGGTAGCCGACCCGGCACCGGCTGCGGAGCGTTGGGGCGCGCGTGCGGGCGAGCTTGGCGGGGGTGGGGAAGGCGTGGCCGCCCGCGGATGAGCGGCCACCGAGCACTTCGCAAAGGCGGGCGTTCATGGTGATGGTGCTCGGCCAGGCGACGTTGCAGGATGTGACGGTTTTGACGATGTCTTCGAAGAGGATGGGGCTGCGGAAGAGGCGGGCCCGGCCTGATTTCTTCCAGCGCTTGTCGGTCTTGTGGAAGGCGCGGGTTTCCGCTTCGGTGGTGTCGAGGCTGAGCATGCGGGTGATCTGTGCGCGCGCCTGGATTTGCTCGGGGCGGGTGAGGGCGCGATCGAAGCGGGCCGAGAGCGTCGGGATCTTGGTGGACTTCGACTGCGAGATCCGGCAGGTGGTGGGGGCGGGTTTTCCTTGATCACCGTCGAGGGTGAGGACGCGGAAGAGGGATTGAGTCTCGGGGTCCCAGTGGTTGGGGGCGAGGAGGAAGTAGCCGTAGGAGCAGACGTCGCGGGCGAGGTCGAAGTCGGCGGGTGGGCGGATGGTGAGGCGGGTATTGGTCACTCGTCACAACCTTGGTCTGTAGGCAATTTCTTGCGAAAGCCAATTGTCGTGATCGCGATCCCGAAGAGCAGCGTCGCCGAACCGATGATCCATGTTGCGAGTTCGGCGTTCTTCGAGAAGTCGGGCTCTCCATATTTCGTGAAGTCGATATTGCCCGCTATAAGGAGCGTCATGATCCCGCCAAGAACAAACATCGGCCCGACCGACTGGGCCATGAGTCTCGGTGTGAGGTTGCTCGGGAGTTTCGTCATCGACGAGATCTGATGGCGTCGCCTAGCGATGATTCGGAGACCTACGCCCTCAGCAGTTCCGTCGTCGCGAAGCCGAGGGTCGTGATGTTGAGGGCGAGCGTGTTGCTGGCGCGGGCGAACATCTCGTAGTGCTTGTCGGCCTGGGCGGAGACCGCGTTCGCGTCGAGGCCGGCGTTGGTGAAGAGGCCGGCCTGTTCTTTTAGGAAGGTGTCGATCGCGGGGCGGTCGAGTTCCATGTGGAACTGGAATCCGAATGTGCGCACACCTGCGGTGAAGGCCTGGACTTTGCACTTGTCGGACGAGGCGAGCAGGGTGGCGCCGGCGGGGAGGGCTTTGACTTCGTGCGCGTGGGTCTGGAACTGGTGGTGGCGCCAGGGCATGCCCGCGAGGATGGGGTGGGTCTGGCCCGGGACCTGGATGTCGACGGGGCAGAAGCCGGCCTCGGGGGTGTCCATCTTCCCGATCTCCCCACCCAGGGCCCTGGCGATGAGCTGGTGTCCGAGGCAGATGCCGAAGAGGGGAAGCTGGGCCTCGTGGGCGGCCTTGAGGAAGTCGAGTTCTTTGGCCATCCACGGGTGGGGGTCGCCCACGTTCTGCGTGCCGCCGAGCGTGATGACGCCGTGGATGTTGTCGAGGTCGGTGGGGACGGGGTGGCCGCACTGGTCGGTGGGGAGGTCGACGCGGCGGATGTCGAGTTTGAAGCCGTGGTCGCGGAGGGTCATGCCGAGGCGACCTGGGGTCTGGCTCGGGCCGTGCTGGAAGACGAGGATGGTTGCCATGGGGGGATGGTAGCGGAGGGAGTGGGTAATGGGGAGTGGGGAATAGGGGAATGGGAGGGGGAGCACGGCCGGGACGGCGGTGGCACACGGAAAGAGGGACGGAGCACGGGTCAGCGCCAGGTTCGGCGGGATCTGGGGTCGGGCCGGGCGTCGGCGGCGCGGGTCCAGCGGGCGAGTCGGCGCTTGGCGAGGTAGGCGGGGGCTCGCCAGGCGGCGAGCATGAGGGCGAGGCCGAGCGTGAGGGTGATGAGCGTGAGAATGAGATCGCCCGCGGGGGGGAGGGCGTCGATCGTGCGCACGAACCAGATCGGGAGGAAGACAAGGCCCGCGATGAGGAAGGGACGCCACTGGTGGAGGGCGCTGGCGGCGGTGAAGGCGACGCTGGCGAGGCCGAGCGCGATGAGCCAGGGCGTGCGGACGCCGAAGGTCTCGTGGATGTCCATGAAGAGGAGGGGGAGCATCAGGTGGGTGGGGAGGACCCATCGGGCGACGGCGGCGACACGGCGGTTGACGGGTGTCGAGCGGCGGAAGCTGGGGAAGAGGACCAGGCCGACCAGCCCCGCGTTGACGAAGAACGCGTAGGCGGTGAGGGCGGGGGTGGTGGGCGCTGCAAGGCGTCCGAGCGAGAGGCCCGGGTTCACGGCCGCGAGAAGCGAGAGCACGCCGACAAGCAATGTCGTGAAGGCGAGGATTCCTATTCCGACGCCCGTGCAATACGCCGGGTCGGTCTCGGCTCTGCGGGCGTCGTGTTGCGTCTGGAGATAGACGGCGATCGCGGCGAGCGGGAGGGCGACGATGAGCGTCTCGGAGTGGAGCGTCTCGCGGAGTCCGTCGAGGCCTGCGCCCGCGAACGCGCGGGTGAGCAGGATGCTGAGCGCGACGTTGAGGATGAGCGAGATTGTCAGGGCAAGATTGAAGAGTGGTCGCCTGGTCAGGACCACGAGGAGCGCGGCTGTCAGGGCGGCGATGCCGGTGGCGGCGATCGCGTGGGTGTCGATCACACAAGGGATGATCGTCGGCTCGCCCGCGTAGAGGTTCGCGATCCGCGATGTGGTCGCGGGTGGTCCCGGCGTCAGATTTGTGAGCCAGCCTGTGGCGCGGAGTGTCACCCACGAGGCGGCGGGGATGGCGAGTTGGGCTGTGGCGAGCATGCCGAGGCCGAGGCGTTTCTGGCCGGACCGGTGGAGGCGGAGGCCGAGCAGGAGGACGGCGCAGGCGGGGATCCAGGCGAGGAGCGACGCGGGGATGGGGTGGAGCTTCGTCTGGGTGATGCCCAGGGCGATGGCGAGGACGAGGAGGAACCCGCCCGCGACGAGGGCGGCTTGCGAGCCTCGGAGTCGGCGGGCGTCGATGGTCCATGGGGACTCGGCGTGGGGGAGGGCGCGGAGGACGCGGGCGGCATTGTCGGCGTCGCGCTTCGAGATCATGCCGAGGCGGCGCCACTTGCGGGTGCGTTCGATCTGGGACTCGACGTCCTCGGTCAGACGGGCGGTGAGCAGCGTGGGGCGGGCGGCGACGGTTTCTTTGCGGAGGTATCGGCGGATATCAGCGGCGAGTGCGCCGGCGTCGGGGTACCGGCGGGCCGGGTCGTGCTCGAGGGCGGCGAGGCAAATCTTCTGCAGATCGGCGGGCGTGTCCGCGGCGATTTCCTGGGGGAGGCGGATGGCGCCGCGTTCGAGCATCGCGGCGGCGATCATCGGGGCGGTATTGCGTGGAATCGGGGGCTCGCCTGTGAGGAGTTCGTAGAGGAGCACGCCGAGCGCGAAAACGTCGGCTTCGTTTGTGAGCGGTGCGCCGGAGAGGAGTTGCTCGGGCGCGGCATAGCCGGGCGAGCCTCCTGTACGGGGCGGCCCGGAATCAGACTCGGCCCGGGCGAGGCCGAAATCGACGATGGTGGGGGTGTTGCTTCGATCGACGAGGATGTTGTCGGGCTTGAGGTCGCCGTGCGTGAGCCCCGATTCGTGGATCGCGGCGACGGCGTCGATGACGCGGAGCAGCAGCGTGATGCGGGCCTTGACGGTGAGGTGTGCGGCGACGCGGTTGAGCGGCTCGCCGCCCGCCCATTGCATGACGATGTAGGGGATGGGCGCGTCGAGCGCGACCTCGACGATGCGACAGAGATTGGGGTGTTCGAGCGAGGCGAGGGCGCGGGCCTCGGCGGTGAGCCGCTCGCCCGCTCGGCTCGCTCGGCTGGCGAGCGGTTCGTCGGCGCGGTCGGGGGGCGGCAGGGTGAGCAGCTTGATCGCGACGGGGCGTCCGAGCTCGGTGTCGCGGGCGCTGAAGACCCGGCCCATGCCGCCTCGACCCGCGAGGGATTCGATGCGGTAGCGGTCGCCGACGGCACCCTCGGCATAGGCGATGAGCGATTCGGTGGTCGCGCGGCCTGTGATCCAGGGGGGCGTCGCGGGGTTGGAGAGAGGCGGGCCCATCGGGGTTCCGTGGTTGCGAATCGTTCGCGCGTCTGGTCAGGGTTTCGGGGCTTGGGTGGCTCGTTTCTTGCGCTCGGCGGCGCGCTCGGCCCATTGCTGGGCCTCGTCGGGCTTGCCGAGGCGAGCGAGGACCTGCGCGGCCCTTTCGGCGATGAACGCGTTGTGCTCGGCGAGGTCGGCGGCGGTGGTGATCTCGCGCATCGCGTCGTCGTCGCGTTCGAGGTTGAACAGGAAGCCGGAAAGGTCGTGGTGGAAGATCGGCTCGCCGGGATGGGTAGCGACGAGTTGTTCGAGCATGGTGACGTTGGTGCGGAGGAGTTCGGCGTTCTGTGTTTCGCTGGCGAGACCCGCGAGCGCGGTCAGGGCGCTGAAGTGCTGCCATGGGTCATGGTCGAGCTCGGCGATCGCGGCGTTCATGTCGCGGAGGCCCTTGTCGGCATCGCCCAGGCTGTAGAGGAGTCGGCCGATCTGGAACCGGATGCCGGGGAGCGATCCCTGGTGGGCGTCGCGTGCCTCCTCGACCATCCGGCGGGCGTCGTCTGGTCGGCCTGTTGCGGCGAAGATGTTCGCGGCGTTGAGATACGTCGGGGCGTCGTGGGCGTGCTCGATGCCCTGGGTGAGCAGGCGGTCCGCGTCGGCGGCGCGGCCGATGCTGCGGGCGAGCTGCGATGCTTCGAGGAGGATGGCGGGGTCGGTCGGGCCGAGCGCGATGACGCGGTCGAGGGTTTCGGACATGCCCTCGCGGTCGCCTGCGAGGGCTTTGAGCTGGCCTGAATTGAGGATGAATTTGGGATCGCTCGTGATCGCCTCGTCGTCGACGTCCCAGATCGCGGGGTCGTAGGTTCCCCGGTTCCACTTCTCCTGGGCGAGCCGGAGGCGGACGGTGTGGAGCCCCGGGTGCTTGTCGAGCGCGTCCTGGAGGATCGCGAGGTATTCGTTGTTGGCGCGGGAGATGATGTTGCCGCGGAGCGCCATGTCGGTCGCGGCGTCGGCGTTGACGCGGGCGGCGGCGGCGTGGAGCGAGAGCAGTTGGAAGACCAGTGCGTCGGTCGGGTTGCCCTCGTCGACGACGATGCGGAGTTGGTCGGCTGCTCGGGCGAACTCCGCTTTCGCGGCGTGGAGGTAGGCGAGGCGGACGTGGTCGTCGGGGTTGAGGGCCCAGCCCAGTCCGCCGTTCTTGAGCGAGTCGGCCTTGGCATACCACTCCAGGGCGGCATCGGCGCGGTCGATCGTTGCCTGCGACGGGCCGTACTCGGGACGGAGGACGACATCGACGGGGACGCCGATGCCGGCGTGGAGGTTCTCGGCGCGCCAGCGTGTGATGTTGCCGGTGCCGCCCCACGCGGCGGCGGTCCAGCCGACGAGCATGACGGCGACGAAGGCGATGCCGGCGGGCGTGATGGTGCCCTTGTGTTTGAGCAGCAGGCGGTGGATGCGGGCGTTGGGCGCGGCGATCGTTCTCCAGAGCAGGACGGTGAGCCCGGTGCCGACGGCGGCGAGGCCTCCTGCCATGAGCATCGGGACACGGTCGAACATCCCGCGGGTCGCGATGAACAGGAAGAGGAAGACGAGGGCGAAGACGATCTCTTCGGGCCAGTTGAGATCCCAGCGGCGGGCGGCCTTCTTCTTCGATTCGGCGTGGGCTTCTTTCGCTTCGGGGCGGACGGGGCTGCCGAAGGCTGGTCGGCCCAGGCCGATGGAGAGGGCGTCGTTGGGGCAGGCGGCGATGCAGTCCATGGTCTTCATGCACCCCGCGTCGATGACCATGCCGTGGTGCTTGATCTCTTCGTGGACCCGGACGTTGGAGGTGCAGGCGGCGGTGCAGAGCCCGCACTCGTGGCACTTGTCGTGATCGACGCGGACGCGCGTGGGGCTGACGGGGTCGGCGAGCGCGAAGATGCCGCCGTAGGGGCAGGCGTAGAAGCAGAAGGCCTTGGCGCCCAGGAAGTAGACGGTGGCGAAGCCGCAGACGAGGAGGAAGGGGATGGCGATGTACCACTCGGGGAAGGTTGCCCAGAAATCATCGACGATGATCTCGGACTGGATACCGGGGAACGGTTCTGTTCTTCGGAGCCAGGTGGGCCAGCCGAGGTTCATCGCCTCGAAGGCGGGCTGGAGGGCGTACCGCTTGAAGGAGGGCCAGACGAACATGTAGAGCCCGAGGATGAGGGGGGCGAGCATCAGCAGGCGGGCGCGGAACGGTTTGGGGCGGATGCCGACTTTGCCCATGAGCCAGTGGCAGAAGTCCTGGAGGGCGACGACGTGGCAGAGCCAGCCGCAGAAGTAGCGGCCGAAGAGGATGGTGGAGAGGATCGCGATCGCGAACATGATCGCGCCCGCGTTGAGGAACCCCTGCTCGAGCGTTTCCATGGATTCCGATGGCTCGACGGGGGAGACGGTGCTGCCTTGGGCGAGCCACTGGATGATGTGGGCGATGATGAGGAGATGGACGCCCACGAGGACGCCGGCACGCCACTTGCCGATGCTGGACTTCTTTTTGCGCTCGGGGAGTGTGACGACGGGGAGGGCGAGTGAGCCGTCGGGTTTGGATTTGCAACGCACAGGCATGGACTCAGGGTAGCGATCGGGGGGTGGTTCGGGCTCGGGAATCGGGCGTTCGCGGTGGTCGGGCCTTCGATTGGCGGTCTGCCGGGGTTCGGCCGGGGGTTCGGCCGGCAGGTCGGCCGGGTGGTGGGGCGTGTGCTAGGATCGGACCGCGGCGGGAACGCCGTGCTTTTTGAGGCATACACAACCGCACGGAGTATCGATATGGCCATCCTCGTCGACGCCGAGACCAAAGTCATCTGCCAGGGCATAACGGGCGCGTTCGGCGCGGTGCACACCAAGGGCTGCCTGGAATATGGCACGAAGATGGTCGGTGGCGTGACCCCCGGCAAGGGCGG
>DDFO01000009.1:0-203 GCA_002337215.1 Phycisphaerales bacterium UBA1926 | reverse complement strand
ACGATGATCTTCGTGCCCCCGCCCTTCGCCGCTGATGCGGTGCTCGAGGCGGTCGATGCGGGTCTGAAATTGATCTGCTGCATCACGGAGGGCGTGCCGGTCAACGACATGGTGATGGCGCGGGCCGCGATCGACCGGGTCAACAAGGCCGAGTTTTTCGACGGCAGCAGCAAGGTCGTGCTGATCGGCCCGAACTGCCCCGG
>DDFO01000032.1:446-18796 GCA_002337215.1 Phycisphaerales bacterium UBA1926 | reverse complement strand
TTGGTGATGGTCGTGAAGCCCTTATAGGCCAGAATCGAGAGCGCGACGGCGGCGAGGAAGCCAGTGATGCCGCCCTGAGCATCGGATGACGCGCTCTCGCCCGTGAGCGTGTCGAAAGAGAGCCCCGACACCCAGAGGCCGATCCCGGCAAAGACCGCGATGCCCGCGATCTTGATGATCGCGGTGACCTTGCTCAGCCCGCCAATGACCTGATTCCCGAGTAGGTTGACGATGAACGCGACGAAAATCAAACCGACGCCGAGCGCGGGCACGAGCCATGAGTCCGAGCCCTCGCCGAAGATCCGCATCGTGTAGGTGCCGAAGGTGCGGGCGACGAGGCTCTCGTTGATGACCATCGAGAAATACATCAACAGCGAGCAGCCCGCGGTGACAACGCCCGGGCCGTACGCCTTCTTGAGGATCATCGCGATGCCGCCCGCGGACGGGTACGCGTTGCAGACCTTGATGTACGAGTACGCGCTGCATGCGACGACAACCGCCGCCGCGATGAACGCGACGGGGAAGAGGCCGCCGGTGAGTTCGGCGACTTGGCCGGTGAGGGCGAAGATGCCCGCGCCGATCATGACGCCGGTGCCCATCGCGATCGAGCCGGTCAGCGTCAGACTTTCCTTCTCGTAGTCGCCTCCGTGGTTGTGGTCATTGTGTTCGCTCATGCTTACTCCTGCGGTAGCTTCGAGAGGTACTTCTGCGGGTCGGCCTCAAACTTGGGGAGGCACCCCTTGCAGCAGAAGCGGACGAGCTGCGTCCCGGCAACGATCTCGACAGGCTCGCCCATGGAGCCGAGCTTGCCGCCCGCGACGACGCAGGTGTCGATCGGATACGCCTCGCGCTGGGCGTCGGCGTATGCCTTGTCGAGCTTGGCCATGTACTTGGCCGGCTCGTTGATAAGTGACTTCTCGCACCCACCACAGCAGAAGCGGACGAGGCGGTTCATGTAGATGAAGTTGACCGGCTCGCCCATGGACCCGAGCGGCCCGCCGACTGGGCAGGTGTCCATGGGGTAGTCCGAAAGCTGGGTCTCGACGATCTTCTTGTCGAGGGCTTCGAGGTGTTTGGCCGGATCCGCCTTGAATGCGGCGGCCGCCTCTGCGTTCGCGAGACGAACGAGCCGGTTGTTGTGGACGTGGTTGATCGTGTCGTCGCCGATCTTGTCACCGGTGACGATGCAGGTCTCGATCGGGTAGTGCATGAGCTGCTGCTCGACGATCTTGGCGTCGATCTCGCCCCAGTACTTTGCCTGATTCGCTTCGAACTCATCGATGCACCCGGCGCAGCAGAAGCGCACCTCGCGGTTGTCGAAGACCTTCACAACCGGATCACCCATCGATCCGAGGGGGCCACCGACGGGGCAGTCGGTCAGTGTGTAGGGGTAGGTCGGGCCGGGCGCTGCTTCACCCGCGACAGGGGCTTTGGCATCATGCTCGGTGTGGTCGTGACCTGGCTCGCGGTGCGCGACCGCGAGCGTGACGAACTCCTCCTTTCGAGACTCGTTCCACGCGAGGAACTGCTTACCGCAACCGGGGCAGCACAGGCCGATGGTGTTGCCCTTGTACTCGACCGTGCCTGCGGAAGGCACAATGGGCTCTTTACCTATAGGGCACATCGCGTTGATGGACGCGCCTTCTCCGCCGGACTCCGCTTGGGCGTTCGCGAACGGGTTCAGGATGAAGACGCAGAGTGCGGCTGCTGCGATGCTGAATGACTTGAGCATGATCAGGCTCCTTGTGCTTCCGATGAAGCGGTTTGGGTTGAGCCGGCTTCTGCCGACTGGTTGGATTGGCCGTGAGACGCAAGGCGGAACTTCCACTCCGCGACCCAGCAGTACAGGATGGGAACGACGAACCAGGTGATGGAGGCGACGGCCATGCCGCCGAACGATGGGATCGCCATGGGGACCATGATGTCCGAGCCCCGCCCGGTGCTGGTGAGCACGGGCAGCAGTGCGAGGATGGTCGTGGCGCTCGTCATCACAGCAGCACGGATGCGGAGTTGCCCGCCTTCGACGACGGCGCGCCGGATCGACTCGATCGAGTCAGGCGTCTCGTCGGCCATCGACTGCTCGATGCGTGTCGCCATGATGACGCCGTCGTCGGTGGCAATGCCGAAGAGCGCCAGGAACCCGACCCAGACGGCGACGCTCAGATTGTACGGCTCGATCTGGAAGAGGCCGCGGAGGTTGGTCCCGAGCAGCGTCGTGTCGAGGAACCACGGCTGGGCGTAGAACCACAGCATGATGAACCCGCCGCCCCACGCGACGAAGACGCCCGTGAAGACCATCAGCGTGACGCCGACCTTGCGGAACTGGAAGTAGAGCAGCAGGAAGATCACCGCGAGCGCGAGCGGCAGCACGAGGCTCATCCGCTTCGCAGCACGAACCTGGTTTTTGTACGACCCCGAGAACTCATAGCTCACGCCCGGCGGGACGATGACATCCCCGGCGTCGATGGTCTCCTGGATGAATCGCTGTGCCTCCTCGACGACGGTGACCTCGGCGAAGCCCGGCAGCTTGTCGAAGAGCACATAGGAAACGAGGAACGTGTCCTCGCTCTTGACCATCTGCGGCCCGCGGCGGTACTCGAGCGTGCTCAGCTCGCGAAGACGAACCTGCGCTCCTGATGCGGTTGGCACGAGGATGTCGCCGAGAGTCTCGGGCTGGTCACGCAGCTCGCGGAGGTAGCGGACCCGGACGGGGTATCGCTCGCGGCCCTCTACGGTCATAGTCAGCGGCTTGCCGCCGATGGCGACCTCGATGACCTCCTGCACATCCGCGATCGTGAGGCCGTATCGGGCGATCCGCTCGCGGTCGATATCGATTTCGAGGTACGGCTTGCCGACCACACGGTCCGCGAAGACCGCGGCGGGTTGGACGCTGGGCACCTGCTTGAGCAGGCGTTCGAGTTCGAGGCCGAACGATTCGATCGATTCGAGATCGGGGCCGTAGACTTTGATGCCCATCGGGGCACGGAACCCCGATTGGAGCATGACGATGCGGGTCTCGATGGGTTGGAGCTTCGGTGCGCTGGTCACGCCCGGCATGTCCGCGGCCTCGACGATCGCGTCCCAGATGTCCTGGTTCGACTGGATCTCGTCGCGCCACTGGCGGAACGGGCGGCCGTCGTCATCCTCGATCAGATCGCCCCGATCGTCGCGGACGAACGCGTCGGCCCCGGTGTCGTAGCGGAATTTGAGGCGTTGGCCTTCTTCGTCGATGCGGTACTCGCTTGTGTACTCGATGATCGTCTCGATCATGGAGATCGGGGCGGGGTCGAGCGGGCTCTCGACGCGGCCGATCTTGCCGACGGCGAGCTCGACCTCAGGCACGCTCATGATCCGTCGATCGAGTTCCTTGAGGATCTCGGTTGCCTCGCCGATCGAGGCGTGGGCCATCGTGGTCGGCATGTAGAGGAACGCGCCCTCGTCGAGCGACGGCATGAACTCGCTGCCCAAGCCCGGGAAGGCGTGAGCGATCTCGACCGCGGTCTCGTTCTGTCGGACCGACTCGGGGAGCCAACCCCAGACGCGATCAAAGCCGAGCCAGACGGTCATGCTGATCAGCACAACCCCGACCGCCGGCGAGAGCCCGATGATTTTGTGGCGGAGCGTCCACGCGAGCACATGCGGGAACGCAAGTCGCACGAGCCAGAACGCGAGCAGCAGGCCACCGACGATGGCACCGATGAACACGCTGTTGCCAACGAGGCCCGGCTCGGGCCCGAGGGGTTCCCACGCGCCAGCGAGCACAACGAGCACAACAGCAACCGCGATGAGGTTCGCCGACCATTGCAGACCACGGGCGACCAGCGACGGGAGCCACGGCTTGGCGAGGTAGAACGCGCCGAACGCCGCGATGATCAGTCCACAGACCGCGTACAGCCAGATCGCGACCGCGACACCAACGAATAAGAGACCCGCTGCGCCGATCGTTCGGAGCAGCTTGATCCGTGGACGAAACCCCATCAGCACATGCGCGGCAGCCGGCAGGATCGTCAGCGCGATGATGATCGATGCGATCAACGCGAAAGTCTTGGTGTACGCCAGCGGCTTGAACAGCTTGCCCTCGGCGGCCTCCATCGTGAAGACCGGCAAGAAGCTGACGACGGTCGTGGCGACCGCGGTGAGCACCGCCCCGCCGACCTCGCTCGTGGCGCGGTAGATCACTTCGAGGGTGGGCTCGCCGCTCTCCGCCTTCTCCGACTCTTCGAGGCGGCGCAAGATATTCTCGCTGAGCACGATGCCCATGTCCACGATCGTGCCGATGGCGATCGCGATGCCCGACAACGCGACGATGTTGGCGTCAACGCCGAACGACTTCATGCCGATGAACGTCATCAGCACGGTGATCGGGAGCATCGCCCCGATCAGCAGACTGCTCCGCAGGTGCATGACCATCAGAACCACAACGATGATCGTGATGAGCACCTGCTGCGAGATCGCCGAGTTCAGGGTCTGCAACGTCTCGCGGATCAGGCCCGAGCGGTCGTAGAACGGCACGATGGTCACACGGCTCTCGGTGCCGTCGGCGAGGACCTTCGTCGGCAGCCCAGAGGCGACGTCGTCGATCTTGTCCTTCACCCGCTGGATCGTCGCCATCGGGTTCTCGCCATAGCGGACGACGACCACGCCGCCCACGGCTTCCACGCCGGCCTTGGTCAGCACGCCGCGACGCAGCGCCGGCCCGAGGGACACCTTGGCGATGTCGCTGACAAGGATGGGCTGGCCGTCCCGTGCCGTGATCGCGGCCTGTTCGAGGTCGTCCACGCTCTCGATGAACCCGAGCCCGCGGACGATGTACTCGGCTCGGTTGACCTCGATCGTGCGTGCGCCGACATCGAGGTTGCTCTGGCGTACCGCACCGATGACCTGCTGGAGCGAGACGCCGGCGGCCCGCATCGCGTCGGGATCGACATCGACCTGGTACTCCTGCACGAAGCCGCCGATCGAGGCGACCTCGGAGACCCCTTCCACGCCGGCGAGTTTGTACTTGACGATGAAGTCCTGGATGGACCGGAGTTCCTCGGGGCCCCACCCGCCGGTGGGGTTGCCGTCCTCGTCCCGGCCTTCGAGCGTGTACCAGAAGACCTGACCGAGCGCGGTCGCGTCGGGGCCGAGCGCCGGCGAGACTCCGGGTGGCAAGGTGCCGGCTGGGAGCGAGTTGAGCTTCTCCAGCACGCGCGAACGTGACCAGTAGAAATCGATGCCGTCCTCGAAGACAACGTAGATCGTTGAGAAGCCGAACACGGAGTAGCTTCGGATGTCCTTGACGCCCGGGATGCCGAGCATCGCGACGGTCATCGGATAGCTGATCTGGTCGTCGATGTCCTGCGGGCTGCGGCCGGGCCACTCGGTGAAGACGATCTGCTGGTTCTCGCCGATGTCGGGAATCGCGTCCACCGGCACGGGGTCGCGGGGGAGATCGCCGCCCAATATAGTCACGTTCCAATCGAACGGTGCGACGAGGGCTCCCCAGAACAGCGTGCCGATCAAAACGATCGCGACCACGAGCTTCTGTTCAAGACAGAAACGAATCAGGGCGTTGAGCGGGCCGCGCGGGGCCTGAGGTTGGAGGTCAGTCATCGCCGTGCCCCTCGTGTGCATCTGCCGACGGGACTGCATCGAGCGGCGGGAAGGACTCGCGGATCTCGCCGCAGCGGAGCATCTGATCACCGAAGTACGGGTTGTTGATCTGCGTGCCGCGCTGGAGCCAATCGGCCCCCTTGTTGTCGAACGCCATCGGGCAGTGGGCGAGGTTCCATGTCTCGCTGCCGCGATGCCCGAAGCGGCGTTGGAGTGCGATCACGCCTTCGCTCATCCGCTCAAACCGGGCTCGCGCGGTATCGATGCAGGTGATTGCGTCCTCGACACGCAGCCTGGCCGCAGCCCGTCGCCACTCGGCGATCGGATCGCCGACGAGGCCTGCTTCCTCGACGAAGCCGAGCGCGGTCTTGATGTCGGTCGCCGCCTGGACGAAGCCGCCAAGGTCGTCTGCTGCGAGTGCCTCCTGTGCGTCGAGGTATGCGGCATACACGGGCTTGAGTGCAAACACAAAGCTGTCTGGCACGGGCACTCGGCTTGGCATGTCGGGCATCTCGCCGCCCGCTAGGCCGCCGTGTCCTGCGTGGGGGTTCCCGCCGCCGCCGCCGGGTGTCATCATGCTCGGCTTCGCAGCGATCTGCATCGCGCTATCGATACGGAACGCGCCATTGACTACAACCGATTCGTTCCGATTGAGCCCATCGCGAACGATGTAGAACTCCCCCGCACGTGGTCCGAGCACGACGGCCCGGCCCTCGTAGGTCGGCTTCTCTTCGCCCAGGACCTCGACGTACACGACCGAACGTGTGCCGGTGAACAGCACAGCCGAGCGTGGGATCACAAGGGGCTCTTCGACGCCCGTCGGGTCGCCGACCACGCCGAGCGACTCCGCAGGCACCATGTCCATGCCGCAGATGTCGCACTGACCCGGTCCGTCTTTCACGACCGTCGGGTGCATCGGGCTGACCCAGCGGCCGGCGAGTTCGTTGTTGATGACCGCGCCGTCGGCGGCAACGCGCGTCCTTACCACGGCCGACGCGAACATGCCCGGCTTGAGCCGACGCTCTGGATTCTCCACGGCGACGCGCACCGCAGCGGTTCGGGTCCGCTCATCGACCAACGGCTCGATGAACGAGATGCGGCCCTCGAATGTCTCCCCGGGGTGCGCCTCGACCGTGAAAGTGACGCGCTGACCCCATCGCAGCATCGGGAGCTGCGACTCGTACGCCTCCATATCCATCCAGAGCCTCGACAGGTTGGCGATGGTGGCAATCGGCGCCCCGGTCTGGACGTAGTCGCCCTCGCGCACGGCGAGGTGCGTCACCACCCCGCCGATCGGAGCGAAGATGGTCAGGCGATCGGCATCGAACGAGCCGTCCTCGACCGCGGCAATCTGCTCGGGTGTGATGCCGAAGAGGCGGAGCTTCTCCCGAGCCGCGGCGAGGGTATCGCGCGTGGCCGACCTCATGAGATCGCTCGTCGCGGTGCTGTTCTCCGACGCCGCCTTGGCCTGGCGGAACTCCTCAAAGGCCGCAATAAGGTCGGGGCTGTAGACCTCGGCCATGTGATCGTTCCGGGCGACCGGGACGCCGAGGTAGTTGACGAACAATCGCTCGATGCGACCCGGGAAGTACGCGGTGAGCCGGGCGACCGAAGTCTCGTCGTACGTGACCTTCCCGTAGAGGCGGACCTCGGCGGTCGGGAGGAATCGTCCGACGGGCGCGGTCTCGATCTCACTGAGTACGGCCGCCGAGTCGCTCATTGTGACGCGCAGCTCGCTGCCTTCGCCGCCGTCCTCGGTAACGGGGATCAGGTCCATGAAGCAGATCGGGCACTTCGCGTCAGGATCGGGCAGCCGAACAGATGGGTGCATGGAACATGTGTACATCTGCGGCTCGTCCGATTCGGCTTCGCCGTGATCGTGAGCCGAATCGACAACCTCGCTGGACGGTTCCGGCGCTGGCTTGCCGATCTGATAGCCGATGACGAGCGCAGCCACGATCGCGACAACAGCGATGCCGGCAGCAGTGTGCTTCCAGAGCCATCCGAGCACGGATTGTGAACGCTTCAGAAACTTGCTCATGGCTGCACCTCGTTCGATTCAGGCTGTGTTGCGGGGCTGGTCGCGGGTTCTGTGGGCACGGCTTCGCCGACGAGCGTGTTCAAGCGGGCGAGTGCCTGCCCGCGATCCGCGCGTGCTCGCTCGGCCGACACCGCGAACTCCAGCAGCGTGCGCTCGGTGTCGAGCAGATCGAGGAAGCTTGTGTCGCCTGTGCGGAACCCGGCGAGCGATGCACGCAGAGACTCTTCGGCCTTCGGGATCAGCGTCGTCTCGAAGAGTCGAACGCGTCGATCGGCGTCCGTATGCTCGAACCACGCGCGCTGGATCGACGCGGTGATCCGGTTCGCTTCGTCGGCCCGCTCGAACGACACCGCGAGCCTGCGAGCGATCGCCTCCCGAACGCCGGCGTCGTACTTGTCACGCCAGAGCGGGACCGCGATCCCGAAGCTGAGCAGGATCGGGTCATCGCCGCTCTCTGCGATCGAGCTGTCGACCGCCTCATCGGTGACGATGTAGTCGAGCCCGACCGTGAAATCTGGAAGGCCTTCCTTCCGGGCGACTTCGCCGCGGATCCGCTGCTTCTCGATCCTTTCATCGAGCGCGAGCAGCACGGGGTTGGATCGCCGGGCGAGCTCGGCGAGGGCAGGTCCGTCAACAGATGCCACGCGTCCCGGCAGCTCGGCAAACTCAGCGACCGGTGCATCGGTTCGGCGGTTCAGTGCCGCGTTCAGGTCCGCGACGTAGGTGGGTCGCATCGCACGAAGCTGGGCGAGCCGATCTTCGAGCTGCCCAAGCTCGACCTGCACACGGACGAGCTCCGGGTGAGAGCCCGAGCCGACCCGATACCGGGCGCGGACGACCTCCTCGAACGAACTCAGCAGTTCGAGGTTCTCGCCCGTGATCCGGATCGCGGCATCGAGGTAGGCGACCTCGTGCAGCGTCTCGACAACACGCTCGGTGACGCCGAGCCGGGCCACCTCGAACTGACGCCACGCGGCCCTTGCCGCCATCGCGGCGGCGTCTTCGCGATCGCTTAGAAGCCCCGGCCAAGGGAACGATTGGCTCACGCCGACACGGGCCTGCTGCGCCCCCGTGCGAGTCTCGACCTCGCCGAGGAAGAAGCCGAAGTTCACCCGCGGATCGGGCAGCGAACGCACCTGCGGAAGCCGCTCAGCCGCGGCGGCCCATAGCTGGTACGCCGCCTCAACCTTCGGGCTGTGATAGAGGGCGAAGCGCACGAAGTCGTCCGCCGAGGCCCTCTCGCCGAGAGCCGGCACAACGGTGTTCGACTCCGATTCGGAGCGATAGACAGACCGCGGCGATGAGTCGGCATCATCCGGGAGGGAACGGGCATAGGAGGGCGACAAGCCGCGGGTGGGATCAAACGGCGACGAGCAGCCGCCGACGAACCCGACCGCCGCGACGCCCATCGCACACGCGATGAGACGAACGGCCATGGATGGCTCCTAGGTGTTTGGAGAAACGAGTGTCCGAGTGACAGCAGCAGGGACGGAACGCATTCAGCGCAGACCGAACCTACGAGACTCGGGCTCTACGTTTGCCAAACGCCCAGAAGGGCCTGCACTTCGTTGTGAGACTTGCCCACCGTGAGAGCGAGCACCAGCGAAGCGACTTTCGGCGCATCCCGATCGGGTTCGACAACAGGCGTCACCTGCGGCGAGCCATTCGGCATACCAGTCACCGTGTCGCGGTCCGACCTCGGCAGCGGCGCTTCGGGTAAGGGCTCGGGATCAGGGAGCGGGGCCGCGACGCACACGCACGGCCCGTTGCTCATGGGGCAGAAGCCGTCATCACCCGGATCGCTGTCGCAACAGCTCATCTGCACGACCGGCTGATGGCACGCTGAATCGCCGCACGCGTCCTGGCCACCCGCGAGACCGACACCAAGCCGCGGCAGGCCTGCGAAGATCAGCGTCAGGATGGCGAGGATGCGCAACATCTGGTGGAACTGTATGGAGCAAACGCCCCACCGACAAACCCGGACGGGACCGTAGTTATTTCGTCCGGAGAAAGTTGATCGCCGGCCGACACTGGCCTGCTACGGGGACTTCCTCGGGGATTAGATAGTGCAAAGCCGGGCTCTGGAGTTCCAGAACCTGCCCATAGCCACTATGAGACCTCCAAATCGCTGCACACGGCCAACTTGGGACGACCCCGGAATAACTGGGACGACATGACATTCGGCGTTCCCAGTTGTTCCAAAGCTGAATGACGTCGGTTCGATCCCGATCACCCGCTTTCAGATAACTTCAGCCGAACGCAGCACTTCGCATACCTGCCCGTGTCGGGCAGAGCGGCCCCGAGAGCCCTTGACCGGTGGTCATTCCCACCCAAGGCCGCGAGGATCGTGCGATGCCGCGTTCAATCCCCCCTTCATACCGAAGTACTCTCTACACAAGCCGAGCGGACGCGCCCGTGTCCGGATCGGCGGCCAAGACATCTACCTCGGCCCGTGTGGCTCCGAGAAATCGAAAATGGCGTACAACTCGGTCGTATTGGGAAAGTCGAGATACTGGTTCTCGATAGCAGACCGCTCGGGAACCCAACGCTGCCCTACGAGCGTGGGGCTCGATACGTCGATTGATCGCCAGTTCACGAGCCTCCGATCCACTTTGTCGCTCATTCGGACGTTCTCATAGAGACTCGACGAAAACAGGTATCAATATCCACTGCGTGGGCTGACGCTGCGATGCACTCATGGACACCCCGCGGTAAAGCTGAGAACGAAGTCCTGGAGGTCGTCGAGGTCGAAGACGCCATTGGAATCCAGATCGGCCAGTTGATCCTGAGTGGCGAATGCCGTGATGAATGATTGCACATCGGCGAGGTCGAGCACGCCGAATGGCTCGGCGATGTCGGCAGGGTTGCATCCCGCGTTGCCATCGCCCTCGACCGTGATGACGGCGAGTGCCTCGGATGCGCACGCGATCCAGATTTCGTACCCGCCCGGCACGGAACGGGCCTCGAGGTCCCAGACCTGATTGTGAGGCAGCGGGCTCAAGCCCTGCTGCCAGACGCGCCATTGACCATCCCTCAGCTGCGCGACGCCCCCCGGGTATGGGAAGACATGGTCGAACATGCTGATCCAGACCGAGCCGTCGGGGGCGACTTCGACATCGTGCACATCGTCGGAAGGGAGTGGAGCGTTCGAGAGGTCGTAGACGCTCAGTTCACCGGTGGCCGGGTCGTAGCTGCGTACGCCGAGGCCCGAGCAGATCCAGATCACACCGTCGGGGGTGATATCGAAATCGGTGATGTGATGGCCGTGTGTATCGAGCGTGAGCCCGAATGTCTCGCGCGGGATCATGTCCCAGGTGGCCCCGTCGGTGTGAGCGATGCCGAACTGAGCGCCGATATAGACCTTGGTCGGGTCGAGCGGGTCGGCCTCGATGCCCGCGATCCCGCCCGCGGGCACACCGTCGGGCTGGATGAACTGGATCATCACCCCGTCATTGTCTTCCATGAAGACCGTGTACCGATCGGTCGCGGCCCATGCGCGCCCGTTCCCTGCAACACCAATATGCTCGATCGACCAGCCGTTCGGGATCTTCTCGATATACCCGTCGCCATCGAACTCTTTCAGCCCGTTATTTGTCGGTGCGAACAGCAGGTTCCCGTTCTGGCGATAACCGACTGCAGAGGTGTTGTCGGTCGGGTAGGGCCAGGGCTGACCCAGCCCGTAGGTCGCGATATTCGCGTTGGTCCAGGTGCGGTCGGGGTGCATGATGTCGAACCCGCCGACGCCGGGGCCCGCGTTGGCGGTCATCGCGACATCGCCGTTGGGAGCGAGGGCGATGTCTTCGGCAAAGAAATCAAGCATGCCGGTGTTGGTCAGGCGGTATCGCTGCCACGAGCCGTTCTCGTAGCGGGCCGAGCCGCCGATGCCGCCCGCCCAGACGGCACCGTTGGATTCTTCCGCGAACGCATAGGTGTGGTTGCCGCTGCCCCAGTTGCCGAGGTTGTTCCATGTGCCGTCTTCCCATAAGTAGACATCGGCGACGAAGGTGCCCGCCATGATGCGCCCGCTGGGGAGGAGGTCCACGATCGAGAATGCGGTGCCATCGGGCGGGAGATTGCCGATGAGCGTGTACGTCCCGTCCGGGGCGCGAAGCGCGAGGCCAGCGTCGGTCGAGAGGAGTAGGTTGCCCGCGTCGTCGACGGCGTTCGTGCCGCCGACACTGATCGGGAGCGGATCGACATCGGGCGGTGTTGCGCTGCCGTACCAGACGAACAGCCCGTCCTTGTACGTCGTCAGGCCCATCTCGCTGGAGCCGAACCAGACGGTGTACCCCCCCCCTGCGTCGCCCTGGACGCTGACATAATCGACCCAGTCCCAGCCCGCCCACCAGGGCAGGCCGTTGCTGGTGTCCCAGAATTCCCAGTTGTTGTTCACGTAATCGAAATGCCCGAGCCCTCCTGCGCTCGACCCGCCGAACTCTTGTGAGGCAACCCAGAGGGTGCCGTCGGGCGCGATATCGATGCCGACGATCTGGTTGCCCTTGAGCGGGGTGTTGCCGCTGTGGTAGCGGGTGACGCACCAGGGCTCCTGTGTCGGGTCGAAACGGAGCAGCCCGTCGTTGGAGCCGATCCACATGATCCCGTCGTCGGTCTTCACCATGTCATTAAACCGGGGCGAGGCGATCTGATCACAATCGACGTTGCCGAGCACTCGCCAGTTGGTCCCGTCGAAGTGCGACATGCCCCCCTCTTCCCAGAATGGGATGTAGCCGCTCACCCAGGGTGAGTCGTCGTCATCGATGAAGATGACCTGGGTGTAGTCGCCCGGGATGCCGGTGTTGCTGGGGCGGATGAGTTCCCAGGAGACATCGCCCGGCGCACCGAGGGCGGGGCCGCTCGCGAGGACGGCGCTGGCGAGGAGCGTGATCTGGAAGGGTCGTTCTGGACGTGACATGTGGGCCTCCGCTTGGTCTCGGTTGTGTTGTTTGGATGCGTCTTCTGTGTGCCTCGTCGGTCTGCGACCGGGCACGTCAGGGGCAGCCGGTCGTGAACACGCCGATGAACGCCTGGACGTCGGCGAGATCGAACACGCCGTTGCCGTCGAGGTCCGCGACGGTGTCCATGCCGATAAACCCCGCGATGAACGCCTGCACGTCGGCGAGGTCCAGCGTTCCCAGCGGATCAGCAACATCCGCGGGCCCGCAGCCCGTGCCGCCGATCCCGAACCGCATGAAGAGCTCGAGGTCCTGCGTGCCGTCGTAGAACGCCCCGTAGGCATAGACGTCGCCCCGCCCGTCGACCGCGGTATCGAAGATCGACTCCGATGCGGCTGGGCCGCCCGGCGCGGTCATGTCGATCGCGGAGACCCCGATCTGTGCGCCGGTCTCCGCGTCGATGGTCAGCACGAGCGCGTCCGATTCGAACGGATCGACCACGAGCGAGGCCGATTCTGTGTACCCGAACACGTAGACCTTCCCGGCTCCGTTCGTGTGAACCCGGAGGCCGATGTCGAAATCCCCGACGCCCTCGTCCCCGAACTCGTTGAGCCAGAGCACAGACCCGGTCTCGCCGTCGTAAGCGATGGTGATGACGTTCTCGTTCCGGTTGCTGTCGTCCCCGTCGGGGTCGGTGCTTCCGGTCGCGAAGATGGTGCCGTCGGGCGCGATGGTGATCGCCGCGGGCCGTTCGTCGAGCCCCGGGTCGACCAAGGTCGCCCATTGTTCCGTGCCGGTCGTGCCGTCGTAACGGGCGAGGAACCACCGGCGGTCGGCGCCGCCAGGGTCGGACCCGAACAGCAGGACATCCCCGTCCGAGGCGATTTTCAGATCGCGAACCGAGTCATCGGCAGGGGTGGCGTACCCCGAGCTCCAGATCTCTGCGCCGGTCGTGCCGTCATACTTAAGCGTGATAGAGTCGGCTCGGGTCGCGCCGCCCATACCGGTCCCCGTGACGACGATGTCGCCATCGGGGGTCACCGCGAGGAAGCGGGCGTCATCGTTCTCGAACAGAAACGCACCGACCCCACTGAACCGGCTCTCCCAGACGACCTCCCCATCGGCATCGAGCTTGACCGTGCCGTAGTCACGTTGCTCGTCGGACGTGCCGATGCCGCCGCACGCGGCGACGCCGCCGTCGGGCGTCCCGACAATGTCCTGCGGGCTGTCTATGCCGAGAGTTCCCCCGTCGTAGAAACGCTGCCAGACGATCTCGCCCGACTCGGCGTCGACTTTCAGGATGTTGAAGTCGCTGTTGCCGAATCCCGGCACGATCGATCGCCCCAGCGCGTAGACCGCGGTCTCGTCGGCGTTCATGGTGATGCCCGCCCCGATGTCTTGCCCGATCGGACCCGCGTACACCGTCTGCCAGAGCACGACGCCCTGGGGCGAGACCTTCGTGACCGAGAGATCATCATCGAGCGTGGCGACCGTGAAGGTGTTTCCCCCCTGGTCGGCGACGATCTCGTAGAAGGTGAACGAGCCCGGTGACTGATAGGGCGTGATCCAGTCGGGATCGACTCCCGCAGGAGCAACCGACCCAACGGTAAGCAGAAGTGTTGCGATCAGCGTTTTCATGACTGTTCCTGTATTCTCTGATAGCATCTTTTTCGATGAGCGAGCGGTGAGCCGTACCGCCCGATCGGTTGATTCGCGATCTCCGCGGTCTGTATCACTCAGGGGCACGCGGCCGTGAATGCGCCGATGAACGCCTGCACATCCGCGAGATCGAACACGCTGTTGCTATCGATATCCGCGATCGGATCCTGCCCGGTAAACCCCGCGATGAAATTCTGGACATCGGCGAGATCGAGCACGCCGAACGGCTCGGCGATGTCCGCCCCGTTGCACCCCAGTTCCGCTTCATCGAGGCGGAAGAGCACGAAGTCTCGTCGGTTCACGATCTGTGGCTCGTACGAACCCAGAGCGTAGAGCGAGTTTCCCGACGCAGCGATCGCGGCCCGGGAATCGGTCGAAGACCCCGAATCGACGCGCGTCTCGTCGAGCAGCGAGCCGTCCGGCAGGTACCGATAGACGCCCAGGTCGGTGCCGATCTGTCCGAGCACCGCGATCGTCCCGTTCGCCTGCACCGCGAGGTGGCCCTCGGGGTTGTCGCTCCGAACACTCCCGGGCGATTGCGTCGCCCACAGCACCGAGCCGTCGGGAGCAACCGCGACGATGCGCACACCACCGCCCGATGCACCCGAAACCAGCAGCGTGCCATCGGGGCGATGCGCGATCTTGCTCGCCCGGCTCATGCCGAGCGCCAGGGCCCACAGCTCATCCCCGTCCGGGTTGTACTTTGTCAGCGTGCCGCCCGCAGCTGTGTAGATATTTCCAGCAGCGTCCGTTTCAACGATATCGCCCACCGCCTGATCGCCTTGCACCGACCAGAGCACATCGCCCGTTGGGCCCAGCTTGACCAGATAGGTATCCTGCCCGAAGCCCTGTGCGCTGTCGATCCCGCCGATCGCGATGATGTTGCCGTCGGGGTCGAATGCAACATCTTCGGCCTGCCCGTCGATGCCGGGGGTGCCCGGGAGCGTGCGCTCAAACAGGATCCCGCCGTCCGCGTCGTACAGCACAACAGTGAAGAAGACGTTCACGAACGACGCGTCACGTGACCAGCCCCCCACCGCGATCCGTCCGTCATCGGCGAGTTCCATCCCGCGGGGGTACTGCGACGCAGCGGGGTTGTCGCCCTCGTAGCGATCGACCCAGAGCAGGTTCCCGCTCGCGTCGAGCTTCATCGTCGCCCATTGGACGCTGAACGATGGGCCCCACGACTGGCCAACGACGATGACGCTGCCGTCCGCACCGACCCGCAGATGCTCGATCTTGTCGTAGTGGTCGCCGTCCCCGTTGTAGACATACTCCCAGAGCTGGTTGCCCTGCGCATCGAACGCGACGATCAGGAAGTCCTCCTCGTTGGGAGTGAACGCCGTTGCGCCCGCGGTGACGATCGAGCCATCGGCGCGGACCGCGATGTGCGAGGGCGTGTCCTGATTGAAGAAGTTGTCGTACGAGGCCTGCCACTCAACATCGAGCGGCCTGGGCTCAACGGGTGTCCCGGTGATGTTCATCGACACCGTCACCCGGCTCGGCACCGTCCCCGCGGCGGCGATATCGACATCGCCGTCGCCATCAAAGTCCGCCATCGCGATCCGCCCGGGCTGCGTGCCGATATCGAAGAGCATCGGCGCGTTGAATGTGCCGTCCCCGTTCCCGGTCAGGACCGCGAACCCGTCGTCCGCCTCGCACGCGACGACGAGATCCAGCGTCCCGTCCGAATCGATATCGGCGATCTCGACCGATCCGGGCCTGCCGTAGGCGGTGTACGCGACAGCGGGCTCGAACCCGCCGTCGCCGTCCGCGAGCAGCACCGAGACGGTGTTGTTGATCGGGCTGAGCATGCCCCAGTCCGCGGTCACGATGTCGTTGGCACCGTCTCCGTTGAAGTCCGCGACCGCGACCCCCGTGGGCCTGCGTCCGACGGTGTGGTCGATCGTCGTCGGGAATGTCCCGTCCCCCGCGTTGTAGGCGATGGTCACGATCGGGCTCTCCTCGCTGGTCACGACGCTGTCGAGATCGCCGTCGTTGTCCATGTCCGCGAGCTCGATCGCCCAGGGGTTGTCGCCCGTCCCGAACAGCCCGACGGAACTGAACCCAAGCCCGTTGATGTTGCGGTACGGACGGATCCGACTGCCGAAGTGATCGGTCGCGACGAAATCCGGATCGCCGTCGTTGTCGATGTCGCCCGTGTCGATGCCCTGGCACCCGCCGCCGGTCGCGTGCGAGGTCGGCGATCCGAACGCCCGCCCACCGCTGTTCGGGATGAGGTACATGTCGTTTGAGAAGTAGTTGGAGATGAACAGATCGAGATCGCCGTCGGCGTCGAAATCGGCGAGCGCGATCTCGCGGGGACCATCGCCCGAGGTGATCTCGCTGGTCGTCGCGAATCCGCCAGACCCATCGTTCCAATAGATCCGGATCGGATCGTTCGGGTTGCCAGTGTTGCTGGTGGTGACCAGATCGATCGCGCCGTCGTTATCGAGATCACCCGCGGCGAGGCCGTACGGGGAATCCGGCGCTGGGTACGCCGTCGCGTCATCAAACAATGATGTCCCGCCGATCGCGACATGAGCGGTTGCGAGACCGGCCAGTGCGGAGAAGCTGACCATCGGAGATCGTTTCAAGCGGGGCATGCCGTTGGCTCCTGTCTTGTGCGCTTGAGCGGCAAAAACTCGGCCCGCGCTTCTCAGCGGAAGGACCGAGTAAGGGGCGCCGGCAAAGGCCGGCGAGAGGGGGTTATGGACAGCCCGCGACAAACGAGCCGACGAACGCCTGCACATCGGCGAGGTCGAAGACGCCGATGGGCTCGGCGAGATCCGCGTCGGCGTCCCGATCGAGGAACGCGATCACGAACGCACCGACATCGGCGAGATCCAGTACGCCGAAGGGCGGGACAAGGTCTGCGGGGCACGCGTTGAGCAGCCGGTCGACCTCGGCGGCGCGCCATGCGGCGAGCTCGGTCCAGGGTCCGTTGAGCACCATGTCGTCGAAGTCGGTGCCCATCGACTCGAAGTGAAAACGCTCTCCCGGATACTCGCACCCCACGAGCCAGTCGGCGGGCTTGCGGAGGGCGGACGGGATGCCGTCGGGGTCATCGTGGCAGTACATCTCGTCGGCCATCCCGCCGGGCCTGGGCTTGTCCGGCGCATTGATATGCGCGGCGATGTCGAGCGCGTCCTGGTCGGACAGGGTTCCCGGTTCGTCGAGCGGCATGTGCGTCTGGATGTACGCGGCGAGCACGGGCGTTCGGTAGAACGCGGCGCCGCGGGAGTAGCCATCGATGCTGCCCCAGAGGGCGGGGACGCGGGGGCGTTCCTCGCCGATGCGGTACTCGCCGGCGCCGGGGGCGTCCTCGCTGTGGCAGTCCGCGCAGCGGTTTGCGTAGAGGCCCGCGCCGCGGAGCGGGTCGGCACGCATCGACTGCACGCCGGGGATGGAAGGGAGACTCGGCCCTGCCTCGGAGGGCAGCTGCGTCCAGTCCTCGCGCATCTCGGGGTCGTTGATGCCGTCGGCGACCCAGCGGATGTAGTCGACCAGCGCCACCATCACGGGGTCGTCCTTCGCGGGCGCCCGGTCCGCGTTCATGCAGTTGCGGAAACAATCGATGACGGAGTCCTCGAGATCGCGGTGGTAACCCAGGGGGCGGAAGTATGGACCGAGGCCGGTGCCCGGGTCGGCGCGGTACTTGCTGGGTGACTGGTAGACGGGGGAGCCGAACGGGACCTGCCCGCCCGTGAAGTGACAACTCGAGCACGAGGTCACGGTGGTGACGTACGGTTCACCGGTGTCGGGGTAGACGGTATCGCCGTCGGGGCCCAGGGTTTGGCTGGTCAGGTGCATGTACTCATAGCCCCGGAAGACATTCGGCGGGGCCGTGTCGATGTCGCGGCAGGTATACCAGCTCGCCATCGCGTCACAATCGGGCTCGACGAGGTCATGACCGTCGAATCCGAGGTCGTCGGCGAAGGCAGCGCAGAGGAAGCCGAGGATCACGGGTGGGATCGCGAGCGTGGACTTGTTCATCGGGGTGCCTTTCGGGATTGGCGTAAAGGTGTGGGACCACGGAGACGGAAGATCGGGCACGCTGTGCAAGCGTCCCGAGGGTGATCAGGGGCAACCGCTCGTGAACGCGGCGACGAAGCCCTGCAGATCGGCGAGGTCGAACACGCCGTTGCCGTCGAGGTCCGCGA
>DDFO01000032.1:0-318 GCA_002337215.1 Phycisphaerales bacterium UBA1926 | reverse complement strand
GCCGTTGCCGTCGAGGTCCGCGATCTCGTCCAGCGATGTAAATCCGCTCACGAACACCTGGACATCGGCAAGGTCGAGCACACCGAACGGCTCGGTGAGATCCGCCGCATTGCAACCCGCGGGGCTATCGCCTGCAGCGATCGCGAACGGACCCGAAGTCGATGATGAATCCTGGAACCGATGGTCTGTCGCGACGACGCGGACGCGGACATCCGCGATGCCCGTGGACGCGGGGAGTTGCCAGTCGAACGACCGCGCGTCACCAGCAAGATCGCTCGCGACGCTGTGCCAGGTGCGCCCGCCGTCGTAGCTCGCCTG
>DDFO01000007.1:32913-39852 GCA_002337215.1 Phycisphaerales bacterium UBA1926 | reverse complement strand
GAGCACGCCGTACTTCAGCCTGCCCAACCTGATCGCGGGCGAGCGTGTGGTCCCCGAGTTGATCCCGCATTTCGGGGGCCCCGAGGCGATTGTGAATGAGGCGGTGGCGCTGCTCGAACGGCCCGAACTGGCCGAGCGGCAGCGGGCGGCGCTGCGGGCGATCACCGAGCAGTTCCGCGGGACGCACGCGGCGAAGGGCGCCGCGGACGTCATCGCGCGGGTCGCCGGATTGGACGACTGACCGGCCAGGGCGGTCGAGCCGGGCACGTTGCCTGAGCCCAGGTGCTTGTCTTAGTGATGGAGTTGCAGGCCGAGACCCCGGATGGGGAAGACGGCGATCGTCGCCGAGGCGTTCCCGGCGCGGTCGGCGATCGGGACCGACCGTATCTCGGGTATGCCGACGGGCAGCCCCATGTCGAGCAGCGCGTGGGCGGTCTGGTGCGCGTCGTGGGCGGCGATGGCGTCGTCTTCGGTGAACAGCACGAGCGCCGCGGCGGCGCGGGTGATGATGCCGTCTCCGATGAGCTTGCAGACATCGGCGGCGGGACCGTTGACCATCTCGCTCGCGTAGGACCGGTTGGGCCCCGGCACGCCGTCGCGGTAGGCGATCTGTGCGACGGATTTGATCTCGACCCAGAACGCGTCCTCGGGGCGGACGGCGTTCGCGGCCGAGTCCGCTTCCATCGCTGGCGCGAGTTCGGCGAAGAGTGTGTCGGTCGCCGCCCGGACGCGTCGGTCGGCGTGGACCGGGTCGAGCAGGGCGAGGCCGGGCCGATCGGTAAGCACGATGTCGCAGCGCTGCCGATCGGAATCAGCGGCGAGGTCGGCCTCATCGTGATCGCCCGGGTAGAGCGCCTCGCGGTGGACGCCCCAGCCGGACCCGGCAGAGCCGGAGAGACCCTCGGCGATGATCGGGTGCAGCGCGACCTCATCGAGGGCGTCCAGCCCGAGCGGGGCCTGCTCATCGATCAGACGCATCTCGGCGGCGGCGAGCGCACCGGCCAGTGCGTCGGCGATCGCGCCGGCCGTCACAAGAGAGGTCGGCGACGGCGCGTCGGCCGGCACAGTGTCGGGGATCTGCGAGAACTCGGCAGCCACGGGGGTATGCTACCCGAGGACAGACCGAACCGTGGCAACCGTCTCGATTTGCGTTCCGGGGCGGGATCGCGCATCATCTGGATGACGCGGCGTGTCCCGATTGACACGACGGGCCGCGGTTTCTCACTCAACAGCAGACAGCGGGGACACACTCTCTATGCATGCACTCGACGAATTCATCGGCAACCTGAACGGCGTGCTGTTCAGCGACTACACGGTCTACGCGCTGCTCTTGGTGGGCCTTGTGTTTACCGTCTGGTCCTTCTTCGGGCAGTACCGGGCGCTGACGCACGGCGTCTCGGTCGTGCGCGGCAAGTACGACGATCACGACGATCCGGGCGCGATCAACCACTTCCAGGCGCTCTCGGCGGCGCTCTCGGCGACCGTGGGCCTGGGCAACATCGCGGGAGTGGCCGTGGCGGTCGCGCTGGGCGGGCCCGGTGCCGTGATGTGGATGTGGCTCATCGGGCTGCTGGGCATGGCGCTCAAGATGACCGAAGTCACCCAGTCGATGCTCTTCCGCAATACCGACGACCCTGAGAACCCGCACGGCGGGCCCATGTTCGTCGTCGCGAAGGGGCTCGCGGACAATAACGGGTTGCGGATGCTCGCCGGCATGCTGTTCGCCGCGACGACACTGGGCCTGACCTATCTCGCGGTGGGTGTGTTCGAGTCGAACGCCGCGTGGGTCCCGGGCGGGTTGCTCGCGGGGGTCTTCCTCGTGCTGGGGTTCATGCGGAACAAGGCGCTCGGCGTGTTCATCGGTGGCATCTTCGTCGTGACGCTGATCGTCTCGGCGATCACGGGCGGCAACATGTTCCAGGCGTGGAACGTCGCCGACATCACCTTCACCTACTTCGCGATCCCGCAGGTCGCCACGGGTGTCGTTCTGACGCTGCTCGTTGGACTCGTGATCATCGGCGGCATCAAGCGGATCGGTTCGGTCGCGGGCAAGATCGTGCCAGTCATGTGCGCGATCTATGTCCTGGCGGCGCTCTATGTCCTCGCGCTCAACATCGGGGATGTTCCCGACATGCTCGCGCTGATCGTCCGTTCGGGCCTCCCCGGTGGGAATCCCGACGCGGCGGGCGCGTTCCTGGGCGGCACGTTCGGCTATGCCGCGATGTGGGGCGTCAAGCGGGCGCTCTTCAGTTCCGAGGCGGGGCAGGGCTCAAGCCCGATCGCCCACTCGGCGGCGAAGACCGACGAACCGGTGCGTGAGGGTGTCGTCGCGGGGCTTGAGCCGTTCGTGGACACGATCGTCGTCTGCACACTCACCGCGCTCGTGATCCTCTCGAGCGGCGCGTACAACCGCGGCCCCGAGGCGGCCTACGACGGCACCAACCCGATCGCGATCGTCCAGGCGTTCGATTCGGACGGCATCCCGATCGCCGACACCTGGACGGCCGAGACGCCTGACCTGCCCCGGATGACGCAGGCGAACAGGAAGATCCGGCGGACCGGCGAGGGCAACTCGGGCTGGCGGGATGGCGAGACCGTGTTCCTCGTGGTCAACGCCGACGAGGACACCAACACAGGCCGGACGCTCCGTCGGCTCTCGGGGATCGTGCGGATCACCGAGGATGACATCTGGACGGTGGACTGGGGCACGCTCGAATCGGAAGCGCGACCCGAAGTGCGCGAAAACGAGGACGGCTCGCTCGACACCGGCATCTACGGTGATTACGCGGGTGCCTCGCTGACCGCGTACGCATTCGACCGGGTAACACCCGGGCTCGGGATGTGGCTCATCACGATCGCGGCATGGCTGTTCGCGCTCTCAACGATGATCTCCTGGTCGTACTACGGCGAGCAGGGCATTTACTACTTCTTCGGAAAACTCGGTGCCTCGGTCTCCGGGACCGCCGTGATGATCTACAAGGTCATCTATTCGCTGCTGATCCTCGTGACCACGGCGCTGGCGATGCCGATCTTCGGGTCGGGTGGCAACAAGTTCGCCATTATCGCGACAGACCACGAGCTCGACAACTGGACCACGCTGGGCCTGGGCGTCATGCTCGTCGCGAACGTGCCGATTATGCTCGTCTTCGCGCCCACGGCGTTCAAGGCCTTCCACAACTACTTCAACCGCATGAAGCATGGGGGCGACGACCCTCACAAGGCACCCAAGTTCACCGATGTTGTCGAGGGCAAGGACATCGAATAAGCCCGACGCGACGCCCGAGGCGACGATGGATTCCCTGAACCAAGAAGGCCGCCCGGCTCTCGCCGGGCGGCCTCTTTCTTGTGCACTCGGGCTTGCCAGGGCTTTCGCCCCGGGTCACCCCACGAACCGATTCTCAGTCATGGTCGAGGACGACCACGATCAGTCAACCTCGACGTTGACGAAGAAGCCCTGGTTGAGCGTGTCGCTCGCCCGGCGGTAGAGCTCGTCGGTCTTCACCGGGGCGCCGAAGTTGCCGGGGAGCGCGAGGCGCGAGTCCCAGTTCTCGTCAGCGGTCCGGCCGAACGAGCGTGCGGCGGCGTTCAGGCGGTCGAGCGCCGCGCCGGCGAGTTCCTCGTAGCGGGCCNNCGGTCGCCTGACGCGAGCGGGCCTGATCGCGGAAGGTGTCGAGATACAGGTCGGCGTAGGCGTTGTCACGCGAGGCGATCGTCGCGGCGATCCGCGAATCGAACCGGCTGCGGACGGTCTGCTCCTCGGCGTTCGCGATCGCGAGCTGCTCGGCGGCCGCCGCGCGGGCGATCCGCTCGTGGGCCTCGATGCCGGCGCGGTACGCGATGTCGCTCGCCTCCTGGATCGAGAGCTTAGCCGACGCGTCGGCGACCATGCGGTCCACCTCAGCCCCAGCGCTGATCTCGTTCGCGTCGGCGACGCGGGCGAGATACTCAACATCCGCCTCGGCCTGCTTGTTGGCGGTCACGTGGGCCGCGGTCAGCTCGGTCGTGTTGGCGATGCTGATCCGCTGGAACGTATCGGCGAGGACCTTGTTCTCCTCGTAGTCGGCCTCGGCGACCGCGATGAAGGTCTCGGCGCTCTGGTCGAGACGGGCGAGCTCGCTGGACAGGATCCGACGGGCCGCGTCGATCTCGCCGTTCATCTGGGCGACGACGGCGCGCTGGCTCTGCTCGAGCGAGTCGGCCTCGACGAGCAGGCTCCGGCTGCGGGCATTGCCGCGACGCAGGGTCGAATCGCGGCGGATCTCAAGGGTGCGGACTTCGCTGTCGCCGTTGCGGGCGGTCGTGTCCGCCTGGGCGAGCAGCTGCTCGACGCGGGCAAGGTTCTTCTTCTCGAGGGCGCTCGCCTTCGCGTTCAGCGAGGCGACGCGTGCCATCGTGCTCATTTTGTCGCTCTCGGCGAAGACGAACGCACGCTCGCGCACGGCCTCGGCCTCGGCAACGACGCTCTCGGCCTTGCTGAGGATTGTCGAGATCTCGGCGTCGCCCTGCTGACCGAACGCCCCGATGCGGGCGTGCCACGCCTCGTGATCGGCCCCGGCCGACTCGAGCCAGGCGTTGAACGACGCGGTCTCCGCGTCATGGCTCGCGATCGCCTGCGCCTCGTTGGCGTCGGCCTGCACGCGGAACTTGCTCGCCTTCGCGAGCTCGGTCTTGAACTGCGCGATGCGGTCCGGGGCGACGACCGGCACCTTGGCGCCCGCGTCGGTGAACTCAGGCGTCGGCTCGCCGCTGCTGGGGGTGTTGGGGTTGACGTCCTTCTTCATCGCGACCTTGCCGCTCTTGCGCTCCTTGGCGATCTGGCGATAGAGCTTGGTCTGCAGCTCGGCGGCTTCCGCCTTCGCGGCGGCGCGGACCTGCTCGAACTCGTCCTCGGCGAGTTCACGCTGGTGCGTGCTCTCCTCGATGATCGCCGCGACCTTCGCGTCCACCTCGGCCTGGATGAACTTGGCGCGGGCTGTCCGCTCGATCTTGTCGGCCTCGGCCCGGGCGACGTCCACCTTCGAGATCGAGTCCTTCAGGCCCGCCTCGATGTTCGCGATCGCTTCCTCGTAGGACGACCGGGTGGTCGCCTCGCTCGCCTCGAGCTCCGCGAAGCGACGCTGCATCTCAGCACCGAGTGCGGTGCGACGCTCGATCGCGAGGCCGCGCAGGTCGCTCGCCTCGGCGAGCGCGCTCTCGAAGCGAACCTGGGCCTGCTGGAGCGCCATCGAGTACTCGCCCTGGATGTCCTGCTCGGCGAGAGCCTCGGCCTCGGCATTCAGCTCGGCGACCGTCGAGAAGGTCGTCTCACGCAGCGAATCCGCCTGCTGACGCAGATCGGCGACGCGGGCGACGGTCTGCTCACGGGTCGACTGGATCGTGCTGTTGAGCTCGGTCACCGTCGCGTTGGTCGCCTCGGTCGTGCTCTGGGCTTCCGTCCGCAGCGCGGCGACCTTCTCGATCGCGCGGTCGTTGGTCAGGTTCGCGACCTGGACCATCTTGTCGATCGTTGCCTGGCCGCGGGTCTCGACCGCGGAACGCTCGGCGAGCAGCTGCTCGTGACGAGCCATCGCGTCGTTCCACGAAGCCTCGGCGCCTGAACGCATCCGCTCGACCTCGGCCTGCCACTCCGAGATCGACGCGGCGAGGAACGCCTCGCGGCGACGGCCCTCGGCCTGGAACGTGTGGCGGCGGGCGTCGATCTGCGCACGCTCCTCGCCGAAACGGGCGTCGTAGACGTTCGAGGTGAGATCGGCGCGGGCGATCTCGGTCTGCATCTTGCTGAACGACTGGGAGAGCGCGGCCTCGGCGGCGGCCTCACGCTCGCGGGCCTCCGCGGCGGCCTTGATCTTCGCGGCCTCGGCGGCGGCGCGACGCGACTCGATCGAGGCGGTCGAATACTCCGCTTCGCTCAGCCACTGTTCGGGCAGCGCGATCTCCGAAGCCTCGGCCTGGTAGGTCTCCGAGGTCCAGGTGCCGACCGTCGCCTCGGGCGAGATCTCCTGGGTGGAGAACTTCGCGAGGCCGTCACGCTCGAAAGCGCCGCTGCCGGCCTTCTGGACGCCGGCGCTGTTGCACCCGCCCAGCCCGGCGGCGAGGCCGGCGACGAGCGAGGTGATCAGGATCGGTCGGTTCGGGTTGCGTGCGATGTTCATGGGGTTCAAGGCGGTGCTCCAGGGAGTAAGTGAGTGCGTTCATGGGAACCCCGGTTCCCCGGGGCGTGTCGCCTCGGATATCGACGCCCGGATTCGCTTTCTGGACGCTGACGCGCGCATCATGTGAGCCGTGTGCGCCGCGGGTGCCGGGTGCGACGGCTGGTCGGTCTGCGCAGGTCCGGGGTTATCACCCGGACGGACCCACCGCGTCTCGCGGGCCGGGCCCATACGCTTGCCGCATGAGCGTTCTGTACTGCGGGATCGATGAAGCCGGGTACGGCCCCATGCTCGGGCCGCTCACCGTCGGTCTCGCCGTGTTTTCCATCGACGGCTGGTCGGAGGGTGATCCCGCCCCCGATCTGTGGGAGGCGATGCCCAAGGCCGTGTGCAAGGGTGTCCGGGGCGCGGGGCAACGCATCCCGATCGCCGACTCCAAGAAGCTCAAACTCTCCAACGACAACAAGAAGCGACACCCCTGCACCCACCTCGAACGAGGCGTGCTCGCCTCCCTCGCCGCCTCGGGCGAAGCGATGCCCGAGACCGACGCGGATCTGCTCGACCTGCTCTGCGGCGAACTGCCCGACCTGCCCTGGTACGGGGGGGAATCCGTCCAGCTCCCTCTGGGCGAGCCGATCGAATCGCAGCGCATCGGAGCCAACCTGCTCGCGAGCGCGATGAACGACGCGGGTATCCGGCTCGTGCACCTCTGCGTGCGCACGATCTCCGAGGATCGCTTCAACGACATCGTGCGCGCAACCGGGTCCAAGGCAGAGACCACGGCCTCGGC
>DDFO01000007.1:20150-32839 GCA_002337215.1 Phycisphaerales bacterium UBA1926 | reverse complement strand
GCTCCCCCTCGCCGCGACGCTTGCCGACGCAGACTCGAACGGCCCCGTGCGCATCATCTGCGACCGCCAATCGGGCCGGATCGATTACGAGGACATCATCGCCAAGGCCTTCCCGGGGGAGGGCGCCGAGATGGCGCTGCGCACGAATCACGCGAGCCGGTATCTGCTCAGAGGCGGAAAAATCGCGGTGAACTTCGAGACGCAGGCGGAGGATCGGCACCTTCCCGCGGCTCTCGCATCCATGGCCGCAAAGCTGGTGCGCGAGTTGCTCATGGCGCGCATGAACCGGTACTTCCGGTCGCGGATGCCTGAGCTCAAACCGACCGCGGGGTATGTGCAGGATGCCCGGCGCTGGCTCCGCGACGCCGACGCGATCCTGCAACCCGACGAACGCACGACGATGGTGCGCCTGGCATGAGTGTCGAGACCTATCCAGCGTCCAGAGTCCACGATCGCAGGTACCTCGACATGGCGGCCCGCGTCGCGATGCGCGCGGCTGGCGATGTCGAGCCGAACCCGATGGTCGGGGCGGTGATCGTCCGGGGCGGCGAGATCCTCGGTATCGGCCATCACCAGCGATTCGGGGGGTTGCACGCGGAGCGTGAGGCCCTCGCGGATTGTGCGCGCAAGGGGAACGACCCCGCGGGCGCGACGGTGTACTGCACCCTCGAGCCGTGCGTGCATCATGGCAAGCAGCCGCCCTGCACGGATGCGCTGATCGGAGCGAAGGTCGGGGCGGTCGTGTTCGCGCGCTCGGACCCGGCGGAAGTCTCGGCGGGCGGGATCGACGTGCTCAGGAATGCCGGCATCGAGGCGAGGCTGAGTGACGCGAGCGTGATGGCGGCCCGGCTGAGCGACCCGTTCATCTACCGCGTCCAGACCGGCCTGCCCTGGGTGGTCGCGAAGTGGGCGCAGACGATCGACGGTCGGATCGCGACGCGGACCGGGGAGAGCCAGTGGATCAGCGGGCCCATGTCGCGCCGGCGGGTCCACCGGCTGCGCGCACGGATGGATGCGATTCTGACGGGGCTCGGGACGGTGATGGCCGACGACCCGATGCTGACGGCGCGCGGCGTGCGCCGGCTCCGTCGGCCCTGCCGGCGGATCGTGCTCGACCGCGACCTCGACATCACCGACGACCGCGCGATCGTGCGCACGGCGGGCGACACCCCCACGTCGATCGTCGTCAACAAGGACCTGCTCACCAGCGGGATCATCGAGACCCGGCGTGAGCAGCTCGAACAGTTCGGGTGCGAGTTCATCGGCGTGCCCGAGCATCTGGACAGCGCGGGGAGGCTCCGCCTCGACATGCTGCTCGAAGCGCTCGCGGGCGAGTACGGCGTAACAAACCTGATGGTCGAAGCCGGGCCCGGCCTGCTGGGCTCCCTGTTCGAGGCGGACCTGATCTGCGAGGCGGTCGTCTACGTCGCCCCCCTGCTGCTGGGCGACGCGGAAGCGATGGCGGCGGCCTCGGGGCGGATTGCCGAGCGATTGAGCGAGGGCCGACGGTTCGAGCTTTGCCGAGTGAAGCGGGTTGGGCAGGATGTGGAGTTGACATACCGACGGGAGCGGGGTTAGTCACGAGCGGAATTCTGGGTGCCACCGCTCGCCGCTTCGGCGCAGCGGTGTTCCGGAGTGACCGCGTGAACGACCGGCACGACTGCGCCTTCGGCGAGTCGTGGCACCCCACAGACCGGTGCCATGGCAACGGCGCAGCCTTTGCCATGCTCTTCTGCGATCCCCAAGAACATGGAAAAACCGCTCTGCGGTGTTTCCATGGCACCCGCTGGATGTCGAACTCACGCATCGGCGGGTGCGTACGCCCGGCGAATGACGCACAATCCACAGCCTCGGCGCGGGTCGATCCCCGCGGTCTCGTTCAATCTCTTGCTGACGCTCTCGCTCGTCGTGCCGATCCTGATGGGGATCGCGATGGCGGTTCACACTGTCGGCACACCGTGGGAGCCGTTCCGGCATCGCATCTGGATCATCCTGGTGATCTGCGGGCTGAGTTGGTGCACGGCGATTATGCTCTCGCTGCGTCGGTTCTGCTCACCCGGGACGTTCGCGAGCGATGTGCTGCGGATCGGCGCGTGTCTGTTCACGCTGCTGTGCCCTGTGATCGCTCGCGTCGTCATCCCGTGGGAAGAGCCTGGCACGGGGATGGGCTCGCCCCTCGCGGTGCTGATCGGGCTCGTTGTCGCAACGCTCCCGGTCGCGATGTTCCTCGGACTGACGCTGGCTGCCAATGCATGGATGAACAGCGGGCGGAAGAACAGAGCCGACGATCTTGCTTAGCCGAGAAACGACAACCCCTCGCGCACCTTGCCCGACAGCATGGCCCCCTCCGCGTGAACGAACAGTTCCGTGCCGGGTTCCGCGTAGTCGCCCTTCACCATCGCGAGGCAGATCGGCTCGCCCCCGTTCATCGGGCTGATCGTCGAACTCGTCACCGAGCCCACGGGCTTGCCGATCGGGGTGCCGTCCGGCCCGGCGTCCTGATAGACCTCCGTGCCCCCCACGGGCTGGCGGGGATGGCCCTCGTCGGTCCGCAGATGCTCTCCGCCCGGCTTGATCGCGACAAGGCGTTGCTTGGGCGACCCGAGGTTGAACATGCGGGCGACGATCTCCTGACCCAGGTAGCAGCCCTTGGTGAAGGACACGCGCGATTCGAGCAGGCCCGTCTCGCCGGGGAGGGATTCGGTGTTGAAGTCGATATGGAAGAGCGGCGTGCCGGCCTCGATGCGGGCGGTGTTGTACGCGAGCCACCCCGCGGGGCGGAGCTTGATCTTCGATGACTCGCGTTCCGGCAGGTTGTGTGGGTCCGCGTCCGCCGCCACCTGCCCCACTTCGATGAGCCGGTCCCACACGGCCTGCGCCGACTCGGCAGGCACCGCGAGTTCGAGCCCGATCGTCCCGGTCGTGTCGGCGCGGGTGATGAGCACCGGGGCGCCCGCGATCGAACAGACGCACGCCGCGTTGTCTGCGAGGTCCGTCGCGGCGTCGCCCGCCTGCCGCTCCCCGGCCGCGGCGATGAGGGCGGGGCCCGTCGGGCCCTGCAGGCTGAAACGGTGCGTGCGCTCCGTCGCGTCGGTCAGCTCGGCCTCCTCCATGATGAGGTAGGCATCGAGTGATTCGATCGTGGGAGCGACGGCGTAGGCGTCGAGATCGATGAGGAGTTTGACGCCGGATTCGGCGTGGACCTTGGTCAGCCGCATATCGGCGACGATCCGGCCTTTCTTGTTGAGCCAGAACGAAGCGGCGGAGCCGTGGACGGGGATCTTCGCGATGTCCTGCGTGAGCATGCTCTGCAGGAAGCTGACCGCGTCGGGTCCGGTGACCTCGACGGTCCCGCGATCGGGGCGGTCGATGAGGACGCAGGATTTCCGGAGCGCGGCGTACTCGAAATCGAGCTCGCCGAAGGACTCGACTAGTTCGATGCCGTGCGCGGGCGGGCCGTAGGGCAGGAGATCGATCCCTGCGTTGCGGAAGGACTCGGCGAGTGGTGAGCGGTTGGTCATCGCCGGATGCTACGCTTACAAAGCGCGGTCGATTTTCGGTTTGGCGTCCTGAGATTGTCGAGTCGAGATCCCCGGGTGCCGAGGGCTGACGCATGAATCAGAAGAAGGAGCGTGACGCGATGAACATCGATCTGCTAAAGCGGTTGTGCGAGATGCCGGGCGTCCCCGGGCGGGAAGAGCGTGTGCGTGCGCTCATCCGGGATGAGGTCTCGGATCTCTTTGATTCGATCGAAACCGACGCGATGGGCTCGCTGATCTGCCGTCGCTCGCCCAGAACCGCCGGCAAGGGCAAGCAGAGCAAGAAGCGGAGCGTGAAGGGCGAGCCGCGGAAGCTGATGCAGCTCTGCCACATGGACGAGATCGGGTTCTATGTCCGGCACGTGGACGACAAGGGCTTCCTGTGGCTCAACAACGCGGGTGGATTCGACCCGCGGAACCTGTTCAGCCGGCGTGTGCTGGTGATCACCGAGGACGGCGAGTTCAAGGGCGTGATGAACCCCGGGGGCAAGCCCATCCACACGCAGAGCCCCGAGGACCGCAAGAAGGTGCCCGAGGTCAGCGAGTTCTTCGTCGATGTGGGCCTCAGCGGCGACGACGCGAAGAAGCGGGTGCGGGTGGGCGACTACGTCGTCATGGACGAGCCGTTCCTGGAGATGGGCGACAAGCTGGTGAGCAAGGCGCTCGACAACCGCGTCGCCTGCTGGCTGGGGATCGAATCGGTCCGCAAGCTCGTCAAGAGCGGGACGGGGCACGCCTGCGAGATCGTCGTCGCGTTCACGACCCAGGAAGAGGTCGGGCTCCGCGGGGCGAAAACCGCCGCGTTCGCCGTCAGGCCCGACATCGGGATCGGGATCGACGTGACGCTCGCGTGCGACACGCCCGGGATCTCCGAGGCGGACGCCGTCAGCACCCACGGCAAGGGCTTCGCGCTGCACCTCAAGGACGGGTCGTTCATCAGCGATCACGGGCTGGCGAGCCAGATCGAGAAACTCGCGAAGAAGAAGCGGATCCCGTATCAGCGGTCGATCCTGTCGGCCGGCGGGCAGGACGGCGCCGCGGCGCAGCAAGCGGCGGCGGGCGCGAAGGCCGTGGGGATCACCGTGGGCACGCGGTACATCCACACGGTGACCGAGATGATCCACAAGTCGGATCTCCAGGCGGCGTGCGACATCCTCGCGGCGTTCATGGGCGACGCGAAGTGAGCCGTCCCGGGGCAGTCTGACGCGTTCAAGATCAGGCGATCGAGAGCCTTCGAGAAACCACGAGCCGCTCCGTGTTGGGCGCGATACGTGCGCTGGTACATCGCCCTCCGCAATTCGGTATGGCATGGATGGCCCTCGTTTCGGAACATGGGACGCCCGAACGGTCCGATAGCGCCGAGCCGCGCTGGTTGGCCCGCACGCCAGTTCGTGGTACTCTCGGAGATTCGAGGGGGGGCGAGAGCCCGCCGTTTTTTAGGATGAGGGTGCGGAGCCGTTCGGCGTCCGCACGACAAGACGGAGACACGACATGACGTTTTCCATGAACACCGCCGCGGTGGGCGTTACCCTGTGCACCGCGTTCGCCGGCGCTTCGGTCACCATCACCGGGGCGAGCACGACCGCAACCGCGACATTCGACATGAGCGGGAGCCCATCCGACATCGGCGCGGACAGTTCGTCGCTCCAGGCGGGCCCCCTGCCCCAGACGATTTCCTCCGACCTGCTCTTTGTTGTGCCCCCGATGAGCGGCTCCAGCATGACCGCAGACCTTTCGAGTTCGCTCACGGTGAGCAACCTCTCGGCGGTCGGCTCGAGCGATGCATTCATCGAGTGGACCCGGGGCGGCTCGGGCGTGACCGGCGCGTCGCTCAGGACCTTTGTCTACTTCACCGTCGTGGGCTCGATCCAGTACGACCTCGACGCCTCGTTCGCGCTGCAATCACCGGGCAACTTCCTGTCGCTCAAGGACGGCAACGGAGCGCAGATCGAGGGAACACCCGTCGGCGCAACGCTCGACGAGACGGGCGTGCTGGGCCCAGGCACCTACACCCTGGAATTCAGGCTCAACCGCAGCGCGAGCGGATCGGGGGGCACCTCGCTCCTGTTCGATACGAGCGGCGAGTTCTCGCTCGTGTTCAGCGAGGTCCCCGCGCCGGGTGCGTTCGCGGTGCTCGCGATGGGCCTCGGGGCGGCAACACGGCGTCGACGCGGCTGATCGCACCGGACACGGAACGCCGGACACACACGCATAGAGAAAACGCCGGGCGTCCTTGCCCGGCGTTTTCGTCAGTAGATCGATTGACTGAGTCGGCTGGTCAAGCGGCGATGCTCGAGACTTCCTCGATCGCGCTGATGACCTGTCGGACCTGGAAGGGCTTCTTGAGGAAGCCGTCGAAGCCGGAGCCGCGGAGGGCGTGCATCTGTCCGTCGGTGAGCTTGCCGCTCATGCCGATGACGCGGGTGAGCTGGGTCGAGTCCGAGTCGCGGATGAGCCCCGCGATGTCGGCGCCGTTGGACCCATCCATGTGCAGGTTGATGAGCACAACGTGAGGCCGGAGCCTCTCGCAGAGCAGCCCGGCCTCGAAACTGCCGGTCGCGGTCGAGACCTCGTATTCGGTCTGCTCGGCGAGCACCCGCTTGAGGACATCGACGACTTCCTTGTCCTCGTCGACGACGAGGACGCGGAGCGAGCCGCTCACAACCCCGTCGAGCGGGATCCCGTGCTCTTTCATGAAGCGCACGAGTTCCGAGACGGGGATGCGTCGGTCTTTGGAGCCCGGGATCCGGTAGCCCTTGATCTGCCCCGAGTCGAACCACTTGGACACTGTCCGCGGGGCGACGTTGCAGATCTTGGCAACTTCTCCGGTCGTAAGAACATCTCGATCTAGAGCCATCGTGTCACCCTGTCTGTGCGAGGCGGGTCGCTATTCCGTCCCGGGATGCCCGGCGTGCACACGCCCGGAGTCCCGATCACCGCGGGGTCATCGGACGCTGCATCACGCGGCTTGACCTCATCGGTCATCCGGCCGGCACAAACACACCTTGTCATCGCAGAATGCGGCCGCACCGACCACCTAAACAAGGTGATTACGCCCATCTTTGGGGCGGTGTGCGGGCGGCGATGGGTGCTGATATGGTGTGCGCCGCGGCTCGATGGCGGGCCGAGACCGAACATAGTCCGATCGAACACTTTGCCCGGAACCGGCGTTCTGGGCGGACGGATGGAAACTACGCGTCAACAATGTCATCCTCATGGGGCTCGTCTCAGGGGATGCTCGGGGATCAACCCTCCCCGGGGTTTACACGAGCCTCGGACACGCCCGCCCACGGGCATCGGGATGGACCGTTGGGAGAACGACCGTCTGAATCGAACTGTCTGATTCATACCGTCTGGTTCATACTGTCTCGTTGAAACAGGGCGAGCGCCCGCACGGCGTCGACGGATACGCACAGGAGATCGTTGTGGCTTGCGACACGCAGACTGTCTATGGAACCCGCCCCGTCGTGCTGAACACCGCCCGGCTGGTCGGCCTCGGTGCGATCGCGATCGCGGGGCTCGCCTCCGGCACACTCGGCAACAGCCACGCGAGCGGCCCCGCCCTCGTCTCGGCGATCGCCGGTTCGGCGTTGGCGCAGCCCGCCGAGGAGGACCGGTCCCCCGAGGAACTGCTCTCCAACTTCATCCACTTCGTGAAGATCGCGCGGTTCGATGTCGCGGCGGGCGAGGCAGCGGCCCTTTTGGACACCGGGCTGACCGAGGAAGAGTTTGTCGATCTTGTTGATGAATCGGGCGAGCTTGATCGCTTCCAGTCGGCGATCGCCCAGGCGTTGCGCGTCGACGGCCTCGAGCAGATCGCCGGTGAACTCAACGCGATGTACCGCAACGGGCAGCTCAAGCGGGCCCGCAACCCCGACCAGATCGCGCGCAACATCGACCTGCTGGGCGGGAACGTCGGCGAGGCGCTCTTCGCCCGTTCGAGGCTCAACGCCGCGGGCGAGTACGCCGCGCCCCAGCTCCTCGAAGCCCTGATCGGGGGCGGTCCCGCGGCGCAGCGGGCCCGCGTGCAGCAGGTGCTCATCGAGATGGGCAGGCAGTCCGTCGCCCCGCTGAGCGAGGCGCTGACCGGTCTCGAGTCCCCCTCGGCTCGCGAACGGATCCTGGATGTCCTCGCCGCGATCCGCTACCCGGCGGCGCTCCCGGCGATTCTCACCGTCTACAACTCGACCGACTCGGACGCGGTCCGCGCGGCCGCGGCCCGCGCGGTTGACGCGATCGGCGGTTCGCTCGACGACGCGCCGTCGGCGGTCTACGCCCAGCTCGCCGAGGGGTATTACACCCACCGCGAAGAGCTCACGAGCTTCCCCGGAGAGCCCTTCCAGCTCGCCTGGACCGTCACGCCGGGTCAGGGCCTGACGATGCGGGCCGTCCCCAGCGAGATCTTCCACGAATCCATGGCGCTCCGGATGGCGGAGCGTTCGCTCCGACTCGACCCGACCTCGCAGGACACCCTGGCGCTCTGGATCGCCTCGGCGTTCCGGCGCGAGATCGAGGCCGAGGGTCTGGAGTACGTCGATGAGGTCTACCCCCGCGAGGCGATGTACTTCGCGGTCGCGGGCGGTCCTGATATCTCGCAGCGCGTGCTTGCACGGGCGATCGAGACGCGCGACACGCCGCTCGCCCTCCGCGCCATCGAGGCGATCGAGAGCACCGCGGGCGTCGCCTCGCTGACCGGCGTCGAGGGCGAACGCCGGGCGCTCGTTGATGCGCTCGGGTTCCATTCACGCCGGGTGCAGCTCGACGCGGCGCTCGCGATCGCGGCGGCCCAGCCGACCAGCGAGTTCGCGGGTGCCGAGCGCGTCGTCCCGATCCTCGCCAGCGCGATCCGCGACGCGGGCTCGCGGTACGCGATCGTGCTGACGGGCTCCGACCGCGAGGAGTACGACCGGGTGACCGATCAGCTCGTCGCGGAGGGCTACGACGTTCTCCCGCCGGCGACAGACGGCATCAAGGACATCGCCTCGGCGATCGCCGAGGCCCCCGGCATCGACCTGATCGTCGCGTCGCTCCCGGGTGACCGCGCCGTGTCGGCTCACGACGAGGCCCGCGTCGAGCCCCGCCTCGCCGCGGCGCCGATGCTGATCCTCGGGAGCTCGGCCGACACGGGAGACCTCGAGCGTCGGTTCGGCCGCGATCAGACCGTCATGATCCGCCGCAACGCGATCGACACCGAGCAGTTCGCCGAAGCGGTGGGCCAGCTCGTTGACCGGGCGCAGGGCGGACGGATCGACGAATCGGAAGCCCGGGCGTACTCCGGTGCGGCGCTCTCGGCGTTGCGCGATCTCGCGGTCGGCCGCAACGCCGTGCTGCGGGTCGAGGACGCCGCGATGCCCCTGATCGCCGCGATCGCGGACGCACGGGGTGAGAACGCGGTCAATATCGGCGAGGTGCTGTCCTATATGGATCAGCCGAGGGCGCAGGTCGCGCTCGCGGACGCCGCTCTGGACGCCTCGGGCTCGACCCAGCTCGAGCTGCTCGATCGTGTCGCGTCGGCGGCGCGTCGGTTCGGCAACAACCTCGAGCCGCGTCAGGTCAACGGCGTGATGCGACTGGCGCGTTCGGACGACGACGCGACCGCGATCGCGGCGGCGACCGTCGCGGGAGCGCTCTCGCTGCCCAACAGCGAACTCGTCCCGCTCATCACGGGCGGCGACGCGGAACGCGCGGGGCGGTAAGCCGGCAGCGGTTGATCAATCCGGGTTTTCTGGCAGTGCGCGGGCGAGCGTCCGAGAACTTTGTCAGTCCGTCGTTTCGACCGGCGCGTCGCGGGCTGCGGCATTGTTCACTCAACCGGTGCGGTCGCTCGGACCGATGATCCTTGCGTGAAACGCGGCTCGTACATCCTGAAAACGCGGAGGCCGGCGATGGCGCTCGGCGTCTTCGTTCTCTTCGCGGGCATGCTCTTCTGGACCAAGCTCCGGCTGGTGAGCGATATCCCGAGGTCGGCCTACGCCGTCCCGAAGGAACTCGCGAACAGGCCCGTCACCCCGCCTGAGACCTCGCCCGATTCCGCGGCCAACGTCGCCGATGACGAGCTCGAGCGCGATGGTGAAGCCGAGGCCGACGCGGCGCTTCACGACAACGACAACGACTGACCCACGGCTCCGCCGGTGCCTGATCGTCCCGGTGGGCGATGCCGTGCGCGTTGCAGACCAACCGGGCTCGGCGAGCCGGCGGCGCGGGGATCACACCCAAACAGGTGCGGCACCGATTGCGTGCTCGGACCAACAAACTCGGCGTAACCCGCATTCTCGGAAAAGTTCGCACGGCTCTCGGACGACATAGGCGAAGCCGGAGCGTCGGCGATCCATCGCCGGCGGCGGTCCCGGTCTGTCTGGGCCGGTCCATCGGGGCCGGTCGATCGGGACAGGTGGAAGAAAGGACGATTCATGCTCCGAGAGTTCGGTCCAGCCCCGAGAGAGACACGACGCCTGAGCGGCCGGGCGCTGATTGCCTCGCTCGCCCTTTGCGTCGCATCCACCTTCACGGCTGGCGTCGCGACGGCGCAGAACACCGCGGAGGAATCGAAGAGCGACGACGACACCAGTGCCCGGTCCATCGACGAGTTGTTCGAAGCGATCAGAGCGGACGAAGAAGCCGAGTTCCCCGCGCCGATCCCCCACGAGACCGACCCCGCGGAGATCAGTCAGTGGCAGTCGTACATGAAGATGATCGAGAACATGCCGTCGATGCGCGGCTGGGCACAGGGCGAACTGCCCCCCGGCACGCCCACCGATGGGCCCGGCGCGACGGTCCCCGTCAACGGCCTGGTCATCGGGCCCGACGGGACGGTCATCCGCGAGCAGCCCGGGACTGAGACCGGAACCGGAAGCACCGCCGCGAATCCCGTCGCTGGTCAGAACGCGCCGCCCAGCGGTCGGCCGCAGAACGCCCCGAGAAGCACGGGGATCTTCCGGGGCGAGGTCGCCGTCGATGAGTTCGACCTCGTCGACCTGCACGTCAACAACGAGGACCTCGGGCAGGTGCTCCGCCTGCTGAGCATGCAGAGCCGGCGGAACGTGATCTCGAGCCGGGAGGTCAACGCGAGCATCACCGCCGATCTCTACGGCGTGACGTTCTACGAGGCCCTCGACGCGATCCTGCACGTCAACGGATTCGGGTACCGCGAGCAGGGCAACTTCATCTATGTCTACACGCTCGACGAGCTCGAGCAGATCGCCTCGGCGTCGCGGCAGCAGATGACCAGGGTCATCGAACTCAACTACCTCAACGCCGTCGACGCGGCCCGGTTCGCCGCCCCGCTGCTCAGCGAGGTGGGCGTCATCACGACTCCCAACGAATCGGCGGACTTCCTGATCCCCGACGACGCGCCGGTCGGCAAGGACACCTACGCGAACACCGCGCGGATGGTCATCCACGACTTCGAAGAGAACATCGACGAGATCGCCGGGCTCGTCCGCACGCTCGACACGAGGCCCACGCAGGTGCTCGTCGAGGCGACGATCCTGCAAGCGCAGATCAACGAGGAGAACGCCTTCGGCGTGGACTTCTCGCTGATCGGCGATCTGGAGTTCACCGAGTTCCTCAACCCCCTCGCGGCGGCGAACAACCTGATCGGCGGGCGGGGCACCTCGCTCATCGGGGGCGTCGAGCAGGACACGAGCTTCCCCGGCGCCGACGGCGAGAGCCGGGCGCTCACAACCAGCGTCGGCAACGTGAGCGGCAAGGCCTCGCTCAAGGCGGGCATCATCGACGAGGACGTCGCGGTCTTCCTGCGTGTGCTCGACGAGGTCACCGACGTCACCGTCATCTCGAACCCCAAGGTGCTCACGCTCAACCGCCAGGCGGCGCGGGTGCTCGTCGGCACGCGGGTGGGCTTCCTGAACACCACGACCACGCAGACCGCGACGACGCAGACCGTCGAATTCCTCGACACCGGTACGCAGCTGCACATCCGTCCGTTCGTCAGCAGCGACAGCCTGATCCGCCTTGAGGTCAAGCCCCAGGTCTCGTCGGCGAGCCTCCGCGAGTCGGTCACCCAGACCGGCCAAGCCGTGACGATCCCCGACGAGGACACCACCGAACTGGTCACCAACCTGCTCGTGCGGGACGGGCAGACCGTCGTGCTGGGCGGGCTGTTCACCGAATCGACGTCGTACACCCGCCGGCAGGTCCCTTTCCTGGGCGACATCCCGCTCATCGGGGCGGCCTTCAAGGGCCAGGACGACGCCATCGTCCGCAACGAGATCATCTTCATGATCACACCGTCCGTCGTGGACGATGCCGTGCTCACGCTCGAGGGCGAGCGGGCGCAGGACTTCGTCGAGCAGGCCCGCGTCGGCTCGCGTGAGGGGCTGCTGCCCTGGAGCCGGGAGCGGCAGGTCGGGCGTCTGCTCATCGAAGCCGAGGAGCTCTCCAAAGCGGGTGATGATGCCCGGGCCTTGCTGAAGATCCAGCGGGCGCTGGCGCTCTCGCCGCACTCGCCCGACGCGCTGTCGATGCGGGAACGGATCACGGGCCGCGATCGCTCCCACCCGAGCCGGAGCATCCTCGACGACATCTTCCGCCGCGACGAGGCGGGCAACCTCAGCGATGCCCAGCGCAGCGGCAACCAGAACACCGCCGAGCCGGCAACCGCCGAGCCGGACAACTCGGACTCGTTCGCGACGGTCCCCGTCGACGAGCCGACCAACGACTGACCGGAGACGCGCGTGCGCACACACACATCCATTTCACGCCTGATCGTCTGCTCGATGTTCTTCGGGCTCCCCCTCGCCCTCACCCTCGGTGGGTGCGGCGGGCACGGCCGGTACACGACCGAGGGGATCAGCCTCGCGAAGACCCGCCTCGACGCGCTCAAGGCCGCCACCGAGTACGACATGGGCATGCAGGCCTTCCTCGCGGGCGACCTCGACAAGGCGGCGCGGAAGGTCGATCAGGCCGAGCGGCTGACCCCCGACAACGCGAAGCTCGCCGTTCTCCGGGGACGCATCGCCATCGAGCGTGGGCTCATGGGCGAAGCGCTCCTCGCGCTGCGGAAGGCCGCCGAACTCAACGAGTCCGAGATCGAAGCGCACTACTACCTCGGTGTCGTCGCCGAACGGCTCAACGAACGAGAGACGGCGCTCGAGCACTTCTCCAGGGCCGCGGAACTCGAGCCCTACAACC
>DDFO01000007.1:16359-20040 GCA_002337215.1 Phycisphaerales bacterium UBA1926 | reverse complement strand
CTGTTCAACCGGGCGCGGCTGCTCGCCCCGGAGGACGCGGCGATCCTGACCGATCTCGTCATCGCACAGATGGATTCACAGCGGTTCGGCGACGCGCTGACCAACCTCGATCACCTGCTCAAAGAACCCGGAAACCGTGACCGCCGCGACCTGCTTCACCTTAAGGCCGAGTGCATGCTCTCATTGGGCCGTCCCGTCGACGCGCGGGAGATCTACCGCAAGCTCTCGGCGGGCGAGGGCGCGTCCGACGCCCGGGCCTGGGCGGGCCTCGCGCGGACGGCCTACCAGATCCGCGACGAGAAGTCCTTCAGCCGGGCGGCGTCGCGCGTGCTCGCGGTCGATCCGACCTTCGGCGAGGGGTACATTCTCCATGCCGCGATGCAGCGTGACATGGGCAACCACGCCAAGGCGCTCGAGATCCTCGACACCGGGCTGATGCGCGCAGGCCGCAACGCCGACCTGCTCGCGATGCGGTCGCTCGTGCTCACCGAACTGGACCGCCGCGACGAAGCGCTCATCGCCGCCCACGCGGCCCTCGACATCGACCCCGCGAACCGGGCGGGGCTGCGGATGCTCGACCGCCTGGCGGTCGTCAGCGTTCCGGTCGACTGATCGGCGATCGGGCACGCCCGCGGGCAGCCCTGATCTCCCCGGTGACCCCGAGTCGCCACGGACCGATCCCAAGAAATCTTCGGCGTTTGGATCGCCCGCCGCCTGCCCGGGTCGAGAACGCGTGCGCGCTGTGCTTCAATCACCGCTATGCCGACCGACGCCGACCCCATCCAGAGCACGCACCGCACCGGTGTCGAGCCGCCGCTGGATGCGGCCTCTGGATCGCTCAGCGAACCCGGGGCCGAGGTCGGTCTCGGGGCCGGGGCCGACGCGTCCCACGAGCCGACGCTCGCCGAGATCGAGACCCACCCGCTCCGCGAGATGTTCGCGATCGCGGCCCCCACGATCGTCACCATGACCTCGTACACGGTGATGCAGTTCATCGACGCGCTGATGGTCAAGGAGATCGGGCCCAACCCGGTCTATGTCTCCGCCCAGGGCAACGGGGGCATCATCGCGTGGGTGACGATGTCGCTGTTTCTCGGGCTCACCACCGTTGTCAATTCCTACGTGAGCCAGAACCTCGGCGCGGGCAAGCCGCGCGAAGGGGCGGCCTACGCGTGGAACGCGATGTGGCTCAGCATCGCCGGCTGGATCGGGGTCATGCTCCCCATGGTCCTCTTCACCCCGGCGATCTTCGCCGCCCTCGACCACGACGAAACACTCCTGAAGCTCGAGACCGAGTACGCGCAGATCGTGCTCCTCGGCGCCGTGCTCACCCTGTGCGGGCGCGCGCTGGGGCACTACTTCTACGGGATGCACAAACCCGTGGTCGTGATGGTCTCGGTGATCACCGGCAACCTCGTCAACGTGTTCGCCAACTGGGTCTTCATTTTCGGCAATCTCGGTGTCCCGGAGTTCGGTGTCGCCGGCGCCGCGATCGGAACCGTCGTCGGCACGGCCTTCGAGCTCGGCATCCCGCTCGTCGTCTTCCTGGGCCCGAGGTTTGCCCGTGAGTTCGGCACACGGACCGCCTGGCGGCTCTCCAAGCGGCATATCGCCGACATCTTCCGCATCGGCTGGCCCGGCGCGCTCATGTTCGCCAACGAGATGGTCTGCTGGACGCTGCTCATGGTCGCGTTGATCCCCAGGGCCGCGGAAGCGGCAGGAGAGGACCCGACCCTCGCGAACACCGCGGGGTGGATCGGGCTGCGCTACATGCACCTCTCGTTTATGCCCACCGTCGGGCTCTCGATCGCGGTGACCGCGATCGTCGGCAAGTGCATGGGCATGGGCCGGCCCGACCTCGCGGCGAGCCGGACCTGGCTCGCCTTCCGGCTCGGGATCGTCTACATGAGCGTGTGCGGCGTGATCTTCTTCGTCTTCCGCGAGCCGCTCGTCAACGTCTTCATCAGCGCGGAGACCACGCCCGAGGACCGCTCGGAGATCATCCGGTTCGGGTCCTACGTGCTCATCGCCGCGGCGATCTTCCAGCTCTTTGACGCGATCGCGATCATCCTCAGCGGGGCGCTCCGCGGCGCGGGCGACACCGTCTGGCCGGGCGTCGCGACGCTGACCCTGAGCTGGACGTTCATTGTCGGGCTCGGGTTTCTGCTCGTCCGGCTCGTCCCCGAACTCGGTGCCGCGAGCCCCTGGATCGGTGCAGCCGCGTTCCTGATCAGCCTGGGCATCGCGATGCTCGTCCGGTTCTGCTCGGGGCGGTGGCGCTCGATGCGGCTCGTGCGCGACGACCCAGCGACGATCTAACCCGATCACCATGCAAACAGACGGCCTCCGGCATCGAACACGCCCCCTTCACCCCCGTGCTCGGGCTGCCTAAACTCTCTGTCTGACGCGAACAACGCGCCGACGAGACGGCGTGCGCTGACCGCGCGCCGCAATCTCGATCGGCGAGCGCCGGGGGCCGACGATGCCCCGGTTGCGACCCGAATCCGAAGTGAGGTATTGATGTCGAACGATCCACTGGACATGGTGATCGGATCCGATTCGTCCGTCCAACGCGACGAGGCCGAGTCGACCAAGCTCTACACGCAGGCCGTCGAGCTCCTGGGCGAGAACGAGCGCACGGAGGGCATCGCGACGCTCCGGAAGGCCGTGTCGGCCGATCCTGAGAACGCCGACGCGCTCTTCCAACTCGCCTACCAGCTCGACCTGCTGGGCGAGGAGGAGGAGGCGATCGCGCTCTACGAGCGTTGCTGCGAGAAGCCGCCCGCGCCGATCCGTGCGCTGCTCAACCTCGCGGTGCTCGCCGAGGACCGGGGCGACTACGTCCGCGCCGAGCGCTGCCTGCGCCAGGTGCTCGACACCAACCCGACCCACGAGCGGGCCCGCCTGTTCATGAAGGACGTGCTCGCGAGCAAGGACATGGTCGTTGAGGAAGATCAGGACCGCGACATCATGAAGCGTCGCGCCCTGCTCGACACCCCGGTGACCGACTTCGAGCTCACCGTCCGGGCCCGGACATGCCTCAAGAAGATGAACATCCGCACGCTCGGCGACCTGCTCCGCATCACCGAGACCGAGTTGATGAGCTACAAGAACTTCGGCGAATCGTCGCTTGAAGAAATCAAGAAGATGCTCTCGATGAAGGGCCTCCGCCTCGGCCAGGGCCTCGAGGACGCGCACCGCTCCGCACGCCGGCAGATCATGGAACGCCTCAAGGGATCGGGCAAGGAAACCCTGCTCAACAAGCCCGTGGGCGATCTCCAGCTCTCCGTCCGCGCCCGCAAGGCACTGCAGCTCCTCAACATCCAGACGCTGGGCGACCTGTGCAGCCATACCGAGGCGGAGCTCATGGGCGTCAAGAACTTCGGCGCGACCTCGCTCACCGAGGTCCACGAGAAGCTCGGCGGGCTCGGCCTCGGCCTCCGCTCGATCGAAGAGGACGGCAGCCCGGTGATGCCGGCCGCGCCCTCCGCCGCGCCGCCCCCGATGGCCGACGAGATGATCGGCAGCGCTGACGACGCGGATGACGACGACGCCGGCGAGGAAAGCATCGGCGAAGAGAGCAACGCGACCGAAACCGAGACCAGCGACGAGTCCCAGACGATCGGCTGACCCGGTCTCGCCGATCGGCCTCGGCCGATCCGCCCGCATCCAACGAATCAC
>DDFO01000007.1:0-16248 GCA_002337215.1 Phycisphaerales bacterium UBA1926 | reverse complement strand
CCAACGAACCACCCCACCCGCCGGTCCGCCGGCGGGTTTTTCATGCGCCCTTGCCCGCGTTTTGCCCGTCCCCTGTGCTCTCGGTGCGCGCGCCGTCCCCGGTGTCTGGCGAAACAGGCCGTTCACCAGTCGCGCGGTAGGACGACCGACCCGAGGCGTAGTGCTCGGCGCTGACACGGAGATCGGGAACCTCGCCCGCCTTGTGCTGGGCGTGCAGCTTCCGCAGGATCGGCACGCACCACTGGCACCCGGTCCCCGCCCCGAGGCACTCGCTGATCAGGCTCGCGACCGGCGGATCCTCGCGCTTGAGGTACGCGCGGATCTTCCGCAGCGACACATGGAAACACAGGCAGACCTCGTCATCGGGCTTCATGCACGCAGGCTACGCGCTCCTTTTGGATTCTGCGCTTGCCCCGCCCCGGTTCCGACGGCATACTCCGGGTTGATGTTGAACGCAACGACTGTCTGATCCCGACTCCGCGCTCTTCCGCAGCCGGACCCGACCCGACCAGGGCGATTCCCTCGCCGCGCGATCGATGTGCGAACTCCGCGTGATCGACGCTCCTTCGGCTCGGCGCCCAGCGACCACCGGCTTCTCCACTCAACATCACTCAGGATCATCGGGAACGCTCACAATGGGATCGAAACGCCCCCGCCGGCACGGCGAACGCTTCACCTGCGTCTGCTGCAGCCGCCCCGTCCCCACCGCCGCCTACGGGACCAGGAACCGCAACCACTGCCCCGCCTGCCTCTGGTCGCGCCACGTCGACGACGCGATCGGCGACCGCAACTCGGGGTGCAACCAGCCCATGGAGCCCATCGCGATCACCGTCGGTCGGTCGGGCGAGTGGTCGATCGTCCACCGCTGCACCGGGTGCGGCCAGCTCCGCCACAACCGCATCGCGGGCGACGACATGGAGATGCCGCTGCTCGCGCTCGCGCTGCGACCGCTCGCCAACCCGGCCTTTCCGCTCGATGCGCTCCCGAGCGGACACCCATGACCCGCCGGATGATCACTCCGCCCGAAACCTCTCGAGGATGTCGAGCACCCCCGCGACGTCTTCGTGCGGCGAGACATAATCCGCGTGCGGCTTCAGCCGATCGTCCGCGTTCGCGGGGCACGCGAAGAACGCGACATGCTCGCGGATCGCCAGATCACCCATCGTGTCACCGATGCCCGCGAGCCGATCCTTCGTCAGCCCGGTGTGCGCCATCATGCGCTCGATCCCCGTCGCCTTGGACACGTGCGCAAGATCGCAGTTGATCCAGTGCCACGTGCTGCTCACTCGGAACGGCCAGCCCCTCGCGGCGAACTCGTCCCGCAGACCGGGCTCCAGGCTCTTGAGGTAATCCGTGTCCGGGTGGTAGAGCGAGATCGAACACGCCTTGCCCGGCTGCTGGCTCACCGGCCCCCGCGGGTTCCCCGCGCCGAACTCCTTTTCGAGCCATGCCTGCGCCGCGTGCACCGCAAGAACGTGCTCAGCGGTGATGTTCGGATCGCGATCGAACACGTTCGTGTCGCTGTGCCACAGCCACACCCCCATCTCGCACACGACCGGCAGCGTCTTCGTCCCGATCAGACGCGCCATCGCCTCCGCGTAGGGCAGGGGGCGACCCGTGCAGAGCGTGACAACAGGCCGATCGCCGTCGGCGTGCGCGCGCTCGTTGTACGCCGAGACCTCCGCGAGACGGGGCGCTTCCAGCGGTCCATGCGTCTCGGGTCCCAGACATCCATCGATATCACAGATCACGGCGTCGAAGCGGCGGTTCGGCATGGGCGGAGGGTAGTCACACCCCCACAACTCCCCCGCCGTCGAACGCGACAAACGGCGCATCGGCCCGCAAATACAGCGGGTGCCGAGGCAGCCCCGCCTTCGTGACTCCGAGGCAGACCGGCTCACAGAGCCCATCGAGCAGCCGCAGCACCGCGTCGTGCCGGCTCAGGTGCGTCCCGTGGGCACCCCACGCGAGAACGACCAGGTCCGCGTCCGCCGCGACCCGCGCGATGGCCGCGTCGTTTCCTTCGCCCACCGGTTCGGCGATCGCCTTCATGTCCTTCGGATCCGTCGCCCGGTAGCCGAACGCGTTGAGCATCACGAACCGCCCGAAGCCGTCCCGCGCGGCGTACCCGATGCACCGGCGCACGGTCGGGTCATCGGTCGTCGCCGTCGCGGTGCTCGGGTTCAGCCCGATGAACGCGATCGTGCGCGCGTCGTCGCCCACAAGATCCGCGTTCATGGTCCGCGTCAGGGTGTACCTGTACCGCTTGCACGGGGAATACTCGGCCTCGCCTCGGATCCAGAGCTTCATGCCGCCACCCTATCAAGTGCGGATCAGGTCCGCGATCGACCCAGCCGATACCTAAACTCAACCCATGCCAGCCTTCCAGTGCAAACTCGATTACCAGACCGCGGGCGAGAGCCACGGGCCCGCCCTGATCACCACGATCACCGGGCTCCCCGCAGGCCTCCCGCTCGATCTCGACCTGATCAACGGCGAACTCCGCCGGCGCCAGGGCGGGTACGGCCGGGGCGGGCGCCAGAAACTCGAGACCGACACCGTCGAGTTCCTGTGCGGCGTCCGGCTCGGCAAGACCATCGGTGCCCCGCTGGTCGTCAAGATCGCCAACCGCGACAGCCGGCTGGACGACCTCGAGCGCACGCCGCCCGTCCACCGCCCCCGCCCGGGGCACGCCGATCTCTCGGGCTCGATCAAGTGGCTCACCACCGACTGCCGCGAGACGCTGGAGCGCGCCAGCGCCCGCGAGACGGCGAGCCGGGTCGCGGCGGGCGCGATCGCCAAGTGCCTGCTCCGCGAGGCCTTCGGCGTCGAGGTCTTCGGCTTCGTCCGCCAGATCCTCGACGCGCGCACGGATGTCGCCGTCACCGCCGACAACTGGCGCGACCTCATCGCCCCCCGCGACGCGAGCGATACATACACACTCGACGAGCAGACGACCGAGGCCCAGCGCGCGCACATCCGCAGCGCCAAGGAAAACAAGGACACCGTGGGCGGGCACGTCGAGGCGCACGTCTTCAACTGCCCCCCCGGCATCGGGTCGAGCATGGACTGGACGAGCAAACTCGACGCCCGGATCGCCTACGCCGTGATGGGCATCCAGGCGTTCAAGGCCGTGCAGATCGGGGCGGGCGTCCGCGCCGGCGAGACTTTGGGCGGGGACCTGCACGACCCGATCACCTACGACCCCTCGAAGATGGACACGCACACGCTCGGGTTCGAGCGTCCATCCAACAACGCGGGGGGTACCGAGGGCGGCATGACCAACGGGATGCCGGTGGTCGTCACGGGGACCATGAAGCCCATCGCGACGCTGCTCAAGGGCCTGCCCAGCGTCGACCTGAACACCAAAAAGTCGGACCACAGCCAGTACGAGCGGTCGGACGTGTGCGCGGTCTCCGCGGCCAGCGTGGTGATGGAGAACGCCGTCGCCTTCGAGGTCGCCCGGTGCTTTGCCGACAAGTTCGGGGGCGACAGCCTGACCGAGATCCGTGTGAACTACGAGAACTATCTCCGTCTCGCCCGTTCGCTCCCGCTCGCCCCCGAGGGCGACCGGCTCGCGTGAGGAATGCCCCCCGCCGCCTCGCGCGGGGCTTTCCGAGATCTGAGTTTCGGAACACGCGCACGACCCGATCCGTTGTGGATCGACGCGGGTATGCTCTGTGCGCCAGTCCGTATCGAGTAATGCGGCTGTGCCACCCCCAGGCCTTGGCTCTTGAGCCGAGCAGCCCTCCGTCCGATCGATTCCGATGGACACCCCGACACACGACCGACACCCCCGTTCACCGATGACCACGACCAGCGCAGGCCGGCACGCCGAGCCCTCGGACCTGCTCGCGTTCGTCCCCGGCGCGACCCCCGTCCGCCGGGAGGACCGGGCCGTGTTTGAGCGCGCGCTCCGGGGTGGGGCAGAGCCGACTCCGTCCCCCATCACGGCCCCGATCTCGGACATGTCGTTCGTCGCCTCCCACTGCTGGTCGGAGGCGCTGTCGCTCGCGTGGACCGAGATCGATGGGCACCTGTGCCTGTTCAGCGGAGCCGACGGCGACCTCTCGATGATGCTGCCGCCGCTCGCGATCGACCCACGGGCGGCCGACCGCCTGGGCGATGTTGTCTCGGCGTGTTTCGAGATCATGGACGCGGGCAACGCCGAGGGACCGGGCACGCCCCGCAGCCGGATCGAGTACGTCAGCGACGAGATGCTCGACCGGATCCGGTCGGCCGGCGGGCCCATGCTCTCGGCGACGCCCATGCCGGGCGATTACGTCTACCACCGCGGGGCGCTCGTCGAACTCGCCGGGGGCGATCTCAAGAACAAACGCAAGCTCCGCAGCAAGTTCCTGCGCGAAAACCCCGAGGTCACGACCGCGGACATCACCCCGGCAGACGTCCCCGAGTGCATCGAATTGCTGGGGCTCTGGCGATCGTCGTCCGACGAGCGGCACGAGGGCGAGGCGAACGACCGGCTGATCGGCGTCGACGTGCTCCGCGAACGCGACGAGCGCTGCACGAGGCGGTACCTCGATCTGATCGCCCACCCCATCGCCGACCTCTCGCTCCCCTCGATGCTCGTCCGCTCGGGGGGCAAACTCGTCGGGTTCACCATCGGCGAGTTCCTCACGCCCTCGATGGCCTCCGTCGCGGTCGAGAAGACCCACCCCGACGCCGACGGCACGCCACAGTTCATCTACAGCGAGTTCTGCCGGACCAGGCTCGAGTCGGCGACCGAGATCAATGCGGGCGACGACTGGGGGATCGATGCCCTGCGGTTCACCAAGTCCTCGTACCGCCCCAGCCGGATGCTGAGCAAGACGCTGCTCGCGCGGAACCCGATCAGCGAGATGGGGACGCCCGAGCCCGCGACGGTGCGGCTGCTGCGGTGGAGCAGGCCTGCGCACAGGACACCCGAATTGCCCGAACCGCTCCCGACGGATGTCCGCGCGGCGACCGCAGCGGACGCCGAGGCGATTCTGGAGATCGAGGAATCGGCATTCACGAGCCCCGCCGACCGGTTCAACGCTCCCCAGATCCGCCGGCTGATCGAGAACCCGAGGGCGCGGGTCGCCGTGGCGCTGCGCGACGGGGTGATCATCGGCTGGAGCGCGGCGCTGATCCGCACGCACCGGCGCTGGCGATCGGGGCGGGTCTACAGCGTCGCCGTGCGGGCCGAGGCCGCGGGAACGGGCGCTGGGCGCGCGCTCATCACGACGCTGCTGCGCTCGCTGGAGACGGAGGGGATCACCAGGGTCTATCTCGAGGTGCGCGCGGGCAACCTGGCCGCGATCGCGCTCTACACCTCGGTCGGTTTCCGGACGCTGCGGACGCTCGAGGCGTACTACACCGATGCGGACGGGACCGAGACGGACGGCGTGCGCATGATCCGCGTGGCGACGGATGGGGCTTGACCGCGTCGGTCAAGAAACACTGACGCGAGAACGCTGACAGGAGTGCCCTCCCAGAAAGTTCCCGACAGACGCGGCACTCCACGCAATGCCGGGCCGACGCGGGCGTTGGCAAGGTGCACCAGTGCACCTTTCGGGAGAGTCGAGATGAGAAGCCAGAGATCCGCTGTCGTGCCAAAGGCATCCCTCGCCTGTCGGGCGTTTCTGATCGCGTCGTGCGCCTCGATCGTGTCGGCCTCCCCACACGCCCCGCGCGGTCTCTACTGCAGTTGCCCGCCGACCAATGCCAACAGCCACTCGGTGCTCGAGGATGTCGCGTCGCTCGACCACGTGGACGGCACCCTGCTCCGGATCGGGTGGGACGCGCTCGAGCCGATGCCCGGCAACTACGACTGGTCGCTGCTCGACGCCGAGCTCACGCGGGCGGAGCAGTTCGATACCGATGTCGCCCTCGCCATCGTGCTCGGGAACTCCGCGCCCGCGTGGCTCGAGCAGGCGGGCGCCGAGACCATCACGGTGACTTTCTTCGATCAGACCTTCGAGCGCTACGTCCCGTGGGACACCGTGCTCCTGTCGAACTGGACTGAGATGATCGCCCAGGCGGGCGCACGCTACGACGGGCACCCCCGGATCAAGCTCGTCCACATCACCCACGAGACCGGCAACGGGTTCGAGATGCAGCTCCGTGGCACGCTCGCGGACTGGCAGTCCGTCGGGTACACACACGATCGGTACACCGATTCGTACAAAGCGGTCATCGACGCGTTCGCGGCCGCCTTCCCCTCCCACCCGCTCGACGTCGACGTGCACCCGGTCCTCGACAGCGACGCGGTGGCGCAGGATGTCGCCGAGTACGGCCTCGCGACCATCGGCCAGCGGTTCGGCATCCTCGCCGCCTGGTGGACACAGAACAACGCGCAGCACGTCTACCCCGCGATGAACACGATCCTGCTCGACGCCCCGTTCTCGGCGATCCAGGTCGCGCGGAGCGAGACCGTCCACGGCCCCGAGATCTTCGGCGAAGGGGGGCTGAGCGGTGCGCTCCAGCTCGCGATCGACTCAGGGATCGGGTACGCCGAGGTGTGGAACGCGGACCTGCTCAACCCTTCGCTACAGCCCTCGATCGTCGCCTTCGCCGACGCGCTCGACGCCGCGGCGCCCTGCGGCGACGCGGATCTCGCGGAACCCTTCGGCGTGCTGGATCTCGCCGACATCAACGCCTTCCTCACCGCGTTCCAGAACGCGGAGCCCGCCGGGGACCTGACCTGCGACGGCGTGTTCGACCTCGCGGATCTCGGGCAGTTCGTCGGGGCCTTCGTGGCGGGGTGCCCCTGACGAAACCCCGCGTGCGGGCGGCATCCCTACCCTGCCGGCGTGACATCGCAACAGCCCTCACAGCACCGATACAAGCTCACCCTCGCCTACGACGGCACCGACTTCCACGGCTGGCAGAAGCAGGAACCGCCGGCGAGCGAGCACCCCGAGCTCGTCGCGAGCACACCCGACGACATCGCCGAAGGGCGGGTGGCGATGCGGACCGTGCAGCACGTCGTCGAGCGGGCCGTCCGCACGGTCGTGCGTGAGCGCGTGAACGTGAAGGGCGCGAGCCGGACGGACTCGGGCGTGCACGCCGGCGGATTTTTTCCGACCGGCGAGCCCGGCGGTCAGGTCGCAGCGTTCACCTCCGAACCGATCGCCGACAAGGGCGTGGGCTGGCCGATCGAGCGCGGGACGAACGGCCTGGTCCGTGCGCTCAACGGCGTCCTCCCGCGCGACGTGCTGTGCCTCAAGGCCGAGGCTGTCCCGCTCGACTTCGACCCGATCGGCGGCGCGGTCGCCAAGGAGTACACCTACCGGATCGTGACGGGGCCCATGCGCCCGCTGTGGGACCGGCGCTTCGTCTTCCACACCTGGTACGGCATGGAACTCGGACCGATGCAGCGAGCCGCCGCACTGATCACCGGCGAGCACGACTTCGCGGCCTTCGCCCAGGCGAGCCACGGGCGGAAGACGACGGTCCGCACCGTGTTCGGCTGCAGCGTCGAGCAGACGAACACCGACGGAGACAAGCACGACCCGCCGCGGTTCGAGATCCGCGTCTCGGGGTCGGGGTTCCTCTACAACATGGTCCGGATCATCGCGGGGACGCTGATGGAGGTGGGCCGAGGGAAAATCGCTCCGGAACAGATCCCCGCGATCCTCGAATCGAAGGACAGGAAGCAGGCTGGGCCGACCCTGCCCCCGCAGGGGCTTCGGCTGGAGTGGATCCGGTACCGCGAGCCATCGGCCTGATCACCACCCCGGCTCTTCGAAGCGCAGCCCGATCGCATCCAGCACCCGCTCGATCACCCCCGCCTGCTCGATCGACCACGCCGGGCTCGGTGTCGGCTCGCTGGCATCCCCATCCGCCATCGACTGCGCCGCCCGCGCGAATGATTCGGCCTGCAAGCGGTAGACCTCGGCCGGATCGGCAAGAGGCGACTCGATCACACGCTCGCCCCCCTCGACCCCGCCACCTGTGAGCACGATCCGCTCGGGGCGTGGGAAGTCGCGGATCTCCGCGACACCCCGCTCGCCGATGAGCCGCGCGACGACCTCGGGTGCCCGCCCGCCTTGCTCTGCGTCACGCTCGATCATCGAGCAGGACAGATCCAACTCGATGCCAGACGGTGTCATTCCCTTGACCGTCACCGCGCCGTCCACCGCGTCTGATCCGTCGTTGGGTGTGCCCTCGAACAGGTCCACCATCGTCGCGCTGATCTCGAGCGAATCGACGCTGTCACCCAGCGGCTCGCCCAGCACCGTGCGCACAAACGAGAGCGGGTAGCACCCCAGGTCCATCAGCGACCCGCCCATCAGCGCCCGGCTGTAGCGGACATTCGATTTCGGCGTCGGGTCCCAGCCGTCCTCGATCGAGATGTCGAACCGCGCTTCGACTTTGGTGAGCCTGCCGATGGGTGAACTCTCGGGTTCCTTTACAGCCTTCCACGCGATCTCCACGGCCTTCGCCGTGAGCGGGGCATGCAGATACATGAACGCCTCGGCGAGCACGCGGTCGTTCGCGCAGGCCGCGTCGAACAGCCGCTCGGCCTGGTCGCGCGTCCAGCAGAGCGGCTTCTCGCAGAGGACATGCTTCCCGGCCTCCAGCAGGTCCTCGCTCCAGACGGGGTGATCGCCGTTGGGCAGGGTGATGTAGACCGCGTCGATGTCGTCGCGGGCGAGCAGGTCGTCGTAGGTGCAGCCTGCGTCGGGCGTTTGACCGATGCCGAGTTCGGACGCGAATGCGCGCGCACGGACGGCATCGCGCGAGGCCGAGGCGACGACCTCGCAGCCGTCGGCGGCCTGGATATGCGGCGTGACCTTCCCGGCGATGTTGCCGGTGCCCATGATGGCGAAGCGGAGTGGCATGGGAACAGCCTACCCGATGCCCCGAGCCGCCCGCGACGGGAGCACTGATCGATCATCCGATGAGGCCTGTCGAGTTGGATGCATCCGATCCGATCGTCGCGGCGATACGTTCCAGGCCCGACGGGCAGGAGGTTCTCGATGCGACTCACGAGTATTCTGGCATTTCTCGCCGTGTCGGTGATGTTCCTGTCCGGCTGTGCATCGTCTCAGCATCAAGGCGGGGAGATCGTCGATGGCCAGACACTCGTCGGCAGTTGGCGCGTCGATCTTCGACCGACGCCAGACGCCGAGGCGTACTACAAGGAGTTCGTTGTGAACGCGGTGGACGGACGGACCTTTACAGGAACGTTCTACGACTCCCCGATCTCTCAAGGGCGGCTCAACTCCGACTGGGGCCGGCTCCACTTCTCGTTCGTCACCGAAGACGGATCGGGGCCGTATCTTCACGCCGGCGTGCTCGAGGGCGAACGGATGTCCGGCGTGACCAACTCAACCGGGCGCGGGTTCCTCTCTGTGTGGTCGGCCCAGCGTCGGTAGACTCCGGCGCGTCGCCGTTACAGAGCCTGGCCGCGACGACGCGCAGGCGGTTGGCATCGCGCGAGGCTGCGGCGACGACAGCGCAGCCCTCGGTGGCCTGGATATGCGGCGTGACCTTCCCGGTGATGCTGCCGGTGCCCACGACGGCGAAGCGAAGTGGCATGGGAACAGCCTACGCGAGCACCCCATCCGGTGCCCGCCTTTGACCCGAAGGGCAAAGACGCTTCTCCCAAGTTCTCACGCCGTCCGTTCGTGGTTCGCCCTTCGGGTCGAACCACGGCACCGGATACCGCCCAACTCCGATTCCACGGTGCCCGACTTTGACCCGCAGGGCAAAGGCGGTTCACTGCTGCCACATCACGAATGAAGACTTGCCATACTTCCCCGATGCCGGTCCGGCACTACGACATCCCAAATCAGGCTCGATTCCTGACGTTCTCGTGCTATCGACGCCGGCCGCTGCTCGGCGCAGCGCCGCTCCGCGATCGATTTGTCGCGCATCTTGGAACGGCTCGCCTGCGGCTGGACTTCAAGTTGCACGCGTGGGTCGTGATGCCGGACCATGTGCATCTGATCGTGCTCCCCAACGACGGCACGATCACCCCCGTCCTCCGCGCACTCAAGCAGGGATTCAGCCGCGAGGTCCTGATGGAATGGCGGGGATCGAACGATCGCCGGCTCGAACTCGCCGTGGTCACGGACACAGAGTCTCGATTCTGGCAACGGGGCGGCGGCTACGACCGGAACATCCGATCCTCTGACGAACTGCTCCGGCACACCGAGTACATCCATGCCAACCCCGTTCGGCGCGGGCTCGTCGAGCGACCGGAGGACTGGGTATGGTCGTCGTACCGCGCATGGCACGGGCTGGAATCCACGCTCCACCCGGATCAGCTTCGCTGACCAGCAGACACTGACTCACTCTCTGTGGTGCCCGTCTTTGACCCGAAGGGCAAAGGCGGTTCCCCCGATCTCGCGCGCAGTCCGTACGTGGTTCGCCCTTCGGGCCGAACCACGGCACCGGGCCCTGGATATGTCTCATGACCTTCCCGGCGACGCTGCCGGTGCCCACGATCGCGAAGCGGAGTGGCGCGCTCATGCTGGCGCGCCCCAGAACGCCTTGGGTTGGGCCCGGGATCCCGATAGAATTGAGGACACCGAGGTGAAAAGTCCCGGTGTGGAGGAAACCGATCATGAACGCTTCGATTGCCCTGATGGGTGCCGCCCTCGCGGGTGGTGTCGCCGTGCCGTGCGCCAGCGCCCAGCCCCTTGTGTCCTTGTTCGACGAATCCGACGAAGGCTGGACAGTCGAGACACGGAACACCCCCGCGGGCTCGTTCTCGTTCATCGGCGCGTTCACGCCGGACTTCGTCACGAACGGAGGCGATGGAGGCGGCTACCTCTCGGAACTCGACCCTGACGGCAACTGGTCGTTCTTTCTCGCACCCGAGGCATGGAACGGCGACCGGTCCGCGTTCAGCGGGCGCGTCCTCCGCTACAGCACGCGGACCGACGCCGACTCGTACCCCGACGGGCGGCTCGTGATCCTGTTCGGCAACGACGGCCAGCGGCTCTCGCACGACGCGGGCATCCCGCCCCTCGACACCTGGACGCGTCGCATCGTCCCCCTTCGCGAGGGCTCGTGGTTCGTTGGCACTTTCGCGAGTGGAGCCGCCGCGACGCAGCCCCAGATCGACGCGGTGCTCGCGGACCTTGAGGCGCTCTATATCGGGCTCGAGTTCGGGGGCAACACAGCGGAGGAACGGGTGGACCTGGATCGCGTTGCGTTCGGCGCGTGCGCGTGGGACCTCGACGTCCCGTTCGGCGTGCTCGATCTCGCCGACATCAGCGTGTTCCTCAACGCCTTTGTGGCGAACACCCCCGAGGCCGACCTCGTCCCGGACGGTGTGTATGACCTCGCGGATATCGGCGTGTTTGTCTCCGGCTTCACGGGCGGTTGCCCTTAAAACCCACCGACGACATCACAGCTTCTTCAACGCATCCACCAGCGCGTCGACGTGCTGATCCGTGTGCGCCGCCGACATCTGGATTCGGAGTCTCGCCTCGCCTTCCGGCACCACGGGGTAGCCGAACCCGATCACGAAGACGCCCATCTCGAGCAGGCGTTTGCTCATCGCGATCGCCTTGCTCGTCTCGCCCACGATGATCGGCAGGATCGCCGTCGGGCTCTCGAGCACGTCGAACCCCGCGGCCTTGATCTTCGTGCGAGCGTTGTCGACGTTGGTCTTGAGCCGCTCGACATGCTGCGGCTCGTCCATGATGATCTCCATCGCCTTGTTCGCACTGCACGCGATCGTCGCGGGGAGGGCGTTACTAAAGAGAGTCGGCCGGCCCCGCTGGATGAGCAGTTCGATGCCCCGGCGTGAGCCCGCGACGAATCCGCCGGCGCCGCCGCCCAGGCCTTTGCCCAGCGTGCCGGTGAAGAAGTCGACCTCGCCGATATCGTTGCCGCTGGTGCCGCCCCCGTCGGGGCCCTTGCCCACCATGCCGTAGTGCTCGTGGGTGCCTCTGCCAGTACGGCCCATCACGCCGTGCCCGTGGCTGTCGTCGACGATCAACATCGCGCCGAACTCATCGCACAGGCCTCGAATAGCGGGCAGATCGGCGATGTCGCCCTCCATGCTGAAGACGCCGTCGGTGACAACCCAGACCTGCCCGGTGACCTCGGGGTCCTTCGCGGCCGCGATGAGCTTTTCGCGGAGCACGCCGTAATCCGAGTGCTGGTAGACGCCCTTCTTGACGCCCTTCTTCATCGTGGCCGCCAGCCGGATGCCGTCGATGATGCACGCGTGGTTGAGCGTGTCGGAAAGAATCAGATCGCCCGGCTCGGCGAAGGTCGGATAGATCGCCTCGTTCGCGGTCCAGCAACTCACGAACGTGTACGACGCCTCGGTGCCCATGAACTGGGCGATGGTGTGCTCGATCTTCTCGTGGCAGTCGAAGGTGCCGCAGATGAAGCGGACGGAGGCCGTGCCCGCGCCGTACTTCTTGAGCCCCTCGATGCCCGCCTCGACGACGCGCGGGTCGTTGGCGAGGCCCAGGTAGTTGTTTGAGCAGAAGCAGATCGCTTCCTTGGACGATCCGTCGTCTTGTCGGAGTGTCACCGTCGGACCCATGGGCCCCTGGATCATCTGGAGGTGCTTGTACTCGCCCTTGCGGGTCAGCTCGTCGAGGACCATGCCGGTGCGCGCGTCGAAGTTGGATTGCAGTGTGGTCATGTCAGCATGATAGTGGACCGCCGGGCGAAGGCCTCCGGGTGAAGCCGAACCGTTGCGGCGCGCGCTCGAAAAAACCCGCGCCGAGTGTCCCGACGCGGGCTCGTGGTGTTCGCTCTGTGATCAATAGTCGTCGTCGTACCGCCGACGGTTGTCCTTGCGGCTGTTCTGATCGCCCAGCACGGCACCACCGACGCCGCCGACGATCGCGCCCGCGGCGGCACCCTTGCCCATATCACCGGTCAGGCTGCCGATGCCCATGCCGGCGAGCGCACCCAGCGCCGCGCCCGAGAAGGCGCCCTCGCCCGCGTTGTTGCAGCCGGTCTGGACCGCGAGAATGCCCGCGAGGGCGATCGTCGCCGCACCGCAGCGGAGGGCCCGACCGGAGAGGTTCTTCGAGTTCGTCGCCATCGCTTCCTCCTTATGTCGCGGCTCGTCGGCCCCCAAGGGCCATCGCTCGCCGCGGCTGATTCCGTTGACTCCATCGAGAACGAAACGGGTGATTGTTTGCTCACACTAGCTTATGGGAAAACTCCCGTATCCACCAGACTATTCCGCCTTCAGACTGGGCGGAAGCAAGAACCTGTGTGTTATCGGTCCTGCGTGTGGGGGGGTGCGGGGCTCAGTTCCAGCTCGTTCCTTTCGGCCACTCGCCAGGCTTCTGTTCGACCGCCTTGCGGATCAGCGAGACCAGGCCCCCGAGATTCTCCTGCACCAGCCGGGTGCGCCGGTCGAGGCTCCCCTCGGCGAGTAGCGCATACCTCGTGGTGTCGTCGGTCACCAACGCGAACGAGATGATCTCAACGAGAATGGGCGAAGGGATCTGCTCGTTGACGACGAGTTGCATGATCTCGTCGGCCGACGTCAGCCGCTTGAGTGTGCCGTGCCCGAGTTCCTCACGGAGCCAGTCTCGGAATCCGTCGGCCTGTTCGCTTTCGAGATCGTCCTCTCCGATCGGCTCAAGGATCGCTTCGCGGTAGAGCCGGTCTTCACTGGGCTCGCTCTCCTCGCTGATCCGAGCCCGGCAGACGCCCTGGAGAATGATGTTGTACCGCCCGTCGTCGAGATGCTCGTGCTGGACGACCTGTCCCACGCAGACCGCGGGACGCAGCGGCGGGTTGATCACCTGATCGCCATTCGGCTCTGCGATCCCCGGGTCGCCCGCGTACTTCGCCATCGCTATCTGCCCCGCGCCATCGAGCGCACGGTCCAGCATCTGCCGGTACCGGGGCTCAAAGATGTGCAGCGGGGTGATCTGCTGGGGAAGCATGACCACCTGCGGCAGCGGGAACAGCGGCAGCGGACGAGAGAAATTGACTCGGATCGACATTTCCTCGGCCATACCACACCATACGGCCAAACGCCCCGCCTTGATGCACGACCCACCCGCTTCAACCCCGCTCAAACAGACAACAGACCGGAAACAGACCGGCAGGAGCTGTGTACGGCCAAGTACGGCCGGGCCCAGACCCACGAAGCCCGGTACAGCTCGGAACAGACTTCGCGCGGATCGGCACACCCCCACCCTTCTTGAATACGCTGCTCGCATGCCGACTCCGCTCACCGCCGACGCCGTCATCGACTTGCTGGGCCTCGAGCCGCTCCCCCACGAGGGCGGCGCGTTCCGCGAGACGTATCGGGCCGAGCAGCGCGTGCCGAATCCGTTGGCGGCCCACGACGCCGAGAACGCGGAGGACGCGACCCGGTCGGCGAGCACACAGATCTACTATCTGCTCCGCGCGGGCGAGACGAGCGCGCTCCACCGCGTCCGTTCCGACGAGGTCTTCCATCACTACCTGGGCGACCCGGTCATCCAGCTCCGCATCGACGACGGGACGGTGACGTTTGAACCCCCGGCCCGCGACTCGGCTCCAACAACAGCGCTGGCGACACTGCCGAAGACGACGCTCGACACGATCGGGACCGATCTTGCCCAGGGACATCGCCCCCAAGTCGTCGCCTCCAGGCACGTCTGGCAGGGTGCGATCCTCGCGAACGACACGCCCCGGCCTCTCGGGTTCGCGCTACTGGGCTGCACCGTGGCGCCGGGGTTCGAGTGGGCCGATTTCGAGCTCATCACGCCGGACCGCGCCGATCTGCTCGCGCAGCAATTCCCCGAGCACGCGGCGTTGATCGAGACCCTCACCCCTGCGCCGGGCCGCACGCGCGCGTGATCACACCGCGGCGAGCCGGGCATCGAGATCCTGACGGATCGCGGGCCACTCCGCCTCCGTGATGCTGTACATCGCCGAGTCGCGCCGGTGCCCGTCGGGCATTACAAGGTGGCTCCGCAGCACCCCCTCGAATGTTGCACCGAGTCTGAGGATCGCCCGTCGGCTCCGTTCGTTCCGCGCATCGGTCTTCAGGCAGACGCGGATCGCGGGCTCCCCGAACAGACCACCCTCGAAGGCGTGCCCGAGCAGCAGTCTCTTGCACGCGGGGTTCACGATCGTGCCCCGATGAGCCGGGGCGTACCACGTCCAGCCGATCTCGACACCCCGGTGCTCGGGTCGAATATCGCAGTAGGTGGTGGACCCAACCACGGCCCCCGACGCCCTGAGCCGAACGGTGTAGGCACGGATCGTTGGCGCACCCAGCAAGGACTCGCAGTACCTCCTCATGCCGTCCGCGGACCACGGTGTCGGTGGCGCGGTAAACCAACGGAATGTCTCAGGATCACCCGCCGCAGCAAGCAGCGCCGCGCTGTCCGACACGTCGAGCGGTGCGAGCACGACACGCGGATCGTGCAATACGGGCGTTTCGACATCCATCCGGGCAGCGTACCCATCGCCGAATTGGGGCGGTGCTCGCCGGAGCGGGGCCCTGCCGGTTTCTATACTCGTTCGCCCCGTTCGGGGCCTCGGCAACCCGGCCGGCCTCCTCAGCATCGCATGCCTCACGCGGAAACCAACGACGATGACACCCACCGACCAACCCGCCCACCGCTACACCGCCGAACTCGCCGGCTCCATCGAGACCGCCCGGCAGCGGGTCTGGGCCGACGCGGGTGTCTTCACCCAGCCCAACCCGGGCGAGCCCGGCTGGGACGCCTCCAAGCCCCGCTACTACTGCCTCGACATGTTCCCCTACCCGTCGGGCGCGGGCCTCCATGTCGGACACCCCGAGGGGTACACCGCCACCGACATCATCTGCCGATACAAGAAGATGCAGGGGTTCAGCGTCCTCCACCCGATGGGCTGGGACGCGTTCGGCCTCCCCGCCGAGCAGTACGCCATCCAGACCGGCGTCCACCCCGAGATCACCACCAAGAAGGCGATCGACAACTTCCGCCGCCAGCTCCAGCGCTTCGGCTTCTGCTACGACTGGTCCCGCGAGTTCGGGACCATCGACCCCGACTACTACAAATGGACGCAGTGGATCTTCCTGAAGATCTACAACGCCTGGTTCGACACCGAGGCCGAACGCGCCAAGCCCATCGATGAACTGATCGAGAAGCTCGAGTCGGGCGCGCTCCCCGCGACCTTCAACCCCGACGCCGCGGAGTATTCCGCGGGGGGCACCAGCGGCGGCGAGCTCTTCAAATGGGCCGACCTCGACGAAGAGACCAGACGCGCCATCATCGATTCCTACCGCCTCACCTATATCGCCGAGCAGACGGTCAACTGGTGCCCCAAGCTGGGCACGGC
>DDFO01000002.1:14485-17351 GCA_002337215.1 Phycisphaerales bacterium UBA1926 | reverse complement strand
CACTCTAGACCCCGCCAGCCCCGTTTTCCGGCCCCGCCGCACGGCGATCAAACCCGCCCCGCGAGTTCCCGGAACCGCGCTCGCTGCTCGGACTCAACCAGGCCCGGGAGAGCGGGCGTCGCATCCCGATCAACCAGACGGCCCCACACCCAATCCACGACCCGGACCCCCAGATGGTGCCGCGCCGCAGGGACCGCGATCAACGCACCCATCGCCCCACCGACCAATACATCCGTCAGATAGTGCGCCCCAAACAAGATCCTGCTCACCCCCACCAGCACCACCATCGTCACCGCAACGGGCCGAAGCCTCGGGTACCAGACCCAGAGCATCGAACTCATGACCACGGCAAACAACGTGTGACTCGAAGGCATCGACCACAGGTCAGACGAGATCCCGGACCCGATCTCCCACGCGTGCCGAAGACCGGTTTCCTCCGAGACTGGGTACACCCCGAACGGCCCGAGGAAATGCTCCGGATCGCCAAACTTGGGCCGGGGCCGACCGATCAGCATCTTCGCCGGGTACCCGATCAGCGACGCCAGCACGATCGCGAACAACCAGTCCAGCAGCCGCCGCCGCAACGCGGGCTGCAGCAACCAGATCGACCAAACGACAAGAATCGTCACCGCCCCCTGCCCGTATTGCTGCAGAGCCTCGAGCTCGCGGACGACGTCCCCACCGAGCCGCCGCTCCCGGATCAACGAAACCGCCCACCGCGAGATCGCCCCGTCATAGGGCACGAGCTGATGCAAGCCCACGAAGCACGCCGCGAGCCCAAGGGTGACCGCGACGACCGCCCGATCGCGCGCACCCCGCCCGCCGGCGATAGAGTCGCTCTCGGCGCTTTTCTCGGAGGGCTCGAAGGCCGTGCGATCCTGGCTCGATGACATGCTCGACGATCTCCGCTTGAGCCTCACGGGCCCCGTGGGCCGCTGGCGCGCCGTGCGAACGGCGCGGAGCCTCCCGGCCGGCCTGGTGCTCATAGTGCTCTGCGCCGCAGTCTATCTCCCCGGCGCGTTCAGCATGCCCCCCGTCGATCGGGATGAATCCCGCTTTGCCCAAGCGAGCCGGCAGATGTTCGAGTCCGTCGCGCTCGCTGACGACAACCAGTCACCACAACTCCACGACGGCGGACTCATCGTCCCAAAGGTCCAGTCCACTCCCCGTCTCAACAAACCCCCGCTCATCTACTGGGCCCAATCCGCGTCCGCCGCGATCTTCACCGCGGGCGATCCGACCCGCGACGCGGTCTGGATGTACCGCATCCCCAGCGCCCTGTTCGCGACCATCGCTGTCCTCGCGACCTGGCGGCTGGGCTGCTCGATGTTCGATCCCCGCGTCGGCTTCACCGCCGCCGCCCTCCTCGCCGTCTGCCCGATGGTCGTCTGGGATGCGCACCAGGCGAGGGCCGACCAGCTCCTCCTCGCCTGCACAACCGTCACCATGTGGGCGCTCTGGGAAACGCTGTCACGCGCACGCTCTCGACCATCAAGCTGGCTCAGACCGACCCTCTGGTCCGCCCTCTTCTGGATCGCCCTTGCCCTGGGCGTCCTCGCCAAGGGCCCGATCACCCCGATGATCGCCGCCCTCGCCCTGCTCGCGTTCTGCCTCAAATCCCGCGACTGGCGCCCGATCCGCGCGCTCACGCCCGCCCCGGGCCTGCTCATCTTCGCCGCAATAACGCTCCCCTGGGTCATCGCCGTCATCGACCGCGTCGGCTTCGACGAGTACCGCGCCATCGTCTTCGGCGAAACCGTCGGCCGGTCGGGCAGCGCCATGGAAGGCCACGCAGGACCGCCCGGTTTCCACCTCTTCCTGCTCGTTCCCCTGTTCTGGCCAGGATGTCTGCTCACCGCGATTTCCTTCGTGCGTGCCTGCCGCCGAGCACAGGGCCACGCCCTCCCCCGCCCCGCCGGTTTCAACGAGAACGACAACGACGACGACGCGATCCATGTCCCCGCGCCCATCACCGTGCGCACGAAGGCGTTCTTCAGGGGGCTCTTCGCAAGGGCACACGGCCGACACGCCGAACTCTTCTGCCTCTGCTGGATCATCCCGTCGTGGATCGCCTTCGAACTCATCGCGACCAAGCTCCCCCACTACACCCTCCCGCTCTACCCACCAATCGCGCTACTGACCGCCCGCGGGCTGCTCCAGGCCGCCGCGCGTGCGCTCAAGGGTGTCGACGACGGGGCCGCGTTGCTGGGCCACCGAATCTGGGTCGGCGTCGGCTTCCTGATCTGCGCCGGGCTCCCGCTCGGCATCGGCATCACCTTCGGCCCCTGGGCGATCAAGGGCGTCGCGATCGTCACGGCCTGCTTTGCCTGCTGGACGCTCTGGCGAGCCTGGCGACGCGTCACGATGAACCAACTGGGCGGCGCACAAACGCTGTCGCTCATCGCGATCGTCATCACCTACGCCGGCACGCTCGGCGTCGTGCTCCCGCACGCCGACGGCCTCTGGATCAGCCCCAAGCTCAACAACCTCATCCGTGCGCACAACCCCGACAACGACCGCCCCATCGGCGCCGTCGGCTACCACGAGGACAGCCTCGTCTTCCTCACCCGCGGCACCCTCGACAAGGCCGACGACGCGCTTTCGTGGGCCCGCGAGAACCCACGCGGGATCCTCATCGCAAGGCCTGAAGACATCGACAACGCCGACATGCGGGGCCCCTCGCTCACGGAGCTCGGACGCGTCCGAGGCTACAACTACTCGAACGGCCGGCTCACCGACCTGATCGTCTTCCGGGTGGGCCCATGACCAACCCCGGCTCGCACCCCGAACCCGCCCCGCCGTACCAAGACCCGCTCGCCGGGATCATGCTCATCGACAAGCCGGTCGGCCCGACCTCGATGCGGAT
>DDFO01000002.1:4201-14392 GCA_002337215.1 Phycisphaerales bacterium UBA1926 | reverse complement strand
CCCAAACGCGTCAAGGTCGGGCACGGCGGCACGCTCGACCCCCTCGCCTCGGGGCTCATGGTCGCTTTGGTTGGGCCCGCGACGAAACTCTGCGACCAGATCATGGTCGGCGAGAAAGGCTACCGCGCGCGCATCGATCTCGCCCACACCTCCCCCACCGACGACCTCGAGAGCGACCCGGTCCCCGCCGACATCGCCGCGCCCCTGGCGCGCGCCCAGATCGAAGCGGTCTTTCCGGAGTTCACCGGCAGGATCATGCAGGCCCCCCCCGCGCACTCGGCGATGAAAATCGACGGCAAGCGGGCGTATGAACTCGCGCGGGCCGGGAAGATCGATCGCCTCGCCGAGCGTCCTGTCGAGATCCACGAGCTCTCCATCGCCGGGTACGAGTGGCCGATGCTCGACCTCGACATCAGGTGCGGCAAGGGGACCTACATCCGCAGCCTTGCCCGCGATCTGGGCCGCACGCTCGGCGTCGGGGGCATGCTCGCGGGGCTCCGCCGGACACGGATCGGGCGCTTCAGCATCGACGACGCCCGCCCCCTCGACGGGCTGCCATCAAAACTGGTTCAGTCGGACCTGCTGATCATCCCCGAGGTTCGGACGATCCTGGATCGGCGTCGGCGGGCGCAGGGACTGCCGCCAACTGATCCGACGCCGACCTGACCGACGCAGGACGCCGATCCGCGTTGACCGGCACCACCCCCGCCGCGTCGCCCGGCATCCAGAGTTCGCTGGGTTCTTGCCCATCGACCATCTTCCGTGCGTTGAGGTAAACGGCCGTGCTCGCCGTGTGCGCATAGCTCACGCCGTACGCCGCCACGAGCAGGTACGCGATCGCTTTCCAGACGATGACGAAATGCGACGCGTTCCGCGCCGAGCCCGCGTTCTCGGTCTCCGCGGCGATCCCGCTCGCGATCCAAGTGGCCCGCTCGCCCGCGGCGCCGGAGACCGTCTCGGCGAACCCGATCGCGAGGTCGGCGACGATCCAGACAAGTCCGATCAGCACGACACCCTGCAGCACCGCGACGGCAGCATGCGTCAGCACACCGAGCGGCCGGCTCAGCAGCATGCCGAAAGACCGCTGCGTTGCGTCGAACGGATCCGCTCCGTCGCACGCGACCGAGGGGATCAGCATCCAGCCCGCGACGAGCCACGCCACGACGAGGAAGGCCGCCGCGAATGTCGACGCGAGCCCGAGCCCGTACAGCAGCCCCGCGGCGATGTCGAGCCCCGGCACGCGCATCATCGCACCGAGCACCAGCGGCGCGAGGAGCAACAGCGAGACGATCAACGGGGGCAGCAGCAGCGAGAGCACCGCCGACACACCCCTGACCCGAAGGAATGTGAACAGGCGACCGGGGCGGACGCGGATCCGCCGGCCCAGTTCCATCCCCGCGCCCCGGCTGATGTAGAGCCCCGCGATGCCCCAGAACAGGACAAAGACGGTGACCAAACCAGCAGTTGCGCCGGGGGCCGATCGGATCGCGGTCTCCGGCGCCTCGATCAGCAGGAGTCGGAAGCGGTCGGTGAGCGAACCGAAGTCGGCCCGGAGCAGGCTGTTGGAAAAACCGCTCACGGCGAGTTCGATCTGACCCACCGCGACCCGCAGCCCGCCCGCGTCGCGCGGGTCACCGCTGAGCGAGATCGCGGTGAAGAGCACGACGATGACGAGCACGAGGGCGGCAACGAGGCGGTCGGGCCTCGCCGCGGCGCCCCCCGCACGCAGGAGATCAGGAAGCAGCAGTTGATCGGCGAGTTCCCCCAGGCGCGGCGCGGGGGCGTGCGCACGAGAAGGCATGACGGTCGATCCCGGCGCGGTGCGGTCTGGGTTCGGGCTGTGTAGGCTGTCGCGAGAAGGCTGCATGGCCCGATGCTATCGGCATCGCCGACGCGACGGCGGCATCACGCGGGCCCGGAATCGGTCGGCGTGGACTCAATCGCTCCCACCCACACGAGCGATGGGACGTGAAACGACTCGAGAGGACGCGACAGGACGTGTCCGGAGGCGAATGATCGCACCATGAGCGACACGACAGCACAATCAGCGGCGAAACGCAACGCAAACGCAACCACGCAGCCGCACGACCACCAGAAGGGTCCGCTCCTGCTCCGGTGGCTGCTCCCCTCGCTCGCGGTCATGCTGCTCGGCCCGCTGCTCGCGCTCCCGATCGCATCACTCGAGGACCCCACGGGCGGCCCCGACGCCACCCTCCTGCTGAGCAACGCCCCGGTGCTGGGCGTCGCCGTGCTGCTCGTCATCGGGATCGTCGCGGCCTTCGGCGGCGCGATCACCGCCAAGCTCACCGCGCCGGGAACGGGCCGGACCTTCGTCGGGCTCTGCATCGCCTGGGCCGCGCTGCGGACCGGAAACAGCTGGCGGATTTTCGAGATGCACGGCGCGGGCGCAGCGATCCCGCTCGCGATCGAAGGCGTGGTCGTCGCGGCGGTCGGGCTCGCGATCGCCGGGCTGCTCTCGGTCGGCGGCGGGACGCACACCCCCGCGGCGTACAAGAAGGACGTGCGTGTCGCGGTCGGCACCGGCAACGCCGCGATCGGTATCGCGATCGGGGTCGCCGCGGGGATCGCCGGCACGGTGCTCGTCGCGCTGGATGGCGCACGCGGCCAGTGTCTTGCCGGGGGCTTCTTCGGCGCGTTGCTCGCCGCGGTCGCGGTGCATCTTGCGACGCCAACGCTCTCGACCGAGCAGGCCCGAATCCGGTCGATCGCGGCGGTCGCCGTGCTCATGATCGTCGGCCCGCTGACGGTCTACGCCGTCCCGGGTGGTGGTGAGGCCGCGGACGCGGCCCGGAGCGGCACGCTCGTCGGCCCGTCGCTCGTGCAGCCTCTCGACTGGCTCGTCGGCATTTTCCTTGGCGTCCCCACCGGGCTCGGCTGGGTCGGATCGGTCTCGGAGAAAGCCCAGCAGCCCTCGCCGAGGCCGCGCGTCGCCCGCTGATCGCCGTGCATCGTCCCGGCGACAGCCGCTACCCGCGGGCTTCCAGTTCACCCACGAATTTCGCGAGAGCCGCGACGTCGCGGTTCCCGCAGATCGTCTCGATCCGGCTCGCCGGCAGCGGCGGCTCCGCCTCGACCTTGCGGAGCGTGTCCTCCGCCCGCTTCCAGAGCGTATCGGCCTTCTTGCCCTCGGCGATCGCGAGGTCACTGACCGTTTCCTGCAGCCGGGTGATCAGGATCGACCCGCGGTGCAGATAGAACCGCCGGACGATGCCCTGCTGGTATCGCGTGTGGTACTGACCCTTCGCCATCGCGTGTGCTCCCTGTGCGGTCCGTGAATCGGATGCGTCGAGGGATCGTACCGGGTGGCCGAACCACACCGCTCGGCGCGTTCCCGATCGTCGAGAATCGGACCGAAACATCCCGAGTTTCCTGCGTCAGAAACGCGATTCCGCGTGCGTAGTTCTTCTGGGTTTCGGGTCGGCTCGGAATACCGCACGCATCTGCACCGATTGCTTTGCGACGAAATTGCAAGATTCCCGGAGCACCTCGCATCGGAATGAATCGAGCAATCGAAATGAGAGCATCGGCACGGTTGAATCTGGTGCCGACTAAACAAGCTTCCCTCTTTTCCCACGCTGAAGGCGACGCGATCCCCGCGTCGCCTTCACTTTTTTTGGTCACCGCTCGTGATGACCAGACTCGGCTCGCCCAGCGCACGAGACGCGTCGAGCAAAAGGCACGCGCTGAACCGGTCGGGCCGACCCGTGCGCACCATCGCGTTGTGGAGCAGGCCCTCCGCGTGCAGCGTGGCGCCCATCGCGTACGCGGGATCCGCGTCGGCCAATTCGATGAATACATGGATCGCCCACGGGTGGTTTGTGCCGTTGTCGGGCTGGAGCGTGTCCACGTGCCAACGAGCCGCGTCGAGACACCGGGCAGAAATCCTCGACCGTTTGCCCCCCGCGGCCCGGGCATGGTGGGCGAGCGCATGGAGCGCCCCGAGTTCGGTCTCGGTCGTCGCCTCGATCGCACCGCGTTGAAACGCAGGCTCGCCGATCAGGGGCCCCGGCGCGGACGACATCATGCGCTCAACAAGCACCGAGGACACGCCGGTGTGGATCGCCCACCACAGCGCGACATCCTCCGACGCGGGCTCGCTCTCCGGCGGCGTCGGCGCAATCCCGAGCAGACGACCGAGCAGAGGGCGATCGACCGCGCGCCGGTGATTCAGTTCGTCTGCAAACGAATCGATGAACCGGGCCGCGACATCCGGATCACATGGACCGGATTCGGGGTCGAGCGGCGTGCCTGCCAGCGCGGGAGCCGCGATCGCCGCGAGATGTTCGGACCATCGATCTCTGTCCATGTGTGAGACGCCGCCTTTCGATCGGTCCGCAGGATATTCGGTATTGCCCGAACCCCATGCTTCGGAGTAGTCTGCCGACAGATGGAGCGTAGACGGGATCACGACCTGGGTGTACAGAGCGGTATCCACCGGAGGCGGTGTGTCCGCTGTGGCGACGACGGCGATGCGCTCCAACACGGATTCGACCCGTGTATCTTCGCGTGCCCGGCCTGCGGGACCGATCTCTACGCCCGCCCGCCGCGGTCGTATGCCGAGCTCGAAGGGGTCGTCATCCCCGCTCGATCGCAATCCCGCCGCGGAGGCATCCGACGCTTCGTCCGGCGAGTGTTGCTGCGGGTCTGCCGGCCCGTCCTCTCGCCGGTCTACCACGTGCTCGTCCGGGTGCCCGCCGATCGGGCCGTGGTTCGCGTCAATCGCCGCGAAGGAACCCTCGGCCGCTCCGAGCCCGGCACATCCCAGCAGAACATGGTCCGATCACGCTAGCGGAGACCTTGCCGGGTCCTGGGCTCCCCGATCGATCACGGAGCGTGATGCCCCCACTCTGCGGACGTTCCGAGCGGCTGTGACGCTTGGGCGGGCCCGCACGCACGCGTCCACACCGATGACGGTCGCCGAGAGCGCCGCCCCGGTCGATACACCGTCAATGAAGGATTGGTCTGACAACACCGCCTCCTCTGGATCCATCGCCGGCTTCAAGGGAGGCAGGGCCGTCCCACCACCGCCCGCGGGGCCCTCGCTGTCGAGCCGTCAGCGGGCCAGCGACCCCGACGCGGATCTGCTCCCCCGCTTCGCGTCGGCCTCATCGTCGGAATCACCCGGCCGGAGCAACTCGCGGGTCTTCCCCTTCGATGCCGAGCTGGAGATGGCCGAGATCGAGCACGGCAAGGCGGGGCTGCCCTGGAGCGCCCGCGCCCGAACGCTGAGCACCTCGTCGCTCTCGCTCTCGAGCCGGCGGATGTGCTACACCGACCGCCGGGTGATCGTCGCGGTGCACCGCCTGGACAACAAGCCGCTGATGCTGCTGGCCCGGGTCGCGGACTGCCGCTACGAATCCGACGGCCTCTACACGATCGACCTCGAGTTGCTGCCGACCGACGAGTCGGGCGTGAAGGTGTCGTTCTCGCGCAAGGCGATCTAGATGTCGGATCCGGGCCCGTCTATCCGCGGCGTGGTCGCGTGTCGAGTACGGGATGCCCACGAGAGTCGCGCGTCAAGATCATCGGCGTTCGTCACATCAGCGACACCAACTCAGAACGTCATCTGCGACCGCTCGACCACGCGCTCCGTCACCGGGTGCTCGATGTCGATGCGGTAGTCGCCGCTGAAACAGGCGGTGCAGTACGACTCCGCGGGGTGGTTCATCGCCCCGAGCATGCCGCCCAAGCTCAGGAACGCCAGCGAGTCGACGCCCAGGAACTCGCGGATCTGCTCGATCTCGCGGTTGTGGGCGATGAGCTGGTCGCGGGTCGCGAAATCGACCCCGAAGTAACACGGGTGGCGGATCGGTGGGCACGAGATCCGCAGGTGGATCTCGCTCGCGCCCGCCTCGCGGAGCTGGCTCATCTTCTCCCGCGTGGTCGTCCCGCGGACGATCGAGTCATCGACGACGACGACCCGCTGCCCGTCCACGATCTCGCTGACGACATTGAGTTTCAGACGCACGGCGTCGCGCCGCTCGCCCTGCGTGGGCTTGATAAACGTCCGCCCCACGTACCGGTTGGGGACGATCCCTTCGCGGTAGGGCAGACCGCTCGCGCGGGCGTACCCGTTCGCGGCCGACCGCCCCGAGTCAGGCATGGGCATCACGAGATCCGCGTCAGCGGGCGACTCGGCGGCGAGCGCCTCGCCGAAGAGTTCCCGGCTCACGAGCACGTTCTGCCCGAACACGTTCGACGCGGGGCTCGCGAAGTACACGTGCTCGAACACGCACCGGGCGAGGCGTGGAGATTCGGGCGCAAAGCGCCGGCTCGTGACGCCGTGGTGGTCGAGCGTGACGATCTCGCCCGGCTCGACCTCGCGCACAAACTCGGCCCCCATGACATCGAGCGCCACCGTCTCGCTCGCGACACAGTCGCACCCGTTGGGGAGCCGACCCAGCACGAGCGGGCGCCAGCCCCACGGATCCCGCGCGGCCTCGATCCTGTCGGGGTAAAGAAACAGCACGCTGAACGCGCCCTGCAGCCTGCGGAGCGTCGCCGCGAGCGGATCGGGCGTATCGCGCTGCGCGGGCTCGGCGAGCAGGTGGATCATCACCTCTGTATCGCTCGTGGTGTGGAAAAGATGCCCCGCCTCGGCGAACCGACGCCGCAGCGCGTTCGCGTTGATCAGGTTCCCGTTGTGCGCCACCGCCACCTGCCGGCTGTCGTCGTGCCCAAGGAACGACTCGATGAGCGGCTGCACGTTGCACGACAGCGACCCCCCCGCCGTGCTGTAGCGGTTATGACCGATCGCGCCGCCGACCGCCGGCTGCTCGTCGGGTCGCTCCTCGCCGACGCGGGCGAGATAGCTGCCCAGGTCCGCGAGGTCGCGCGCGCCGAAGACGTCGCTCACCAGGCCCATGCCGTTGTGCCCGTGGATCGCGTCGCCGTCGGCGACCGCGATGCCGGCCGATTCCTGTCCCCGGTGCTGCTGGGCGTAGAGCCCCATGTAGACCTTGTGGACCGCGTCTCGGTGGTTCCACACGCCGACGACGCCGCACTTTTCTTTGGGGGTGTCCTCATCGGCAGGGAGGGTCGGCGCAACGGCCCGCGGTTGAAGGACGGGCAGCGAAAGCGTCCGGGTGTTTGCCGACATGGACGAAGCGTAGCGGCGGGGAACGCCCCCCGTCGGCGTCGGGGCCGAGACCGACGATCTCCGACGCACAGCCAGAGACGACGAGAGTCAGCCGTCTCGGGTTCCGTCCGCGAGCAGGTGATCCAGCAGCCCTTCGCACGCACGTACGAGCATGTCGTACACGTCGTCGAAGCCGCGATCGCCGCCGTAGTACGGGTCCGGCACCTCCGCGTCGGGCGCCGCGGTCGGGTCGAAACTCCGCATGAGCCGCACCCGGCTCTCCGGCACGCCCATCTCGATCGCATCCATCTTGTTCTGCGTGTCCATCGCGAGGACAAGGTCGAATCCTGTTCCGTTGCCGGCCCCATCGCCGGCTCCATCCACAAGGCCGTCGAGTTGGCGGGCCCTCCCGGGCAGATGGACCCCGTGCTTCTCGGCGACCGCGACCGATCGTGGGTCGGGTCGGCTTCCAGCGTGCCACCCGCCCGTGCCCGCCGAGTCCACACGGAACCGTTCGATCACGCCCCGCCGCGTCGCGTGATGGATGAAGATCCCCTCCGCGAGCGGGGAGCGGCAGATGTTGCCGAGACACAGAAACAGGACGCCGGTCCTGGTACTCGCCGATTGGTCGCCGGGTGATGAGTCGGTCATGCCGGAACGGTAGCCGGAACGGGGGCCCCGCCCGAGCGCGCGAGGCGGGCCCGCTCCAGAACTGGCGTGACCGTCGCCCGGATCTCCGCGGGCAGCGAGTTCGTCGCCGCGTCCGCGTCGAGGTGCCACGCCGCGGTCGTCGCGACGGGGATCCCGAGATCCTCGGCGAGCGCCCGCAGCGACGACGAAGCGGGATCGTCCTCCGCATCGACCGGGGCGATCAGCACGTCCGCCGCGGGGATCGCGCACAACCAGGCGTCGTCCACGATCCGGCACGGCGAGACCAGCCCGGCCGCCCGGTGGTAGGTCATCGCCTCGTCGAGCCGACGGGCGGCCGCCGGAAGGGCGACGGCGATTCGCTCACCGATGATCTCGATCACGCCCGTGATGAACAGCAGCGTGCGCGCATCCACGGACGCCGGACGGTCCGCCAGCGGGGCGAGCACGAGTTCCGATCCCAGCCCGAGCGCACGCCGGGCGGAATCGCGGGACGGCAGGCGGCCCGCGTCGATGCGCACACGGTCCGATCCCGCGCTCACTGATCCCCGACTGCCGGATCCCGGATTACCCGATCCCTGGCAGTGCCAGGTGATGGTCGTCGCGCCCGTCGCGACGCGTGCACCTTCGGCGATCCGGGACCGGGCCCGCCCGCTCGCGGGACGGGGCGCGTTCTGAACGGGTCGGCCCAGAAGCTGGGAGATGGCCCGGGCGTCGCGTGCGTGCCCCAGCACGAGCACGGGATCGTGCGCGCTCGGTGCGAACGCCGCCGATTCACCCGCAAAACGGGCGTCGATCGCGTGCAGCACGGTCGGGGTGGTGTTCGTCATCGGCGTGCCCCCTCGCTCACTGCTGCCGGCGCAGGCTCTGGGGCACCTCGACGTCGTAGAAGAGCTGGCTCAGGCCCTCGCCCGTGATGCGCGCGAGCTCGGATTGTGCACGAAGCAGATCCGTCCGGCCCGTGGGCATGAAGCTGTTGCCCGAGCGGCGCTGGCCCCCGAACCGCGAGCGGTATCCCGGCTCGCCCGCCGGGGGGAAGAGCCGCGAGTGCGTCGTCACGTCGAAGACCTTGACCTCGACCTCGGAATACGGGTCGAGCGCCACGCCGTCCCCCGAGAGCTCGAACTGGGTCACCAGCGCGTAGACGATGATCTCCGCGCCGACGGCCTCACCGATCTCGGTGATCGACAGCGTGTCGTCCCCGTTCGCGGCGACCGACATCGCCGACCGCGTGTCGATCATGTTCGCTTCGAGCACCTTCTTGCGGCGCATGAGCGCGTCCTGGGCGGCTTCGCCGATCTGGGATCGTGTGCGGCGCTGAGCGATCTTGTTCGCGGGGTCGTCGACGAACACGACCGTCTTCTTGCTCTTGTCGAGTTCGAAGACTTTCTCGACCTCGCCCGGTCCCTGGGCGACCATCGCGATCGGGCCGACGATGTTGCAGCCGGGCGCCGAGAGCATCAGCGTCGAAGCCGTCGCGAGGAAGAGCACGTGGGCGGCGATCGTTCGTGTGCGCATGAATGGGTCTTTCTCGGGCGCTCGTGTTTCTGAACACCTGCGCCGTCCGGGTATTGATCAATATGTGATCGCGTTCGCTTCTTCGTGCTCGTAGAACAGCCAGGCGATGCGTTCGCCGAACCGGCGGCTGAGCTCGCTGGTGATGACCTCTTCGGGGACTTCTTCTTCGAGCAGGCCCGTGCGGTCCGGGAAGGTGACCGCGATCGTGCGCTCGAACATGGGGTCGTCGGGGAGGCCCGACTCGGACTCGTAGACCTCGACGACGCCGGACGCAACCCCGTTCCAGGTGTACCGGTTGCCAGGCTCGTGCAGCCGGTACTCGACGATCTCGACGACGACGAGCCGCTCGACGCCCAACTTCTCGGCGAGCTCGCCCCGCGGGAGAGCCTGCCACGAGGGGTCGGCGTAGAGCTTGCTGAGCAGCCGGCCCGCGGGGATGTGGGCCGTCGCACGTGTGTACGCCCGGAGGTCACGGTCGATGATCTGGGTGAGCCGGGCGGTGATGCCGGGGTTGTCGGATTCAATAACCCGGTCGGCGCTGATGATGACTGCGTACGAATGGTCGTCGAGGCCCTCGTACTCGGCGGGATAGGTCGTCGAGCCCATCTCCTCGGCGCTCTGGGCCATCGCGCCGATGATGCCGACGACCTGGCATCCCGGGACCACGAGCAGCATCGCGACCCCCGCGGCAAGCAGCGAGAACATGCGGACGGCGCGGCTGATCAGAACGGACTCTCGGCGGGTCGATCGAGCGGGCATTCGGTGTCTCCGTGAGGCCCGGTCGTTCCCGGGGCCCGGCACGCCGCCCTCCGCGGGGGATCGGAGGGACGTTGCGGGGGCGGTTCCGCCGCGGCGCGTTCCGCGGAGTGTACCCGCGATCGGCCGCGGGGTTCAGGTCCAGGTGATGATCTTGTAGACCCAGGCGG
>DDFO01000002.1:361-4085 GCA_002337215.1 Phycisphaerales bacterium UBA1926 | reverse complement strand
CCCCCCCACCGCGGTCGCGGCGGTGAGGATCGCGAGCAGCGTGCCCATAGGCTGGGTTTTCGCAGCGGTCACCAGATCGCCCCGCACGGCGTGGGCGTAGGACGTTGTCATTCCGCAGGTGGGGCAGGGCGTATCGAACGCGACGACCCAGCCGCACGCGGGGAGGCCCATGCGAGTGTGCGTGCCGTGCCCTTCCTCGGAGGGGGCGAGCAGCATCGCGAGCACGAGCAGCGCGAGGGCTCCGACGCCGAAGGCAAGGGCGACGAGGCGACGCGGGATCTCGGACGGGTCGGAAGTCACCCCGGAGCGTAGCCGGGTATTCGTCGTATCCGCAGGGATCGCATCTGGATCGACATCACCGGCCCGCTCAGGCGGCGATCATGTACGACTCGCCGGCACCGTCGATCGGTGCTTCAACGATGTACCCCGTGCGTGATGGGTCGATCGCGGCCTGCTCGTCGGCCATCGCGCGGAGCACGGGCTCGGTCCGCATGACCTCCTGGGGGGTCGTGAAGACAGACTTGATCTTCGGGACGATCAGGTACCGCAGCGAGACCCCGGCAACGGCGGGCGCGTCGCCCACCCCGGCGATCGCGACCTGGGGACTGATCCCCGTTGCGACGACGCGCGACTCGAAACGCTGGATCGTCGGGTGCGCAATCTGTCGGGCGAGGCTCGGGTCGGCGACGAGCATGAGCCGGTCGTCGCCCAGATGGCCCAGGAAGACCGCGTCGGAATCGAGACCGACCAGTTCACGCACAGTCTCCTCGATCGCCTCGACGAGTATGGTGATCAATTGGTCACCGAGCTCGAAGCCAAAGACCGCGTTGTACTCGCCGAGGTTGCGGATATCGATGAAAACAACCTCGCGGCGGATGTCCTCGCGGAAGGCCCTTTGGAGTTGCTGCTCGCAGCGGACCCGGCCCGGGAGACCTGTGAGCGTGGCGGATCGCCGGCGCGCGACCCGGCAGAGCTCGGCCCCGGCCCGGAGCAGGTCACGGACGCGCACAACGCCGGCGCACGACTGGCCCTGGCAGACCATGATCGGGGCGTCGAACCCCGCCTCGCCCTCTCCGATCGGGATCATCGCGAGTTGCTCGAGCGCCGCGTCGATGCGCAGCGACGCGTCGAGCGTGCGCCCGAAGGGGGTCGAGATCGCACCCATCGTGGTGTCGGGGTTCTGCGACAAGACCGCGTCGCGGTCGCACCAGTGCAGCACGCCCGACTCGTCCTGCACCCCCGCGCCGGGGAGCCTGGGCTGCTCGGCGAGTTGTTCGGCGACACCGCCCGCTCGGGTACAGGTCTCGACCCTCAGCACGGGCTGCACGAGCGCCGAGACGGTGTCGGAGCGGTCGCGGTGGAAGACCGGGCAGTCGTTGTTGGTGCCGCTCGAGGCGATGACGTCGGCGATCGCCGGGTCGAGCTCCCGGTCGGCGGTACCCGGCCTGCCGAGAAGGTACCCCTGAACAGCGTCGACGCCGAGGTGGACGACACGCTCGAGTTCCTCGACGCGTTCGATCCCCTCGGCGATGATCGAGACGCCCGAGAGACGCCCGAAGTGGGTCAGGAATCGGATGAGATTGGTGCGGACCGGATCCTGATCGATGTTGGTGATGAGCGCCCGATCGAGCTTGAGCCATTGCGGGCGGAGCAACATGATGCGGTTGAGCCCGCTGGTTCCCGCGCCGACGTCGTCGATCGCGACTTTGAAGCCGTGCCGCTGGAGGAGCGCCGTCTGCCTCTGGAGGCCTCCGACGTGCCTGTTTTCGGATCGCTCGGTGACCTCGAGCACAATCCGGCTGGGTGTCAGGCCGTCGATCTCGGCGATCTCGGCAAGGATCGTCTCGGCGAACCGCTCGTCGGCGATGACCTCCGGGGTGGCGTTGAGAAAGAGTTGGACGCCCGCGGGCCAGTCTGCGGCTGCGTTGAGCGCCGCGCGGCGGGTGACGCGTTCGAGATCCCAGATCAGGTCGTGCTCTTCGGCGGCATCGAAGAGCTGATCGGCTGAGTCGAAACCCGACTCAGGACCGGGTCGGGTGAGCGCCTCGTACGCGATAAACCCGGCCTGCTGGAGGCCTGCGATCGGCTGGAACACGGTCGACACAAGCCCCTCATCGATCGTGCGGCGCAGATTGGCTCGGCTGGCATCTGTAGAAGTCATCTCTCGTCTCCGGTGTCGGCGTGGGTCGACGGCGGTGCGGACCCCGGAGGTATCGACCGCGGGCAACCGACTCCCGGGCATCGGGGTCGAATCCGGGTGAATCTTGCGCAGGTTCGGCGTTGGAGAGGGTTTGGAGGGGCAGCCGGGAGCCGAGAACGCGCGCGGCATCGGCTTCCCGGACGGCGGGCGGCGGTGGTTATCGGGTGTTTGACCGTTGCCTGATCGGGGGATCAGTCGAACTTGAAGACACCCTTGCGGTAGCCGTAGAGGTAGGCGACCACGGTGGTGAGCAGGAAGAAAAGGATGCGGGCGAGCCAGAGGCCGGCCTGGGGCGATCCTGCGTCGAGGTTGCCGAAGGTGGTCGCCCAGGGGTAGAGGAAGACGACCTCGACATCGAAGACGAGGAAGACCATCGCGATGAGGTAGAAGCGGACATTGAACCGCTTGCGGGCGGTGCCCACGGGGTTCATGCCCGATTCGTAGGCGGTGGCCTTGCGGGCGCCCTGCCGGCGGGGGCCGATGATGAAGGTCGCGAACATGTTGCCCACGCCGAACCCGATCGCCGCGAGGACGATGATGAGGACGGGGAGGTAGGAGCCGAGATCGGTGACCTGGCTGCTCTCGGCGAGGACGGGCATGACAAGCACGGGCATGATCGGTGTCTCCGCGGGTCGGATCCGCTGCTGAGGGTCATGCTAGGGCGGTTCGATGCGGGTTGCATGGCAAGCGCGACGCGATCTGGACGGCATCGGGCGTGCGCGCCCGGCGGACGGCTGTCAACTTGGCAGACCGGGCGGCCCCGTGCGCACGGATCGGGTGCTAGGGCCGGGCGTTTCGTGGCATGGAACGCCGGCAATCGGCGGGCGAACGGCGGCGCACGGGGCCGTGGCGTCCCGAATTGCTGGCACGCGGGTTGTACAGATACTCAGACGCGATCGGTCTCGGTGCCGGATCGCCGTACGACATCCCACCAGACTCGGCGGTCTGGGCGAGAGCCCGGGCTGCCGCAGACCTGACGAACGCACACAGTCTGATTGCCAGACAACCAGAGAGAAATAGGAGCATCCATGGCCAGCAAAGAACTCGCCTTCGACCTCGAGGCCCGTCAGCACCTGCTCGCGGGGGTTGAGAAGCTCGCCAACGCCGTGAAGGCGACCCTCGGCCCGCGCGGCCGGAACGCGGTGATCGACAAGTCCTGGGGCGGCCCGACAGTCACCAAGGACGGGGTGACGGTCGCCGAGGAGATCGAGCTCGGCAACAAGGCGGAGAACATGGGCGCGATGCTCGTGAAGGAAGCCGCGAGCAAGACCAGCGACGACGCGGGCGACGGCACGACCACCAGCACGGTGCTCGCCGAGGCGCTGTTCCGCGAGGGCCTCCGCTACATCGCGGCGGGCGTCGACGCGAACGGGCTGGTCCGGGGCATGAAGCAGGGCGTCGAGGCGGCGTGCAAGGCGATCGACGACCTGGCGACCCCGATCAGCGGCAAGAAGGACGTCCAGAACGTCGCGACCATCAGCGCCAACAACGACCCCGAGGTCGGCAAGATCATGGCCGACGCGT
>DDFO01000002.1:0-239 GCA_002337215.1 Phycisphaerales bacterium UBA1926 | reverse complement strand
GTCGAGGGCATGCAGTTCGACCGGGGCTACCTGTCGGCGAACTTCGTGACCGACGCGGACGAGATGACCGTCGAGCTCGACAAGTGCCTGGTGCTCATCCACGAGGACAAGATCGAGGGCGTCAAGACCCTCGTCCCCCTGCTCGAGAAGGTGATGAAGGCCAAGAAGCCGCTGCTCATCATCGCCGAGGACATCACGGGCGAGGCACTCAGCACGCTCGTCATCAACAAGCTCCGTGG